>CAZKNF010000006.1:0-7672 GCA_964554105.1 uncultured Rhodothermales bacterium | reverse complement strand
TCTGCCGATCTCAAACATTCTCCGCGACGGCGCGAGCGGCGCGCAGTTTTGCAATCGCGTCTCGATATGTACTAAAATCTACGTCGTGGACTTCGATGCCGTTGCCGATGCCTTCGAGAAGCATTATCGTCAGTTCGCCGCCGAGATGTTCGCGAAATGCCTCGAGACCGCGAAAAATGCACCCCGGATGATCGGGCTCACTTAGATGATGCTCCAGCTCAGGTACGTAGAGATCCAATCCGAGGCGGTTGAAGAGCCCGAGAATGCGAAGCCAGTCTGCCTTGTCGAGCATACCCTTCAGATACGAGTATGTGGCATCCAGTGCGATGCCGATGGCGACCGCTTCGCCGTGACGCAGCTCGAAGTTCGTTGATTGCTCGAGCTGGTGAGCGGACCAGTGCCCGAAATCGAGCGGGCGCGATGAACCCATCTCGAATGGATCACCTCCGGTCGCGATATGATCGAGGTGCAACCGTGCGCAACGGTAGATGAGCGACTCCATGGCTTCCCGTCCCCGTACGGGAGGAGCGAGGTTCTGCACGTTCTCTTCCAACTCCTTGAAAAAATCAGCATCCTTTACGAGGGCGACCTTGATCGCCTCCGCGATTCCGGCACGCCAATCACGATCATCAAGGGTTTTTAGAAACGAAGAGTCGTTTATCACCGCGTACGGTGGAGCAAACGTCCCCAGAAAATTCTTGGTATCGTATAAATTAATTCCATTCTTCACGCCGACAGCCGAGTCATTCTGGCTGAGCACCGTCGTCGGGATGCGGATCAGTCGAATTCCACGATGAGCCGTAGCGGCCGCGTAGCCGGCCACGTCTAAAACCGATCCGCCGCCGACTGCGAGCACATACGAGTGACGGCACAGGCCGCTCTCGTGCATCGCCCTGTGGATGCGCTCGACCACGTCGGGATCGTTCTTGGCGGCCTCGCCACCCGGCACCACAATCGGTGCTCCCGCACTTTGGAGGGTCCGCTGCTCGTTCAGGTAGCGAAGAATATTCTTCAGGAGTATCGGATAGTGATCGAGAAGGCCCTGGTCGACGACCGCCAGGACGCGCCTCGGAAAGGGATCCTCGGCCCGTTCGATAATTTCCGAGAGCAGATTGTTTTCAACGTCGAAAACTCCCTCGGTGAAGTGCACGTCGTAACGGAATCCGACGTTCAGTTCCTGGTGGATGGTCTGCATTTATACGGTCTACTTCCTTCGAGACGGCGGCTGTAGGAGCCGCACTCTGGTGGCGCATTTCTAACCGCATCACGTCGAAAAAGATCGCATCGGCTGGCCAGAATGCCATAAACTGCGGGCGCAAGGTCAGGTCACGGGAAAAAGTCGGGCTAATCCCATGGAGATCGGAAGCAGGGCGAGCACGGCCAATCCAACAGGCCATCCCGCAAATCCAGCTGCGAGCGAGGCGTCCATCACCACCAGTGACAGCACGCCGCGCTTGACGGCGCGCCGAATGTGTTCCGGAGACGGTCGCTTTGCGGCCTGGATGAAGGCGGGAAAAATGAGGGCGATAAATAGGACGACAAACGGCAAAGCCTGTACGCTGCGGTAGCCGATTCGAATCCCGAGGAGAAGAAGCGCCGCGGCTACCCCTCCCGCGAGCGCAATGGCGAGAATGCCCGTGGAGGCGCTTCCACCGTGAACCTCGCCCCTGCTTACGGCCGTTACGGCCCCGATGTAGACGACCGGCAGCAGCGCCAGAAACCATAGCTCCGCAAGCATGGCCGGCAAGGCGCTCACGCCCAGCAGCAGATTGCCGCCGCGGCACAGGCCCATGTTAATCGGACCCCAAACCCCGTGGCGCTTACCAGCGGCATCGTAAATAACCACCAGCAGGGCGACGGCCGTCGCCACCAGAAACGACCACAACGAGACGAACGACGCCAGCACGATGCCGGTTAGGAGCAACACGGTGCCAAAGACCGCCGCACCTATCTTCGACACGCGCCCACTCGGGATCGGACGCTCGGGTCGTTCGACTGCATCGAGATCTGCGTCGAAAAAATCGTTCAGAACGACGCCGCCGGCGTAGAGCCCCGCCGTGGCTGCAAGAAGAGTGAAGACCGTCTGCACACCCAGCGTTTCCGGCACGATGGATACGGCGAGGTCGCCGCCCATACGCGTGGAAAGGCTCAGCGACCATACCGCTGATAAGCCGGCCAGAATATCCGCAAACGCGGTGATGACGTTGGCCGGGCGAGCCAGTTCGAGGTAAGCCCGAAGGCGAGAAATCATTCGATGATGAGATTGTCTTCGCTCGAAGCTTCGGCTTCGACCACCGGTGCCTGGCCACCGCGCAGAATGGAATTGCCGCTGTACAGCTGTCTTTGATCGATGGAAGCCGGATCCATCCAATCCCGTTCGGCCATCTGGCCGCTCTGCGAATAAGCTTCCAGTGCGTTCCTGTAGGTGACGGCGACGACGTCTTCACGGGGTATGCCTCGCTCGATCATGAGTCGCGCCGTCTTCGGAACCGCCAGCGGGTCACTGATGCCCCAATCGGCAGCGCTGTCGACGATGATGCGGTCTGTGCCGTAGCGTCGCACGATCTCTACCATTCGCTCGTTGCCCATTTTCGTGTGTGGGTAAATGGTGAAGGCAGCCCAAAATCCGCGATCGAGTACTTCCTTGACCGTTTCTTCATTGTTGTGGTCGACGATTACCCGCATAGGGTCGAGACCTCGTTCATCGCAAACATCCATACTGCGGGTGGTTCCTGCCTTCTTGTTGCGATGGGGCGTGTGGATGAGCACAAGCGTATCCAGCTCCTTCGCCAGGTCAAGCTGCATTCCGAAGTACTTCTCCTCAGCATCCGTCATGTCGTCATAGCCGATCTCGCCGATGGCGACGACGCCTTCCTTCATCGCGTAGAGTGGGAGCAATTCCATTACTTCATCTGCCAGCGGCTCGTTGTTGGCCTCTTTGGCATTAAGGCCGATCGTACAATAATGACGGATCCCGAACTGCCCGGCCCGAAATCGCTCCCATCCTACGATCATGGAAAAATAATCTTTGAACGAGCCAAGCGTGGTCCGCGGCTGTCCAAGCCAGAATGCCGGCTCGATAACGGCGACGATTCCAGCGTCGCGCATCTTTTCATAATCGTCCGTGGTGCGGGAGATCATGTGGACGTGGGGATCAATGAAGAGAAGGGAGTCCGCAAGCATAGCTAACTTTGGGTAATCTGCTCGAAGTGGTGCGAGGAGTGAGCGGCTATTTGTCAGTCGTGACGTCGTCTCTGGCCAACGTAGACCACGTCAGATCGTCCCTTTCGATGCGGGACAATAGATCCGGCTCGGTCTCGAGAAGGCGGCGAGCTGAGTCCGACGGGGAAGCATGCAGTGCGAGCGCTGCCGCACGCCGTTCATCTTCATCATCGGCCGACAGCGCGGCGGCTATGTCGTCGATGACGGCGTCGTCGACGAACGGCGCGACGGGCCGCCATACTTCCGGCGGAACGGACCGCGCGGCGGCTCTGCGTTCACGGGCGTAGTCGACCAGCATGCGCGCCAGATCCGCGTTCGCGCGTTCGTCGATTCCTATGATCCGATGAACCGGGGCGCCGATGAACAATGCCTTCAGGACCATCTGATTCCATGCACCCTCGTCCAAGTATTCGGCTGGATATGGATTGTCGAGCGCGACGGCGTTGAAAACGGACGTCATGTTGCTGCGAATGCCTTCGGCCGCCCGGCCCGTAAAGCGATCGGGATGCGGCACGAGTGGCAGGCTCTGATATAGGGCCACCGATTCGCCCACATCGGCCGTGCTATACACCCTGTCGAGGGTCGACACCAATGAATCCGGAGATTCACTCGGCAGCGCGAGGACCAGGTACGTCCGTGCGGCCTGGTCGATGCTCCATCGGGAAGGATTCCATTTGCTGCGCGCGTCGCGAGCCTCGGCGAGATCCTCAGACGAGAGGCTCAGATCAGCCTTGCCGAGGTACCGCGGGACGGCGCTGAAGGCAGTGAAGAACTTCCATTCCGGCGCGCCCTGTCGGATCTCCTCACGGCGCCCGAACAGCCACGAGACGTCTTTGTCGGCTCCATGTGTAGTTATCCACCTGCTCAAGAGATCGGAGACTTTCTCGATATCGGCAATGTGCTGTGGAGCAGTCATATGATTTCTGCGTTACACGAACTCTGGTGTCGCATCTGTGGCTACGGACGATTGTCTCTCCTCTATTAACTATCGGCCCTCGAATGTAATGATCCCACCGCTTCGTTGGATCGACTCGGAAAGGCGTGTGGATCTTCTCGACCAGACCCTGTTGCCCGCCTCTGAAACATGGCTCGATATCCGGACGCCCGATGAGATGGCGGAGGCCATCAGTCAGCTTCGGGTTCGCGGCGCTCCGGCTATCGGCATCGCGGCGGCGTATGGCGTGGTTCTGGCCCTTCGCGACGTTGCAAACGATGTTGATGCGTGTTCCGAGGCAATGCAGGCCATCGACCTCTTGAAAACGACGCGTCCTACGGCCGTGAACCTGTTTCACGCGCTGAATCGAATGCGACAGGTGGTCGATGCACAGTGCGAGCCACGCAGGCCGGAGGCTCGAGCGTTGATGGACACCCTCCTTGATGAAGCGAACGACATATTCCAGGAAGACCTGGAGGCAGGGAGGAGGCTGGGCGAGCATGGCCTCTCGCTGCTGGCCGGTGGCATGACCGTGCTGACGCACTGCCACACCGGAGGCGTGGCAACGTCCGGCTACGGTACGGCGCTCGCACCGCTCATTCTGGGACGTGAGAGAGGCATCGATATTCATGCCTTCGTGGATGAGACCCGGCCGCTGTTGCAGGGGAGCCGCATCACTGCATGGGAGCTCGCGAAGTCCGGCGTGCCGGCCACGCTCATTACCGATTCAGTGGCCGCACACGTGATGAGCGAGGGACGCATTGACGCGGTGATGGTAGGGGCCGACCGCATTGCCGCCAATGGTGATGTGGCCAACAAGATCGGGACGTACGCGCTGGCCGTGCTTGCGAGAGCCCACGAAATACCGTTCTACGTATCGGCACCCGCTTCGACGATCGATCTCCAAACAGCAGCGGGGAAGGATATCATGATTGAGGAGCGCGAGGCGGACGAGGTCACACACGGATTCGGGCGGCAGACCGCCCCGCATGGAGTAAAAGTGTACAATCCGGCATTCGACATCACTCCGGCCGGACTGGTCACGGCGATCATCACCGACCGGGGGGTAATCGAACCGCCATATCAGGAGAGTTTAGTGTCGCTCTTCGAGAAATCGAGCACCTGATGAAGGGATCATGGACGCATCGATTGAATTTATGTACCATAATTACGACGACCCTGTAACGCGGCAGCTGATAGATGACGAAAAACGACTGGATCGGATTGAGCGTGAGCATCGCGGCACACGCGCTGCTCCTATTTCTGATGACATTTCTGACGGCGGCCACGCCCGAAATGGAGCAGCTCGGCTTCGTCGAAGTGGAGCTCGGGCCCTTTGCAGAGGGGCGGCCTGTACAGCAGGCACCGATCGAAAATCCGGAGGCCGCCGACGAGCGTCCTACCGAAGAGTTGGAAGAGCCGCAGCCCGAAGTGGCAGCTCCACCTGAAGAGGCAAGGCCTGTCGACCTGCCAGATCAGCCCGAAGAGATCGTCGATGAAGATGTGGTCGCGTCGCCGGATGCGGAGACAATCTCTCCAGAGCGTCAGAATAATCCGGAAGACGTTCGCGAGGAGGAGGATGACGCATCGCAGCCGATCAGACCGCTCGGCAGCGGAGCGACGGACGGCGATGTGGGCGCGGAAGGCGGGGAGGACGGCGATGGAGCCGAGGAAGAGCTGTCGGCGCCGTTCCAGATCGAAGGACTGGATCGAAATGCACTGGTTTCGCCGCTTCCAACCTATCGAGAAAAGGTGAACGCCACGATCCGCGTGCAAATCACCGTCAATCCGCAGGGACGAATCGTGCAGCGCCTCCCTCTGCTCAAGGGTAATCCGGCTCTGGAGCAGTCCGTCATGGATGCGCTGGCGCGCTGGAGGTTCAACCCGCTTCCGCCAAACGCACCTCAGGAAGCACAGACGGGCGTCGTCACTTTTCACTTCAGGCTGGAGTAGCGGCGCCGGTGACTGCCCGGCTCAACACCTTCGGATACATGCTCAGCACGCGGTGCTCATCCAGGTAGCAGAGTGCCACCCCCAACGATATGCCCCGGTGCCGGACGAGTACGTAGCCGGTATCCGTTATATCAGCGAGTTGATCTGGCGTGAGAATGAACTCATCACGTGCCAAATAGCGTCTCGCCTGTCGCTCCGTGGCCTCCACGACGTTCCTCACCGCACGTGATCCCAGCAGCATGGCCCCTGCCGTCGTGAGCTTCGGATATTGAAGTTGTGTTCGGACGAGCGGCATGCCGATGCTGACCGGTTCCGGCCAGGCCGGGGATATGAAATCGTCCGATATCGCTAAAACGTACTTCTTACTTGTTCGGGCGAGACGCAATTCGTCGAATGCATCGCCAGGAAGTCCGAACCGGCTTCGGATCAGATCGAACCATTTCGATTCCGCATCGGCGTCGAGCAGGTCGTCCGGCCGATGCACATGGGACTCAGACGAGACCTCGTGGGCGTGTACATCTTCTATTGGCGGCCCCTTGCGCCCCGCTTTTTCGAAGACTGCGACGAAAAATCCACCCGTATCATTTTGATGCGGCCAGACTCGCAGTGTCCGCTCCAATCGTGAGTCCAGCATCTCCCCGTTCCATTGCGTAATTCCAGGCGACGACGTAAAGCCGTCAACTTGAGCAGGAAGTAGATCGATTTCGTCGGCGCAGGATTTGAGTGCGGCGTCGACGACGAGTTCATTTTCCTCGGGTGCATACGTGCACGTCGCGTACACCACACGCCCACCCGGCCGGCAGAGCGCGATAGCTCGGCGAAGTATCGCCAGCTGAGTGCTCGCCAATCGCCGCGAGGGATCCGATCCTGCATTTAGAAAAGCTGCGTAATTCTTGCGCGACGTGCCCTCACAGGTGCACGGAACGTCCACGAGAACGCGATCGAACGTATTCGATTCAAGCGGAAAGGCAGCTGCATCGTGCACCGTGATCGCCGCGTTGACAGCCCCGATCCTATCGAGAACGCCCCGCGTTGCACGGTGTCGAAGGGCACTGCGGTCGTTTGAGATCAGCGTACCACGATTTTGCATCGCAACGGCGATCTGCGCTGATTTGCTGCCGGGAGCGCCGCACGTATCCAGAATCCGCTCTCCGGGCTTCGGATCCAGTAGGAGAGCGGGCAACATCGAGACTTCTTCCTGAATATGGTAGAGGCCCGCCACGTACGGAATTGACCGGCCAGCGTTCTCAGAGATGTGTCCTTTAAAAGCCGTATCGAGCCACGGCAAAGGCTGCGCATTGATGCTTTCGAATTTCAGCCAGGCAGCAACGGCTGAAGGCGTCGTTCGCAGCGTGTTCGTCCAGAGGCATAGCGGTAGAGGTCGGGCCAGTGCCTCGACGAACGCCGTCCAATCCGGAACGATCGATCGGTATCGGTTCAGGCGCTCGGCATGCGGATTCGAAAGTGCATCGATCATGAACGGATCGTCAATCGGAAGATAACCGGACGTGTTGTGCCTCGGTGAGCATGTACATCAACTTTGAGACCAGTCAGCCTTCCGCT
>CAZKNF010000005.1:72931-101375 GCA_964554105.1 uncultured Rhodothermales bacterium | reverse complement strand
TTTCACCACATCGACGATCAGGAGAAGCAGTTTCCGATGATCCGCGTCTTCGGCACGATTGGCTGGATCGTTGCGGGCCTGTTCATTAGCATCGTGCTGGGTGTGTTTGTCGTCGGGCAGGTACCGGATGAGACCTCCTGGCCGCTGTACACGACTGCGGTGGGTAGTATCATTCTCGGGCTCTACAGTTTCTCGCTGCCGCATACGCCTCCGCCCGCTCGGGGCGAGAAGGTCTCTTTGCGCAGCATCGCCGGCATAGATGCGCTGAAGCATCTCGGGAGCAGATCGTTTTATGCATTCATCCTCAGCTCGATGTTGATTTGCATTCCGCTCGCCGCTTACTACAACTTTGCTCCCATTTTCGTGAACAACGCGATCTACACGGAGGGAGCGGGACCGTTTGCCGGGCTTGCGGGCATCCTCAAGGATAGCGTATTTCCGAGTCCGGCATCTCTGCTCTCGCTGGGCCAGATGTCGGAGGCCTTTTTCATGGTGCTCATGCCCTTCTTTTTCGTACGGTTGGGCGTAAAATGGATGCTCGTTGCCGGCATGGGAGCCTGGGTTCTGCGTTACGCGCTATTCGCCATCGGCGCGCCGGCAGGGCTGTTCTGGATGATTGTGCTAGGCATCTTGCTGCACGGTCTGTCCTACGACTTCTTCTTCGTGACGGGCCAGATATATGTCGACAAAAAATCGACACCGGCCATTCGCGGGCAGGCGCAGGGCTTCCTAGTGCTGGTCACTTATGGAATCGGTCTCGGGATCGGCGCACAGATCATCGGCGCCCTCAACAATGCCCTGAAGGGAGATGCGCTCGTCCTTTCGCCGGAAGTCTGGCAGCAGTTCTGGATCTATCCGGCGGCCTTTGCCCTGTTGGTCTCGATCTTCTTCATATTCACGTTCCGCGACAAGGTCGTGCCTGATGGCGATATCACAGAGGGCGACGTTGCGACTGCCGCCGCGGCGGAGGAAGGAATGTAACGGCGCAGGCGATGCAGCGGGAGTGTCGGATTTCATGTCTGGGCATCTCACGCTTCGACGAGCGTCTTCGCACGTGCCGGCAGCCAGGTTCACGATAATGCCGCGGAGGCGTAGCGACGCTGCGGTGCGGTCTGGCGCTGTCGTGAACGGCTGGCGCTGTCTGGATGGTATCCTTTCATCTTGTTCGCGGAGAAACGAATCCGCGCACTTCCGGTTGTACTAGGTCGGCTGAATTTGCCGTGGCGTCGTTTGGCACTGCGCCAGACAGGATACGCTTCGAGCACCCCGCAAGCGGCGGATGCACAGGCCGCGAAGTCTTCAGAGGCAGAGCCGTTTTCAGACGGACGAGAGCTGCGGCAGAATCATTTCGCAGAAGCTTCGCAGGAGTTGGTGAGATAGTAGACCTGCATTCAATGGACGATCGGATCGTAATTCGCGGAGCCCGCGAGCACAACCTCAAGAATGTCGATCTCGACATTCCTCGTGAACAGCTCGTCGTGATCACCGGCCTCTCCGGGTCTGGGAAATCCTCGCTCGCGTTCGATACGATCTACGCCGAGGGCCAGCGCCGGTACATGGAGAGCCTCAGTGCCTATGCGCGACAGTTTCTCGGAATGATGGAGCGGCCCGATGTCGATTTCATCGACGGCCTTTCACCGGTGATCGCTATTGAGCAGAAGACCGTCAGCAAGAATCCACGGTCGACGGTCGGGACGGTCACGGAGATCTACGACTTCATTCGTCTGCTCTTCGCGAGGGCGGGCAAGGCTTACTCCTATATTTCGGGCAAGCCGATGCGGAAGCAGTCTGATGACGAGATTATCGACGGAATTCTGGGTTTCCCGGAAGAGGCACGTCTGATTATCGCTGCTCCCGTGGTGAAAGCTCGTAAGGGGCACTATCGCGAGCTCTTCGAGCAGATGGCGAGACAGGGATTTCAGCGCGTGCGGATCGACGGCGAGCTCCGGGAGATCGAGGAAGGCATGAAGGTCGACAGATACAAGACCCACGATATCGAAGTCGTCGTCGACCGCATCGTAATACGAGACGGCATCCGGCCTCGGGTCGCTCAATCGGTCGAGACGGCGCTGGGCTTGGGTGGGGGAACGCTCATCGTGTCCGAAGTCGATGGTGCCGCTGATCAGCGGGATCACCTCTTCAGCAGGCATCTCTTCAGTCCGGACGATGGTATTTCCTACGACGATCCATCGCCGAACAGCTTTTCATTCAACACGCCGTACGGTGCATGTCCGGTCTGCAATGGACTTGGCTCCAGACAGGAAATCGACGTCGAACTCATCGTTCCCGATGCGACGCTTACGATCGGAAGGGGCGGTCTCGCGCCGATTGGAAAGCCACGAGACATCTGGATTTTCAGTCAGATGCGAGCCGTGGCCGAGGCTTACGACTTTGATTTTGATACACCTATCGACAAGCTGACCGATCGACAGCTCGAGATCATCCTTCACGGTGCCGGCGAGGAGCAGTTCGATATCGTCTACCGGTACAAGAACCGCGAAGTACGGTATCAGCACAGGTTCGGCGGACTCCATGAGCATATCCGGCACACCTATGAAAATACCTCCTCGGCTTCCCAGCGAAAGTGGGCCGAGGCGTTCATGCGTGAGATGCCTTGCAATGAATGCGGCGGCGGCCGTCTGAAGAAAGAAAGCCTAAGCTACAGGATCGGCAATAAGAACGTCGCCGACCTGGTAAAGATGGATTTTCTCTCACTCCATAACTTTTTCGAACAGGTGGAACTCACCGATCGGCAGTGGCTGATCGCCGGACCGATCATCAAGGAGATCAAGGAGCGATTGGAGTTCCTCATCAATGTCGGCGTGACATATTTGAATCTAGACCGTCCGGCTCGGACCTTGTCCGGAGGCGAGACGCAGCGCATCCGACTTGCTACGCAGATCGGGACGCAGCTTACCGGGGTGCTTTATGTGCTCGACGAACCTTCGATCGGGCTCCATCCGAGGGACAATCAGCGATTGATCGCATCGCTGCGGCAGCTTCGCGATCTCGGGAACTCCGTTCTGGTGGTCGAGCACGATCGCGAGATGATCGAGTCGGCTGATTTCGTGGTAGACCTTGGTCCGGGTGCCGGCGAGCACGGGGGGCAGGTGTTAGGTTCCACGGCTCCGGCCGATCTCCGGGTGGCGGTGAACGGTTTCGAAAGTCTAACGGCCGCATATCTCAGGGGAGAGAAGGCGATACGTATTCCGAAAGATAGAAGACGGGGGAGCGAGAAACGTCTCGTCCTTAGGGGTGCGACCGGCCACAATCTGAAAGGCGACACGCTTGAAGTGCCCCTGGGCACCTTCATCTGCGTCACCGGCGTATCGGGATCCGGGAAATCAAGTCTGATCAACCAGACCCTCTACCCTATCCTTGCGCAGCGCTTCCACAATGCGAGAATGGTGTCGCTGCCCTTCGAATCGATCGATGGCCAGGAGTTTATCGATAAGGTGATCGATATCGATCAGAGTCCGATAGGGCGGACACCAAGGTCGAATCCTGCAACCTACACGGGATTATTCACTCCGATCCGGGACTTATTCGCTCAACTTCCGGAATCGAAGATCAGGGGCTACGGCAAGGGGCGATTCTCTTTCAACGTCAAGGGCGGCCGCTGTGAGCACTGCAAGGGCGCCGGTATCGTGAAGCTCGAAATGAGCTTTCTGCCGGATGTCTATGTGCCGTGCGAGGTCTGTAAGGGCAAGCGTTACAATGCCGAGACGCTCGAGGTGCGCTACAAGAGCGCTACGATCGCAGACGTTCTAGAGATGAGCGTCGAAGAGGCGCTGGCATTCTTCGAGAACGTGCCTCGCATCGCGCGGAAGCTGCGGACACTCGATTCGGTTGGCCTCGGCTATATCCGACTCGGCCAGCAGTCAACCACGCTTTCGGGCGGTGAGGCGCAGCGCGTCAAGCTCGCCAAGGAGTTGTCCAGACCCGGGACGGGACAGACGCTCTATATCCTCGACGAGCCGACAACGGGACTCCATTTTGAGGATATTCGGCATCTGTTGAGTGTGCTGAGCGCTCTGGTGAAGAAGGGAAATACGGTTGTGGTCATAGAGCACAACATGGATGTGGTGAAGGTGGCAGATTGGGTCGTCGACATGGGGCCGGAGGGGGGCGATGCCGGCGGTCGAATTGTTGCCGAAGGCACGCCCGAGTATCTGGCGGAGCAGGATACGTTCACTGGAACGTATCTTCGTGAAGAGTTCGGCCGGCTCTCTCAAGTGGGTGAAGACCTCGAGGATGATGAAGAGGTGGATTTAGATTCACTAGCGTCCGAGGAAGATGAGGTTGATGAGGGCGATGAGGAAGGCGACGAGGACCTCCTCGAAGAAGAAGGAGAACTCGTCGAATAGATTCGGCAGCGGAAGCAGGTGTCGAGATGATTTGGTTTTCCCGCGTCCTTTAATTGCCGCTGCTGATAGTAGATCAGAACAACGAACGGTATCAGTATGAGCGACACGCTTCGATTTCCGATCGGACGATTCACGCCACCCGCGAAGGGGGATTATGCTGAACGGGTCGAATGGATTCGCGCGATTGCCGAGCTGCCTGCAGAGCTCGAGCAAGCGGTGGCGGGGCTGTCGGACGAGCATCTCGATACGCCGTACCGGCCGGACGGCTGGACCATTCGGCAGGTCGTGCATCACATCGCGGACAGCCACATGAACTCGTACGTTCGATTTCGGCTGGCGGTGACGGAGGACACGCCTACGATCAAGCCGTATGCTGAGGCACGCTGGGCCGAGCTCAAGGACGCACGGAATGCGCCGCTTGAACCCTCGATGGCGATTCTCAGAGGGCTTCACGACCGCTGGGTGCTGTTTCTTCGCACACTGGACGAAGCGGAGCTGAACAAGTCGTACAATCATCCGGAGAGCGGGCCGTTCGAGCTTGGAAGAGCGATTGCTCTGTATGCATGGCACGGGCGTCATCACGTCGCACACATAACCTCGCTGCGCGAGCGGGAGGGATGGTGAGGATGTCAGAACCACCCGTCGTCCCCGAGTACAGCAAGCCTGATGCCCCGGGTATCTGGATGAATTTCGACAACACTGTCTCTATCTATCACATCATCGAGCCGGAGGATACGTTCGAGCAAGCCGCCAGCGACACCTTCGGCTATGTCAAGAGGGCTCAAGAGGAATTTCCCAACTGGCCGCGGGTGTTCTACATCGACATCCGGGGACATGAGGGTGAGCAAGCAGGCTTCGACGCCGATTTTTATGAGTTTCAACAGGAGTTCTTTTTTTCGACGATGGCTCCCTTCCTGACTGGATTTGAAATGCCGATTACCGGTGCTCTCATCAATCCGGAGGCGCAACGCAACGATCTGCCGGACGAACTCGTCGTCAATATCCCCGACGACGCCACCGACAAGTCGTAGGAATGCAGATTCTCGTCACCATTCCGACTCCTGACGATTTCGACGTACGGGTTAGCACTGCTGCGCCGAAGGCCCGGATCATTCATGCACGGCCAGGTGAAACCGGGTACGAGGAGGCGCTGGTGGGCTCGTCAGTTATTCTCGGACGTCCACCCGCCGACGATCTGCGCCGTGCGTCTTCGTTGGATTGGCTGCAGCTCTCGAGCGCGGGAGCGAACAGCTACGTCGGAAAGATATCCAATGAGATTACCCTGACGACGGCGAGCGGTGTGTACGGCATCCCGGCATCCGAACACGTGCTCGCGATGATGCTGGCCATTACTCGGTCGATTCACACATCCGCACGCGACCAGTCTGCACGCCGATGGGATCGGTCAGGCACGTACAGTGAGCTATTTGGAAGCACCTGTGGGGTGCTTGGCCTCGGAGACATTGGAATGGCCGTGGCACGTCGGGTCAGCGCGTTCGGCATGCACGTGCTCGGTTCACGTCGTAATGTTGAACCGGCGCCTGAAGGGATCGAAGAGGTCTTCCCTCCCGATCGCCTCTCCGAGATGCTCGGCCGATGTGATCACGTCGTCAATACGCTTCCCGAGACTGAGTCCACAATCAAGATGCTCGACAGACCGCTGCTACGGTCCATGCGAAGAGGAAGCTACCTCTACAATATCGGGCGAGGTACCACGGTAGATCAGGATGCACTGGTGGAGGTGCTCCAAAGCGGACATCTGGCAGGCGCGGGTCTGGACGTTTTTGAGGAGGAGCCGCTGCCGAAAGAGAGTCCGCTCTGGCGGATGCCGAATGTGATCATCACGCCGCACGTAGGTGGAATGTCACCTCGGGAGGATGAACGCGTTGCAGAGGTGTTTCTAGAGAATCTCCTATCCTATGTTCGCGGCGAAAAGCTCAGGAATCTCGTAGATCACGGCGTCGGATATTGACGTACGCGCGCCGAAGCGGGCCGCCGATCAATGTGTATGCGTGATTGGAGTGTCTGCGTAGATTGGATTTGCATGCGTATCGTGCTCTGGCGAGATCAGCTCGTTGTTTTTGCGGACCGTTCGGCCGTTTCCTGATCGATCTCATGTAGTTCATCTCCGATCCACACGCGTTCAGGCGTCGTGAAGAAGAGGCCTTGGACGAACGTAACGGCCTCTTCGATCGATTTCGGGGTTTGCGTCTCGGCACGGAAGTATGCTTCCGAGTCGTGATACTCATCCGTATCGCGCAGTCCCTGTGCCCAGTCGTCGTCGCGTCCGACGTCATGCGAGGCGAGCTGCTTCTCGTTTACTCGTTCTGCGGACGATGTATCTACCGAAAAGCGAAACATAGCAAATCCTCTCGTTCGTTCACGTTCACCAACTCAAATTCTATGTCAAAATATGGAATCGACGTGCCGGCGAGGGGGATCCGCGGCCGGGTCCGTGGTTACCTGTAATTCTCACTTCATGTCACTTTGGCGTCGTCGGGCGAACGCACAGCGCTCTCCGGCATAGAACACGTTCGGATATGTTGAAATCAAAAGTAAGACTGTGGCCTCACACGACGAGAAGAACGAACGCCAGAAAAGGCCTCGGCTGCCCAGCGGGCAGGGCGGACAAGGCGGGCAGGGCAAGCGGCGACAGGGTCTGATTATCTGGATCGTGTTGATAACGCTCGGGATGTTCTGGATGTGGAGCATGCTCGACAGCCAGGGTCTCGCGGACATCAGCTATAGCACCTTTCGGCAGGAGCTCCAGTCCGGCAATGTGGAGCAAGTCACCGTGACGGGCCAGGAGATAGAAGGAGCGCTTCGTAACCCGGCGATGCGCGTCACGCCTCAGCAGGACAGCGTCACGTACACCGAGTTCGTAACGCACGTCCCTTCATTTGGCGACGACGACCTGATGCAGACGTTGGAGGAGCAGGATGTGGAGGTCGTCACGAGGCCGGAGAGCGATTTTAACTGGTGGCTTATCATGCTGATGGGGTTGCCGTTTATTCTGTTTCTGCTGCTTGGGTATGCGTTTTTCAGCAGGATGCAGAGCCAGGGCCAGAGTCTATTCTCCATCAACAAGAGCCGCGCCAAGCTTTATGATCGTGAGCAGGCAACGACTACGTTCGACGATGTGGCCGGTGCTGAGGGTGCAAAGGAAGAGCTCGAAGAAATAGTAGCCTATCTCTCGCGACCGGAGGCGATCGAGGAACTTGGCGGAAAGGTGCCGAAGGGCGTTTTGCTCATCGGTCCGCCGGGGACCGGAAAGACGCTGCTGGCGCGAGCCGTGGCGGGGGAGGCCGGCGTGCCGTTCTTCAGCATCACAGGATCCGATTTCATGGAAATGTTTGTCGGTGTCGGGGCCTCGCGCGTACGCGATCTTTTCAAGGACGCCAAGGAGTCTGCGCCGAGTATTATTTTTATAGATGAGCTGGATTCAATCGGTCGCCGTCGCGGCGCCGGACTGGGCGGAGGCCACGACGAGCGTGAGCAGACCCTGAACCAGCTCCTCTCCGAACTGGATGGATTTGAGCCTGCAGAAAACGTGATCGTCATGGCGGCGACGAACCGTCCGGACATTCTGGATCCGGCGCTTCTGCGGCCGGGTCGCTTCGATCGGCGGGTGACCGTAGATCTTCCGACGCAGCGCGACCGGCTCGCGATTCTACGCATTCACGCCAGGAAAAAGCCGCTGTCTGACGATGTGGCACTGGAGAACGTCGCGCGGGGAACGCCTGGATTCAGCGGCGCCGACCTGGAGAACCTCCTAAACGAGTCGGCGCTGCTCGCTGCTCGGGAGCAGGTGCACCAGATCGAGTCACGCCACGTCAGCGAGGCGATCGATAAGATCATGATGGGTCTTGAGCGAAAGGGACTCAAGCTGACGGACGACGAGCGGCGGATGCTTGCGTATCACGAGGCGGGTCACGCGCTGGTTGCCGCGGTGCTCGAACATGCGGATCCGGTACACAAGGTGACCATCATTCCGCGGGGACGTGCGATGGGCGTCACGCAGCAGCTTCCTGAAAGGGAACGGTACATCTACAAAAAAGAATATATGCTCGATCGGTTAGCGCTTATGATGGGAGGGCGCGCTGCGGAGGATCTGATCTTCAATACGTCGACGAGCGGGGCGGAGAACGATTTGAAGCAGGTAATCCAGCTGGCCCGACGGATGGTTCTCGACTGGGGGATGAGTGATCGGTTTCGAAATATCGCGTTCGGCGGCGAGCCCCAGCAGATGTTTCTGGGTGATCAGATCTCACAGAAACGTGAATACAGCGAAGACACGGCTCGGGACGTAGATACGGAGATCGAGAAGATTATCGAGACCGCGTATCAGCGCGCCGTGGACACACTTCAAAAGTACAGCCGCGAGCTCGACGCTATCGCGGACCGGCTTTTAGAGCGCGAAGAAATGCCGGGCGACGAGGTGCTGGCCATCCTCGGACTCGCGCGTGAGGAAGCCGAGCCGGACGACGCGGTCGTAGCCGGATCGAACGGTGTCGGAGACGTTCGGGATGAGGAGTTGACCGAAGAGGAGAAGGGGTAGAACGGAAGACTCCGAAGGCTCAGCGGCTTCGCTCTAGCGCCCGTTCGATATCGAGAATGATATCATCGATATGCTCCAGGCCGGCCGAAATACGGATGAGCCCCGGCAAGATTCCGACTGCGAGTCGCTCCTCCTCCGTCAGCGAGCTATGCGTAGTGCTGGCCGGATGCGTCACGATCGTGCGTACGTCGCCCAGATTTGCTGTGAGAGAACACATTTCTAGTGCATCCAGAAATCGGCGGCCGCGGTCGATTCCACCCTTTACCATAAACGTCGCGATACCCCCTCCCTTCTTCATTTGCCGCAGCGCAAGCTCATGCTGGGGATGGGAGGGATGATGCGGGTACTTAATCGATTCGATGTCGGGGTGGGCATGTAGATGGTCGGCGAGGGTCGCCGCGTTCGCACAGTGGCGATCGATACGGACGGGCAGCGTTTCGAGGCTCCGGCTGAACGTCCATGCATTAAACGGCGAGAGCGCGGGTCCGGAGTGGCGGGCGAAAAATGCAATGTCATCGATGAAACGGCGCTTCCCGACGACGACGCCACCGATCGCACGCCCCTGACCGTCGATATATTTGGTGGCCGAGTGCATGACCAGGTCGGCGCCGTACTGCGTCGGCTTCTGCAGCAGCGGCGTCGCGAATACATTGTCGACGAAGAGGATGATGTCGCGCTCGTTGCAAAACCTGCCGAGCCACTCGAGGTCAATCAGGTCGAGAGCCGGGTTGGAGGGCGTCTCGACGACGCACATCCGTGTATTCGGTCGGACTAGGCTATCCCATTCGTCTGTACGGTCGATGTCGCCATAGGAGTGGTCGATTCCCCATCGTGGGAAGATCCGCGTCAGGATTTGATGCGTCGATCCGAAGACGGAGCGGCACGCCAGGACGTGGTCGCCGTGATTGAGAAGGCCGGCGAGTGGTGTAAACACGGCCGACATGCCGGAGGCGAGGGCCACGCCCGCCTCCGCATCTTCGAGCCGGCACATCTTGTCAATAAACTCGTCGACGCTCGGATTACTGTATCGCGAATAGACGCAGCCTTCGATCTCCTTCGCGAACAGTGCCCGTCCGTGCTCCGAGTCCTCGAACGTGAAGCTCGACGTCATATAGATCGAACTAACGTGCTCGCGGTGACCGGACGGCTCGGCTTGCGTCCGTATGAGTGCCGTCTCGTCGTGCCGGGCTCTCTTTTCCTCACTCATAGCGAACTCCGTTCACGCTAAAGGAATGGCTGATAACAGCGGTCTTCGAGAGCATTTTCGAGACCGAACAGTACTTGGTGACGCTTAATTCGACGGCGCGCCGGGCCTTCTCCGGCTCGATGTCCCCTTCGAGCGAGTAATGAACGTGCATTTCCGTGAATACGGACGGCGTCGCGTCCGTCGCGCGCTCGTAGTCGACATCGATGTCGAAGGAAGTGACTTCCTGACGTGCCTTCCGCAAGATGTTGACGACGTCGATAGCGCTGCAGGCGCCGAGGGCCATGGCCACGGTCTGCATCGGACCGGCGGCGCGGCCTGAGCCGCCTTCGTCCGGGCCCGTATCGAAATGCGTTTCATTACCGACAGCGTTTCGGCCGACGAAATGATAGGCGTCGTCTGTGCGAGTGAGATGAACGTTCATATCTAAATTGGACATAAAAAAACCCTCCCGTTCATCGAGAGGGTCGGACGCAGCGTCTCTTAACACCTCTCATCCATCCCCGCTTCAGGCGGGCAGGGGTTAGCACCATGGCAGCCGGCTGCATTCAACCGGCCCGGTTGCTACGACGTCGCAGGGCCTGATCCCTCGGTCGTTCTCGATGAGATAGGGGTAAACTACATGCGGAGGCCATCGAAAACAAGAATGCACGGAAGAGCCCTGCCTGGACGGATGATTCTTCGAATTGCAACGTGTCCTGTCAAATGTCTTGCGATCGATGCGTGATACTCGGCGTCTCATCTTGCGAGTTCGCACCGGCGAGGCGCTGTTTGCGTTTGTCCGAATGTGCTTTATGGTCGAGCACTTGAATGCAAATCGCGCCAAAGACAATCAAGAAACCTGCAACGAGTTCGAAGGTGGACGGCTCTGTGCCGATCGTGATCCATGCGAGCCAGAGAGCCGCCAGGGGAACGAGATTTCCGTAAAGGATCACGCGAGTAGGGCCGAGTCGCTTCAGGGCGCGAACCTTAACCCACTGCCCGACACCCACGCCGATCGCACCTCCTACCAGGATGGCGACCCACGTCCAGACGTCCAGCCTGAGCCAGGGTTCACCGACCAGCGATGGCGAGGCTATGAGCAGATAGATGAACCCTCCGATTGCGGTCCTTGCGGTGACCATCGGAGTGGGGCCATAGCGCTGGGCCAACGGCTTAATCAGATGCAGCTCGACGACCGCCATGAGGAGCGCAACGAAGAGAAGTAGATCACCGAGCCAGTAATTTTGCTCTGGACGCAGTCCATCGACGGCGAGGGCGAAGGTACCGAGGCCGGCGAGCGTTACTCCTATGACTCCTACGACACCGATGCGTTCGGTCCGCAGGAAGTATCCGACCAGGCAACTGAGGGCAGGCCCGAGGGCGAGCCAGAGCGACGCTCGCGCTCCGTGCGTGAGATCGAGTCCTTCGATGCCGAGCCAGGGCGCAAGGGTGGCGCCGACGACCGAGACGAGAAGGAGTCTTGGCCAATCCATCCGATCCACTCGCGGAAACAGCCGCCGGCGCTCCTTATCACGTCGTTCATTGTTCGTGGGCCCGAAAATCATCTGAAAGTACAGGACCGCCAGCATCGCTCCAGCTCCCATAGCAAAGCGGGACACGGAGAAGGAAATGGGCTCCATCTCTCGAAGCGCCACTTCGGCGAGGACGAAGTTACCTCCCCAGAGCAGAACGAAGCTTAGTAGAAGGGCGTGGTGTGGCCATGCCGCCTCTTTGGCGGACTTCCGAAGGTTATGGCCGTCTTCGATCATTACAGAGAAGATGGATCGCGATTCGAGTCGCGAGAAGGTACAAAATAGGCTGAAAGGCAGAGGATCAATTCGGACGGCGCCGGGTGGCACGGATACATTCGTGCGATCAGTCGTTCGTCTTCTGAGTCATCACCTCAAGTTCTATCCTCGAGCATCGTGGGAAATCCATCCAAGCTAATCCTGCTCTCCCTCTGCGTTTTCTCGGCGGCGTGCGGTGGAGAAATTGATCCCGAAGGTGAATCCGGCGCCCGGCTGCCTATTATTTATGCACCGCTGGATACGCTCGATGAATTCGAGACGTTGCAGGAGAATGATGCCGATCTCGTCGAAACGTCGGCGGACGTGGACCTCAGCAAGCCAGCGTGGCTGTTCGCCGAGCTAAACAGGCTACCATCCCCTAAGGAGCTGACATACGTCCGATATGAAAATCCACAGTACGGCTACTCGTTTGCGTATCCAGACACGCTTTACGAGCCTGTTCAAGCGATCGGGGAGGAACGGGGGATGGAATTCGCTACCAGCGACAGCAGCAGCCGAATCCTCGCCTTTGCCGTCGAGAACGCCGGACGAGAGAATCTCGAGACGCAGTATCAGGCTGCCCTGGGAGATCTGGAGGCGCGCGTCACTTATCGGGCGCGGGACGAGGAATGGTATATCGTGGCGGGAATGCAGCGAGACCACGTCTTTTATGAGAAAACGATTTTGAGCGACAATACGCTCAAGACGCTTCGCATCAACTATCCGCCTGAGAACCGGAGCTATTACGACGCGGTTACGGCTGTAATGGCGTCCTCTTTCAAGTAGATCTGTCGGCCGATCGGCTGGAGAGCATCATGTGTCGGTGTTTCGCTCCACTCAAGATGACTAATCCAGGTTCACCCGGAGATTGAGTCCGACCGCATCCGGAGCAAGCGTGGGTGAAAGTTCGATTGTGGGCTCTTCGTTGCTCGACGTGGTGCTCAAATGTCGGCTGCTGAGATAGCGCGCTGTGAAATAACCGATAGCAGCACCGGCGAGTACATCGGTCGGCCAATGCCGGTCATGAGCAATGCGTGCAATCGCAGTACCTGTGGACAGGGCAAAGAGTCCATACGTGATCGGGCTCGGATAGTACATCACCCACGGAGTGACGATTGCGAAAGCGGTGGCGGTATGGCCGGACGGGAATGATGTGTTATTCGAGAATAGATCGAAGCTCGATGCGCCGGCCTGCTCATGTGGCCGCATCCTACCCACGGAATATTTGAGGGCGAAGACGGCGATCGTGCTGTAGGTCAGCGACTGCATCGACGTAAAAGCGGCGTCCTGGAACCGTTCATTATCTGTCGCGAGCGACACGGCAAAGAGGCCCGCTGTAAGGGGGACCATTTTCGTGCTGCCGAACTCATTGGCTACGGACAGGAAATCTTCGACTCCACCACGCGCCTGCGACTGCACCCCGGCAAGCAGCGGTGGATCGATCTGCGTTCCTGTGGCGAGGACCGCTGCACCGCTTGCGGCCAAGAACGGCGTATTGGGCGCGATATCCTGCAGCAGGGCCGAGCCGTCATGATAGGTCCATTTTAGAAAGCGATCTGAATCTTGCGCTTGTGAGGCGACCGGTGCAAGTAAACTGGAGATGAGCAGTGCGAGCAGCGCCGGCAGAAAGATCGGGCGCGCCGCGGCAGGTGAGGGATTCGAGCGCATACGAATTGTTTGTAGTTCTATAAATCGGGACCAGCTTAACACACAGAGAATGGTCAATAAGTATGCCGGGAGACGGCACAGGAGAGGCCGCGCGAACCGAGGCTGAATCAGTGTCTGGATTCGACTTGAGAGGTGTCCAAAATGGTGTTCAGTGTATGGAACGGACGTTATGCCGCTTCTCGCGGTGCATGATCGACGATTGCGACCGCCTCGTCGAACTTTACGCCGACGAGGCGTGACACGCCCGTTTCCTGCATCGTGATGCCGTAGAGCCGGTCTGCCGCCTCCATCGTACGCTTGTTGTGTGTCACCAGTATGAACTGGGTATCCGTGGAGAACTCTCGGATGAGGTGCATGAAACGTTCCACGTTTGCGTCATCGAGGGGTGCATCAACCTCATCGAGAATACAGAACGGGCTCGGTTTGACGAGATAGATGCCAAAGAGGAGGGCAATCGCGGTCAGCGTTTTCTCTCCGCCGGAGAGCTGTGCGATGCCGCAAGGACGCTTACCGCGGGGCCGGGCGGTGATATCGATGGCGGTTTCGAGCGGATCGTTCGTATCCGCGAGGATGAGGTCGGCGCCTGCATCGGATCCGAAGAGGGTGCCGAAGATGCGTTGGAAATTCGTACGGATGAGCTCAAAGGTCTCCATGAAGCGATCCGACGCCGTCGTATTGATTTCGGCGATCGTCTCCATGAGCTTTTCCTCGGCGTTCTCCAGATCCTCCTGCTGCTGGATGAGGAAATCCAGCCGCTCCCGCTCCTCCTCATAGGTTTCCAGGGCCAGCTCGTTGACTGCGCCGAGCGACCGAATGCTCTTGCGGAGGTCGGTAATCTGGCGCCGGGCATCCTTCTCATCGACATCCAATGTGATGTCGACCCCTCCCGAAGCGGCTCGTGGAAGGTCGACACCGAATTCTTCCTGGATGTGTTCGACCAGATCTGCGGCACGGGTCTGAATCTCGGCGATTCGGACATCGCGCTGGTGCTCCTCCTTCGTGACGAATTCGCGCCGGCGCCGTATCTCTCGCAGTCCGGCTTCGATCTTGTTGATCGCCTCGCGTGTCTGGTGAACGGCCTCGTCTGCATAGGCAACGGTTTCTTCGAGCTCCTCACGACGGCCGGATATCGCGTCGTAGGAGGTTCGTACGTCGTCCAGCTTATCATCCGTCGTCGAGATGACGTTTCTCAGCTCGAGGATTCGCGCCTCCCGGTGTTCGAAGCGTGACTGCAGGTCGTCGATCTGTCGCCGTGTACGCTCGAGATCTCGGTGCAAATTCTCGCTCCGGTTTCGCGTTTCGAGTGTTGCGATACTGGCGTCGTTGTGTTTCGCAGAGGCTCGTCGACTCTCCGCTTCGGCTTCATGCGCAGCCGTTTCCGCTGTTTCGGTTCGGGACTGGACAGCTTCCAGCGTCTCAGAGGCGTCTTGCAGGGATATCCGCAGCTCAGCCATCTGTTCACGGACGGTTCTTCGCGACGATTCGGCCTCCTCTCGCCTGCGATCGAACTCGGCTCGCCGGCTGTCGGATGACCGAAGTTCGAAACCAAGGCTTGCTGAAATCTTCTCCGCTTCATTCAACCGGCGTTCCGCGGTTCGCACATCGTCGCGTCGTTCATCGTAGGGTAATGCTTCCAACTGCTCCGTTTGCTCTTCGAGTTGGGACGCGGATCGATCCAGCAGATCTTCTACTTCTGCGAGCTCGCTTCTGGCATTCTCGAGCTGTTCTCGGCGTCCGAGGCGTCCGGAGGCCGGGGAGGGGCCTTCCTGACGGCTGCCGCCGTGCACGATTCCCTTCGCGTCAATCCATTCGCCGGTACGGGCGAAGAATCGCATTGTATCGGCGGCGGAGGAGCCATGAGCCATCGCCTCATCGAGCGTGTCGACGACGAAGCAGTCACGCAGCAGGACGTCAGCGAGCGTGCGGAACTCCGGACGCGATATCCGGATGTGGTCGAGCACGGGGTCGGCATCGACACCGTGCGAAGTGGGACCCGGGAGGTGGCGCAACCGGTCCAGAACGATAAACGTTACGCGGCCCTGCTCTTCTCGGCGGAGCACCTCGAAAGCGCGGCGAGCTTCGTCTTCAGACTGCACGACGACACAGGAGGCGAACCCGCCGAGTGCGGCGTCCACGGCGATCTGGTCGCGTTCATCGCAGGCGAGCACGTCTGATACGGTATTCAGATGTTCGTTCGACCAATCGGATGAAGCCAGGAACTGGACGGCTCCCGAAAATTCCTCGTACGAGCTAAGAAGGCTTTCGAGAAGCTGGACTTCTGCGACGAGTGCATCACGACGTCTTTCGAGGGTGCGAACGCGTTCGGTAGATTCAAGCACTTCGTTCCGGAGAATCTTCTGCTCCTCAGCGATTCGTTTCAGTGCCTTCTGTGCTTTGCCTACAGCAGATTCGGCTTCGGTGCGCTGCTCTTCGGCCTCGGCAATGCGGATGTGGAGTTCTTGCAGCGACGACTGCATCGATTCCATTTGTGCTTGCGAGCGTTCGATGTCCTCATTCAGAAGTTCTTCGCGGTTGATGAGCTGGTCTAGCCGCCGCCGCTGCTCGCCGCGCTGATTCTCGAACTCTCTCACTTTGGTGCGGAGCTCTTGAAGGTCTCGACGGCGTTGTTCCGCCACCGCCTGACGTGCATCGCGATCTTCCTGAACGTGACGGAGCCGTTCCATAGCCTGCTCGAGCTCAGGATCGGTTCGCTCGATTGCAACTTCGAGGCTTTTCGCCTCCTGCTCGAGGTTCGCGCGGCGTGCGGCCGCTTCTTCCTGTTCAGTCCGGGCACGCTCAACCTCGCGCCGGGCGGACTCGAGACGTTCCTCCGCTACCGTGCGCCTGGTTTCGAGACTTCGGATTTCTTCGAGATGTCGATCGTGCTCGGCCCGGCGCTGCGAAAGCTCCGACTCCCGCTCGCTCAAATCACTGCGCAAGCGGCTGAGGGAAGTCTCCTCACGTGCTTCGCTGCTTTCGATTTTGCCGGATTCCTGCTTGAGCGACGCGATTTCGGTGTCGATCAGTTTTCGCTGCTCGGTGAGGCGAGCATATTCAAGGTGTGCGAGAGCAAGTTCGAGACGGCGAAGTCTCGTCGATTCTTCTTTATACGTTTCGGCCTTTTTCGCCTGACGTCGGAGACTCCGGACCTGTTTCCCTATTTCATCGGTGAGATCCCGAATGCGCGTCAGATCGGCCTGCGTACTATCGAGTTTGCTGAGCGTTTGCCGTCGGCGCAGCTTGTACTTCGTAATTCCTGCCGCCTCCTCGAATAGGCGGCGGCGGTCATCCGCATTATCGGACAGGATCTCGTCGATCATCTTGAGCTCGATGACCGAGTAGGCGCCGGCTCCCATACCGGTGTCCATGAAGAGATCGGTAACGTCTTTCAAACGGCATTGAACGCCGTTCATCAGATAGTCCGAATCCCCGGAGCGGTACAGCCGACGGCCGAGTTCGACATCTGAGTACTCGGTCGGAAGAACTCCGCGGTTGTTTTCGATGGTGAGGAGGACTTCCCCCATTCCGACCGGTTTTCGCTTTGCCGTGCCGTTGAAGATGACGTTTTCCATCTTCTCAGATCGGAGAATGCGAGCCCGCTGCTCACCAATTACCCAGCGAACGGCATCGACAATGTTCGACTTGCCGCACCCATTCGGTCCCACGATCGCAGTAATCCCTGGATCGAAATGGAGGACGGTCCGATCGGCGAAGCTTTTGAAGCCGTGCAGTTCGAGTTTGCTCAGGTACATCTAGTCAGTCCGAAAAAATCTGAGGAGATGCGACAATTGCGGGTGGGGCATCTGGGGGTGAAATCCGTGGCCTGCAGATCCATTCGATACGGGAAAATCAGGCGGCAGGCGGCGATAATTAACGCAGCCAACATCCGTATTGCAAACATTCTTTTCCACAGCTAAGCAGCTAGAATATACCACGTCATCTCGCTAAAAAACAGCCCGGTACGGGAAGTGCTCTAAATATGAACACCGTTATTGCGATGCCGGATTGAACGTTATGTGCAGGAAGAAGGGTTGCTGCGAAGGATAGGCAGATGGAATGGTGGTAAGAGGCATCGGCGGCCCGATGCAAGAGACGTGTTTTCTGGCGCATGAAGAAGGCGTCCGAAATTTTCGGCCGACTGATTGATGTGGACTGTAACTTCCGGTCTTAAGCTTCCGTAATGCTACTGAAGATCAATAAATCACATCTCTCAGATTCTACCTCGTCTGAAGATGTGTGCCTGAGAAAAAGGCCTCGCGTGCTATCAGGAGCCAACCTGCACGCGGGCCTTTTTCTTTTTACCGAATGATCCCGACCCGAATTCAGCGCTTCCGGCCCGTAAGTACGATGGTGTGTGCACCAAGGTCTCCTGCCGCCTTGCGGGTGCCTTCGTTTTCGCTCCGTGCGAAGTAGTCGAGGCGATCGATGACCAGAACGTCCTCGAATCCTGCCTCTCGCACGAGATCCAGGTATGCGTGCTCGGGTTCGGCACCCACGACGCATTCCGCCCAGAGAGCGGAATTGGCTTTCGAGGCTGCGGAGACAGGTTTGGTCAGAACTATGTCGGCGATCTGAATCAATCCGCCGGGTTTCAAAATCCGGTGGATCTCGCGGAATGCCTTGAGTTTATTCGGAACGAGATTAATGACGCCGTTGCTCGTAACGACGTCGGCGACGGAATCATCGAGCGGGATGGCTTCGGCATTGCCCTCGACGATCCATCCGTGAGTGACCCCGGCCTCCTGTAGATTTGCTCCCGCCTTCTCGATCATAGACGGCGTCATGTCGACGCCAATTACGCGCCCGGACGCTCCAGTTCTTCGTGCCGCGACGAGCAAGTCGACGCCCGAGCCTGAGCCCACGTCGACGACCGTATCTCCTTCGCGGATACCTTTTCCGAGGAAGGGAAATCCGACGCCCGCGAAGGATTCCACGGCTGATGGTGGAATCGAGTCTAATTCATCCGAAGGGTATCCCACGTACTCGGCGGCGGGACGTCCAGTGGGAAAATGAAATCCGCGCGTCGGACATGTCGCGACTTCGTCGTACATGTGTTCTACGGCATCGAGAATTGAATCGGTGTCGAGTGTGAGCGTGCTTGTTTCTGGTTGCATGATGAAACCTCCGAATCGCTGTTTGCAATGATCGCACAGAACATAAACAGCGTTTCTTCCGCCGAACTTCCGATTACCTTCCGGAGCTAGTGTTTCAGTACCTGCTGGTCGATCATTCGGTCCAAAAAATGCGTGATCGGAGACTGGACCTGCTGGCCTACGGTGCGGTCAACCAGCGTGAGAGCTTTTTCGCGGAGATCGTTAGCCGCGTCGTGATCGTCTCGGGCAGCCAGAACGCTGGACATCACCATATTAGAGACGACTCTGGCGATCGGATTGCCGGTTGCCTCTGCGAGTGCGTTCACAGACTGTGAACAATCCCTTGCTTTTTCGACATCGCCGCTGCCGAGATAGTAGAAGGACAGCCACGGGTATAGTTCAAGCGCACAAGCGGGGCACGGCTGGGACTCCTGCAGGAGTGCCTCGCTTGCGCGGACGAGATTACCGGCCTCGATTGCTTCGTTCGCTTCGAGCCGATTCCAAATTCCGATGCCAAAGAGCCGCTGCAGGCAGTGGTCACGCACAGCGGCCAGGTTCGCATGTTCGATGCCCTCGGTCACAGCCTCCCAGCCCAGATCCAGCGCACCGTGTACGGTGTGCATGACGGCTTTTCTGGCGAGTGCGTAGGCCATCCCGGCCGGCGAGCCGACCCGTTCATGAAGTTCGAGGCTCGCATCGAGCTGCTCGTTTGCCTTCTCATTGTCACCGCGCCACAGATGCATTGTCCCGAGCGCATAATGACAGACAGCCACGCAGCGATAATCACCCAGGCGAGCCGCTTGTTCGGATACCTGTCCCATGAAGTTGGACGCTTCCTGGAGAGGACGATCACCGCTTACGTGATATTCCCAGAGGCAGAGGTGCGCATCCGTGGCGACAACGACATCTGGCGACCATCCGTGCACCTGCCGGCGTTTCTCATAATCCAGTCCTTCTTCCCAACGGCCCATTGGGAGGCAGGTCATGGCCAGTATTTCGCACGCCTGTGAGGCGAGGAGGGATGCGCCGATTGATTCGGCTGTTTCCAGGGCCTGTTGAGCGGTATGATAGGCTTCCTCGAGCTTATTGAGATGCCAGAGGTGGAGGGCTTTCAAGATCAGCGCCCGGGCGCGTCCGCTATCGTCCGTTTCGACCAGCTCAAGCGCCGCGTCCAGATGGCGTTGTGATTTGTCCATCTCCGTTCGAAAGATGGCCACGAGTGCAATGTTGAGATGCAGCTCGGCACGTTCGGATCGGCTCAAGTGGAGATTTGTGGCCAGATCGAGGGCCTGCTCGTAGGATTCGTAGCTCTGCTCCATCCGTCCCGAAGCCCGGTACACGTCGCCGATCTGACGGAGGAGTCTCGACCGGGTACGACGCACTACGGAATCGTCCTCATTTCGGAGCACGTCCAGTGCATCCTGGAGGCAGCGGATGGCGTCTTCGTGCGCATAAACCGATTCGGCGCGTTGTGCGGCGAGCGTGAGATAATGTGCAGCCTGGCGCGCATCGCCGGCTCTCTTGAAATGAAATGCGATCTGTTCGACGGGAGCCTCTTCTTCACCAGGAAAGAGTGCGAGGAGGCTCCTTGCAGCGAGCGTATGAAGCGCAATTCGGCGTGCTTCGGATACCGACTGATATATGGAAGCTCGAACGAGCGCATGTCGAAAGCGGAATTCCAAACCGTGTTCTTCGACGAGTCGAGCCGCGCGCAGCTCATCCAGTAGGTCAAAGAGACTCTGATTCATTTCACGGCGCCCGCTTGCCTCTCCACCGTTCCAGGCCGCCTCCAGCAGATCGAATCCGAGGTCTCGGCCGAGAACGGCCATCAAATACAAAAGGTGCCGGGCGCCGGGTGACAGATTATCCAGCTGACGATTTACCGTTGATGACAACGATGGTGGCACCGTTGATTCGCCGGGGGATTCGAGGCCGGCAGAATCCTCCGAGATATCTTTGATCGTTCCGTTTTCACCATGGAAGCGGTACAACTCGATCGCAAAGAGCGGATTCCCCTCGGATAGGCGGTAGACGGACTCTGCGAGATTGTGCGCCAGTTCCCGGCTATCTGATACCTGCTCGAGCAGCAGCGTGTGATCCGGCTCTTCCAATGGATCCAGCGCCAGGACGGAGAGTGTAGATTCACTCGAGATGGCAGCGTGCCGGCGTCTTATGCGCTCCGTCTGCTCACCAAGATCACTGCGCACGGTGGCCGCTAACAGGAGCGGCAGATCGGCTGTTTTTCGTGAAAGGTACTGGAACAGCTCAAGCGTACCCTCGTCGGCGGCGTGGAGATCTTCGATCAGGAGGACGACCGGTGCCGAATCGGCGAATTGCCGCAAAAACTGCAGTATCTGGGCGAACATGTAGCCCTGCGCCGCCTTTCGATCCGTGTTGGGCACGGACTGTGCGCTCCCAGAATGGGTCGGGATAGACCGGGCGATTTCCTGCGGAAGAAGGTGCTGCGCATCTGCGTTTTCCCGCACGGCTGCATCGATAATCTCGATGAATGGTCCATACGCGACGGATCCTTCCATCTCTCGTGCTCTTCCCGACAGCACAGTAAATCCGCGGCGTCGACTTCGTGCAGTGAGTTCCTGAGCGAGACGAGTCTTCCCGACGCCGACGCTTCCTTCGATCATGAGGACGGCGTTCCGTCCCGCGGCGAGACGTCCAAATATCGCCTCGATCCGGCGACATTCTTCGTTTCGGTCGACGAGTGCAGGGAGGGCGAGTGGTTCGACGGGTTCCGCGGCAACTGCTGTACCTGAGATCCGCTTCTCCTGAATAGCCTGGTACAATCTTACGGTCTCGGCCTCGGGCTCGGTCTGGAGTTCCTGGGTAAGGACCTGCCGGCATGATTCGTACTGACGCGCTGCCCGTGTCGTCTGCCCCTGCAGGGCGAAGATGCGCATCATACCCCGGTGAGCCGTCTCCAGCAGGGGATCCTTCTGGAGAGCGAGACGGAACGTTTCTGCGGCGTGGGCAAGATGATTTCGGCGCTCATACTCCTCGCCAAGAGCCAGGAGAACATCGAGATACAGCTGCCGCAGATGATCGCGCGGCACGGCCGTCCAATCGCTGTAAAGATCCATCGGAAGGAGGTCGCCCGAGTAGAGCGAGGCTGCAGATTCAAGGTCGGATATCAGCGTGCTTGCTAGTGCTTTCCGACTTGCCTCTTCGAACTGTTTGGCATCCGTGACGACCGTCCCCTGAAGACAGATGAGTTCGTCAGTGATGTCGATAAGCTCGTCGGAGGAGGTGCTGCCGCCGACAGCGGAGAAGGCTTTGCGAATGTGATGGATTGCCTTGTAGAGCTGCGAGGACGCAGACTCCGGGCTGAGTGACGCCCAGAGGAGGTCCGTCGCCTGATCGCGGACGATCTGATAGTTTCGCTGCAGTGCTAGCAGCTTAAGAAGAGACCGGGCCTTCCGTCCGGATATAGCCGAGTTCGCCAGATCCTTCCCGTCAATCCGCACGGAGAATTGACCGAGAACCCTAATTTGGAGTTTTGAGGCCACTGAGCGTCCCATAATTCAGAAAGATGCCGGGACTGAGAGCTGGAAGATGTATTCAGTGGATATTCGGAGTCTCCAGAGGATCCAACTTAATCACGAGCGTCGTGAGTCTGCGCCACGTTTTGAGATCGTGGCTGAGCTCCTGTTTCACGTCGCGAAACTTTGCTTTCAGCTCCATCGCTTCCAACCGGTTCTTCTTTCGATCAATCGACACGTACTTGTCGCGAATGGCTCTGGCAGCAGAAATCGTCGCTGCGATCTTTTCGGACGTCATATCGACGGCCTCTACGAACGCCTTTGCGCGTTCGTCGCGAAGGCGCTCGAGATGTTCGATGAGCAGCTCTCGGTCGGCCTGCACGAGCTTCTTCTTGATCATCAGCGGTTCGGTACGTCTGAGATCGGTGGCAAGGCCGATTTTACTGAGAGTCCAGATGAGATATTTGGGTGGATCGAACTGGTACCAGCGCACGCCGTTGCGATAGTCGCCGGCAAACGTATGATGGTAGTTGTGGTACCCTTCGCCATACGTTAGGAGGGCAAGCACGAAATTATTGACTGCTGAATGCTCGGTCGAGTAGGGTTTCGAGCCCCAGATATGGGCCAGCGAATTGATGAACCACGTGCAGTGATGACCCAGCGCGAGACGAAGCAGGAAGGCGAACACAAAAGCACCGAGGAAGTCGCCGGTCATCCAGCCGACTCCGAGAAATACGAGGATATTTGCTGCGGCCATCAGCCATCCGTAGTACCGGTGCTGAAAGGCGAGAAACTTGTTGTCCTTGAGGTCGGCCAGATAGCGCTCGTCGTAGAAGCGGCGCTTTTTGAACAGCCACAGCATGTGTGAATGCCAGAAGCCCTTTTTGGTACCGTACGGGTCGCCGTCGCCATCGACGTGGCGATGATGCAGTCGGTGATCGTGAACCCAGTTAAAGACGCTCCCTTCTGCGGCCAGCGTGCCGAAGAAGACGAGGATCCATTCGACCACTGGATTGGCCTTGTAGGTTTTGTGCGCGTACAAGCGATGGTACCCCGCGGTGATGCTGACGAGTGAGGCGGCGAGCAAGAATGCCGACCATCCGATCAACGACCAACTCGGTGCGGAGGAGAGGAGGTAGACTGGAAGGGCGATGAAAAGAACGAGGTGATACGAACCAATAAAAACGAGATTACCCCAATCGATATTCTTCCAGCGATTGAGGGTGAAAGCTTCAGGCATTGTAACGCTCGGAGAGTGGTTCTCGTGCAGTGATCTGGCGAGGTGCAATCAGTACCGGGCGTCGTGACGGGATCGCCTGCATGGGGAGTTCGGGATTCGACGTGTTCCCCCGGACTCGGGTAGGCGCGACTTGGAGCCACTTCGTCGCGGTGATGACGTAGAGCCGATGTCGATCGGACTCCATGTACAAACGTGCAGACGGCCTTCAGGTTCGCTCGTTAACGATCTGTTGCACCTTCAACTTCGGCGAGGAGCACGTTCTATGAACATTTATCTAAATTTAGTGTACATTGGGGCGAACGCTATTCAATCATTGAACACTGACGGCGTTAGATGTAGTGATCGGCGAGGCAAGTGCCCGCCGTATGCGATCGCGCCGAAAGTGGGACAACACAAAACGACTAGTTATGCCAAGCGGAAAAGTGAAATGGTTCAGCGTCGAGAAGGGCTTCGGATTTATCCAGCCTGACGACGGCAGCAAGGACGTATTCGTCCACAGAAACAACATCAGCGGCCTCGGCTGGGACGAAGGGCTTCGCGATGGCGAATCCGTCGACTACGAGGTTGAGCGCACCGACAAAGGCCTGAGCGCTACGAACGTCGAGCGGGTCGATTCGGACCTGCTCTAACGGAGAACTACAGCAATGAAAAAAGCCCGACCGATCATGGCCGGGCTTTTTTGCGCCGCTGCGACGCAATCGGCTGCGCGATGGACGCCAGGATGTTAGGCTGACGCCAGGATATTAGGCTGTCTCCAGTTCTTCCGTTTTGCCGATGATCTCGAACATGAGCCCGCTTCTGTCGGGCGCAAGTTCGATCAGCACGCGGTCTCCGTCCGAGATAAATCCCGAGAGCACCTCCTCGGCCAACTTGTTCGTGATCTCCTGTTGGAGCACGCGCTTGAGTGGCCGTGCACCGAATGTCGGGTCATAGCCTCGTTCAGCAAGCCAATCCTTCGCTCCGTCGGTGAGATCGAGCGAAAGATGATGGTTTCGCATCGCGATCTGTTGGATGCGACGGAATTGAATTTCGACGATTCCGCGGATATGCTCGCGAGCGAGCGGGCGAAACATCACCGTTTCGTCGATGCGATTCAGGAATTCCGGTCGGAGATTCTGCTTTAAGAGGCCCAGAATTTCATCGGTCAGCTTTTCGTAAGCCGGGACGGTGAGCTCGCCCATGGCTTCGATTCGGTCCTGGATGACGTCTGAGCCCATGTTGCTGGTCATGATGATTATCGTATTTCGAAAATCGGCGGTGCGCCCCTTATTGTCCGTCAGCCGCCCATCGTCGAGCACCTGCAGGAGGATGTTGAACACCTCGGGGTGCGCTTTTTCGATTTCATCGAGCAGCACGACCGAATAGGGGCGCCGCCGAACGGATTCGGTTAGCTGGCCTCCTTCTTCATATCCGACGTATCCGGGAGGTGCGCCGACCAGGCGACTGACGGTGTGCCGCTCCTGGTATTCGCTCATATCGATGCGCACGAGTGCATTCTCATCGTTGAAGAGGAACTCTGCAAGCGCTTTGGCGAGTTCCGTCTTGCCTACGCCTGTGGATCCGACGAAAATGAAGCTTCCGATCGGGCGGGATTCCTCCTGGAGTCCGGCTCGGCCACGGCGTACGGCGTCCGAAACGGCTTTCAGTGCCTCGGGCTGGCCGACCACGCGCCTTTCCAACATGTCTTCGAGTTTCAACAGTTTCTGCCGCTCTCCCTCCAGCATTTTCGACACCGGGATACCGGTCCAGCGCGAGACGATCTCGGCGATATCCTCGGCGTCGATCTCTTCCTTGAGGAGCGAGCCCTTGCTCTGGATTTCGGCGAGCTCTCCCTGCGCTTCTGCAATTTCCTGCTCGAGGGTCGGTATCTGGCCGTAGCGGATCTCCGCGACGCGGCCGTATTCTCCCCCACGCTCCAAATTTTCCGCTTCTACTCGCAGGTTTTCGATCTCCTCCTTCGCCTTCTGAAGCCTCTGGATCAGTTCTTTCTCCTGCTGCCAGCGTGCACGGAGCTCGGTGCGTTCCTCCTCGAGGTTCGCGATCTGCTCATTGATTCCGGTGAGTTTATCCTGCGCGTTGTCGCGTTTCACGGCCTCACGCTCGATTTCGAGCTGGCGGATCTGCCGCTCGAGCTGGTCGAGATCCTCAGGTAGCGAATCAATTTCGATCCGGAGGCGTGCGGCCGATTCGTCGATGAGATCGATCGCCTTGTCGGGTAAAAAGCGATCGGTGATATATCGGTGGCTGAGCTCTGAGGCTGCGATGAGGGCGCTGTCCTGGATACGGACGCCGTGATGCACTTCGTACCGGTCCTTGATGCCGCGAAGGATCGAAATGGTATCTTCGACGCTTGGCTCCGCGACGAGCACCATCTGAAATCGGCGCTCAAGTGCTTTGTCCTTCTCGAAGTGTTTGCGGTATTCGTCGAGCGTGGTTGCGCCGATCGCCCGCAGATCACCGCGAGCGAGCGCCGGCTTCAATATATTCGCGGCATCCATCGCGCCCTCAGCGGCGCCGGCGCCCACGAGCGTATGGATCTCATCGATGAAGAGGATGAACCGCCCGTCGGACTCCGAAACTTCTTTGACGACGGCCTTGAGTCGATCCTCGAATTCACCGCGGTATTTAGCGCCTGCAATCAGCGCTCCCATATCCAGCGCAACTATGCGCTTCTCTTTCAGCCCTTCCGGCACGTCGCCCTGCACGATCCGGATGGCGAGTCCCTCGGCAATGGCGGTCTTACCAACGCCTGGCTCGCCCACGAGCACCGGGTTATTTTTAGTTCGGCGCGAAAGGATTTGGAGCACTCTGCGAATCTCCTCGTCACGGCCGATGACAGGGTCGACCTTGCCCATGCGGGCGAGTTCATTTAGATCCCGGGCGTAGCGCTTGAGGGCCTCATACCGGCTTTCTGCGTGCTGGTCGCTCACTCGCTGCCCGCCCCGAACGTCCTTCAGGACATTGAGCACAGACTCCTTATTGACGCCGTGCCCGCGAAGGGATTCGCCTGTGGCTTCCTTAGACTCGGAGAGCGCGATCAGAAGGTGCTCTGTGGAGATATATTCGTCTCCAAGCATCTCGGCTTCTGCCAGAGCACGATCGAATACTTTCTTGAGGTTATCCCCAATGTAATGTCCTGAAACGCTCGACCCGGTGACCACCGGCAGCTTATCCAGTGAACGGTCCACGTCCCGCTCGATCTGCTCCACAGGAGCTTCAAGTCGCTGGAGAATGGACATGATGATGCTTTCCGGATCTGACAGGAAAGCTTTCATAACGTGCGGCGGCTCAATCCCCTGATGATTCAGAGTGGCAGCGATCTCCGTGGATTTCTGGACGGCCTCCTGAGCCTTGACCGTAAACTTCTGAAGATTCATCTATTCGTATGTGTCTTGCTATTCTATGTGCGTAAATCGTCGTCCAAAGTCTCAAATATTGTGCGGACGAATAATTCAATCCTGCGGCGATTCCGATCGGTCCCGCAATTCTGTCAGTGCGGCGCTTGTCGGAACGCAACAGACACTATTTCGAAAAGCGTACCAGACGCTCGAGTTCATGCCAGGATGGCAGAATGGACCTACGCCTCGACGGTGGTGCCGCCCTCTCGCGACGGCTTCGTTGCGCGAAAGAGAATGTAGCGCATGGCGCCTGCGCGGTAGGCCAGCCAGATCCGAAGCATCGTGATCAGGAAAATCCGGTTCGTCGATTCCGGGCTCAAGAGATAGCGCATGTACTGCGGTTTGGTCGCGGCACGCGTGACCGTGCGGACCAGGCAAATCGGCCAGGTCTTCCGGACGCCGCGACTCAGATCTTGAAAATTCGAAAGGACGAGGCCTGCTCCCTCGAACAATTCTACGTACTCCCGGGCTGTCGACAGGTGTGCGAGCCGGCCTTCGCGACAAATCGGTTCCAGCAGATGGCGTATGTCCCTTGATGATGCCTGCTCGGCTGCGACCCAGGCGCAAACGACCAGGCGTCCCGCCGGTGCCAGTACGCGAGCGGCTTCCGAGACGAAACGTTGCGGGTCCGCCATGTGGGACGCGCACTCGATCGCATACACTGCATCGAACTGCTCGGATGGAAGCTCATTCTTAAGCCAATCACCGAGCATATACTGCAGCTGCTCCCTTTCCGAAGCTCGTCGCTTCGCGTACTCGTGCTGGGCCGGGGAGAGGGTAATCGCTGTGACGATGGCGCCGTAATCCAGAGCAATCTGCCGCGCGGCGGCACCGTATCCAGCGCCGATGTCACAGACGTGCGTGTCGGGACGAATGCCCGCCTCGGCAGCGACGAGGTCGACGAGTTGTCGGACCGCGGCATCGGGAGATTCGTCGCCGGATACCCATAAGCCATGGTGAACATGTTCGCCCCAGACGTCGCGGTAGAAAGGGTCGAGCTCGTCGTAATGTCGCGCCAGCTCGCTGTCAGAAATCTGCCGGCTTGGTACGATCATTGGTGTCTTGATTGCTTGCGGTAGGGTTCGTCGTCACGTGCCGCAGACGACGAAATAGGGTGATTTTCTACCTGTTTTTGAGTGTTCCGCAACTTCGTCGATAATAGTACGGCGCACGAATTCGTCAGACTCTGCCGGCTTGTGACCATCATGTCACCGGTAGCGGGCGTGCGGGCTCTTGATAGTCCTGATAGCGGACGCGCGGGCTCCTAGAAATATACGCCGCAGGGTGCTTTTGAAGCTCTCGAGCGCACGAACGATCCGAATCGCAGAGCGTATATAATATTCTGAAAATGTGTAGAACGAAGTAGTACGAATGAATGCAACATCTGTCGAGAGCAGGCCGGGAGTGGTGGGATCGGTTTCAGGAATTGCTCGAAGATCAGATTGACTTTCCGAGCGAGTATCTGTTCAAGTTCATCGTGCCGAGCTCGAACCTGGATGCGCTGAAGCATGTGTTCGGCCATCATCCCGTCGAGGTTCGCGAATCGCGCAAGGGCAACTATGTGAGCGTTACCGCACGCATGGAAATGCACTCGAGTGATGAGGTCATTGCCGTGTATGATGCGGCAGCCGAGGTGGAAGACGTAATTTCACT
>CAZKNF010000005.1:42957-72831 GCA_964554105.1 uncultured Rhodothermales bacterium | reverse complement strand
ACCGAAGAAATGTGTGTTGTGAAGGGCTCGCAACGAACGCCGGACAGCAGCCACTTCATTGGCTCTGATTGCGGAGATTGCGTGGAATCCCGGCTGCGTCGATCGGCGTACGACAACGCGCATTGCGTGGACTGAGTGGACGGATAAGGATCTGATAATCTGAGAGGTTTGACAACCACTGGATGACTCAAAAGGCGATCTCTTCGATAGCATCTCTATTTCAGGATGGTCTTCGTACGGAACGGCGGGCGCTCTTGCGTGATCAGGAGCCCTACGTCGCCGTCACGAGGATTCCGGACGATCCTGCTTCGCATGCTGTGCCGACATCTGTGTTCGAGGTGGCCACATACAACGTGCACCGATGGACAGGTGTAGCCGGCGGGTCGCGTTGGAATCCCGAACTGGCGGGCCAGGTCATTTCGGAGCTGGATGTCGAAATCATTGCGCTTCAGGAAGTCCTCCGTCCGTTCGACGCCGAGGATCCTCTCGAAATTCTAGCTGACGAACTGGGTTATCACCTAACGAGCGTCTCGACGCGGCAGCATCGGCACGGCGAACTGGGCAATGCCATCCTCTCTCGCTGGCCGGTGAAGTCCACGTTTACGGTTGATTTGAGCCTGAGCCGGTTCGAGCAGCGATCGGCGATTGTGACGCAGTTCGAGGGCGATGGCGCCTCCGTCTCGATCGTGTCGACCCACCTGGCCATCGTCGATCGCACACGCAAACGGCAGGTAGAATCGCTCCTCGATCACGAAGCGCTCCAGGATGCTGTTATTTTGCTGGGTGATATGAATGCGTGGCGCCGATGTCCGGCGACTCGGACGCTGGAACGGGAGTTTACCATCCTGCATCACAACGACGCCTGGCCGTCGAGCTTTCCGTCTACGAGGCCGGTTCTGGCGCTCGACCGCATCTATGCGAGGGGAGCAAACGTTCGATCGCTTCGATCTCACGATACGCCTGCGGCGCGCAAGGCGTCCGATCATCTGCCGGTTCTTGCAACAGTCGATCTCGATGACTGAGATGGACCGTCATGCAGCAGTCGTGCCGTCGGATTGCCCGGTTGCGGCCGGTGCTCGTGATATAGTTTGATACCACCCGAACATCACCCGACATCACCCCGAATCCTATCGATATGCCGGAGAAAGTCGTCACGTTTGGAGAGATCATGCTCAGATTGTCTCCACCGGGATATTCGCGCATCAGACAGACGCATTCATTCGACGTGACGTTTGGGGGTGGTGAAGCGAACGTAGCTGTCGCCCTATCGAACTATGGTCTGGCGAGTTATTTCATCTCCAAAATTCCTCGCAATGAGATTGGCCAGACGTGCGTCAATCACATCCGGCAGTACGGCGTACGAGACGAATACATCGTACGGGCGGGTGATCGGCTGGGGATTTACTATCTCGAGACGGGAGCCAGTCAGCGTCCCTCGAAAGTTGAATACGACCGCGCACATTCCGCGATCACGACGCTCACTCCTGATGAGGTAGACTGGGAAACCGTCTTCGCCGACGCCTCATGGTTTCACTGGACGGGAATCACCCCTGCTCTTGGAGCGAATGCTCAGGCATGCGTCGAGGCAGCCTGCCGTGCCGCGCGAGAGGCGGGCGCGACCGTTAGCTGCGACTTGAACTATCGCGCGAAGCTCTGGTCGGTCGAGGAGGCGCGAGAGATTATGAATGGATTGATGGAATGCGTCGATGTCTGCATAGCGAATGAGGAGGATGCAGACAAGTGTCTCGGCGTTCAGATCGGTGGTGATGTCGAATCCGGCGAGCTAGACGAGGGCGCCTATTTTGACGCCGCACGCCGGATGCGCGAGGAGTACGGATTTCGATCGGTCGCGATCACGCTACGAGAGAGCTTTTCGGCCTCGCGAAATGGATGGAGCGCTATTTTGCACGACGACCGCGATTGTGTTGAGCCGTATCGATCTCAGCGATACGACATTCAGATCGTGGATCGCGTCGGTGGCGGGGATTCGTTTGCGAGCGGATTGATCTACGGTTTGCTAACGAAAGACGATACGCGTGCGGCCCTGGAATTCGGAGTCGCTGCATCGTGTCTCAAGCAAACGATTCCAGGTGACTTCAATCTCGTCAGCGTCGAAGAGGTAGAAAAATTGGCGCGGGGCAGCGGGTCGGGCCGCGTTGAACGGTGAGGCATGAGGATTGAAGTCCGGCCTGTGAGTTTCATATCCTGAGGTTTGAGACTGGGTGAGATGAGGGATGGAACCGAGGTGATTGCGAGGCTAATTCGGGAGAAGCTGCACGAGCGCAATGCGGTGTCATCATCGTTTTTTCCGGATGAGGCCGCACGTTTGAGTGCTGTCTGCCGCGCCATGGCAACGCGCTTTGAATCTGGTGGGCGGCTGCTTGCGTTCGGGCGAGGACCCTATGCGACGGATGCGCAGCACGTTTCCGTCGAGTTTGTACACCCTGTCATTGTCGGCAAGCGTGCGCTCCCGGCGATCGATCTGAGCCCATATTTTCCGGAAGGCGTGATGCCGATGGTGCGTGATGAGGATATCGTCATGGGATTCGGCCCTCCGGGGGGTGATCCAGAGGTTGAAGCCGTTCTGTCGCGAATCCACAACCGGGGCGTGCTGACGCTTGCCCTTCCCGGCCGTATCGGACATTACGCCGCTCTGGCGGCATCGCCGGACGCGTTCATCCACCAAGAGATGACCGAGATCCTCTATCATACGCTCTGGGAAACTGTACACGTTTTCTTCGAGCACCGTGAATTGGGACACGACGTCGGTGAGTCGAGTTTTCTCTATCCGTTTTTAGGGTCGCAGAGGCAGGATACCACGGAGGTCCAGGAAGATGTAGCGGCGTCTATTGTCGCCAAGGCGCGTGAGGATGAGCGGCTTCGTGCGAGCGCGGCGGATGCGCTCTCTGTCCGGCTGGCCGAAGCAGCGGTTGATCTGCGAGCACGAACGCGGGCCGGTGGAAAGGTGATTGCCTTCGGAAACGGCGGCTCCGCGACAGATGCCAACGATTTCGCCATTGACTGCGTGATGCCGCCGGATGGCCGAAAACCTGTCGCCGCGATCTCCCTTTCACTTGAGCCGGCGAATTTGAGCGCGGTCGCCAACGACATCGGTTCGGACGCCATATTTCTCCGCCAGCTTATCGCCCACGCCGCTGAAGGTGACGTCATCGTAGCGTTTTCGACGAGCGGCGGCTCGAGAAACATTATTGCTGCGCTGGAGGAGGCACGGAAGCGGGGGTTGCTGTCGATCGCGTTCCTCGGATACGACGGCGGTGAGATTGCCCGCCGCGGCCTCGCTGATCATGCCCTGGTAGTCGACTGCGACTACATCCCCAGGATCCAGGAAATTCACGCATCCATGTACCACGTGCTGCGTGACGTCCTGGAAGACGATTTATATAATTCCATTGATCCATTCGAGAGTGAGGATTCGGATGCCGGAGGATGAGTCTAAAGGTCGGGAGCTGTTCGGCACCGCCTCGTGCGGGTATACGGCTGACATGCGCGAGGATCTGCTGTGGCGTGGCATCGAATTCGAAGAGTATGACGTGGAGGACGACAGCGTTGCGCTACGGCGGATGATAGAACTGACCGGGGGGCAGTGCATGGTTCCGGTTCTAGTGGAGAATGGAAAGGTCGTACAGATCGGAATGGGAGGGCGCGGATGTTACGTGAGTCCCCCGGAGACGTAGAGGCACGGCGCATTCTCGTCCGCGGCACCATCCAGGGTGTTGGATTCCGTCCGTTCATCTACAGGCTCGCGCAGCGTCACGGTCTGACCGGCTGGGTCCGAAACGCGGATGCAGGGGTAGAAATTCATGTAGAGGGGCCGTCCGGCCTGCTTGAGCAGTTTGTTACCCGGATCGATGTCGAGGCACCCCGTGCCGCGACGGTCGCCCGAATCGAAACCAGGCGGTGCATGGTGGACGGCCGGCCTGATTTTCACATTGCAGCAAGTGAACGGCGTGTACGGCCAACCGTCCGGGTATCGCCCGATCTTTGTGTGTGTGACGGCTGTCTTGCAGAAATGCGGGATCCGGAGGATAGACGTGTTGGATATCCGTACATCAATTGCACGAATTGCGGTCCGCGCTACAGCATCATCCGGCGGCTTCCGTATGATCGCGCCCTCACGACGATGCGGGATTGGAGCATGTGCTCCGCGTGCCGGGAAGAGTATGAGGACCCGGAAGATCGCCGCTTCCACGCGCAGCCTACGGCCTGTCCGGCGTGCGGCCCAACGTATGATCTCGTCCTACCGGACGGCAGGACGGCCGCGTCCGGCGAGCAGGCCATCGTCGAGGCGGCGCGCCGCCTGCGAGTTGGCGCAATTCTCGCCGTGAAGGGTCTCGGGGGCTATCACCTCGTCTGCGACGCTGCAAATGCGGCCGCAGTCCGACGCCTGCGCGAACGGAAGTTTCGCAAAGAGAAGCCGTTCGCGGTTATGGTCTCCAATGCCGACGCTGCAGACGATCTGGTCGATTTGTCGGAAGTGGCTCGCCGAATGCTGGAATCTGCAGCGCGGCCCATCGTGGTGGCGCCTGCGCTTCGGATGCTTCCCGGTGTTGCTCCCGGGCTCGGTGAGGTGGGGGTGATGCTCGCGTATGCGCCGCTCCACTATCTCCTCTTCGATGCCGCAGCGCCGAGCGCACTCGTCATGACGAGCGCGAACAGGTCCAGCGAGCCGATCGCCTACGAGGACGATGACGCGATGGAAAGGCTGCAAGAAATCGCGGATGTTTTTCTCGTGGGTGCACGGCCCATTGCGCGGCGTGTAGAAGATTCGGTTGTGCAGGTCGGACCGCTTGGTCCGGCGATCGTTCGCCGATCTCGGGGCTTCGCACCCGCCCCCGCGGCTGTCTTGCCCGTGGCACGGCCTATTCTCGCGGTGGGTGCCGACCTGAAGAATGTGGTAACGCTCGTAGTCGGGGGTGAGGCATATGTGAGCCAGCACATTGGAGATCTCGCGGATTTCGGGGCGTTGACCGCCTTTCGAGAGACCATTGCGGATCTACGAGATATGTACGATGTGCCTTCGGACGACCTGCTGGTCGTACACGACATGCATCCCCAGTACACATCGACGCTAGAGGCCGTGGAAATGGGCGCGGAGCGTATCGCCGTACAGCACCATCGGGCGCATCTGGCATCCGTTCTGGCAGAACGTGACGCCCTGGACGTCGAGGTCCTTGGGATCGCGCTGGATGGGACGGGATACGGCGATGACGGTGCCATCTGGGGTGGAGAATTGTTTGCCGGCAGCGCTGCCGCTGGGTTTGAGCGCGTAGACCATCTCCTTGAGGCGCGGCTGCCCGGTGGGGATGCTGCGGCACGTCATCCCGTCCAGGCCGCCGCTGGATTTTTGGCCGAACTCGACGATTTGCCAGATTTGTCTGCTCCGCCGTTCAACTTTTCTGACGTATACCGTGCCGCGCGAGAGCTGTTGGAAAGGGACGTGCGCGTATTCAGGACGACGTCCTTCGGACGACTCTTCGATGCGGCGGCGGCGCTCTGCGGCTTCACCCGGTCAATTACCTACGAGGGCCAGGCGGCGATCTGGCTCGAGCAGTGCGCACAGCGATCCACGGTCGCGGAGGCCTATCCGTTTCCAGATCTCGATTTCCGTCCTATGCTTGAGGGGATCATTTCGGATCGTCTGCAGGGTCGGCCGGTGGAGGACGTGGCCCGTGCATTCCATCAAGGTCTGGCGGCCGGACTCGCGCACCGAGCGGAAGAGGTTTGCGTCGAGCGCGGGCTCGAGGAGATCGTGGTTTCGGGCGGAGTCTTCCAGAACCGGCTGCTGCTCGGGCAGCTTGCCGAAGCGATTGGCGAAGGACGGTCGATCTGGACCAATCAAGCGGTGCCATGCAACGACGGCGGCGTTAGCCTCGGCCAGGCGGCCATCGCGTCGTGTGCAGCACAGGGCTAGAAATAGATGCTAGAGGAGCAGCACGTCACTCGCGACGAATATCCCGAGTGCGACGCTCAGTGCACCGCAGAGGCCGGTCAGTGTATTGAAGAGGTAGGGGCGCGCCTGCGCGGCGAGGAGGGGGACGGCGAGCGCGGTCGTGACAATGGCCATACCGATGAGTGAGCCAACCCCGAAAATCAGCGCGTAGAGAGCGCTGAGCGGTGCCGACGGCAGCGTGGCCGCGACGAGGAGAAGCAGAGCGCCGCTACCGGCAAAACCGTGGACCAATCCAACCGAATAGCCACGGGAGGTGCTCGTAAACCGATGCGGATGGGGATGTCGGCCGACGTGGTAGTGTGGAATGCCGTCGTGCGTGTGCTTTCGAAGTCCCCTCACACGATGAAAGCTCGTGACGATCGTCCAGATGCCGAGGAGGATCAGCATGGCCGCGACCGGGAGTTCGAGCAGTGCTGAATGCTCCGGCGTGATCTGTAGTCCGAGTGCGCTGACGACGACCACGCCTGCGAAAAGGACGGTCGTGTGGCCGGCTCCCCAGGCGAGGCCGGTGCGCAGCGCGGAAGTAAGCTTCGGCTCTTCGTGCAGAAGGGTCGAGACGGCGATGACGTGATCGGGCTCGAAAGCGTGGCGGAATCCACTCAAAAATCCGAGAGCGAAAGCAGCCGGAATGACAGCATCCATGTAGATCCTCCTTCTTTTTAAGCCTCCACGTGCCGTGTCCGCAGCGTTCGTCGGAGATGGGAGATTCGACGTCGAGATCCGCCGGCGACGCGTACATCGGCCTCCTCTGCCAGATACGCGACGTCGTCGCGATCCTCCTGGAGCGCCATCGCGACCTCGACCGGTACAACGTACATCACCCCATTCTCCGGATCGGGCATGCCTTTGACGCCGCGTACACGGCGTACATTCAGCGAAAACTCGTGGCCGGTGTCATCTTTCACGGACCGGTGCTCACCGATCGCGACCAGCCCCACGTAGCGCGGATCGGGCGCGAAATCCACCGGATCCCCCTGCGTGTCGAAGATCGAGAATGAACGGCCCGTGAGATTGATCAGCTTCATGAGAGAATCCATCACGCCGCTCCAACGACGGATTGCTCGGGCACTTGCCGCGCGGTCCGGAGTGCAGAGATCCATGCCGACATTCCCTCGCCCGTTTTAGCGGAGGTTTCGACGACTGGAAGGTCCGGCCGCACCCGATTAATGTTCTCGTATGCGGAGATGCAATCGAATTCGACGGCTTCGGCGATGTCGATTTTCGTGACGACGGCGAGGTCGGCCGTGTTGAAGATCGTCGGATATTTCAGCGGTTTGTCCTCGCCTTCGGTGACTGAAAAGAGGACGGCGCGCAGATTTTCTCCCAGGTCATAGGAGGCCGGGCAGACGAGATTACCTACGTTTTCGATAAAGAGGATATCGATGTCGTCGAGATTCCATCCGTCGAGTGCGTCGCCGATCATTTCCGCCTCCAGGTGGCACGTCGTGCCGGTGCTGATCTGTCGAACGGCGGCGCCGCTCCGGGCCAGGCGAGTTGCGTCGTTCTCCGTTGCGAGGTCGCCTACGAGTGCGGCCACGCGTGCGTCCGCTTGCAACGCCTGCAGTGTGCGCTCGAGCAGCATCGTTTTGCCGGATCCCGGGCTCGAGACCAGGTTCACTACGAAGGTGTTTGCGGCTTCAAACCGACGGCGCAGCGCATGGGCCAGTTCGTCGTTCTTTTTCAAAATGCCGTGGCGGACGTCTATAATGCGTGCTTTCGTCATCGCTACTCGATCTCCATTGACGTGATTTCAAGTTCTTTTCCCGTACGTATCTCGTGGGTCGGCCGGCCGCAGATCGAACATTGGAGCGCGTAGATCGAATCGACCGCCACTTCAAGATCGCAAGTCGAACAGTAGACCGCGACCGGCACGTTTTCGATTTCCAGCTCGGCGCCTTCTGCGAGCGTGGATTCGGATGCGACTTCAAATGCGAACGACAGGGCGTCGGGCACGACTCCGGAGAGCGGACCGATCCTGAGAAACAGCCGTGCGACTCGCTCGGCGCCTTCCTCCATCGCCTTCTTCTCGGCGATCTCCAGCAAGCTTACGGCAATCGACAGCTCGTGCATTCGAAACTCTCTCCGTTGAGAGTACAACGTCCGGGATCGCTCTCAATCCAACCATGACATCCTAGTAACGTCTTCAAACTCCCTTCATCCGCGCCTCACACAACCTTGATATTTATCGGGGTTGGAGGTAAGTAATAGTCGTCGACTCACCGGCCGGCACTGACGGTTCTCCTTCCTCACGCACATCACTAGACGGTGAGATCGTCCGGCGAGACGACCGGTGAATTCGGAGCGCCGAAGGCGAGGTGTTTTCGAGTTCGTGTGGTGCGGTCCCGAAAAGCACTGGCGGTACGCCCGCTGTGAACGAATGCAAGCGTGAACCCTGAAGGAGGAGACAGGAATGGAGGCAAAACAAATTTTTGCAGACCGCAGTCCGGATGTCAAAGAGGTTCATATCCTCTGGACGCCCGACGGCATGAGCTGTGATGGAGATACGATATCGACGACGGCTGCGACACAGCCGAGCATCGAAGATATCTTGATGGGCGTCGTCCCCGGATTACCGAAGGTGCATCTGCACAACCGCGTGCTGGCGTACGAACAGGGCGGCGACGACTTCATGAAGTACTGGCACGCCGCGGATGAGGGCGAGCTAGATCCCTTCATTCTCGTCGTCGAAGGGTCCATTCCGAACGAGAGCATCAAGAAGGAGGGGTACTGGGCCGCGATAGGCAACGACCCGGAGACGGGGCAGCCGATCACGCTCAACGAATGGATCGACCGGCTTGCGCCCAAGGCCGTTGCCGTCGTGGCTGCCGGCACGTGCGCCACCTACGGGGGCATTCACGCGATGGAGGGGAACCCTACGGGCTGCATGGGGCTCGCGGATTACCTCGGATGGAATTGGCGATCGAAGGCCGGACTGCCGATCGTCAACGTGCCCGGATGTCCCGTTCAGCCCGACAACATGACGGAGACGCTGCTGTATCTGCTCTACCACGTCGCCGGGCTCGCGCCGTTGATTCCGCTGGACGATAAGCTGCGGCCAACGTGGCTCTTCGGTAAGACCGTGCACGAGGGCTGCGATCGCGCCGGGTACTACGAGCAGGCCGACTTCGCCTACGAATACGGCTCGCCGAAATGCCTCGTCAAGATTGGATGCTGGGGGCCTGTCGTGAACTGCAACGTCACGAAGCGAGGTTGGATGAACGGCCTCGGGGGCTGCCCGAACGTGGGAGGCATCTGCATTGCCTGCACGATGCCCGGCTTCCCGGACAAGTTCATGCCGTTCATGGATGAGCCGCCGGGTGCCTCTGTTTCGGGGACAGCCATCAAGGCCTACGGCAAGATGATCCGAGCGCTGCGCTCCATCACCAACCGGACGGTCAACAAAGAGCCGAAGTGGCGACACCCTCGACCGGAGCTCACGACCGGATACGAGCCGAAGCATTACGGCTGAGGCGCATTCGCACGGCATCCGGATCCGTCGTTCTTCGCCGGTGGGCGGAACGGACGGCACCGGGAGTCAACAGCCATTCACCCGATTAGATTGGAACGTTCAACATGGAAACAACGACGACGGCGCCTGTAAAGGAGGACAAGAAGGGGCGTGGACGGCTTGTGGAGATGAACTGGGACCCGATCACACGCATCGTGGGGAGCCTGGGCATTTACACGAAGATCGACTTCGACAACAGAGAGGTCGCGGAGTGCTACAGCACGTCTTCGATCTTCCGCGGATACAGCATATTTATGCAGAACAAGGATCCGCGTGATTCGCACTTCATCACGAGCCGCATTTGCGGCATCTGCGGCGACAATCACGCCACGTGCTCCGTGTATGCGCAGAACATGGCCTACGGCATCAAACCGCCGCCGCTTGCGGAATGGATCATCAATCTCGGTGAGGCCGCCGAGTACATGTTCGACCATTGCCTCTTTCAGGACAATCTGGTCGGTGTAGACTACTGCGAAAAGATGGTTCGCGAGACGAACCCGAGCGTCTGGGAGAAGGCCAAGACGGCCGCGGCACCGGGTGCGGAGCATCACGGGTATCGGACAATCGCGGAAATTATGACGGCGCTCAATCCGTTCGAGGGCGAATTCTATCGTGAGACACTGCAGATGAGCCGTGTGACGCGAGAGATGTTTTGTCTGATGGAGGGTCGCCACGTACATCCGTCGACGCTGTACCCGGGCGGTGTCGGCACGGTGCCGTCCGTTCAGGTATTCACCGACTACCTCATCCGCCTCACGAAGTACGTCGAGTTCATGAAGCGGTGCGTACCGCTCCATGATGACCTCTTCGATTTCATGTACGAAGCACTGCCGGGATATGAAGAAGTCGGGCGGCGTCGTGTCCTGCTAGGCTGCTGGGGTGCGTTCAACAATCCAAAGCACTGCGACTACAATTACAAGTCGATGTCGAACTGGGGTAATGAGATGTTCGTCACCCCCGGCATCATCGTGGACGGTGAATTGATCACGACCGATCTCGTCGACATCAATCTGGGAATCCGCATCCTTCTCGGCAGTTCGTACTACGAGGACTGGGTGGACTCGGGCGAGACGTTCGTAAAGCAGGATCCGCTGGGTAATCCTGTCGACAAGCGTCACCCGTGGAATCAAACCACGGTGCCGAAGCCGCAGAAGCGCGATTTTGACGGCAACTACACGTGGGTAATGGCTCCTCGCTGGTATGACGATCGGACGGCCGACTATCTGTCGCTCGATACCGGCGGCGGTCCGATTGCCCGGTTGTGGGCGACGGCGCTCGCGAATAAGGTGGACATCGGGTATGTCAGTTCGACCGGCAGCAGCGTGAAGATGCGTCTGCCGAAGACGGCGACCAAACCCGAGATGGAGCTCGAGTGGAACATCCCTAAATGGAGCAATGCGATCGAGCGAAACAGGGCGCGGACGTACTTCCAGGCCTATGCTGCAGCCGCGGCGATGTATTTCTGCGAGCAGGCGCTGAACGATGTAAATGCCGGCAGGACGAAGACATTTACGGAATTCGAGGTCCCCGACGAGGCGATCGGCTGCGGCTTCCACGAGGCTGTTCGCGGCGTTCTGTCCCATCATATGGTGATCCGCGACAAGAAGATCGCCAACTACCATCCCTATCCGCCGACTCCGTGGAACGCGAGTCCGCGCGACGTATACGGCACGCCGGGGCCCTACGAGGATGCGGTCCAGAACATGCCCATTTTCGAGGAGAACGGCCCGGACGACTTCAAGGGTATCGACATTATGCGTGCCGTCCGGAGCTTTGATCCATGTTTGCCGTGCGGCGTGCATATGTATCTGGGACCGGGTAAGGAACTGGAGGTACAGCACTCTCCCATGTTTGGGATGGGACAACCAGCTAACGGTCAATGAGGTCGATCCGTGGATGATCTACAAGAGAGAGTCGGCCGAATTGATACATTGATCGGCCGAATCGACGAATCGGCTGCCGGCGCCGTGCGGGAGCACGTACGCGAGCTCGTGGATACGCTGCTTGCGGTGCACGGCAGTGCGATGGAACGCCTCATCGATGCCGTTTATTCGGAAGGCGGACAGGAGGCGGTGGATGCTGTGGCCGATGATGATCTCGTCGGGAGTCTGCTCCTGCTGCACGGCCTCCATCCATTGCCGCGGGAGGCTCGGATTAGTCGCGCTCTAGAGGACGTTCGGCCCTACCTGCATTCGCACGGCGGGAATGTAGAGATGGTCGGGGTCACGGAGGACGGAAAGCTGCATGTTCGTCTGGAGGGGAGTTGCGACGGCTGTCCATCGTCCTCGGCGACATTGAAGTATGCGATCGAAGAGGCGGTCTACAAGGCGGCGCCGGACATCGTGGCGATAGAAGTCGTGGATCCGCCGAAAACCGGTGACAATGGCGACGCCGCCAGCGTGGTGAGCGGCGGCCGTTCGGACGAGAACGGCGAATTTATACCGATGGCTGCGCTGACGGCGGACGTGACGTGGGACGATTGTCCCTTCCCGACGGATTGAGGCATTCTCGTACAAGAAGCGAGACATTCGCGGAACAAGGAATCCAAATTATAGACCCGCAACGATAGAGAAAGGTGATCTAGCATGAGCAAGAATGATCCTCCGAAGCCCGTGCACGTGTCCGGCATAGGTAAGGGCGAGGAAAAGACGATGGAGGAAGGTAGAGAGCCCGGCCGCGGTGGTGCGAAGTCGTATCGCAATGCGAGAGATTCGACTGCGATCAGCGCCGACGACCGAAATCCCATCCATCCCGACATGCCCAATATTCCGCCGGTTTGAGATGTATAGTTGCAAGGAAGAATCGGCCTTGTTGTGAGCGAATCGAACACATATTCCGAGGTATTTGGACGCTTGCGCGACTTCGCGGAAGGGAGGCATTTCGAATCGGGGCCGCGCTCCGATGCAAATGCCGCCGACACGGCTAATATCGCCTCAGGTGATTTCGAGGCGAGGGAGATCGGCACGGTCGGATTCGGCACCGAGATGCCGCACGTCGAGGGTGGCCCATTGGAATCTGCGACGCAATCGAAGCAGGACGAAGCGCCGCATGGCATCTGCGAGCTATGCAGTCTGCCGCTGGCTGCTACGCATCGGCATCTCTATGAGGTATCGAGTGGAGAGGTCGTCTGCGCGTGCGACGGCTGCGCACTTACCTTTCACGGAGTTGCGGATGGGCCCTACAAGGTTGTGCCTCGCGACGCTCGGAAGGTGGAGGGCTTTACGATCACTGACATGCAGTGGGATCACCTCTCGCTACCGATCAATCTGGCTTTTTTCGTTCGGGACGTGGACGAGGGCGGGGGCGGCGTGCGCGCACTATATCCGAGTCCCGCCGGCGTCACGGAGTCTGAGCTTCCGTTCGACATGTGGGAGGCAATCTTTGAAGAGAACGACATGCTGGACGCGATCGAGCCATACGTGGAGGCCATGCTGGTCAATCGGTTGTCTGAAGATTCGGAGGTATTCGTCGTGCCGATCGATCTATGTTATGAGCTCACGGGATTGATCAGAATTCACTGGAAGGGCCTATCCGGCGGCGAGGAAGTACAGCGACAAATGACTGACTTTTTCGATCGGGTTCGCGCTGGGGCTCGTTCAATGCGCATCTAACTGAAAATCCGACATGCCCGACCTCGACTTTCATATTTCCGGCGTTCGCTCTGCGAGCAGTGGGATGACGCCGATCATGACGTTCGATCTGGAGATCGAAAATGAGCCGGCGGACGAGTTCGTCCAATCGATACTGCTTCAGACGCAGATCCGCATCGAGTCGGTACGCAGGACGTACAGCGCCGAGGCGCGTGAGCGGCTCATCGATCTATTCGGGCGGCCGGCGGATTGGGGCCGGACGCTGCGGGACATGCTCTGGGCGAATGAAAGTACGACGGTACCATCTTTCACGGGTGCTACTACGATCGAATTGACGGTTCCCTGTTCATTTGATATGAACGTGGCGGCGGCTAAATATTTTTACGGGATCGATGACGGCGAGATACCGCTCGTTTTTCTTTTCACCGGTTCGATCCTTTATTCCGCAGGCGGGCGGATACAGATCCAGCGCATTTCCTGGGAGAAGGAATGCCGCTATCGCATGCCGGTCGAGCGGTGGAAGGTTTTGATGGACGAGCACTATCCGAACAGTGCGTGGATGTATCTCGACCGCGACGTCTTCGATCAGCTTTATACCTACAAGTGCAAGCACGGCCTGACTTCCTGGGACGAAACGGTTTCTCGCCTCCTTGCCTCGGTTGACGAGCGGGAGGTGGCCGCATGAATACATCTGCTGTCGATCCGATCGTGAAGGCGGTCCTTTACGAGGGCCACATTCTCTATCCATACCGTCCCTCGGCGATCAAGAACCGCCGTCGGTTCACGTTCGGTCGAGTTTATCCGCGCATCTACAGCCGCATTCAGAACGGCCGCGAACCATGGACGGTCGTCACACAGTGCCTGCTGCAGGTCGACACCACCGACGAGATACCCATGCTCGAGGTTGGCGTTCGTTTTCTACAGCCACTGCATCGCCAGGTACTGGATCGCAAAGGCCGGCCGGTCGAGCGGCTCACGGTAGATGGGAGACTCCATCAATCCTGGCACGACGTCGTCGAGCGGTCGGTCGAGACGGCTCCCCTGGGGGTCGTAGACGGAAGCGGCGCGGCACGCTCAATTTCGTACTCGGCGCTCGACGATCGTGAGGAGATTCAGGCGGATGAATCCGTCGCAGGGTACGTCGGGAAGCGTCGCTCAGCTCTCGACGGGACGCTGGAGGTCGCTGTCGAGGAAATCGCGGACGGCGTATACCGCGTCTCCGCGACGGTATCCAACGAGAGTGCGCTATCGGAGGGCGAGGCTGAGGACGAGGATGAAGTGCTGCTTCGAACGTTCGCTTCGACGCATACCATTCTGCAGGCGCGGGGCGCCCGGTTCGTGTCGATGACGGATCCGCCGGAAGCCTTCGCCGGATTGGCTGCACAGTGCGAGAATACGGGTACGTGGCCGGTACTCGTGGGTGACGCCCAGCGACAGGATACCCTTCTTTCGTCGCCGATCATCCTGTATGATTATCCGGAGATTGCCCCGGAGAGTGCCGGTGACCTTTTCGATAGTACCGAGATCGACGAATTGTTGTCTCTGCGCATCATGACGTTGACCGACGACGAGAAGGACGAGATGCGGTCCGTGGACGCATTTGCGCGGCGGATACTCGAGCGCACCGAGCGCATGGACGGGGAAGAACTATTCGACATGCACGGGACCCTTCGCGGCGGTCTAAGGGAGATGGCTGAAGTGCAGCCGCCAAAGCACGTCGACGTGCACGGTCGCCGTTTGACCGTCGGTGACCGCGTCCGCATCAACCCGACAAAAATGGCGGACGTCCTCGACGTCGCGCTCGCCGGAAAGGCGGCTGAGATCGAGGCAATCGAACAGGATTTCGAAGGGAAGATCCACCTGGCGTTGGTCATAGAGGATGATCCGGGTAAGGATCTGGGGATGATGCGGCAGCCGGGCCATCGGTTTTTCTATGGCCTCGACGAAATCGAGCCGCTGGACGAAATCGAGCCGATGGGTGGAGAGGAGGCGTGATGCAGACGAAGCGTATACTGGTGGCCGGGATTGGGAATGTCTTCCATGGCGACGATGCATTCGGCGTCGTGATGGCCGAGCACCTGCTCGAAAGGCGGCTGCCGGAATCCGTGACGGTGGTCGACTTCGGGATCCGGAGTTATGATCTGACCTTCGCGATGATGGACGGCTTCGATGCCGTGATTTTGATCGACGCCACGATGCGGGGGCGGGAGCCGGGCACCGTCTATCTGCTCACTCCTGAACTCGATGCGGTTGGGGCGGGACAGAGCGTGACTTCCGGTCACTCTATGAATCCGGAGGCCGTGCTGCGCATGCTCGAGACGCTCGGCGGTTTTGGCGGCGACCTGTATGTCGTCGGCTGCGAGCCTGAGACGCTGGAGTCAGTGGACGGCCGGATCGGACTCAGCAGGGCCGTCGAGGCGGCCGTTCCGAAGGCGATCAGCATGGTCGAAAAGGTTGTCGCGGACGTGATTGCGGAACAAAGTGCGGCGAAACTCGCCGTCGAGAACGAATCGGATTGAATCGAGAGCGGGACAATGAAACATATCAAAATTTGGATTCTTGCAGCGCTGCCGGTCGTAGCGATCGGTACGGCGTTGTTTACGTCACTTCCACAGATGCGGCGCTACTTGCGAATGAGGAGGATGTAGATCACTCATGTGTTTAGCCATTCCGGGCCGAATTAAGAGCATGGAAGAAGACCGCCACTTTGCGACCGTCGAGGTGGCGAACGTGCGCCGACGTGTCAATGTCGATCTTCTTCAGGACGAGTCGCTGGATACCGGGGACTGGGTCCTCATCCATGTTGGATTTGCGATGAGCAAAATCAGCGCCGATCAAGCCGAAGAGCAGATCCGGCTGTTGACGATGCTGGGCGAGGGCGATGCCGCCATGGAGGAGTGGCGCGGATACAATTCCGGGGGTCAAGAAGCGTTATGAATGACCGTGAATTATGAAATACGTCGACGAATTTCGGGATGGAGAGCTGATAAAAGGTGCGGCGCGCGAGATTCGCCACCTGGCCGATCCGAATCATCACTACCGAATCATGGAGGTGTGCGGCGGCCATACGCACTCGATCTACCGGTACGGATTGAAAGACCTTCTCCCCGAAAACATCGAGCTCGTTCACGGTCCGGGATGTCCGGTCTGCGTGCTGCCGATGGGTCGAATAGACGACGGGCTCACCATTGCCGAGCGGCCGGGCGTCGTGTTCACCTCGTTTGGCGACATGATGCGCGTTCCCGGTTCGAAGGGAAGTCCCCTCGAGTACAAGGCGCGCGGAATGGACGTCCGCATGGTGTATTCACCTCTGGATGCGCTCAAGCTTGCGGAGAGAAATCCGGAGCTCGACGTCTATTTTTTCGCGATCGGGTTCGAGACGACGGCACCTTCGACCGCCCTCACGTTGATGCAGGCGAAAGCGAAAGGTGTGGAGAATTTCAGCGTCTTCTGCAATCACGTCACCATCATCCCGGCAATCAAAGCGATTCTCGAGTCGCCCGACATGCGCCTGGATGCATTTATCGGGCCGGGTCACGTCTCGACCGTGATCGGCTGTCGGCCATACGAGTTCATCGCGCGGGATTACGACAAGCCGGTGGTCGTGTCCGGCTTCGAGCCGCTCGATCTTCTGCAGTCGATCGTGATGATTCTTCGCCAGCTCAACGACGGGAGCGCTGCGGTGGAGAATCAGTATGCACGCGTCGTCCCGTGGGAGGGCAACAGGCCGGCGCTTCGAACGATGGCGGAAGTGTTTGAGCTCAGGCCGTATTTCGAGTGGCGTGGACTCGGATTCATTTCGCAGTCGGCGCTGAAATTATCGGCAGACTATGCAGAGTGGGATGCTGAGAAGCGTTTCACCGTGCCGGGCGTGCGCGTGACGGATCCGAAAGCTGCGCAGTGCGGCGAGGTGTTGAAGGGTGTACTCAAGCCGAATCAATGCAAGCTGTTCGGGCGCGAGTGCACACCCGAGCATCCAATAGGGGCGCTGATGGTCTCGTCGGAGGGTGCTTGTGCGGCTCAGTATCAGTACGTGCACCGAATCGAGGAACTCGACATTCTAGAGACGACCTGATTGTATGCAGCCGATTGCCAAACATCGACGAAACGGGCAGAAGATCCGATTTACCGATCCGCAGATCGAAATGTCGCACGGTGCAGGGGGGAAGGCGACGCGCCGCCTGGTCGAGGGACTGATCGCGCCGCTGCTGAAGAATGATGTGCTCGCGCATCTGGATGACTCGGCTGTGGTGGATCTCGGGAATATGCGACTGGCGCTGACGGCGGACAGCTTTGTCGTGAATCCACTGCGATTTCCGGGGGGTTCCATCGGAGAGCTTGCGGTAAACGGTACGATCAACGACCTGGCAGTTGCCGGTGCGCGGCCGATCGCGCTGCTGGCGACGCTCATCATCGAGGCTGGGATGCCGTCGGATGTTCTCCAGGCGGAGCTCGAGGCGATCGCCTCGGCGGCAGGCAGGGCGGATGTCGACGTGGTCGGCGGCGACACGAAGGTCGTCGAGCACGGGAAGGCCGACGGGATGTATGTGACGACGGCCGGATTCGGGTTAGTGGATGAGCGAACGGTTTTAGACGCGTCGATGGTGCGTCCGGGTGATCAAGTTTTGCTGTCCGGGCCTATCGGCGATCACGGCATCACAATTTTACTCGCCCGCGGCGAGCTGGATCTGGAGGCGGATCTCGCATCCGACACGCGCGCTGTGTGGCCCATGGTGAAGGCTCTGATCGAGGCCGTGCCGACGGGTATCAGGTGGATGCGCGACCCGACGCGCGGCGGCGTAGCATCGGCGCTAAACGAACTGGCGCGCGACACGCGGCTCGGGATTCGCCTGCTCGAAGAGACCATTCCGCTGCGGCAGGAGGTACGCGGTGCATGTGAGATCCTGGGGCTGGATCCCCTGCACATCGCAAACGAGGGACAGTTTCTCGCCATCATCGCGGCCGACGAGGCGGATGAGGCATTGCGCGCGCTTCGCGAATCGCCGGGAGGTGCGGAGGCTGTGATCATCGGCGATGTGCGAGAGAAGCCTGCCGGCTCGGTGATCTGTGTGAGCAGCTACGGAGGCACGCGCATCGTCGACATGCTGGTGGGAGATCCGCTACCCCGCATCTGTTAAACCGGACTTCATGCGGTTTGCTTCAGCTCCGCGTACCGGAAGCAGCTCACGACATGGTCGTTGACCATTCCCGCGGCCTGCATGTAGGCGTAGCATATCGTCGGGCCGACGAATGTGAAGCCGCGCTTCTTCAGGTCCTTGCTCATCGTGCGTGCCACGTCCGTCTGCGCTGGTATGCTCGTGCTGTCCGTCCATGTGTTGTGGACCGGGCGGCCATCGACGAACTGCCAGATGTACGCATCAAAGCTGCCGAATTCGTCCTGCACGTCCAGAAACGCGCGGGCGTTCTTCACAGCCCCTGCGATCTTCAATCTGTTGCGAACGATCGAGCTATCCTGACGCAGCTGCTCGATCTTGCTGTCATCATATCGTGCGACGATCTCGGCATCGAAGTTCGCGAATGCATTGCGATAGCCCGGTCGTTTGTGGAGAATCGTCTTCCAGCTAAGCCCCGCCTGGGCTCCATCCAGAATGATGTACTCGAAATGGACGCGGTCATCGTGAACGGGCACGCCCCACTCTCGGTCGTGATACGCGATCATTAGTTCATCATCCCCGGGCCACTCGCACCGCGGGGCATCTGGGATGGCATGAGTCGAATGAACGTTCAAACTATAGTCTCTCTGCTGGTCGTGGACTCGTCCCACGTAAGCTACGATTTCTGCCGATCATTCGTAGGGAAGGTACGGGCCACCGTCGACAGAGACGTGTGCAATCTTGTATCATACACTGGCCGCTCGCGGCGAGGCTGCAGGTCGGCTAAACGAGGCTGCAGGTCGGCTAAACTCGGTATCATCCGTTCGAAACATCATGCACATGACATTCCGGTGGTACGGATCGGTTGACTCCGTCCCGCTCGAGCATATCCGACAGATTCCAGGCGTGGACGGAATCGTATGCGCCCTTTACGACGTGCCGCCCGGTGAGTTGTGGACGCGAGACGGCGTGGATGCGTTGGTTGAGCAGATCGCGCGCGCGGGCCTCGAGCTGTCGGTCATCGAAAGCATTCCGGTACACGAACACATTAAGCTCGGGAAGCCGGATCGCGACGAGTTGATTGACCGGTTTATCGAGAGTGTGCGTGTGGTGGGTGAAGCCGGGATTCCGGTGGTTTGCTATAATTTTATGCCTGTATTTGACTGGCTGCGTACGGATCTTGCCGCTCGGATGCCGGACGGATCGACCACGCTCAGCTTTGGTCGCGAGGAGCTGGAACGGATCGACTTTTCCGACGGCACGGGAGAGCTTCCCGGCTGGGCTGCGGCGTATACGGGTCAGGAGCTCGCAGCGCTGCGGGCCGCGTATTCGGACGTAGACGACGAAATGCTTTGGGACAATCTCGGGTATTTTCTCGAGCGTGCTGCGCCCGAGGCGGGATCGGCCGGCGTTCGTCTGGCGCTGCATCCAGACGATCCTCCGTGGCCTGTGGCGGGTCTGCCGCGGATCATCACCGACGGCGATGCGCTCGAGCGTGTGATCGACCTGGTGGATGATCCGGCGAACGGCATCACACTGTGTACGGGATCGCTCGGCGCGGACCCGCTCGAGGCGCGGCGGCTACCGCTTACAACCCGCAGGATCGGAGACCGGGGACGCATCCATTTCGTGCACGGAAGAAACGTGACCTCGACCGGAGCGGAGGCTTTTTACGAGAGCACCCATCCGGCGGGTGACGTGGATCTAAAGGCCGTGCTGAAGGCACTGAAGGAGGGCGGCTACGAGGGGCCGATGCGTCCGGACCACGGGCGGATGATCTGGGGCGAGAAGGGGCGACCGGGCTACGGGCTCTACGATCGTGCGCTGGGTGCGATGTACCTGTCCGGCATCTGGCACGGCCTCGACTGAAATGCACCGGAACGCGGGGCGCCCGATGCAAAAGATGCATGCAGCCGGTGGTGCTGGGGCCGATCCACACCTCTAATCGCGAGGCTCGTATCTTTCGAACGGTCTACCATCAAATTCGACCTGTTCATGAGCCGATCATTTCATTCCATCTATTCGCACGGGTTCGTACGCGCGGCCGTGTCCATTCCGAGGATTCGCGTCGCCGATCCGGCATTTAATGCGGAGCGTACCATAGCGCTGGCGCGGCAGGCATCCGATCAACATGCCGCCGTCATTCTCTTCCCGGAGCTTGGAATTTCGGCCTATTCCAACGACGATCTTTTCCATCAGGACGCGCTGCTCGACGGCGTAGTAGAGGCGATCGGCCGCGTCCTCGAGGCCAGTGAATCGATTGGTGCCGTCCTTCTCGTGGGCGCGCCGCTGCGTTTCGAATCGAAGCTTTTCAATTGCGGGGTGGTGATCACCCGGGGTCGGATCCTCGGCATCGTTCCGAAAAGTTATCTGCCGAACTACCGCGAATTCTATGAAAAACGGCAATTCACGGCCGCTCGTGGAGCGGTCGCACGAGAGGTGTCGCTCCTAGGGCAAAATGTGCCGTTCGGGAACGACTTGATTTTTGATGCGACAACTGTGAAGGATTTCTCGCTGCACGTCGAGCTGTGCGAGGACTTGTGGGCGCCGATTCCACCCAGTACGTACGCAGCGATGGCGGGCGCGACGGTCCTTGCCAATCTGTCGGCCAGCAACATCACGATCGGAAAGGCGGACTACCGGCACGACCTGTGCGCATCGCAGTCGGGTAAATGCATCGCTGCATACATGTATGCAGCAGCGGGTCCGGGCGAGTCCACGACGGATCTGGCATGGGATGGCCATGCGCTGATCTATGAGAATGACCATCTGCTGGCGGAGTCTGACCGGTTCGCCGCCGAAGAGCAGATTATAACCGCGGATCTCGATTTGGAGCGTTTAGTTCAGGATCGGATGCGGATGACGTGCTTCAACGACGCAATCGGAGACCACATGGATCGGGTGCGGGCCATGCGCCGGATTCCGTTTGAGATGGAGAAGCCTGCAGGCGACGTCGAATTGAGGCGTCATGTCGAGCGATTTCCGTACGTCCCGAGTGAGCCGGTAAAGCGCGACGAGCGCTGCTACGAGGCCTACAACATCCAGGTGCACGGTCTCATGAAGCGGCTTGAGAGTTCGGGGATCGAACGGATCGTCATCGGGGTGTCGGGGGGGCTTGACTCGACGCACGCCTTGATCGTGGCGGCGCAGACGATGGATCGGCTCGGCCTGCCGCGATCGAACATCCTGGCCTACACGATGCCCGGGTTTGCGACGAGTGCGCGGACGCGGACGAACGCGCTCAGCCTCATGGAGGCGCTCGGTGCGACGGCGAACGAGATCGACATCCGGCCCTCCAGCATGCAGATGTTCGAGGATATCGGACATCCGTTCGCCGCGGGAGAGCCGACGTACGACGTGACGTTCGAGAATGTGCAGGCCGGCGAGCGGACATCCCATCTCTTTCGGCTCGCCAATCACAACGGCGGGATGGTTTTGGGGACGGGCGATCTCAGCGAGCTTGCGTTGGGCTGGACGACCTACGGCGTCGGCGACCATATGTCACATTACAATGTCAACGCATCGGTGCCCAAGACGCTAATCCAGCATTTAATTCGATGGATTATCGATACGCACCAGTTCGATGACGAAACGCTCGCCGTCTTGCAGTCGATATTAGAGACCGAGATCTCACCGGAGCTGGTACCGCATGCAGACGGCGATGCGGATGAGCCGGCGCAGCGGACGGAGGAGACGATCGGTCCGTACGAGCTGCAGGATTTCAATCTGTATTACGTGACGAGATACGGGTTTCGGCCGAGCAAGGTGGCATTCTTGAGTTACCATGCGTGGCGCGATGCGACTGCAGGACGCTGGCCGGACGATCATCCGCAGAGCCAGCGGCGAGCGTACGATCTGGCGACGATAAAGAAGTGGCTGGCAGTATTCGCCTACAGGTTTTTCAAGATCAGCCAGTTCAAGCGATCGTGCGTACCGAACGCGCCCAAGGTTGGGTCGGGCGGGTCGTTGTCGCCCCGCGGAGATTGGCGCGCGCCGAGCGATTCGGAGGCGGAGGTGTGGCTGGAGGAGCTGCGGCAGAATGTTGGAGCTTAGATCGTCGTTAATGATTCCGCATTTCTGCCTTGCGCCCCGCAGGGCTTATTGCTGCGTACGAAAGTACGCCTGGCGGTAGGATTTGGAGTCTCGCAGATTTCAGGCGCAAATTCAGACGCTCGCGTGCGCTTGGCGATCTACGAACCACTCGACACGGCCGCGGGGTCGGATGTGTGCGGCAGGCAGGTCCGGGTGAGATTCCGGCGCGTCGATGACGGCGCGAAGGGCACCGTGCTTCTCTTTGCCGGTCACGAGAAATGCGATGGTGCGTGCGCCGTTGATCGCCTTCAGTGACAGCGTGATGCGCTCGCGAGGGGGTCGATATTCAGGGCCGGTGACCGCCTCTACCCAGTGATCCGAAGCCAGTGACCGCCCGGGGAAAAGCGAGGCGGTGTGACCGTCAGGTCCCATTCCGAGCAGAACAAGGTCGAATGTGGGGGCGTCCCCTGGAAAATGCCGGCGCAGGAGCGCCTCATAAGCTGTTGCGGCGGCCGCGGGCGAGGCGAGGTCGGTTAGGATGCGGTGAATCTGTGCGGGTGGAATCTGGACGTGCGAAAGCAGCGATTCCGTGGCCGACCCGACATTCGAGTCGGGATGATCCGGCGGTACGAAACGTTCGTCGCTCCAGTACACATGGGTGTCTTGCCATGGTATTCGGCTGCGGTAGTCTTCAGCGAGAAGGGTGAAGAGGCGGCGGGGTGTCGATCCACCGGACAGCACGAGGGAGAACCGGCCGCGTGCGTCGACGGCGGCGAGGGCCTCGCGTTCGAGCAGGTCTGCGGCGGCTCGGCTTAGCAGATCCGCATCATCAAATACGTGGACAAGCGCGTCGGTCGGCATCGTTTACACCACCGCGTTTTCGGATCGCGACGGTTCGGCAATGGATTCCGCCGCGCCATCGGGTCCTCCGCTTCCGGCAGGATACGGAACTACCGGGATATCGGCCTCGAGTAGTGGCGTGTAAAGCCGCCAGGAGTTGAGGACTTCATCCGAATGGACGAACAGCGTCTGGTCCCCCTGAAGAATATCTAAAAGCAGCGTTTCATACGCGTCGGGCAGGCGCTCGAAGGCTTCATTGTAGCGGAAGCGGAGCGTCTGTGTGTCGAGCCGCAGGGGCATCCGCGGCTGTTTGACCTCGAAGCGGAGGTCGAATCCTTCATTTGGCTGGAGCATGATGACCAGCACGTTCGGCTGCACGTCGCACGTGGCCTCGAACGGTTGGAAGATTGCTACGGGGGCACGTTTGAATCGAATGGCGATTTGCGTCCGCTGCTCGTGCATGCGTTTTCCGGTTCGAAGGATGAACGGAACGCCCTCCCAGCGCCAGTTGGCGATTTGGAGGCGAAGCTGCACGAAGGTCTCCGTCTTCGAATTAGGAGCGACGCCCTTTTCATTTCGGTAGTCGGGCACGTGCTCGCCGTCGGTACTGCCATCGAGATACTGGCCGAAGATGACATCTTTCGGATTGATCGGAGCGACGGACTCGAGGAGTTTGATCTTTTCGCGGCGGATCGATGCGGCGTCGAATCGCGTCGGCGCTTCCATACCGACGAGTGAGAGCAGCTGCGTGAGGTGATTCTGTATCATGTCACGGAGGGCGCCCGACTCGTCGTAGTAGCCGGCGCGCGTACCGACGCCTAGCTTTTCGTGGACGGCGATTTCGACTTCTTCGATCTGGCCGCGGTGCCAGGCGCTTTCAAAGAGTGCGTTGGCAAAGCGGAAGACGAGGAGATTTTGAACCGTCTCCTTGCCCAGATAGTGGTCGATCCTAAAGATCTGCGACTCATCGAAATAGCGATGTACAAGTGCGTTCAGCTCCTCAGCGGAATCGAGATCCCGGCCGAATGGCTTCTCGATGACGAGTCGGGTCCAGCCTCGGCTCTCGTGGAGTCCGGTTTCGCCGATGGCTTCGATCGTCCCGGGGAAGGCCTTTGGCGGCAGTGCGAGGTAGAATACGCGGCTTCCAGTGAGCTGGTGAGCATTCTCGAGTTGCGTGATCCGGCGCGCCAGGTCCTCGTAATCGTCGCCGCGCGGACCGAGGGACTGATAGTGAATGTTTGCGTCGCACCAGGCGGCGAGCTCGTCGTCGGCAAATCCGGCGCCGGCGAGTGCTTCGCGGATCTCTCTCTGGAAATCCGCATCCGACAGCGGGCTGCGGGCGACGCCGAGGAGGTGGCAGCAGCGAAGCTCGCCGTATTGCCGCATGAGGTGATAGAGTGCGGGAACGAGCTTGCGGCTCGTCAGATCGCCGCTTGCGCCGAAGATGATGAAGAGGTACGGATCGAATTTGCGGTTGGTCATCGTCTGATTTCACTATGCTTATCGCGTTTCAGAAGCGTGCTTGCCGCCCGAGAGAAGAGGCGCATCGCTGATGAAATCAACTCAAGTTACGCGTTGATCCGCAGGGAAGGTATGCGTTCGGTCGTACTTCTGGCGGCGTTCGCGGGAGCAGCTTATTAGAGGCAGCCCCTATTAGGATTCTCAGCAGAGATGACGTTCTCAGGTGGTGCATTCGGAACATCCGGATCCGCAGCGGGATTGAGGGGTCCCCGCGCCGCCGGCTTCATTTAGCGGCGTGAGGCACCATTCTCTGGGTGCGCGGCTCCCGCCCGCGGCTCGTTTTTTCTCCTTGCAGCGAACTATTGTGAATACAGATATACGAAATATTGCGATCGTGGCGCACGTCGACCATGGTAAGACGACCCTCGTCGACGCCATGCTATGGCAGAGCGGTACGTTTCGCACGAATGAAGACGTCGCGGAACGCGTGATGGACTCGATGGATCTCGAGCGAGAGAAGGGCATCACCATCATGGCAAAGAACACGGCGATTTTCTACAATTCGACGAAGATCAACATCGTCGATACGCCGGGGCACGCGGACTTCGGCGGCGAGGTTGAGCGCACGCTGCGCATGGTCGACGGCATCATGCTTCTTGTGGATGCGGCGGAGGGGCCGCTCCCACAGACGCGATTCGTTCTGTCGAAAGCGCTGCAGCTCGGGCTGCCGGCGATTGTCGTGATCAACAAGATCGACCGGCAGGACGCTCGGCCGAGCGACGTGCTCAACGAGATCTACGATCTTTTCATCGATCTCGACGCAAACGAAGAACAGATCGAGTTTCCGGTACTCTATGCCATCGCTATTGAGGGGCAGTGCACCACGACGCCGGACGGTGAACTGACCGATCTAAAGCCTTTGTTTGAATCGATCATATCTACGGTCGAGGCGCCGACCGGCGACGCTTCCGGGCCGCTCCAGATGCTCGTCACCAACGTGCAGCCCGACAATTTTCTGGGTCCGATAGCGGTGGGGCGTGTGATGCAGGGTACGCTGCGCAACAAGCAGCGTGTGGCGCTCTGCCATCGGGACGGTTCATTCGACAACGTCCAGATAACCGCGCTCTTCGAGTATGAAGGCCTGAACCGCGTCGAGACCGAGGAAGTCGGTCCGGGCGACATCATTGCCGTCGCAGGTGTGGCCGGCATTGGTCTGGGCGAGAGCATATCCGACGCAGAGAACCCGCAGCCTTTGACTCCGCTGCACGTCGACGAGCCGACCCTCTCGATGGAGTTTCGGATCAATGATTCGCCGTTCAGCGGACGTGAGGGGCAGTACGTGACGTCACGGAATCTGCGCGATCGTCTCGAGAAGGAAATGGAGGCGAATCTTTCCATGAGACTCGAGCATACCGAATCGGCGGACCGATTTCTGGTTTACGGACGTGGCGAGCTGCAGATGGCCATTCTCATCGAGCAGATGCGTCGTGAAGGATACGAGTTTGCGGTGGGGATGCCGCAGGTCATCACAAAAGACGTAGACGGCAAGACGCACGAGCCGTACGAGCGAACGCTGATCGACGTGCCCGATGAGTTCATGGGTGTCGTGATAGAAAAGATGGGAGGCCGAAAGGGCCAGATGACGAAGATGGTGAACCACGGCTCCGGGCGCGTCCGTCTCGAATTCGAGCTGCCGGCGCGCGGCCTCGTGGGATATCGGACGGAGTTCTTAACCGACACGAAAGGGACAGGCATCCTCACGCATCTGTTCGACGGGTATAGGCCGTGGGCCGGTGACATCAGGCACCGCGGAACCGGCGCCCTGGTGGCTGATCGGACCGGGAAGGCGACGAGTTATGCGATCGTCAGTCTTCAGGAGCGCGGCGAGCTCTTTCTGTCTCCGACCGAGGATGTCTATTCGGGCATGATTGTCGGCGAGAACAGTCGGGACGCCGATCTCGACGTGAATATCACGAAGGAGAAGAAGCTGACCAATATGCGTGCGTCGTCTTCGGACGCATTCGAGAAGGTGGTTCCACCGCGCCGAATGTCGCTGGAGGAGGCGATCGAGTTTATCCGCGAGGACGAGCTGATCGAGGTGACTCCGAGCGCCTTCCGCCTGCGCAAGCGCCACCTCGACGTGAACGAACGCAAGCGGTTTCGGATGCGGATGGAGACGGAGGCAGCCGGGGCGTAGGCGTCACGGGGTCCCAGGCATCGCCTGGGGCGCTGTCCGGTACGCAGCTGTCTTCGAATTCGCAGCTATTCTCGCATAGGGCGTATGGCAAGCGGGAGTAGATCCTGCGGCTTGATCCGCTCAGTTCTCCGGCTGCTTTATCGGGAGCCGCGCGACGAAGGTGCTGCCGTGTCCGGGCCGGCTGCGCGCCGTAAGGGTGCCACCGTGACGCTCGACGATTCGGCGGCAGATCGCCAGCCCCATCCCTGTGCCCGCGTACTCGGCGCGTGCATGAAGGCGTTGGAAGGGAGAGAAGATGCGTTCGAGATAGGTCTCGTCGAAACCGATCCCGTTGTCTTCTATTTCGATTACGCAGGCCGATCGATCGTGTCTAGAACGGACTTTGACGACGGGCGGCACGCCCTCGCGGTGGAACTTGAGGCCGTTACCGATCAAATTTTGAAACAGCTGACGCATTTGGAGCGGATCGGCTTCGATCGTGCATAATTCCTCCGCTTCTACCCGACCGCTCGTTTCTGCGATACGGAAGTCGAGATCGATGAGAACCTCGGCGACTACATCCGAGAGATCGACGTTCGTGAATGCTTCACCGCTGGAGGCAACTCTCGAAAATTCCAGGAGATCGCGGATCAGATTGAACATCCGCTCCGCAGCATCCTGGATTCTTTCTACGTAGAAGTTGTCGTCACCGAGTGCGTCGCCGTATTCCGACCTCAACAGGGCCGAGAAGGAGAGAATCTTTCTAAGAGGTTCCTGCAAATCGTGCGAGGCCACGTGGGCGAAATCCTGCAGCTCGCGATTTCGGCTCTCGAGCAGTCTATTCAAGCGCGACATCTCGAACTGAGCGTGTCTGCGTTCATCGACCTCGTCACGAAGGTTTTCGATTGCGGTCGACAGCTCGTCGGTTCGCTCGTCGACACGGGCCTCGAGGTTTGCATTTAGCTTCTGGAGCTCCTCGCGTGCACGCTGTGCATCATTATACAACCGCGCATTGTCCACCACGATGGCTGCACGCCGGGCGAGTTCTTCTGCGAAGCGGAGATCGGATTCGGAATATCGCCGACCGGATTCGGCCCAGACGAGGGTGATCGCCCCCATGGTTTGTCCGCGTGCGCGAAGCGGCACGATCAAAACTGAGCGAAGTCCGACAGACCGAAGAATGTCGAGATAGCTTTCGTCGAGAGATGAATCTTCGAACATTTCTTCCGGAATGTCGGGATAAATCTCCGATTTACCCGTCTTAATGACATTGCCGACACCTTGCGGTGCGTCCATTTCGACAGGATATATTTCTCGCAGCTTACGGCCGAATTCTACCTTCTCCGGATTGATGTGGGCGATCGCAACGAGCTGTGTGTCGCCGGTCGGGGTCAGCATGTCGACGGCGCACCAGTCGGCGAGCTTTGGGACTACCAACTGTGCCACCATCTGGAGAGTAGACTCGTAGTCCAGGGAGGAGGTGAGGACAGGACTAGCTTCAGCGAGAAAGCGGATTTGATCTTCGAGTTGTCGCCGCTCGTGGATGTCAAGACATGAGCCGATGAACCCGGAGAATTCTCCCGCTCGATCAAAAATGGGTGCACCATGATCGAGTACCCACCGGTATACGTCGTCGTACCTGAGAAGCCGGTATTCCATCCTGAACGGCTTCCGCTCATCGTGGGCGTCGTGATAGATCTTAAGGCAACGATCGATGTCGTCGGGATGCACGCCGTTCGACCATTTGAACTCGATTTCTTCCTCCAGTGTGCGCCCGGTGAAATCAAGCCATCCCTTATTAAAGTAGGTACGCTTATTCGCCTCGTCCGTCATCCAGATCATGACGGGTGCCGTATCGGCCATTGTACGGAAGAGCTGCTCGCGGTCTTCGAGCCCTTTCTGTACATTTTTGAGGTCATCAATGTCCGTGCTCGTTCCGCACCAGTGGGTAATCTCGCCATCATCGCCGCGAACGGGCACGGCGCGCCCGAGATGCCAGCGATATACGTCATCATGCCGTTTGAGTCGAAACTGTTCTTCCCATATCCCATCGCCGTCCAGCGCTGCCCGCCAGGCAGCCTGCACAGCCGCTAGATCATCAGGATGAACGACGGGTGCCCAGCGGGTGGGAATCTGACGTTGGTTGATCCCGAAGTATTTTCGACCACGCTCATTCAGGTAACGAATGCGGCCTTCGACCAGGGTCCAGACGATTTGCGGCGTGGCGTCGGCGAGGGCGCGGAAGCTTTGTTCGCTGGCGAACTGCTCGGCTTCGGGCATGTGGATGGGGCGGAATCTTCGTTACAGCGCCGGGCCGCGTACAATCCATATCGCTGTCCTCGCTTCAAGAATGCGCGCGACATCTGCACGCGGCGACGGGAGCAGCCGGGTTGCAGCGCAGCGACCGGAGCTGACGGGCGCCGGTTCGTGCATCGTCGAACAATGAACGATACAAATTTACCGCCTGCCGATAAACAGATTGGCAGATGGACTCTCCTGTGCAGCGGTTGTACCGATCTTGTAACGCTTGGCCGCAGCCGGCGTCTACCCGGTGCCGTCCAGGGCGCCCGCTGCTTTACGAAGATCATCCACCAGATCGTCAAATGCTTTTCGGCGGGCCTCATCAGATCGCTGTCTAAGGATGGATGAGGGGTGCAGGGTCGCGATCACGTGAGGTGCGAGATCCGATTCCGTGATAAACTCGCCTCGCTGCTTTGTCACGCGAAAATCTTTGCCCAGCAGGGCCTGCGCTGCGGTGGCTCCGAGGCACATTAGCACGCTAGGTTCGATCACCTGAAGCTCGGAGCGCAGCCACGGCAGACAGGACACGATTTCCGCGCGATTTGGTTTGCTGTGGAGTCGCCGCTTGCCGCGCGGTTCCCATTTGAAATGCTTCACGACATTCGTGACGTACACGTCGCTGCGGTTGATGCCGGCATCGACGAGTGCGTCGTCGAGCAGGCGTCCAGCGGGCCCTACGAAGGGCCTTCCGGTCTCATCTTCCTTATCGCCCGGCTGTTCGCCGACCATCATCAGGCGTGAACGAATCAGCCCTTCGCCAAATACGGTCTGGGTAGCGTTTTCGTACAGACTGCATCCTTTACATCCGGATGCAGCCTGCTTCAGCGCAGTAAGATTGAGCCTGTCGGGAAGGAAATCTTCGGCGGTTATCATTCTGGATG
>CAZKNF010000005.1:0-42857 GCA_964554105.1 uncultured Rhodothermales bacterium | reverse complement strand
GCAGTAAGATTGAGCCTGTCGGGAAGGAAATCTTCGGCGGTTATCATTCTGGATGATCATCTTGAATGATCGTGTTGCAGAATCGGCCAAGTGGTTTGCGCCGCTATCAACCTTGTGACATCTGGGCGATCAGCGTCTAGCCCGAGAAGCAAATTCCTGCCATGTCGCTGCGGATTCGCGTCCAATGGAATAGTTTTGAAAGAATGAACGTTCGAAGGTGCCCCGTACGCCAGCGCTCTCTTCAAGCTGTATTCGTACGGGGGTGCCACGCGAAATCTCGTGCGAACTATCCTGAGCTGCGACACGGGCAGGGCCTTGCAGCATAACTAGTAGCAAAAGGACCGAATGAATACTCGATAAGAAAGGAGCACGCATCTGCAAGGCGTCTTTTCGAAGTGACTCGTTACGAGAGCAGTTCAAGCTGGACCTGCGCGGTACCGGCCTGCACCATTCCGAGTTGCTCGGCGGCGCCGCGTGAGACGTCGATCAGGCGACCGGCGATAAACGGTCCTCGGTCGTTGATGCGAACGACTACGGATCGGCCGTTGTGCGCATTTGTTACGCGGACGCGCGATCCGAAGGGAAGCGTGCGGTGTGCGGCCGTGAGCCCGCCGGGATCGAATCGTTCGCCGTTCGCGGTCGGTCGGCCGGCAAACTGGCTGCCGTAGTAACTGGCCTCACCTGATCCGAGCACACGAGCCGCCGCCGGCGTCGTGGTCTCCGATCCCGTCGACGCCTCAGATGGCGATGATGTCAGCTGCTCGGGATCCGCTGCAGCAGCGCTTCGCATCGCCGCTTCGGAAGCCGTTCCACCCGTCACCGCATCGGCCGGCTTATGTACTGTTTCCGGGACGACTGCGGTCGTCAACTGGACGGATGATCGCTGCAGCGACGTAAAGACGCACGCGGCAAGGATAAGTGCAAGCACGAATCCGACTACATAACCGGTCCTATTCTTCGAGATTCTCATCATCTCTTTGTTCTCTATGATGTAAAGTCCCGCGACACTGATCAATCTCCGTGCCAACAAGCATGCGCCATTAGCGCCATTGATGGCAGTCGAACCGCACCTGCCGGATGGGCCGCACCCTCCTCTCGGATACATCCTTATACCCTTCTTCCAATCTTCAAATTCGCCCTATACTGATCGATGCGGACAGGGACCTCACTCCTATAGATCAGGTTACGATTGCCCAGCAAGTCAATTATCGGACGGGAGCAAGCCATCCAGTACATCAATGCGCGGCTATGCCGACTTGGTGAGCAAAAGAGGGAGCTTCTCCAGAACGGTCGCTGCATGGACGAGCATATTTCCTATCAGATAAAGATCATCGATTGGAAGATGGATACGCTTATGGAAAGGCTCGCCGGATTCACCGGCATCGATGGGGAGAAAGCGGCGTAACGATCTCATGAACCGGCAAAACATCGTGACGACGCGCGCGATTACAACGTGAGGACGCACGAGGAATCATGCGCTCCGTTCGGTTCACGAGATACCTGCCGGGGAGGATTGCTATGCCGCTGACGGACACGATATTCAGGGATCGTCGAGAAGCGGGCCGCCGGCTTGCCGCGCAATTGGCAGCATATCGCGAGGAGGAGCTGATAGTCCTCGGTCTGCCGCGGGGCGGCGTGCCGGTGGCATTTGAGATCGCCATGGAGCTCAATGCGCCGCTCGACGTGATCGTAGCCCGGAAGATTGGTGCGCCCATGCAGCCAGAGCTGGGCATCGGGGCGATTGCTCAGGGCGAGATTACCATTCTCGACGAGTATACCATTCGACAACTGCAGTTGACGGAGGACGACATCGCACGCGTGGCGCGATCCGAAATCGCCGAGATGCGCCGCCGGCTGGAGGAGTATCGTGGAGATGCCGGTTTGCCGGACGTGCAGGGGCGGACGGCTATTCTGGTTGATGACGGACTCGCTACCGGTGTCACGATGCGCGCCGCCATAGAGGCCGTGCGCCGGGGAGAGCCCGATCGAGTGATCGTGGCGGTCCCCGTCTGCGCTCGGGAAACCGTCCGCAGCATCGAAAAATTAGCTGACGACATCGTTTGCGTCTCCATTCCCGAGTCGTTTCGAGCCGTCGGCCACTGGTACGAGAACTTCACCCAGACATCGGACGCAGAAGTCATTGAACTTCTCGAGGAAGCTCGGGACCAGGTTACGCTGGAAGATCTGGACGAGGGCTGAGAGGTGAGTAGAAATGGCTGATGATGTGGCGGTTGCACATGAGGTCGTTCACGTGGATGCCGGCGGCGTGAGGTTGGAGGGAAGCCTCGCCGTCCCGGAAGGGGCGTCTGGTGTGGTTCTCTTCGCGCACGGCAGTGGAAGCAGTCGCCGCAGCCCCCGTAACCGGCAGGTGGCTGAGACGCTTCAGGATGCCGGGCTGGCGACGCTGCTGATCGACCTTCTGACGTCGGAAGAAGAACGCGTCGACCGAATCTCGGCGCACCTGCGGTTCGATATTCCGATGTTGGCGGAGCGCCTTATGGGAGCGACGCGCTGGCTGTCGTCCCATCCCGATACACAGACCCTGCCGGTCGGCTGCTTTGGTGCGAGTACGGGCGCCGGCGCCGCACTCATCGCTGCGGCGGAGATGCCCGATAGGGTGGAAGCCGTCGTTTCTCGCGGTGGTCGTCCGGATCTCGCCGGAAATGCACTTACGCGCGTAAAGGCGCCCACGCTACTCATCGTGGGAGAGCGGGACACAAAGGTAATCGAGCTCAACCGTGCGGCCTTGCGGAAGATGCGAGGCGAGACGAAGCTGACGCTCGTGTCGCGCGCCGGTCATCTCTTCGAAGAGCCGGGCGCCCTGGAAGAGGTAGGGCGACAGGCCGCTCGCTGGTTCGTCCGCTTTCTGGGTGATCGAGAGGACGGCGGTGATGCCGATGCGACCACGGCAGCACCTTACGCGTCGGGTGCGCGTGTTCATCGCTCGCGAACCGAACTTTCCAACCTGATTTCTAATGTTGCCGAGCCGTTCTCGGCAATCGATGGAGCCGATCTCGGGGCGTTGATCGAGCGCATTGGGGATGCCGGGGTCGTGATGATCGGTGAAGCCTCGCACGGGACGTCGGAGTTCTATCGGATGCGGCAGAAGATCACCAGAGCGCTCATCGAGCAGAGAGGATTTGACACGATTGCGGTGGAGGCCGACTGGCCTGATGCCGAGCACGTCGATGAGTACGTGCGCGGACGAGAGCCGAGGCTGCGGCGTGCGGAGCAGGCCTTCGACCGATTTCCAACCTGGATGTGGCGCAACCGCGAGGTACTCGAATTCGTGGAGTGGCTCCGCACATACAACGAAGAGCGGACTGGGCAGCGGCGAAAGGTGGGCTTTTTTGGTCTGGATCTCTACAGCCTGTACTCGTCCATTCACCAGGTCTTGCGCTATCTGGAGGATGTCGATCCGGAACTGGCCCGGCAGGCGCGGAAGCGGTATGATTGCCTCACGCCGTTCGAGGCCGATCCCGCGCTTTACGGTAAGGCGGTCGTTTCCCAGCAATTTCGAGGTTGCGAGCACGAGGTCACGCAGATGTTGCAAGATCTCCTCGAGAAGCGGATCGAGTCGGGAGGCGCCGGAGGCGACGGAGATCGGCTATTCGACGCCCTGCAGAATGCACGCGTCGTTGCGGAGGCCGAGCGATACTACAGGAGCGTCTATTACGGTTCGCCGGACAGCTGGAATCTCCGCGACGGCCACATGTTCGCGACGCTCAAGGCGCTGCTCGAATTCCGTGGTCCGGACACGCGGGTCGTCGTGTGGGCGCACAATTCCCACATCGGTGACGCCTCTGCGACGACCATGTCCACGTCGGGGCAAACGAACATTGGCGAGCTGTGTCGCCAGGAGTTCGGTGACCGCGCCTACCTGATCGGATTCGGCACGAACACCGGCACCGTCGCCGCGGCATCGAATTGGGGAGGTGACGTCGAGGTGAAGACGCTGCGACCGGCGCATCCGGAGAGCTATGAAAGGCTATGCCACGACAGTGGGATACACCGGTTCTTACTTCATCTGCGAGAGCCGGCACATCCGGATATCCGCTTTGAACTCGGCGAGTCGCGCATGGAACGGGCAATAGGCGTCATTTATCGACCCGAAACCGAGCTGCGCAGCCACTACTTCCGGGCCGTTCTTCCCAGGCAGTTTGACGAGTACGTCTGGTTCGACGCCACCGAGGCGGTTCGTCCGCTTGAAAAAGGGACGGCGCCGGAGCTCCCCGCGCGGCATCCGTTTTTGTTGGTGGACTGACCTACTCGCGCCTGCGCTGGACGGCATAATCCAGTCCGCCAATTCGGAACCAACAGTAGTCTGTCGGCCCCAGCACCATCGTGTGGACTCCGTTCTCATCGGCCTCGAGATCCTCCGAGACGAGCAGATTGGACAACAGATGCCCGCCCTCCACGTTCGGCTCTATGCAGATCTCGTGGGGTCTTTCGTCAAAATTATGCACGACGAGCACCGAATTCCCTCTCCAGTCATAGCGTATCGCGAGGACGTGCGGCGACCCGGTTTCCAGGATTGTAAACTCGCCCCGTCCGATTTCGGGACATTCTTTTCGCAAGCGGATCAGTCTAGCGGTCAGGTTCAGCAGCGAGTTCGGATCGCGGCGCTGCGCAGCGACATTTACGTGATCATAGCTCCAGACACCCTCGTCGATCGTCGGAATCACGATTTTTTCCGCCGTCGAGAATCCGCCGTGCTTCGCGTTCGACCACTGCATGGGTGTCCGTACCGACTCACGTCCGGAACGGGTAAGATCGTCACCCATCCCGAGCTCGTCTCCGTACCGGATCACCGGTGCGCCGGGTAGGGAGAACAGTACGCTGTAGGCGAGCTCTTCATGCCGTCGATCCCCGAGCATCGGTGCGAGCCGGCGGCGGATGCCCCGGCCGTAGAGCTGCATGTCTTCCTCCGGTGCGAAGCGATCGAACACCTTCGCGCGCTGTTCATCCGACAGCCGTCCCAGGTCGAGTTCATCGTGATTGCGGAGGAAAGTGGCCCACTGAGCGGTTTCCGGGATGTCGCGCGTGGCCTCGAGGGCATCGATCAGAGGCTGGACGTCCGCGGTGGCCAGCGTGTAGAAGAGGTGCTGATTCAGGAAGAAGTTAAACATCATGTGGATTCCCGTGTCCCCGGTCTGCCCGAAGTACGGAAGCGTTTCTTCAGGCGAAACGTTAGCTTCTCCCAGCAGGATGGCGTCGCCCCTTCGCCACTGAACGAATCGGCGAAACTCGTGAAGGTACTCGAATTGCAGCGAGGCCTGATTGTCGCCGGGCACGGTGCGCTCGATCATGAACGGAACGGCATCGAGCCGAAACCCCTCCATTCCGATCTCAAGCCAGTATCCTATGATACGTCGTATCTGCGTTCGGACCTGCGGATTGTCCATATTGAGATCGGGCTGGAAGTCGAAGAAGCGGTGATAGAAATACTCGCGCGCCTTCCTGTCGTAGGTCCACGTTTCCTCCTGAACGCCCGGAAATACCACGCCCTCGTCCCAGTTCGACGGTTTCTCCTTCGACCAGATGTACCAGTCACGGAAGCGCGATTCCTTGTCCTTTCGGGCCTCCTGAAACCATGGGTGTTCGTCCGAGGTGTGGTTCACTACGAGATCCATGAGTACCCTGATGCCGCGCTTTTTTGCCTGGTGCATAAACTCCACGAGATCACCGCTGGACCCGTGGCGCGGATCCACACCATAGTAGTCGCTGACGTCGTACCCGTTGTCCCGGTTTGGTGTCGGTTGAAACGGTGCCAGCCACACGGCCCCGATGCCGAGCGACTGCAGGTAGTCCAGCCTCCGGATCAGTCCCTCGAAATCGCCGACGCCGTCGCCGTCCGCGTCCATAAAGGTTTCCAGCTCGAGGCTGTAGATCACCGTGTTCTTGTACCAGAGGTCCTCAATCATCCTGTTGCGTTCGTTTGGCTTTGGATGGAATTCGGATTTGCCGCAAAAATAAACCTAAAAAATTAAGGGCAGATCAAACGTGAGAAAATTGAATCCCGGGACACCAGGCTCGGCCGCCTGCCGGGAAGAGCCCTGGCTTCACTCGTCTGGTCGGGGTGATTCGTAGTGGAGCGACTTTTGCACGAAGCGATACAACCCGCTAAATTCATGGCTTGCATGTTCCTGAAAACGCGCGACGCGGAGGGTTGCCCTGGGACTCAGAATTCTGATCGTATCGATCATTGTGGTGCTCGGATTCGTGTGGTGGGACCAGCGCGACGTGCGCCACGGTCCCGGCGTGACGGCGCCTGATCCGCCCAGTCAAGAATCGGCCGGCGATGCGGCTCCTTTCGAGTTGGACGAATTCCGACTCGTGCCGCGCGCGCGCTTTGAAATTGAAGCCCGAGTGCTCGGCAAGGAGCCCTATTGGATCGGGCGGGAAGCTCGCCTATCGCCCTACGATCTCGCGCTAGGGTGGGGACATATGTCGGATGAGGACGTGTTACAAGAGTTCTCGATCTCGCAGTCGAGGCGGTTCTACTGGTGGTCGTCACGCACACTTCCGATTCCGCGGCGTGCCGTCATCCGTCAGAGCGCGAATATGCATATCATTCCGGCCGATGACGTCGTACGCGACGAATTGGGGCGGATCAGGGAGGGGCACGTGATTCATGCTAGAGGGTATTTAGTCGACATAACAGCCCGAGATGGATGGCGCTGGCGGACTTCGACGACACGAGACGACACCGGCGCCGGCTCCTGCGAAATCCTCTGGGCAGAGGAGATATCGATCGTAGAACGCTAGGCGGGATACTGACTCGGGGTGGTATGAAGATCGAGGAGAAAAGGATTGTAAGTGTGGGGGAGCTCATCGAAGCGGTAACGCCGGCCGAGCCGGATCCTGCGACCGGACGGCGTCGCGATTCCGGCGTGTATCACGGCGCGTCGTACACGGCGCAGCCGCTCCTAACATCCCTGGATCGCCTCGGCGGAACCGACCCGCCGCATTCAAAGAGGCATTTGGAGGCGCACATACTTCGCAATTTTGCCAAATATTCCCGCCCGTACCTTCCTGCCGGACCGATCGACGAGTGGGAGCTTCTGGTCATCGCGCAGCATCACGGCGTGCCGACGCGGCTCCTGGATTGGTCGTATTCGCCTCTGGTCGCCGCCCACTTTGCCACTACATCCGCCGTGCCCGGGAAGGGGTGCGTGATATGGCGGCTGGACTGGCAGCGAATCCATGCGGTTTACGACATTCCGCAGCTAGCTCTTCGAATCGAGGACATCAGCAAACAGGAAGTCCTTGGTGACGGTGGCGATTTTGGCGTGTGGGATCTATTTGAGGAAAGGATTCGGACCTTTGCCTGCCTGATAGAACCACCCTCGCTGGATGCGCGGATCGTCGCGCAGGCTGCCGCATTCACAATCTGCACGGATACGTCCCGATCTTTCGAATCGTTTCTGGATGAGCAGGGTCTGACCGACGCGTTGACGAAGTACGTCGTACCGGCTGAATCCGTATCGCACATCCGGGATCAGCTCGATCTCTCGGGAATCGAGGAGCGCCATCTCTTTCCCGATCTCGATGGAGTTGCGGCATCGATTCGGCGCTACTACGCGTGAGCCGGAATGTGTGGGGTCGGCTCATGCATCGCCTGCGAGCGTATTGATGTCTCTGCTTTGCAGTACGCTACTCGGGTATCCTCGATCCACAACTGCAATCATTGCATGAGCGAGGCGCCCCGTAGTCGTCACATACCCGGGGAATAGGCGTCTCAGAGCCGGGTACAGGGGAGAGAGGACCGCGTAAAACACTCGGTAGAGGGCTGTTTTCGAGGGGACGTCGTGCTCGGGGTGCACATATGCCGGCCGGAACAGATAGACAGACTTGAAGGGCCGCTCCAGGAGGGCGTTTTCCGTCTCACCCTTCACGCGGGCCCACATCGCGCGGCCCTGCCTGTCGGTACCCGCGCCGGATACGTAACAGAATGTCATGTTCGGATTGCGAGCGGAGAGGGTGTCGGCTGCCGCCATAGTGAGATCGAAGGTCAGTCGCCGATACTCCGTCTCACTCTTCCCCACCGCCGAGACGCCGAGACAGAAGAGGCATCCGTGGAATCCTGTGAGCTGATCTTCATGTCCGGTGTAGTCGAATAGGTTGTCGAGGATGAGCTCTTGAAGTTTTGCATGCCGGACGCCAACAGGCCGACGTCCGACCGAGAGAACACGCTCAACCCGCGGATTGGCGAGACACTCCGCGAGCGTCGCGGATCCAAGCATGCCTGTCGCACCGAAAAGGATGATGTTCACGGAGAGGGAATATCCCGCTAGCCGGCGTTCTCTGCTTCTTCGATACTGGCCAGGGCACTGCGACGATTCGGGGTCCTCTCGAGTGCCGCCTCGAAGGCGGCGAGTGCCTCCTCGGTTCGCCCTTCACGAAGCAGCAATTCTCCGTAAAGCTCACGAACGGGGAGAATCTCGCCTGGCGTGGTCGGGTGCTTGTCCATAGCGTCTTCCAGATCGGCCGCTTCGCTCATGAGATTGAGTGCCTGCTCGGTATTGCCGCGCTCATAGGCGACCCATGCACGGACGGCCTTGCCGAGTGCCTCGGTCATGGTGCCCCAGTACTCGTCGCCTTCCTCATTGAGGGTTCTGACGAATCCCTCGATCCGATCGGCCTCGGTCTCCGCCTTGTTCAGGTCACCGGAGCGTGCCGCTCCGAGGCCGCGCGCATAGTGAAAGAGCGCCTCGGCTGCCGGAAAATCTTCCCACGAAAGCGCATCGGGAGTTCTTGGTTCAAGCTCGGCCGCATCCTCCCATTGCTCCCGCTCCAGATAATAGCGAGCCTGTGCGGCAGCTATACCGTAGGCTGAGGCGAACTGCGGCTCAACATTCGATAGATCTTCGATCCGCCGGAGGGTATTCAGCGCCTTGTCATCCTCGCCGAGCTGGAGATAGGCATACATCAAGTAGTCCAGGTTGTGGGGGTAATGAATAGATGTCATGCCGTTGACAGGATGCTCGAGCGCGGCCTCGGCGGCCCGATCGTTCCATTCCACTGTCTCCTCCCACTGCCCCAGCCGTACGAAGATATGGCTCGGCATGTGGAGTGCATGCGGAGTTTCGGGCGCCAGCTGATCGTATCGCCGAGCCACATCCTCGGCCTTGGCTGCCAGAGCAGGGCTATCGTACGTATGAATGAGATAATGGACGAGCCCGGGGTGCTCTGGATGCTCGTCCAGATAGCGTTCGAGGAGCGCGCCCACTTCCCGCTGTCTGGAATAGTCCTGCTCCTCATCCGGAGAAAACTGCATTGTGGCATGAGAGATCTCCGCAAGAGCATAAAACGCTGCGGCGTCCGGGTCTTCTGGATACGCCTCGTGCACTTCGCGCTGAGCCTCCCTCCAAGCATCGAGCCGCGCCTCGTGATCAGCTGGACGGCCCGCTGCGGGGGGATCCGGATCCGTGAAGAATGCATCTACGGCGTCAATGTAGCGCTGCTCGCGCTGCGTAGGTGCTCCGATCGCCTTCGCCTCTTCGACCGCGGACTTGCCGCGTTCGAGTCCTTCATCGGTCGTTGGCTGCCACAGCGGCTGCTTGCTCGTCATGGCGATACCCCAGTGCGCCATCGCACACTCCGGGTCGGCCTCCGCGGCGGACTCGAAGTAAGGCCGAGCCTGCTCGTACATCATGTGGTGCAATTGTGCTAGCCCTAATTCGAAGTGCTCCTGAGCTTCCTCATTGCAGGAAATGTTGAAGTCGACCTCTCCAAGTTGCTCCGGGTCGTCTTGAGCAAGCGTCACATTGGCAGAGAATAGCAGAGTTAGGATGACTGTGGCCGGTAGTCGGTAGGTCATGGGATATGCGAGTGAAAGTCATTCGGGATTTCCACGAGTTCGGACCGTTCGCCGTCTTTGTTCGATACGGACGTTCGTCGTGCGTGTTGCCGGTGACCGGATTTCGGGTATGGAACGGATGTTACGGTCTTGTGAGGATGGTTCGAAGAGACATCGAGTGCCGACCATGTAGTGCCGACAAAGCGCTCTCTAGATCAGGATACAGCAAGGCAGAAGGCGGTCATCCGTTCGGCGGCGGACGACTTCCTAAAGCCTGGCGCGGCGCAATAGCTGCGCATTGATCGCCACAATCACGGTGCTGGCGGACATCAGGACGGCACCGACGGCGGGAGTCAGGAGGATGCCCCACGTCGCGAGGACGCCTGCAGCGAGTGGGATTGCGATGATGTTGTAGCCCGCCGCCCACCAGAGATTCTGGAGCATCTTGCGATAGGTGGCGCGGGACAGGGACACGATGTGGGGGATGTCACGTGGATCCGACCGCACCAGCACGATGTGTCCGGTTTCGACGGCCACGTCGGTGCCCGCGCCGATCGCGATGCCTATGTCGGCCGTGGCAAGTGCGGGTGCATCGTTCACGCCGTCCCCGACCATCGCGACGCGCTTGCCCTGGGACTGCAGCTCCCGAACCTTGGACGCCTTATCCTCGGGGAGGACCTCGGCAAAGACGGTGTCGATGCCGAGGTCTTCTGCCACGCCGTGGGCGACGGCTTTCGCATCGCCTGTAAGCATGGCGACTTCGATGCCCATGTCGTGAAGGGCACGGATCGCTTCGCGACTCTCTTCTCGGACGGCGTCGGCGATGGCGAACACCCCGATGGCCCGTCCATCCGAAAGCAGGTATATGGCGGCCTGGCCGCGGCTTGCGGCACGTTCCGCCAGCTTTCGCAGGCGTTCGGGGACGTCTGCTGCTTCTGCTTCGAGGAGAGCCGGGCCACCCATGCGGTACTCCGTGCCGTTTATCGATGCGGCCACGCCCTTTCCCGTGATGGCACGAAATCCGTCTGCCGGAGGGATCCTTACGCCGCGATCCTCCGCCGTCTTCACGATCCCTCGCGCAATTGGATGCTCCGATTCCGATTCGATACCGGCCGCGATCCGAAGGACTTCCTGGTCGGCCGTTCCGTTGCTCGCGCCGTCGATCGATTCGTCGCTGGTTCCGTCGTCCGGTCTGCTGCCGCTGCTGTCTGCCGCAGCCATCTCTACGACGCGAAACTCGCCGAGCGTCAGGGTGCCTGTCTTGTCGAAGATCACCACGTCGAGATTTCGGGCTTCTTCGAGTCCGCGACGGTCGCGCACGAGAAGGCCGCTGCGTGCGCCGAGCGTGGTGGAGATCGCGACCACGAGGGGCACGGCGAGTCCGAGTGCGTGCGGACATGCGATGACGAGGACGGTAACGACGCGGACGATCGAGAAGTCGATGGCTGCGCCTGCGGCCTGCCAGGCGATCAGCGTGACGACGCCTGCGACCAGGGCCACGCCCGTCAGAAGCTGGGCTGCGCGATCTGCCAGATGCTGTGCGCGGGATTTCGACTGCTGGGCGTCGGCGACGAGTCGCATGATGCCGGAGAGCTTCGTCTCATCGCCTGTGCCGGTCACCTCCACGCGCAGCGAGCCCTGGCCATTTATCGTACCGGCGATTACCTCATCTCCTTCGCCCTTTTTGACGGGTTTCGATTCGCCGGTAATCATGGATTCGTTCACGGCGCTCTCGCCCTTCCGGATCAGTCCGTCCGCCGCAACGGCTGCGCCAGGCCGGACGAGCAGCACGTCGCCGCGGCGAAGCTCAGCAACGGGCACTTCCTCCTCGCCGCCGTCTGTCATGCGGACGGCGGTATCCGGCAGCAGTCGGGCGAGCTCGTGCAGTGCGCCCTGCGCCTGCGAAATCGATCGCATTTCGATCCAATGGCCGAGGAGCATAATCGTCACCAGTGTGGCCAGCTCCCACCAAAGCGGTGTGGCATCGAGCAGTCCGATTTCCACGACCCAGGAGAAAGCGAATGCGACGGTGATGGCGAGTGCGATGAGCGTCATCATACCAGGCAGGCGATCCGCGAGCTCGCGCCACGCGCCTTGCAGGAAGACCCAGCCGCCGTAGAAGTAGATGACGGATCCAAGGACGGGTCCGATCCAGTCGGAACCGGGGAACGCCGGCGCGTCGTAGCCCGCGAGCATCTGGATGTGATCCGACCAGAATACGACCGGAAGCGTCAGGACGAGCGAAAGCCAAAACTTGTCGCGAAACATCGCCGGAGAGTGTCCGGCATGTGTATCGTGACCGCCGTGACCGCCGTGACCGCCGTGGCGTTCGTGTGCACTATGTTCGCGATCTGCATCATGATGGTGACGTGCGTTCGCCGCCCCGTGATCGCCGTGATCTTGATGGTCCTCACGGTCCGCGTGCTGGTGACGGGCGTGGCCCTGCTCTTCCACCTCGTTCGCCGCCCGGTGCGCCGTGTCATGTTCAGGATGTTCGGGATAGCCGGGCTTGGCAGGGGCGGACGGATTTTTGTGCCGAGTGTCGTCGCCGTTATGGCTGTCGTTATCCTGACTCATCGTGTGCTCCGCGATTAAGAGACGGTTGCAGACTTGTATCGATCAGCCGGCCGTTTGCTTCCTTCCGTCAGCCGCTTTATCGTCGGGCACTGCAGGATGGATTGATTGTGACGAAAACTCCGGGGATCCCACTCGGCGTGCTCCTCTTAACGAGGGCAGCCGAACCGGTCGTAAAATCGATCCTGGGCTGCGTCATTGTCGCCTTCTCCATCTATTCGCTGGTCAGCAGAACGACGTATGCGTTGAAGAACGATCGTCTGGCCTGGTTATTCGGATTCGGTGCCGGAGTGCTCGGAGGGGCGTACGGGATGAATGGACCGCCCCTCGTGATCTTCGGCACACTCCGCGGGTGGTCTCCTCGGCACTTCAGGGCGACTTTGCAGGGTTATTTTCTTCCGGCGAGTCTGCTCGTCATTGGTGGCTACCACCGCATCACGGAAGCCCATTAAAAGCACATACTTAAAGTTGCTTTTTTCAATAAAACTTCATACTTCATGAAGGGGGACGTCGACACCAGGTTATCATCCGCAATGGGCCGCTTGTTAGTGCAACACGCAGGTCGTCTAATGCCGTCTGGGATCGGCTCGGGAGCGTGGTCATCCTTCGTGACACAGTACCATGTCCGACACCCTTCTTCAGGGCCATTCGCGGACGAGGCTCAGGGACGTCGCATTCCTTGGGGTTGCGCTGTGCACATTCGGCCTGGCCGCCGGCGCTGCGGGATTTCTCCTGCAGGAAAAGCCGTTCTACGGATTTGAAATTGCGGGATTGGAGGGCGCGGTGTTCGCCTTCGAGCCGGGGGGTCCTGCCGATCAGGCGGGGATCCGAAAAGGCGATCTCGTACGTACGCTCGACGGCGTGCCGCTTTTCGACCATTTCTCGGCCGTGTCAGGGAGAACGCCGGGAGACCAGGTAGTCGTAGGGGTGCTGCGCGAAGGATTGCCGCACCATCTCCTGGTCGGGTTGAACCGAGTATCGCAGCGCGAGCAGATCTTTAATCTCGAGCGACTTCTGATTGGATTGGTGTTCTGGGGCGTAGGGACCGTTTTCTGGGCGTTCCGTTCGCGTCACGTGGTCACCGCCTCCTTCTTCGGTGCGAGCCAGGCCACGGCGGCACTTCTATTTGCGGACGTTCTCGACCCTACTTTCCTCTGGGCGGTCCCGCTCTCCGATTTCATGATGCTTCTGCTGGGGCCCGTAACCCTCGGATTTTTTGCAACCTTCCCTGAACAGATTCCAGCTCGGACTCGCAAGCCTCTGCTGGCGGTTGTGTATGGGGGCGCCGGCTTGTTGATGGTGCTCAGTCTGATGCTGCCGCTCACCTCCGGGCTATTGGAAGCGGCGCTCGTGCGGTCCGCTCGTTCCGCGTTCCTGCTGCTCACGATGCTCGCCGCGGTCGGAATGTTGCTCCGCCCACTGGCCACATACTCAGGGATACGCAGGCGTGCGCTGTTGGTAGCGGGCATGCTCCTGGGCGTCCTGCCGGTGCTCGTGTTCACGTTGAGCCCCTACCTTCTCATTGGTCAGGCGCTGCTCGAGTACGATTGGACGATCCCCTTCCTGATTTTAGTGCCGTTGATGTATGCGTACGCCCTCCAGACCGGAGAAGTCGGCAAAGTAGACTTCATCATGAATCGAGGGCTCGTCTACTCGCTCCTCACCATCGTACTGCTCACTGTTTACGCCCTGCTGTTTCTTGCGCTCGACGCCGCCGACGTGATCCAGCGGGGATACGGCCGTTATTTTGCGAGCGTGGCGATCGGAATTTCAACCGCCGTGCTTTTCAACCCCCTGCGCATCTGGCTCCAACGGGGCGCAGACCGGTTCTTTTTCGGCAACTGGTATGACTATCGCACGATGGTCCAGACGGAGAGCGAACGCCTGATCGGAACGCACCACCTGCCTCATCTGCTCGAACAGTTTCGGCAGGTTGCCAGGACGATGCACTTTCAGGCCGCCGCGTTCCTCTGGCCGAACGGCTCTGAATTCGAGCTTCGCGACAGTTTCGGTCTCGGTGAGGAGGTGCAGGGCAGATTGCGCATTGCACGCACCGGTGAATTTGCTGCTTACCTGCGAGAGACTCATGGCCCGGTGATGCAGCACACGCTGCGAGAAGCCTTTGCTGCCCGACTCGGCTCGCGTGACGAACAGGCGCTGCTGAATTCCGAGGGGCTCGACGTCTGGCTGCCCTTTGTTTCGAAAGGCACGCTGCGGGCGGTTCTGATCCTCCACCTTCCCGACAGCGAGGAGGAGCTGGAGACGGAGGATATGGAGATCCTCGCAACGCTCGCCAATCAGGCTGCCATATCGTGTGAGAATATTGCGCTCCTCGAGTCTCTGCGCGGCCGACTGGCGGAGATCGAGCGCATCAGCGAGGAGCTGATCGAAACACAGAAGCGGATAGGGGAGGCGCGGGAAGGGGAGCGGCTCCACCTGACGCGCGAGCTTCACGACGGTCCGGTGCAGGACCTTTACGCCATTGCGCACGGTCTCGAGGCGGTGCGCGAGTCTCTTCCCGCCGGTTTGGAGATTCCACAAATCCACGGGATGCGCACGTCTATCTGGGAAGTGGCCGAGAAGCTCCGGGGAATCTGTTTCGAGCTGCGTCCACCGCTACTGGCAGAACTGGGATGGGACGTCGCCCTCCGCACGTACGTCGAAAACTTCCGGAATGAGCATCCGGAAATCGAGGTTTCGGTGGACGTGCAGCCGCCACGGAAAGTGTTGTCCGAGAAGGAGCAGCTTACGATGTTTCGCATCGTGCAGGAAGCGCTGCAGAACGTGGCACTGCACGCGCGGGCCCGGCGGGTTGAAATCACCTTCACGTCAGAGGTCGGACAGATCGTCCTGACGATAAAAGATGACGGTTGTGGATTCAATGTGCCAGCCCGCTTGATCGAGCTCGGTCAGCGGGGGCACCTGGGCCTCCTCGGGATGTCCGAGCGGGCAGAGGGCGTCGGAGGCGCTCTCGCGATCAGATCCTCTCCCGGAGCAGGTACGATGCTGCGCGTTCATCTCCCCACGACCGAATCGCCGGAAGGCGTTACTCCAGTGCCGGCTGAGGGACGAGCGGACGTACTACCGCGCCCTGCCACTCAAGCCTGACCACTCACGCCCATCCGATACCATGCAGACGATCCGCTTATTGCTCGCCGATGATCATCCCTCGCTGCGTGCCGGCATTCGTGCCCGGCTGGAAAAGGAGAAGGATCTGCAGGTCGTGGGGGAGACCGGCAGCGGGCTCAAAGCACTCGAGCTCGTTGATGAGCTCCATCCACACGTACTCGTGTTGGATATGGAGCTGCCGGATATTTCCGGAGTGGAGGTCGCTCGCCGCCTCCATGCTGCGGAAGATCCTGTCCGAATTCTGATTTTGAGCGCCTACCACAGCGATAGCTACATCGGGGCCCTGCGCGATTCAGGGGTGGCAGGTTACCTGACGAAGCAGGAGCCGCTGGAAACCATCGTGCAGGCGGTACGAGGAATTGCGCGAGGGGAAACGGGGTGGTTGAGTCGAGAAGTGGCTGCGGTACTGATGACGCAATCGGGCACCGTTCAATCGGGAGGTCCCGCTGCGATTTTGACCGAGCGGGAGCGGGAGGTGCTCCACTTGATCGCGGAAGGGCTATCCAACGATGAGATCGGCGAGCGCCTCTTCATTTCCGAGAGCACCGTAAAGAAGCACGTCAGCAGCGTCTATCAGAAGCTGGAACTGAACACCCGTGCTGCGGCCGCCGCCTGGGCCTGGAAGCACGGCCTCATGAAGCTGTAGCCCCTGCCGAGTAGCTGGATCGGCCGTGGGGTGAAAGTTCTACTGGAAATGCTCCGAACAGCCCGTCGGAACGGTACGTCTCGGGGAGGCTGGATACGCGCGATTCACTGAGTTTAACGAAAGCCGGAGACACTGCTCCGGAGCGGCCTGCACAACGGCGAGCCGCGTCAACATCCACGTCAAACCGGACTAGCCATGCGCACCCACGGCCGCCCCATTCGCCACATTTCCCGCCTCTTCTGCACGAGCGGGATTCTCATCCTCATAGCCTCACTGACTTCGTGCGATTTCCTTCCGGACCTGCGGCCCGGCGGACCATTGGGCAAGAACCCGGACGTGACGGTGATGACTCGCAACCTCTATTTGGGGACCGACTTCAATGTGCTGCTCGAAGCACCCGGTCCGCAGGACGTTCCGGCACGTGTATCGCAGTTCTTCGCGAATGTCCAGGCCACGAATTACCCGGAGCGTGCCAAAGCCCTGGCCGATGAGATCGAGGCCGCTCGTCCGCACCTGATAGGGCTGCAGGAGGTGGCACTCTACCGCTCGCAATCTCCAAGCGACTATCTCCAGGGAAATTTCGAGCCGAACGCTGAAAATGTCGAGCTGGATTTTCTGGATATCCTCCAGTCCGAGCTCGGCGCGCGCGGGCTGCCGTACCGGGTAGTCAACGAATCCGTCAACGTCGATGCGGAGCTGCCGGCCGCCATCAGCGCGACCGAGTTTTTCGATCTCCGCCTGACGCTGCGAAACGTGATACTGGCCCGTCCGAGCGTTCGGACGACAGCGTCGGAGACCGGCGTTTACGAAGATGTACTGACGATCCCCATCGGCGGTGTGGAGTCATCGTTCATCCGCTCCTTCGGCTGGATTTCCGCCGTAGTTGCCGGGGTACCATTCCGATTCGTCAATACGCACCTCGAAACGGAAGCCGCGCCGACCATACAGGAAGCACAGGCAAGTGAACTCCTGCAATTGCTGAAGGATGTAGAGGAGCCGGTGATCCTGGTTGGGGACTTCAACAGTGCGGCTGACGGTTCTACTACGGGTTCGTACAGCGAGCTAACCGTCGATTTTAGCGACGCGTACGGTCTGGCAAATCCGCGTAGTTCGGGCAACACCTGCTGCCAGGCCGGCGATTTGAAGAACCGAGAGTCGATGCTCGACCGCCGAATCGATCTGATCCTCTTTCGCGGCAGTGTCGACGTGAGGTCGGCGCAGCGCATCGGTGACGCGCAGGAAGACCGGACGCCCTCCGGACTGTGGCCTTCGGACCATGCCGGCGTGAAGGCGGAGCTCAGGCTCGAGAGATCATCAAAAGGAAAGCCGGGCGTAAAATCGGCAGACGTGCAAACGCAGTAACGTCGGAGAGAGGCTGAGGATCGATGATGATATAGGAGCGGGTTTCGTGCCCCTTCGCACCAGCTTTCTTGAACGAACCCCTGGTTTGTGTGATGTTCGGCCTTTCATCGAATCGATCGCTGTCCGCCCTCGCCTGCATTCCGTGGGACGTGCTCGTGATCGGCGGTGGGATTACAGGCGCCGGCGTATTGTACGAGGCCGCACGGCGGGGGCTGCGCGTCTTGCTTGTCGAGCAGAACGATTTCGCCTCCGGCACCTCGAGTCGCTCGTCGAAGCTCGTGCATGGTGGTCTCCACTATCTGAAGCGGCTGGATATCGGAATGGCGCGGGGTGCGATTCGTTCGCGTGATCGCATGGTCAGCACCATGGCCGGGCTGGTCAATCAGACAGACTTCTTGCTTCCGACGTTCTCGGATGAGCGGATGCCGCCGCCATGGCAGCTCTCGTGTCTGCTCAGCGCATACGATCTGCTTTCCGGACGCGTTCGGTTCCATCGCCGCCTGCAGCCGGGTTCGGTCGCGATTCCTCCTGCGGCCTTTACGCCGCTCCTGAGCGGTGCATTCACGTTCAGCGATGCCACGACCGACGATGCCAGGCTCGTCCTTCACATCATCGGCCAGGGATGCCGTCGCGGCGGGCACGCCTTGAACTATGTGACCGCCACAGATCTCATGCGAAACGAGGTCGGTCGCGTCGACGGCGTCCGGCTCCTCGACCGCGAGACGAGTGCGTGCGCGGAGATTCGCGCGCGAGTGGTCGTCAACGCGACCGGGCCATGGGCCGATCGGCTGCGTGGACAGCTGGCAAGGCCGCCGAGCGTGCGGCTTGTTCGCGGCAGCCATCTCGTTTTTCCACACCGCCGACTTCCCATTCGCCAGGCCGTCGCCACGCTGCATCCAGTCTCACATAGTCCGATCTATTTCATTCCGTGGGAAGGGGTTACGCTCGTCGGTAGCACGGCGGTCGAGCACGCCGAGTCGCTCGACGACGAACCCCGCATCACCCCGGGCGAGGCAATCTATCTTCTTGAGAGCGTGAACGATCTTTTCCCGTCGCTGGGGCTGACGCGTTCTGACATCCAGGCGACTTATTCCGGCGTGCGGCCGATTGTGGATACCGACACGGCGGATCCTGCACAGGCTTCCCGCCAAGAGGCGATCTGGTCGGAGGACGGATTGCTCACCGTCACCGGCGGTAAGCTCACCACGTTCCTGTCCACCGCGCGGCACGTGCTGAAAAAAATACGTGATGATCTGCCGGAACTGAAACGAGACGATAGCGGCACGCCGGCTGCCGAAGGAGGAGTAGCTTTGCCGTCCGAACTCGGCGTGGAGCCCGCAACGGCGCAATCCATGCTGGCCCGGTATGGTATAGATGGGTTGGTGGCACTGGTCGATGCACCGATCGAAGATCGCGCCTCTATACCGGGTCTGCACACCTGCAGGGCGGAAATGCGCTGGATACTGCAGACAGAGGCCGTGCGGCACCTTGATGATCTGCTTCTACGGCGCCTCCGGATCGGCCTGACGGCGGAGAAAGGGGGCATTCCCTGGCTCGATCAGATGCGGCCCATAGTTCAGACGGAACTGGGGTGGGATGATGCGCACTGGGATCGTGAGGCGGAACGGTATCAGACCCTCTGGCTGACGACCTACGGCGTACCGGACTTTGATGGATCATTCGACAAACGGAATTAGCCGTGTCGTCGGGCGACGAGCGTACGCGAGCACACACGTCGTTAAGCGATCACGAGAGGCGGTCGGGGTGCTGCAACGCGCGGTCGGCCTGCTGCAGCGCGCGGCGTACAATTTCGGCATCATTGCACGGGCGCTGGAAGTTTCCCACGTTCTGCATTGCTTCGACGCCGCGCCCACAGACTAGAAGCACGTCGTCTGGTCCGCTGCGCTCAACTGCCGTTTGGATTGCGGTGATGCGATCAGGGATCTCTTCCGCTTGCGGGCATCCTTCGAGGATCTCAGCGCGAATATTTCCGGCGTTCTCCGTCCTCACGTTGTCATCCGTGACGATCACGTCATCGGCGAGCCGCGCCGCCACCCTGCCCATCTCCGGTCGCTTCGAAGCATCGCGCCCGCCGCCGCATCCGAATACCACGATGACGCGACGACCGCCGAGCCGGCGGGCGAAGTCCAGAACGGCCGAGAGACCGTCGGGCGTGTGGGCGAGATCCACAAATATCCGGGAGCCCGAGGGTGCGTTGAAGTATTGCATGCGGCCGGGCGGCGTACTCACGTCGGCCAGGCCGTCCAGAGCGGTCGACACGTCGACGCCTGCGGCTGCTGCCACGCAGACTGCAGCCAGGGCGTTGTCGACCAGGAAATCCGCAGAGACCGACACGACCAGCTCTCTCTTCATGCCGAACGCCTCGACGTTCACGGCCATGCCGCCATCGATGGGACTCGCCGATCGCAGCACGACGTCGCCTTCGGATCCATAGGTGATTACGTGGTGATGCCGGTCGCGGCCGATCTTCTTCACGTGGGGCGCCAACTCGCATCGGGTGGAGACGACGGCGGTCGCCCCCGCCGGAAGTCCGCGCTCGAAAAGCCGGAGCTTGGCGCGGGCGTACGCACGACGGCTGCCGTGGACGTCGAAATGGTCGTGTCCAAAGGTGGTCAGCACGGCGGTATTCAGCGGTGTACCGTCCCATTCGCCGGCAGCCAATCCGCCGCTGTAAGCCTCGAGTACGGCGGCATCATAGTCGATAGCGAGTTCGTCGAGATAGCGCGCCCAGCAACCTGGTCGACTCAGGAAGAACGGCGTTGACTGCGTGCGGCGCACGTCCTTCGTGCCGAGGGTGCCCACGGAAACGGCGCGTACCGAATCGCGCGCAAGCAGCTGCCGGGCGAACTCGATCGTAGACGTTTTTCCGTTTGTGCCTGTGACAGCGGCCGCGTACATCTGAGATCTCTTTACGGCCTATTAGCTTCTGGAGTTTGTGATGGTCGAAATGATTGAGAACGTTTCGGACGCATATGGTCAGACTCCTCTCAAGAGAATGGATAGACGTTCAGCCGCTGGTTTCCAGAGCGGTGAGGCGCTCCGTGAGGTTCTTTACCTGCTCTCTAAGGGTCAGCACCTCTTCCACCAGATCGATCTCCACCTGCTCCCACTGCATTCCTTCATCATCATCATCGTCGTCGGAGCTGCCGGGCAGGTTGGGAAAACGGTCATCGTTATCCGGCAGGCTGGGGATGCGGCCATCGTTGCCGGGTTGGTGAGGAAATCTGGTGCCGGTTCCGGTCCGCGCCAGAACGGCCGTCTTCCACCGGACCTTGATGGACGGTTTTTGGATGTCGACACCACCGGCGTCGATTTCGATCGTCTCCGTGCCTCCGTCGTTCAGGAGCCTGACGACTCCCGCCTCGCGTGGTTCGCCGGGGGCTCCCTGGCCTACGGTCAGGTCTCCGGACTCGATGGTGCCGATGGACGCAGAAGCTCCCCTCACCTCTGTTGGAGTAATCAAGAAATGCTGCCCACTAGCTCGAATTTTGAGCTGGCCAGGATATTGTGCGCTTCCGAGGTTCAGTTCAGCGAGGGAGTTCGTGCCGCCACGACCACGAACCTCGAGGATGTCATGGCCATTGGCGCCATTCACCGTAAGTCGGCCGAGGGGTCGGGATTCGCCGGGAGCGCCCGTACCAACCACGAGCGCCTCGGTGGAGAGCGCTTCTGCGGCTGCTTCGCCGCTCACCGTGAGCCGGCCCTCTATCCGGACGAATGTGCGACCATCGTCGTCGCTGATTGTGACCGAACTAGCGTCGACGAGTTCGATGGTGCCGTTTCCCAGCAATATGTCGGATGCCATGGTTAGCTCCCCAATCCGATTTGACGAGTATGTCGATTGTCGAACGTGCCGCCGGCGTTGAACCGTCGCCGTACTGTCTCGAAGGTCGCGAGGCGCGAATATCCGAGTCGTTCGAGTCTTTCGCGATTTATGGTGTGATACTGGCCCCAGTGTGGGCGCCCTCCGACAGCCGCCGTGCCATAGCAGAGTTCATTCTCGATCTGCTCGAGCGCGTCTCGAAATGCCGGCATGTCGCGTCGCCGGACACGCGGGCGGTTGGGCAGCACCATCGGCACCTCGATCATAGTGGTAGGCCGGCCGAACTGGGGCGCCAGGTAATGCTTCGAAGCACGAACGAACCGTACGCTGAAGGGTACGGCATAGAAATGATTGCTCGTTCTCATGACCCTGAGCACTGCGTCGACGGCTTCTATCGTCTGCTCCAGCGGTACGGCAATTTCGTTAGAAATTGCCTCGGGTGGCGGCTCGGGCGCCTCATCGATCTGCGAATCATCTCTTTCCCGCCGGAGCACCAAATGGCTTCGCGACTCATGGCGCCCGCCTTCGAAAGGTGCTTGGGCGGCTACATTGCGAAAATTAGTTGCAATGCTGTTTCCGATATCAACCGCCCCGAGAACGCTGCCACTCTGATTGTCGATGCGGGGCCGCACGAAGGTTTCTGTAAAGACCTGCCCGAGCCCGCTGGGTACACGGCGGGGCGGCCAGGCACCTTCCCACCCGCCGGGTCGTGACCTGGCCGGTACGCGGTTTCTCCGCCGCAGCAGGCACGTAGGATCTCGGTGGTCATGCTGTACTTCCGCCGAGTTGACCAGGAACTCGACAAAGTCTGACTGCGCCAGCAGTGGTGGCAATTGAAAATCGAATCCGGGCATCGCCTGCGGCTCCAGAAGCAGCTTCAGGTTCGACCAGCTGCGAACCGAATTTTCCTCTTTGAGCCAGTAGCCGTCCACCACCTCTATCGTCAGTGCATCGATCACGCCGACCGCGTTGAACGACACGACCGACGAATAAAAGGTATTGTCGTTCTGGATGAGGTCCATGCCATGGAGCGCCCGGTCTCGATGAAACGCAGCGGGGTCGGTGATCCCGTCGGTTGGTTCGATTCGGTACGCACGGGCTCGTGGGCCGTCGTCGGAGTTCTCTACCACCACCAGGTCCACCGAACGGACGCTTTCGGCCATAGGGCCCGTGTGAATGCTCGATCCGTGCGTTCCGGTGCACAGCGCGCCGGCCACGGTCTGCCCGTCGAACGAGCCCATGTTTGGAAGTGCCAGACCTCGATCGTCCAGCAGCCGGCGATTAAGTGTTTTGACGCGGGTACTGGCGGGGACGGTCAGATGACGTCGGCCGTCGACCCGCGATTTCAGCCACCGCGCGTTCTCAGCGCCCGAGACCGTCGTGCCGACGCGGAGGTCGTCCGGCCGCGCCGCGGCCGAGGTAGAGTGACCTGCACCGGGGACCCGTAGGCGCAGATCGTTCCGATTGGCGTGGTCCACGACCCAGACAAGCTCGTCGAGTGTGCGCGGGAAGGCCGTTCGGAGCCTCAGCACCGTCTCAGTGCCGATCCACGTTGCCCAAGCGGGAACGGCTCCAATATTGACCTCTACATGTCCCTCAAGTAGTGTTCGGAGACTCACCGTGCCGGAGGGAGGTGCGCCCGCTCGGCTACGTATCGCGAGCTCGCCGTGCGGCTCCGTGAGGATCCTCCTTACACCGAGGTTGGACATCGGCCGTCGCTCCGTCGAATGGAGAAGAGTTATTGACGTGCCTTTTCAATATAGAAATACATCAAAATGAATACATCAATAATGCATTCAAGCAGGTTAGCCCTCGCTAATCCAATTGCGCCTCTTCCTCCGACAGCCGGCGTGCCTCGGCGAAATCCTGCCCCGGGTTCCACTGAGGTCGAATGTCGGAGCCGGCGATCCGATAGCCCAGCCGCAGGGCGACGCGCGTCTGCTGGATGAGTCCGCCCAGCGGCGTCGTCGCCCCGAGCGTGTCGGAGGGCTGATGGTAGCGTTCGCTGCGGTACTCGGCCATTATGCGCTCGCCGTAGTCCTCATCGCGGCCGATGAAATCACGTCCGGTATTGACGAAGACGGCCGGCACGCCGCTTCGAGCGAAGTGCAGCTGATCGCTGCGGAAAAACAGGCCCTGGTTCGGCTGCACGTCCGCGCTGACCGTCATGTCTTCCGCGGCGGCGGCCTGCCGCAGAAGTGCGGCCATATCGCTGCGTTCCGAGCCGATTCCGACGATGTCGTGCGTCCGACCGAGGAGATTTCCGCTGTCCAGATTTATGTTTGCGATCGTCTGGGACATCGGCACGATGGGATTCTCCACGTAATACTGCGCACCAAGGAGTCCGGATTCCTCGGCCGTCAGGGTCATGAAGAGCACCGATCGTTCCGGCGGTTCCGGCAGGCGGGTGAATGCGTCGGCGACGGCCAGCACCATCGCGATCCCCGAAGCGTTGTCCGTCGCACCGTTGTAGATTCCGTCCTCACCGCGAGACTGCATCTCTTCATCGATTCCCAGATGGTCGTGATGGGCGGTATACACGACGACTTCGTCAGGCGAGGTGTCACCGGCCACGCGTCCGATCACGTTCGTTCCCTCGAAGCGCCTGGTTTCGAACTCCATCGCGAGCTGCGCCGCCACGGGCAGCTCCTGTGGCTCGAAATCGCGCGTTGCCGCCGCATCGAACCATTCCTCGAGCGTCGAGCCGCTCATCTCCGCGAGCTGCCGGGCGGGATCTTGCGTGATCCACCCTTTGAGGTCGAGTGGGCGCTCATCGGATTGCGCGAGCTGAATCTGCTCGCCGCGCGCGCCGTTCGCGAGAACGCTGAAGGGATATCCCGCGGTCTCTTCGGTGTGAATCAGGAACATGCCCGCCGCCCCTCTGCGCCGCGCCTCCTCATATTTATAGGTCCAGCGCCCCGCATACGTGAGCGTGTCTGCCTGGAAGAGGCCGGGTTCGTCGTCCGTCGCCGGCGGGTCGTTCACAAATCCCACGAGGATCTTGCCCGAGACATCTACATCCTTATAGTCGTCCCAATCATAGGCCTCCGACTGTACGCCGTATCCGACGAAGATCATGTCGCCGTCGATCGAAGCCGCGTTCGCGTCTAGGTCGGTCGATGCAATGAATTCATCGCCGAATGCCAGCTCGACGGACTCGCCGTCGTCCGGTGTGAGTGTCAGCGCACCGAGGGTGACCGGCCGCGATCCCAGCAGCGGCACCTGCTGGAAGTACGATCCGTCCGGCATCGCGCCCTCGACACCCAGCCGCTGCATCTCGTCTCGAATGTAGTTGATCGTGAGCTCCTCGCCGCGGGTGCCGGTTCCGCGGCCCTCGAACTCGTCGCTCGACAGCGTGGCGATGTGACTGCGAATCGCGGCACTGTCGATGGCCGCAAACACGGATTCGGAGATTTCCGGACCTGCGTCAAGCGTGTCTCCGGCTACAGCGTCAGGCGCATCGCCTTGCGGCATGTCGCATGCGGATACGGCGGTCAGCACAAACAGCAGAAGGAGGGATCGTATTCGCATTGGCGTATGGAAGTTATTCCGTTCTATTGGATCGGCGTTCCGCGCACGGAACGGCCTCCTCAAACTTACGGTGCAGCAGATGGTGATGCAGCCGGGATCTCGACGTCGCCGGCGATCTAAAACGCGACAACCCCCTCGATCATGATGCCGCTAAATTCGCCTCCGCTTTCGATTGCGGGCGAGAGGAAGTCATCATAGTTCTGCGTCACATACTCCAGCTTCGCGAGCACGTTGCGCGTGACGAACCAGCCGCCTCCGACCTGAAGGCGGTCCACCGTAACGTCATCGGCATACCCCGGGAGCCGGCCGCTGGCCACGCTGTAGCGACCTCCGAGATACACCTGTTCCTGCGGACCGAACCGGTAGACGGCTTCGCCGGCGATGTGTGACCAGCTCCGATCTTCATCCTCCCCTACGTTATTGCCCTCGGCACGTTCGATGACGCCGAACAGTTCGAGACCGCCGTACTTTATGAACGGGTTGACCTGGATGGCGGTCACCTCGTTGCGCAGATTGGGGATGACACGGCCGGAGTTCGCGGTTTCTGCGGGTGTCGATCCGGGTGGCGAAAGGACCATGTAGTAGCGAGATCCCGCGCGATCACCGGAGAAAAGCGTGTTATTGAGTGACTTCTCGGTCTTGTACACGGATCCAGTGAGCCGAAGCCTGAGGTCGGGCGAGACGGTCCGATCGAATCCCAGCTTCCCGTAGACCGAAGGCGCGCGATCGTCGGGTCGGAGCACGCTCCCCTGGATCTCCCCGCCGGTGATGCCCCCCATCGCCAGGAATCCGTTCGAACGGACATACAACTCACCACCGATCTCGGTCGTGAATGAATCCATAAGGTAGTTGCCCACCAGCGGATTGTATATCGCATTGCCGTTGTCCGTGCGCCGGAAGTGTGCATCGCCGTAGTTGATCTCGAAATGGCCGAGCCTCACGGTCACGTACTCCATGACCTCGTCGAGCACGTCACTTTCAAAGAACGGCACTTTGTCGATCTGAAAGAATCCGCCTTTCACCCACGCTTCGGGGTGACGGCGCGCCGAGAGGTAGGTTATCAGATTAACACGTACACCATCGGCTAGCTGGGCGTCGAGATTGAGATTTGCACTGGCCAGATTGAATCCTGAGCCGATCTCGACCAAATCGGTAAGGGACTCGTTGTCGTGGCTCAATGACTGGAACTGCTGCGCAAATGCGGCTCCCCATCGGACCCGCAGCCCTTCGAAGGGGACCGTATCTTCCTTGGGAGGCTCGAACACATTGATGCCGCCTTGATCGGCGGGCCGGGCGAATTGGATGCCGGTTTGCTGAGCCAGACTATCCAGAGGTCCGAAAGCTGCGAATATCAATGCGGCGGCGAACGCTGCGGCAGTCGAGCGAATCGTCATGTTTATCTCCTCGCGAAGTTGAAGCATTTTTCTCACGTGCGTGGCAGTTGTAAAAGCGTCGTGCGTACATGCACGGTGGGGTATCTGTTCTAACTTCAACGGGATTCTCACATCGGGCACGCCGAGGAGTCAGTACTGCTTCCGTTGGCGACGCGTCGACGGTGTATGGAGCGAGCGATCCTCAACGCTCCCGCTTCCTGTTTGCGCATTGCCGCGCTAGCACGTTCATTTGAAGGACGATGCAGCGGGTCTGATGACTGAGCGTGATGGATTCGACGAAATGCGCAAAACCGTTATGAAAGCCGGCGTACCCCTACTCATCTGTTGTATGGTCGTTCTCGGCGTCCTCCCGCAGCGATCGGCCGGACAGTCGGCGGAGCTGCCGAACATCCTCTGGCTGGTCAGCGAAGACAACAGTCCGTTTGTGGGAGCGTACGGGGATGATTTCGCGACGACGCCGAACATCGACAAGCTCGCCTCCGAGTCGTTCATGTACACGCGCGCCTACGCGAATGCGCCGGTGTGCGCACCTTCGCGCAATACGATCATCACCGGAATCTACGCGACGTCCGGAGGTCAGCAGCATCAGAGGAGCAATTATCGGAAATCGGATGCGATCACCCTGCTGCCGGAGTTTCTGCGCGGTGCGGGATACTACACGACGAACAACGACAAGGAAGACTACAACATTGCGCTCGATCAAACCCGAGACATCTGGCATGAATCAAGTGACACTGCGCACTACCGGAATCGGGCGGATGGACAGCCGTTTTTCGCCGTATTCAACAACCACCAATCCCACGAATACACGATCCACCGTTGGAAGCCGCTCGACGAGCTGAGGCACGATCCGGACGAAGTTACGCTGCCTCCCTATCATCCCGACACGCCCGACATTCGCCGGGACTGGGCGCAGTATTACGACAGCATCGAGGATATGGATGTCTGGATCGGGAGGATGCTGGAGGAACTGGAGGAAAGCGGCGAGGCGGATAATACGATCGTCTTCTACTACGGCGATCACGGAGGCGTCCTGCCGCGCAGCAAGCGTTTCGTCTACGAGACCGGGACGCGCGTGCCTTTCCTCGTGCGCATCCCTGAAAAATTCAAGCATCTCAGACCCGCGGGCGAGCCGGGCGGCAGTGTCGATCGGTTGATCAGCCTTGTCGATCTGGCGCCAACGCTGCTGAGCATCATCGGTACTCCCGTGCCCGACTGGATGCAGGGGAGCGCCTTCCTGGGCGACCAGACGGTTGCGGAGCCGGAGTATGTTTTCATGTTTCGCGGCAGGATGGATGAGAAGTACGATATGAGCCGTGCGGTGCGTGACGAGCGCTATCGATACATCCGTAATTACATGCCGTACCGGATCTACGGGCAGTACCTCGATTACCTGTGGCAGGCCGCCTCCATCAACTCGTGGGAAGCGACTTGCCGGGACGGCGCATGCGATGACGTTCAGGCCGCACACTGGAAACCGAAGCCGGCGGAGGAGCTGTACGATACGGCAAACGATCCGTGGGAGGTGAATAATCTGGTCAATGATCCCGCCTACTCGGACGTTCTGAAACGGATGCGAGAGGCGAATCGCGATTGGCTGCTGGACATCAAGGACAGCGGGTTCATTCCCGAGGCCGATCTGATCCGCCGAGCGGGAGACATGAGTGTCTACGATTACATGCGAAGCGGGGAAGTACCGCTTGAGTCCATCATCGACGCGGCGGAGACAGCGACGACGGCGACGAGCGACGACGTGCCGTTGCTTACGGAATTTCTGGAATCTGACGACAGCGCCATTCGGTACTGGGGAGCGACGGGTATGTTGATGGTCGGTTCGGATGCGCGGTCGGCTGTCGCGGAACTGAAGGATGCTCTGGATGATCCCTCACCAAACGTAGTTGTGGTCGCATCGGAGGCGCTGTACAATCTGGGCGAGAAGAACGTCGCCCGGGCCGGATTCATAAAGGCCCTGCAGTCCGCGAATCCGAAGGCGCGGACGCACGCGATGAACGCGATCGAGGCGGTCGGTGACGATTCGGATGAAATCCGGCAGGAAGTGATCGACCTGGCGCGGTCGGCGGGCGTGCTGACGCGCGATCACTACGATCATCGGTCGGCCAAGATACTGCTGGATGAGTGGAACGTCGACGCTGCGGCGCACGGCATAGAGATCGACTGGTGAGTTTGCAAACCTACGTTTCCGCCATACACCATCAGATGAAGGCCGACGTGCTGGTCGTCGGCAGCGGATCCGCCGGAGCGACGGCAGCTATCACGGCTGCTCGGGAAGGTGCGGACGTCGTGCTCGTCGAGCGTTACGGCTTCATGGGCGGCATCAGCACGCAGGTGTTGGATACGTTCTACGGCTTCTACACACCGTCCGACCCGCCGCGAAAGGTGGTTGGAGGTGTGCCTGACGCGGTGGTGAAGGCGCTCATGGACCGCGGCGTGGCGCTGATCCGCCCGAACACCTACGGCGCCGGTGACGGCATCACGTACGATCCGAGCTCGCTGAAAGTAGTATGGGAGGAGCTGGCGGGCGCTGCCGGCGTGAGGCTTCTCTTCCATACCTTCGTTCTCGACGCCGTCGTGAAGGACGACCGCGTCGCCGGCGTGATTGCCGCAAGCAAATCCGGGCTGACGCACATCGAGGCTGCGGCGGTCATCGATGCGTCCGGTGATGCTGATGTCGCGGCGGCGGCCGGCGCCCCGTTCGAAGGTCCGGCGGACGGGCCCGTGCAGTCCCTGACGACCACGTTTCGCGTCATAAATGTAGATGTCGAGCGGGCGCGGCTGGTCACGAAGGACCGGCTTCACGAGTGGATGCACGAGGCGGCGGAGGCGGGGTACGCACTACCACGCCGCGAGGGCAGCATTCACATTACGCCGTTCGAGGGCGTGATGGCGACCAACATGACGCGCGTTATGAATGTGGATGCGACGGACCCCGTGCAGCTCAGCGCGGCCGAGGTCGAGGGGCGGCGCCAGGCCGTCGAGTACGCCCGTTTTCTGCGTGACTACGTTCCCGGGTATGAGCGCTCGGTGCTTTCCGAGCTGAGCACCCAGATCGGCGTCCGCGAGAGCCGGCGCATCTACGGCGAACACCGCCTAACCCGGCTCGATGTCGTCGAGGCGAAGAAGTTCGACGACGCTGTCGCCCGGTGCGGTGCACCCATCGAAGACCATCATGCCGGCGGCGATACGCGCTGGGAATACCTCCCGGAGGGCGAGACGTACGATATCCCGTACCGCTGCCTGCTCCCGCAGAAGGTGGACGGTCTGCTCGTCGCGGGGCGCTGTCTTTCGGCGGATCACGACGCCCACGCTTCGGTTCGGAGCATGGGCCAGTGCATGGCGATGGGCCAGGCTGCCGGCGCTGCCGCCGCGCTGGCTGTGCGGTCGAGCGGATCCCCACGCGATGTGCGGATCTCGGATCTTCAGGCGCGCCTGCGTGCGATGGGGGCGGTGATTTAGGATCTCCGCCTGACCCCGGCGTGATGTGTCCGTCACAGCAGCAGCGTCGTCTTCACAATCATCGTCATCATAACCATCGTCATCATTATGATTGTTGATCTTCCGTGGAGATAATCCGGACGGTGCTCGGCGACATCGCGCCCGACGCGCTTGGTATTTGTTACGGGCACGAGCACCTGCTCGGGCAGCCTCCAAGCGATCTGGTCGCGCTTGACTTTGTCCTCGACGATGAGGAAGCGGCGGCCCGGGAGCTTGGATGGTTTCATGAGGCAGGAGGGCGGGGTCTTGTCGAGATGTCGACGGCCGATTATGGTCGCGATGCTGCGGGGCTGCACCGCCTGTCCGTGCGCACAGGGGTGCACATCATCTGTGCGACCGGCTTCAACAAAGACCGATTCTCCGCGCGCCTGGGCAACGACGAGACGGTGGAGAGTCTGGCCGATTGGTTCGCGCGCGACGTGAACACCGGTATCGACGGAACGGACGTGCGGGCGGGCGTGATTAAAGCCGCTTCGACACTGAACGAGATCAGCCGGCACGCCGAAAAAGTCTTTCGTGCTGCGGCACGCGCCCACCTGGTCTCCGGAGCGCCCGTCTCGACCCACACGGAGGCCGGGACGATGGCGCTGGAACAGGTTGCGCTGCTTGAAAGTGAGGGCGTCACGCCGCAGCACATCATCATCGGACATCTCGATCGTAAGCTGGAGTGGGCCTACCTTTCGGAGGTGGCCGCCAGCGGCGCCTATCTTTCCTTCGACCAGATCAGCAAGGAAAAGTACTACCCGGATCGGGATCGGATCGACATCATCCTGCGGCTCACCGACGCAGGATTCGGCAGGCAGATTCTGCTCGGGGGCGATCTGGCTCGCCGATCGTACTTGCCGAGCTACGGCACCGGCGGCGGTCCGGGCCTGACGTACATTCTCTGGCGCTTCGTACCCTGGCTGCGCGAGCAAGGATTATCGGAACCGGCCATCCAGGATTTGCTCATCCACAATCCCGCACGCGCGCTGGCGTTCACTCCCGGTCCGATCGATCGCTGAGTGTCGGGTGCACGGCGTTGCGACTGCATGTCAACCTTCGGATCGGCACGTTTTCGACTGTGTGCTCTTGCAGACAGACCAGGGCGGCCGACGCCGTCCGTCTCGACGGAACCATCAGCCGGCATGGAATTTGTAAAATCAAACAATACACCCATCGCCGTTAGTTGTAGAAGCTCATCCACACTACAATGAGAACTCGAGGAGCCCGTCCGAGCGCGACCGTGTATGCCGGAGAAGACGTAGGAATTCGCCGGCATCCGTGGATCCATGTCATCGTTTTAAGCCTCATCCTGATCGGATTTGCGGGATGCAGTGCCATGCTGCCCAAGACCCCCGCGTTTTCCGATGGGACGTTCCCGGCCGATGAGCCGGAATCCCCGGGCATTCGTCTTGCTGATGCCTCTGGCGGTTATGCGATCGAACGTGACGGTCTCCGAGCAGGCGACGAAACCGACCGTTATGTCGTCCTCATCAGTGTAGACGGATTGAGGCCTGATGCGATTTCTCGCCAGTCGCCCGACGAGCTTCCGAATTTCTACCGCATGCGCACCGGGGGAGCATTCACCGACAACGCACGCACCGATAGCGACTACATCAACACAATGCCCAATCACATCGCGCAGCTGACGGGCCGTCCCGTGTTGGGAGACCACGGTCACAGCTGGACCTCGAACGGGGATCCGGGCGATGCGACGCTGCACTCCAGGAAGGGTGAGTACGTCACGAGCATCTTCGACGTCGTGGAGAGTGCCGACCTGCGGTCCGGCGTCTACGTCAGCAAGCCTAAACTGGCGGTGTTGAATCAGAGCTTCGACGGCGTCGCTGCGGATTCGAAGTACGCCTCACCCGATTCGCTGAACGGGGACATCGATCGATTCGTTTTTGACAGCGACAGTGAGGATCTCACCCAGCGCATGGTAAGCGAGCTTCGCGCCGACCCCACGGCGTTCACATTCTTGCACATCCGCGATCCGGATTCGAAGGGACATGTGTGGAGCTGGAGCTTGATCTCATGGAGCCCCTACATGCGCTCCATCCGACGTGTAGATCGAATGCTCGGATACGTGCTTGACGGCATCGAGGCAGATCCTCAACTGCGAGGCAATACGGTCGTCGTGCTAACCGCCGATCACGGGGGCAAGGGCTGGGATCATGGCAGCAAGACGCGTCCTGAGGACTATACGATTCCGTTCTACGTGTGGGGGGCGGACGTGGCGGCTGGGGATTTGTATGAGATCAACCACTTGAGCCGACGTGATCCGGGCGTCGCACACCCGGGCTTCGACGCGGAGTTGCAGCCGATCCGCAACAGTGATGCCGCCAATCTCGCCGCCTCCCTGCTGGGACTCGATCCCATAAACGGCTCGGTGGTCAATGCGGAGGCCGATCTCGAGGTGTTGGAGCCGGCCCAGCATCTGACGGACGCGAGCGAATAGCGCAAGGGTCAATATGCGTGGTTGCGTGACTGACGTTACGCAGAATACAGAATTTCCGTGGTTGCGTACGATTAGGTTTGCGCCTTCCGTGACATCTCCCTAAGATCGATGATCCACTCCATGTCCGGCGGTATGTAGTGCCGTTCGCCCGGACGCTCGTTCGAACGTGACACCTGGTGGAGACGTCATGAGCGGGATGCGATTCTCAGACCTCATCCACGAGGTGAAGCAGACCCCGGTCCGCTATCTCCTCCCTCTGCCGTACGAGCGCGATGCAGGTTTTCGGGATGTGATCCTCCGATACAGTAAAGTCGGGGCCACGACGGCAGGCATTCTGGGCGTTCTCAGCATCGCAGCCGTCATGATCGGGTACGTTGCGACGGATCACAGCTTCGCCTGGAGCTTCGACGGGATCGACCCGACCCAAACGGTCGTGCTGTGGGATAAGCTGATCGTCTTCATCTTGAGTCTCGCCGCGATTGGCGTCTCGCGCGTACGGCCGGAATGGTCGCGCGCACTTGTGTCAGGCATCGTAATCGCCATCGCGGTCGCGATTACGGCGGACGACATCGCGACCGGTCGGACCGAGTTTACGGCCGGTTACCTCATGCTTACCATGCTGGCAGCGGTGGGCACGCTGCCGTATCAGCCCTGGCAAAGCCTCGTTCTCGGCGCGTCAATCACGACGTTCTACATCGTCACGATGGAATGGGCGTCGCCTCGACTGGAGGTCGTTCCACCGCAGGTCAGCCGGATCGTGACCCTGTTCGTAATGACGTTCATCGCGACGGGAATCAGCGGCTTGCTGTACGTGAGCAGGTACAAGCAATATGAAGCCCTCCGACGTGCGAATGTGCTCCGCAAAAAAGCAAGGGCGCATGAGGCCGAGCTTCGCGAGATCGAACACATCAAATCGCGGTTTTTCGCCAATCTAAGCCACGAATTCAGGACGCCGCTCACGCTGCTTCTCGGTCCGATCGAAGACGCCCTGGCAGGAGAATATGGGCCGATGGATGCGCGCTGGCGCAAATTGCTGCCGGCGATGCAGCGCAGCGGACGGCGCCTCCGGAACCATATCGACGAACTCCTGGACCTAGCCAGTATGGATGCTCATCAGATGGAACTGCATCCCAGGGCGGGCAATCTCACTGCGCTAGTATCTGAGGCGGCGTCCCGATTTCGGATGCTCGGTGAGCGGAAGGACGTGGCCGTGGATTACCACTCCGAGCCTGATGAGCTCATCTCCGTGTTCGATGCTTCTATCGTCGATAAAATCGTCGACAATCTGCTGTCAAATGCGCTGAAGTTTACCGGGAACGGTGGGCGGGTCCGGATTACGTTATCTGAGAACGACGGTGTGGTTGAGATCTGTGTTCGAGATACGGGGCAGGGCATTCGTGCTGAGGAGCTTCCTTACATCTTCGACCGCTTTTACCGGGTGGATTCACCCGGCTCGCATCAGAAGCAGGCGAGCACCGGCATCGGCCTCGCCCTCGTTCGTGAACTCGTCGACTTGTGCGGCGGCGACATCGATGTAGAGAGCGAACCGGGATTCGGAAGCCAGTTCATGGTTCGTCTGCCAGTCCTGGAGGCGGAAGACATGCCCGCCGAGCAAGGCTCTGCTTTCGTCGCGCCGGAAGCCACTTATACGGAAGCATCCGAAAAGCCCGTCAGCGCCGATGTTGAACCTCTCGGGCCGATCCGTGCGCGCACGCGCGACTCCGAGAATGGTGGGATGTACCAGAAGCGGCCAATCGCTGAGGTGCCCGCTGATGACGCCCCGCTCATCCTCGTCATCGAGGACGACGATGATGTACGATCCTACGTCGCGGCACAGTTTGCAGCCAGCTATCGGACGGCAGAGGCGGCGGACGGAGAATCCGGATTGGAGCGCGTTCGCGAGTTGAAGCCGCACCTGGTCATCAGCGACGTCATGATGCCGGGCATGGATGGGTTTGAACTCTGCCGCGCGATCAAGTCTGACCCGGAGATCAACCACATACCGGTCGTATTGCTCACCGCGCGCGCAGCATCCGGAGACAAAATCGAGGGGCTCGACGCGGGTGCGGACGACTACATCTACAAACCGTTCAACGCAGCCGAGCTCAGGAAGCGCGCAGAGAATCTGATTGAACTCAGGCGTCTGCTCAGGGAACGATACCGCGGGCGCATGTTGCTGGAGCCCTCGGGAGTAAGCGTCACCTCGGCCGAGGCTGAGTTCATCGAGCAGGTCGTAGCCGTAGTGGATCAGCATATCCCTGATAGTAATTTCGGCGTCGACTGGTTGGCCGACGAGCTGAACATGAGCGCTCGCCAGCTTCAGCGCAAAGTGCGCAAGGCGACCCGGCTCTCTGCCGCCGGTCTGATTCGCTTGATGCGGATGAAGCGAGCGGCGCAGCTGCTGGACGGCGGTGCAGGAGCTGTAAAAGACGTCGCCGACGCGGTGGGGTATCGAGATGCCGACTATTTCGCTCGCGTGTTTCGGCAGCTCTATGGCGTGCCTCCTACTCGCTACGATGGAACGCAAATCCCATCAACCGGGCCGTAGCAGACGGGACATCGACCTGTAGAAGACGCGACATCCTGATTTCTCAGGAGATCTGACGCATTTGCCGGGGCAGCGCTTGCGGAGATTGGGTGCAAGCTCAAAATGCAGCCAAACTCCGGAGGGATGCCATGGGACGCTTCGCAATTCACCACGTCGTTTTTCGCTGTGTATTGAGTTCCGCACTCGTCTTCCTTCTTGCGACCCGCCCTGTATACACGCAGGATTTCACGCTCGGCGGCGCCGAATCCTTTCCATCGTCGCGCAGCAGCGTGAGCATCTTGCGGACAGACATCGGTGCTGATCTGCACATTCCGCTGCGTGGAGGACGTACGCATCTTCTCCAGGGACTCCGCCGGCAGAGACTATTTGTATCCGGTTGGGACGGCGTCCGGTTTTCGGGTCCTTCGCAGCTACAGTACACACGATACGAAACGGCGCTGGTACAGCAGCTCGCATCGAATTGGGCTGCGACCGTGTTCTTCTCACCAGGGTTTGCATCCGCGTCCGGGGACGGCATTTCCAGGAATGCAGTTCACCTTCGGATGGGCTTGCTCGCATCGCGCCGCGTCCGCGGCCACCTGACCTACGGTCTCGGCGTAATGTATAGAAGCGGTTTGAAGCGGCCCATCCTGCCGATGGTTCAGGTGAACGGCACTATCGGAAGGCATCTTCAGGCGGATGTAATGATGCCCACGCGTGCGAGGCTGCGGTACATCCTCACACCCGATCAACGGGTTACATTCGGGGTAAATGCCAGATACGGAGCCACCCCTTATTACCTCGGGGATGAAGACACCGGAGGCCAAGCGCGTCACATGGTCCACAGCTATGCTGCAGCCGGACCGTCGGTCCAGATCCGGTTGAAGGGCGCGTACAATCTCGTCGTGGACGGCGGTTATACTCTGTGGAACAGGCTTTCCTTCCGCGGTGGCGGGCGCAACGCCGACTTGAATCTCGGAGGCGGACTCTATCTGCGAGCGGCCGTCGAGATTCGATTCCGAAAGCTGACGTACGCCTCCAAACAGGTACGCGTCCGATCGCATGACGTGCCTGATCAACCCGACGCCGTGCACCGGCTGTCGACGGCGATCCAGCAGCCGACGATAACCCATCCCGACACGAACCGCGTCGAGGCCGCCGCCTTCCTTGCATTCCACGACTTCCTGGAGGAGGCTTATCCGCGAGCACATGCCGCGCTGGCACGCGAGACGGTGAGCGAGTACAGCCTGCTCTACACGTGGACCGGATCGGACTCCACGCTGGATCCGGTTCTCCTGGCCGGCCATCTCGATGTCGTTCCCATCGATCCCGACAGTGAGAACGAATGGACGCATCCTCCGTTCGCGGGCCGCTCCGACGGGACGCACGTGTGGGGCCGCGGGGCGATCGACAACCGCTTCACAGTCATTGGGTTGATGGAAGCGGTCGAAAGGCTGCTCTCGGATGGATTCGTACCCGAGCGTACAATCTACCTGGCACTCGGACATGATGAAGAGCGGGGCGGGCCCGAAGGCGCTCGGCGCATTGCCGCCCTGCTGGCTTCCCGAGGCGAAAAGCTGGCCTTCGTGCTGGACGAAGGCCCCTGCATAACGGAGGGAATTATTCCGGGGGTCGAGAAACCTGTTGCGTTGATCGGCATCGCCGAGAAGGGCGCCGTTACATTGAGGCTCGCCGTGGAATTGTCCGGCGGACATTCATCCGCACCGCAGAAAGAAACGGCCATCGGTCTTCTCAGCCGCGCCGTATCCCGGCTCGAGGCACACCAGATGCCGTCCCGGCTGGACGGAATTGTGCAGGAGATGATGCTTTATCTCGTGCCGGAGATGTCGTTCGCGAAACGATTTGCATTTGCCAATCTGTGGCTCTTCGAGCCCCTGATCGAGCGGCAGCTCTCGGGCGGACGCGCATCGAATACGATCATTCGCACCACTACGGCGCCGACGGTCATCCACGGCGGATTTAAAGAGAACATCCTGCCGGCGCGGGCCGAAGCGGTCGTCAACTTCCGGATCCTCCCCGGCGATTCAGTCGATGACGTCATCCAGCACGTGCAGCGTGTTGTTCGAGATCGCCGCGTGCAGATCAGACCGATCGCGGTCACTTCCGAACCCTCGGAGATTTCGAATACAGCGTCACGACATTTCAAGACGCTGCAGCGCACCGTCTCCGAGATCTTTCCGAGCGTCGTTGTAGTGCCGTCGCTGATGATCGCGCGGACAGACTCGCGTCATTACGCCGGACTGACATCGAACATCTACCGGTTCGAGCCCGTCCGGGTGGGGCCGGACGACATTGCACGTATCCACGGCGTCGATGAGCGTGTCCGGATCGATGACTTCGTGCGAGGCATTGCGTTTTACGCACAGCTCATCCGGAACTCGACTGCGCCGACCCCTGACGTCAATCCACAGCATGCCCCGACAGCCTACAGGGACAAGAAGGACGCCGCCGCAGCTCGATGACGTGATACGGCGACACAGGCGGTCTCACTCCGCACGCGCGACGGACCAGACCTGAACGCCTTTTCCGTCGAGATGTGTCTGCATGTGGAGGCTGCTGCCTTCCGCGGTATCGCTTCGCTCTTCGCCGGTGATGAGCTCTCTCAGGGCATAGCTGCCTTCTTCATCGACGACGACATCCACATCGAAATCCTGCGGCTCCGTATTATAGTTGATTAAAAACAGGAGATAGTCGTCACCGGCGTTGTGCAGGCGAGCGATAAGCGGCGGATTCGCCGCGCCGTCCAGCGTGGTTGTGACGGGCCGTTCGATCCCGGCCCAGTCGGCCAGGCCGCGTATGAATGCAGTATTGTCTTCCGGCATCTCGAAGGCACCCGTGCTGGGACCGCCGGTGTTCACGGTTTCGGTGGTCGCTGCATCAGGACTGCCCGTTTGATCGCTTTGGTGGGTTGCCGCCCCTACGAAAGATCCGATGAACAGGGTCTCGCCGTCGCCGTAGCGGGAGCTCACGATTGCCGGCTCGCCGTTGATCGTCGCCAGAACTTTCGCTTCGGGCGAAAGCGTTCGGACCGTATTCGCAAACATTGTCCCGCGAAGCACGTCACCGTCGTCGAGCTCCGCAAACGCCGGATGCGAGGCATCTTCCACGACCATCTCCACGTCGTCGACCATCCATGCATCCCGTTCCCGTACCCCGAAGACCTCGTGCAGCCCGAGTCCGGGCAGGATCTCCGAGGCGAATCCGCGCTCGTCATTCCACCCGAGCCGCGCCTCCGCCACCGCACGTCCACCCTGTTCGACATAGCGTGCGAGCCCGTCCGCCGCGTTCCTGGTCATCATGAGCGGATATGGCACGATCAGCAGGTCGTATTGGGACACATCGTCCCGCTCGAGATCTTTGCGATGCACGAACTCGACAGGCACGTTGTTTTCGGCGAACGACCGGTAGTAGCCGACCAAGTGGTCGTGGTAATTGTCGCCGCCGCCGCGCGGTCCTCCGACCAGCTGCGACATCCTGTTGAAGACGATTCCCACGCGTGCCGGAACCGGGCGCGAGTCGAGCAGCAGGTCCTGATTCGCGTCCACAATCCGGGCGATCTCCCCCGCATGTTCGGCGCGCTCCGTCAGCGTCCCGTCCAGATTCACGAGCCCGTAGCCGCCGGATTCGTAGCCGGAGGACATAGGATAATAGGCGTACACATTGATGCCTTTCGCCCCATATGCTATGGCCGACCAGGCCCAGCTCCGATGATCCTCCGGGGTGACCGGCTCGCTCAGATTTAGCCCGATTGTGCCGCCGCCTGCCTGGAGCTCGCCGACGTACCATCCGCCGTTATCCAGATTGACGCTTCGCTGGAACTCCATCATCGACATGATGCGCCAGTACGGCCAGTGCGTGGACGGGCGATTGTGTTTCGGGTAGATCGACGTGCCGTAGTAGTCGACCTCTTCCGCCATAAAAAAGTCGTCCGGCGATCCCGCGCCGCCGCGAGGCGACTGGGTGATGGCGGACACCGCCGCGTGCGAGGTCGTCACGTGGTCCGATCCGCCGTTCCGCACGGCGGCATCCCGCCGACCCAGATCCGCAGCCAGGCGATCCCTGATGAACGTCTTCCAATCCAGATAATCGGTGTACGTGAGAATCGTGCTGAACCGCGGGGGTTCTACGTCCTCCCAGACCTCGAATCCTCGGTGCCAGGCGGAATTGACCTCATCAAGTGAACCGTACTTCTCCTGGAGCCACTCCCGGAAACGCGCCTGCGTCGCCTCACAGTAGCAGTACTGAGCATTCGGCACATAGTCGATTGCGGCCCAGTTCGTGACGTGAGGTTCGCTCCACAGATCCCATCCGTAGAAGTGATCGTACTCCGATGCCACGCGGGCGACCTCGGAGTAGAAGCCGTGCACGAGGTCGGCGATCTCCGGGTTGTCGGTGCAGTACCCCGGCGCCGACTGCGGCTGGATGACGTGGCCGCTCTGCGTCACAAATCGCGTATGCGGATGCTTTTTCCCGACCCAATCCGGCGCGGAATCGACGTACATCTGTATGAACACGCGCAGGCCGACCTCGTCTGCCAGCTCGAACAGCATGCGCAGATTCTCCAGATCGTACTCACCTTCCGCGGGCTCGCCTCGGGCCCATTCCACCCACGTTCGCACTGTATTGAAGCCGAGATCCTTTATCTGCTGCAAATCAGTCCGCCACTCTTCGCGGGAGGAGGGCGTGATTTCGGACACCATAGGCGCGCGCGCCTTTCCACCGCTGTACCACGTCGAAAACGGAAAGAAGTCATCCTTGTTTACGCCGGCTTCTCGATCTTGAGCCAGGCTCGTCGAAGACATGAGCAAGACGATACATAGGCCGAGACAGGTAAGGATTCGAGTCATTAAGATCCTGATACAAGTGTGAGTGGAGGTGGCCCTCTGAGCACGCTTGTATATCGGACCGGAGCAGGAGGATCCCCCGACTCCCCTACGTAGATGCACGGCTACTCAGCGACATCCCTCGGCACGGTCGGAATCATGATGTGAGCATACGGAGTGTCCTTCCACATGACCCAGGGTCCGCCGTTGTCCGGATCCGTCGGAAGGCCTTGGAGCAGCTCCTGGTCGGAGACGACGATCATGATGTGCGGAGGCCCGTCCTCGACCCACTCATTATCGGGAGTTGGCCCTTCGGCGAAGGGATCGATGTTGCTGACGGGCATATCACCCTGCAGCATGTAACTGATGCCCATGCCCGAGAACTCAGGTTCACGCGCGTTCATCCATGCATCGATGACCTCGATCCAGTTGTCGTCCAGACACATGGGAGAGTTGTTTGGCACATTAGGGTCGTCGGGCATGCAAACCCAGTCGTTGGTACCCTGACGCAGCACCGTATTGTCGGGCCCCATGACGGTAGCACCTTCAGCCACCGCTTCCGGCGCTGCGCTGAGAGCGCTTCGAATAAGGGCCTGATCGTCGGTAGATCCAGACTGCGCGTTCAGTTCTGCAGGAATGAGCACGAGCACTGCCAGAATCGCAAAAAGTACGTGTCGCATAGTTGCCTCCATGTTATAGAATAAAAGAGGGTAATAATAAACCGACCGATCGGTCTATTTTGATGCCGTTCATTTCGACCGAGTCGATGCCTAATGAGCCCATGCAGGGTCGGGTGTAATAGGGAAATCAGCGAGCCGCGACGGCACTGAAGTAGAAATCCAGCACCGACTCGAGAGGGGCCAGGCTCTTGACGAGGCGAACCCGAAGAGCGGCGCCCTCCCAGCAGTCAACCAGCACCTCGCCCATGCGCTCCGGATCCGTCGATGCCGGCAGATCGCCGCACTGCCGTGCCTCTTCGAGGCAAACAGCGATACGCGCAGCAATAGAACCGAGACAGCTCTTTATTTTCAGACGGAAGACGTCATTTACACCGGAGAGCTCCTGTCCGAGCGCCCCGAGCAGACATCCGAGGTGTCCCTCTTCGGCGTATTTTTCAGCCGTCCTCTCGAAAAATGTCCGAACACGGTCGAGCGGCGGGAGTGAGCGATCCATCAGCGTACGATCCAGCTGCGCGTGCACTTCGGCCAGGTAGAGATCGACCACCTGAAGAGCAAAATGCTCTTTGCCTTCGAAGTGGTGATAGAACGATCCTCTCGGAACGCCGGTGATTTCCAGCAGGCGTTGTATGCCGAGGTCGTTGTAGCCGCGCTCGAGCAGCATGGCCGAGCCGGCTTCTAATAATCGCTTTTTCGTCGGATGCATCGTGTCGTTTTAGACCGATTGGTCTATTGCTTCCTGATAGAGTAGAAAAAGTTCTTTCGGATGTCAAGCGCTTGGCGGCACATTTCAGAGCGGCACGATCAACTGCAATCCGATCTGATCGCCCACACCGCCTGCAATTGCGGGGGCGAAAGATATCTCCGGCGAAAGTGCAGTCGAGATGGATTTAGAGACATTTCCGACCAGGCGCGTCGAATGCGCAACGAGCGTGCCCAGCGGGTCTAGCAGGATCAAGAGGACCGCTGCCCATGCTGCATCCTGGTTGATCAGCGCCAGTCGCGCGTGATGACGGGCTTCTCCCAGCACTGAACCGACAGTCGAGGTGAAAAGCAGATCCTGCTGGGATGGGTGCTCCGCCCAGGATTCGAAGCCGTATTCCCACATGACCGACGCTGCCGTAGAAAACAGGAAGGATCGGAAGGGGCTGTGGTGGGCACGTCTGGCCTGCAGGTATGTCTCCGATCCCCACAAAGGATGTAAGATATAGTTCGTGATGTTGGAATCATCGTCCCAGATAGGCAGATTCGTCATTCCGTTCGCCCAGTTCCGCACGTGCATCGGCTCGAAGCCGGTTTCCTCCGGATCCATCGACACCAGCAAGCCCATTCCAATCGCGTGAAAGGCCAACACGAAGGCGGTGGGCTCCAGGAGGCTGCGTCTTTCAACCGACCTCCGCGGCCGCAGGACGGACGAGCGGTTTGTGTTAGCGATCGACCATCGGGCGGACTCTTGACCTATCCTCAGTGAATCATCTTGTGAACGATCCTGCCGTGCGGGAGCCTCAAATGCGAGCAGGGCAGTGACGGCGAGTACCAGCAGCTGAATTGTCATTTCGGACCTCCGCGGGCTGCGAATCAGGTTGGTAGGCCGGCTGAATGGAGCCGGTTGCTTGTCACCAGTCAAGCTATCCAGCGCAGCCGGAGGTCAGGCGGTACCGCCGGTCCAAGTTGATCCACCGTGAGAAGACTTCGGAGAGTGAACCGCAGCACCGGACATGACGCCTGGAGACTACCGTCATGCGCATGTGGTACATTGACCCGGGCGAAGCCCGACATCGAACACGTATTCATCAGCCCCACCATGCGACGCTGTGCTTTTCTGACTCTCGACGACCCGGGTGGGTATGTCATTGACGACGAACTTGCCTACGAACCGCTGCGCGAGCTTGGCTGGAGCGTCGAGGCAATCCCCTGGCGGCGCACCGGCATATCATGGGGCCGCTTCGATGCGGTCGTGATTCGCTCGCCATGGGATTATCAGGATGACCCCGACGCCTTTCTCGAGGTCCTCACGGAAATCGAAGGTTCGGGCACTCCGCTGCTGAATGGGCTCGACCTCGTCCGGTGGAATCTGCACAAGACATATCTCCGCGAGTTCGCTTCCGCGGGGATCCCCATCGTGCCGACCGTCTGGCGCGATCGACTCGCCTCGGGCGAGCTTGCAGGAGTCTTCGCCGCGGTCGGTGCCGAAGAGGCGGTCGTGAAGCCTGTTCTGAGTGCCAACGCCGACGGGGCGTTCCGGCTCGACCGGCGTACGGTCACAGAGTGGGACTCCGAAATCGAATCCTACTATGCGGATCGTCCGCTCATGGTGCAGCCGTTCGTCCGAGCCGTGACGGACGAAGGGGAGTTCTCACTGTTCTATTTCAACGGCGAGTACAGCCACGCCATCCTGAAGACGCCGAGGACGGGGGATTTCCGGGTGCAGGAGGAGCACGGCGGCCTCATTCGGGCTGTCGATCCGGGCGAGACGCTGCGGGCGATGGGAGAGGACGTTATCGGCGTCATTCCGGAGCAGCCATTGTACGCGCGCGCCGACTTCGTCCGGGCGGATTCGGGCGCGGCGTTCTG
>CAZKNF010000004.1:0-106327 GCA_964554105.1 uncultured Rhodothermales bacterium | reverse complement strand
TTCGAGAAGGCGGCCGGACCGTCGGCGCAGGCGTCGTTTCGAAAATATTAGACTAATGGAGCGGATTCCGTCCGCGGATGCAACCGTCGACGGCCCCCTTCGGGTCAGCACAAGGCGAAAATGCCAACTGAGAGACAATGGCTGTAAGTCAAAAAATTCGAATAAAGCTTAAGTCGTACGATCATCGATTGATCGACAAAAGCGCTGAAAAGATAATCCGCACGGTGAAATCGACCGGTGCAGTCGTGAGTGGGCCTATTCCGCTCCCGACGCAGAAGTCGATTTATACGGTCCTGCGGAGTCCGCACGTGGACAAGAAGTCTCGCGAGCAGTTCGAAACCCGACATCACAAGCGGCTGATAGACATTCTATCAACGAGCAGCAAGACAGTGGACGCGTTGATGAAGCTTGAACTTCCAAGCGGTGTCGACGTCGAGATCAAGGTGTAACCTTAAACGGAGTAGCACTATGCGAAAGCTTCCGGCATTTTTTTTCGCACTGCTCGTCGCGCTGACTTCAATTGGCTGCGACAGCGATAGCACTGACGACGACCTGACGGACGCAGAAATAATTGTAGGAGATTGGACCCTGGTTGAGCTATTCGACCAGAACGGCGATCGCGACATGCGGCCGGTATTCGAATTGATAGCGAACGGGCTGACTGCGACGCTTCGCAGCGACAACACCTTCGACGTCCTGGTCGATTACGCCGACCAGGAAGATCTCACCGTCGTTGGGACGTACACCATCGATGAAAGCACGAATAGACTCGAGCTCGACACTGGAGACGCCATCGCTCCCTTTACTTACGACATAGAGAGTGAGAATCGGATGACGCTCTCGGCAAATGCTGCCTTCGTGAACGAACTCTTTGGAGCGGAGCTGTTTGAGGGAACGGTACAAATCGGAATTCAGAAGACATCGTAGAGGACGAACTCTACTGAGCGAAGAATAAGATGAGCGGCTTGATTGGAAAGAAAGTGGGTATGACAAGCGTCTTTGACGATGCCGGGAATAATACGTCCTGCACTGTCATTGAGCTCGGTCCGAATGTAGTAACTCAGGTCAAATCTGAAGACGGCAAGGACGGGTACGATGCCGTCCAGCTTGCCTTCGGTGATGCCAAGGAGAAACACACGAGCCCGTCAAAGGCTGGACATTTCGAAGCCGCAGGCACGGGCCCGAAAAAGAAGGTTACGGAGTTTCGCACGCCGTTCGATGGGGAGCTTGCGCCGGGAGACGAACTCCGGGCCGCGGACGTATTTTCGGAAGGTGACCGCGTCGACGTGATCGGAATCTCTAAAGGTAAAGGATTCCAGGGCGTCGTTCGGCGTCACGGTTTCGCGGGGGTCGGTTCACGAACGCACGGTCAGCACAACCGAGAACGGGCGCCTGGATCGATCGGAGCCTCATCCGATCCCTCTCGTGTGTTCAAAGGCATTCGGATGGGTGGACGCATGGGACATGACCGCGTGACGATACAAAATCTGACCGTCTTGCGAGTGCTCGAGGACCAGAACGTCGTCCTCATAAAAGGTGCCGTACCAGGTGGCCGCGGCAGCTATGTGACTGTACACAAAAAGAACTAACGCACGGCCTAACAGGGAAAGAAAAGGTGGTGGTGGTGGACGACACCACTTCACCCCATAAACTCCGACCGTGAAGGACTAGCGACATAGCGATGGACATTAAAGTACATACGAGCGACGGCGCTGCGACAAAACGCGTGGTTACGCTGGAGCCAGCGATCTTTGAGATCGAGCCCCACGACCACTCGATCTGGTTGGACGTGCGCCGCATTCAGGCGAATGCACGGCAGGGTACACATAAGGCCAAAGAGCGCGGCGAGGTTCGAGGAAGCCGGCGTAAGCTTTACCGCCAGAAAGGTACTGGATTCTCCCGTGCCGGAGACGCAAAATCACCGATCCGGCGCAGCGGCGGGACGACCTTTGGACCCCGTCCACGCGCTTACAATTTTAAGGTAAACAAGAAGACGAAGCAGCTCGCTCGGCGCTCGGTGCTCTCTTATAAGGCTACCGACGAGGCCTTCCGTGTAGTGGAGGATCTGAATATAGAACGGGTGAGCACGAAGGATCTCGTTGCCTTGATTGCCGGTCTGGATCTGGCAAATGCCCGTGTATTGATTCTTACGAGTGAATATCGTCCTGAACTTTATCGATCCAGCCGCAATCTGTCAAGGGTGGACGTACGAGAAGCACGTAAGGCATCGACGCTCGATTTGCTTTCCGCACAGGCGATCGTCCTTGAAGAAGGTGCGCTGGAGACGCTTACCGAACAGTTAGGCGACAGGCAGAAAGCAGCTGCATAGCCGAGGCGCGATTACAGATATTATCAGCGTAAAGAACGGTTAGTCATGAGCAAAGACGTACTTATTCGTCCACTTATCACTGAGAAGCTGACGCGTCTTATGGAGGACGGCCATTTCACGTTCGAAGTGAACATGGATGCCAATAAGGTCGAAATTCGGAAAGCTGTCGAGGCACGGTATCCGGGTGTACGCGTCAAAGGCGTGCGCACGCTAATCGTACGCGGCAAGCGTCGCACACAGCAGACGCGCCGGGGCGTGATGCACGGGCGCACTGCCTATCACAAACGCGCGTTCGTGACACTCACTGAAGCTAGTGAACCGATTGATTTCTTTGAACAAGTATGACGCCAGGCATTGGCTCGAGATTATCGACTGGAGTCGGATACTGTAGAACGAGTCCGTATTTCGGAGAACGACCCGCGTATCCAGGTACGTTAAGCGAACGACATATTTTATAGCGAAATGGCGATAAAAAAAGTAAAGCCGACTACAAACGCGCGTCGACAGTACTCCGTTGAATCCTTCGTCGATGTGACTAAGAAGGATCCTGAGCGCAGCTTACTGGCGCCTTTGAAGAAGAAAGGTGGGCGGAACAACAACGGTAGGATAACCACCCGGCACCAGGGCGGCGGGCACAAGCGGCGGTACCGTATAATCGATTTCAAGCGAAATAAGCCAGGCGTTCCTGCGAGGGTCGCATCGATTGAATACGATCCAAATCGATCGGCGCGAATTGCTCTGCTCGTATACGCCGACGGTGAGAAGCGCTATATCATCGCACCAAACGAAGTGCAGGTCGGTCAGACAGTCGTAAGCGGTCCCGATGCGGGCCCGGAGGCCGGCAACTGCCTACCGCTCACGAGAATTCCGATCGGCTCGTTTGTTCATGCCATCGAAATGAAGCCCGGAAAAGGTGCGCAGCTTGCCCGATCGGCCGGAACGTATGCACAGCTAACGGCACGAGATCGTGAATACGCGACATTGAAGCTGCCGTCTGGGGAAACACGTCTGATACCGGTAAAATGTATGGCCACCATCGGCACGACGAGCAATCCCGACCACATGAACGTGGACCTCGGCAAGGCCGGGCGTCGCCGATGGCTCGGTGTTCGTCCAAAGACGCGAGGCGTAGCCATGAACCCGGTCGACCATCCGATGGGTGGTGGGGAAGGTAAGGCCTCCGGCGGACATCCCCGATCGCCGACAGGTGTCCCTGCGAAAGGGTACAAGACTCGGAAGCGTAAGAAACAGTCGAATAAGTTCATCATTCGCGCTCGCGGCAAGAAATAGTCGACCGTACACATAGCGACGGTTCGCGACGAAAGACGAGAAATGAGGTTATGGCACGTTCACTGAAGAAGGGACCCTACGTTTACTACAAGTTGCAACGTAAGGTCGATGAGCTGAACAAGCAGAACAAGAAGAAGGTTGTGAAGACGTGGAGCCGGGGATCGTTGATCACGCCGGATTTCGTCGGACATACATTCGCGGTGCACAACGGGAAGCAGTTTATTCCCGTCTACGTGACAGAAAATATGGTTGGTCACAAGCTGGGAGAGTTCGCTCCGACGCGACTGTTTCGCGGCCATGCAGGGACCAAGATGGATAAACGCGCCAAACGATAAATCGAATTTCGGAATTCGGTAGATCTGCTCGGACTAGACACGACGCAACGGAAGGTTATGGAAGCACGTGCCGTAAGGAAGCATATACGATCCGGACCGCGAAAAATGCGGCCGGTTGTCAATCTGGTGCGCGGAAAGACGGTGGCCGACGCCCTGAACATCCTGCATTACCAGCCGCACAAGGCCACGCGCCCGATTGAACTTGCAATCCACTCGGCGGTCTACAACTTGATGGACCAGAATCCGGACGAACGGCTGGACGAAGGCGAACTCATTGTTCGAGAAATACGCGTCGACGATGGCCCTCGCTTCAAGCGCTTTCGACCTGCACCACGAGGACGCGCGCATCCGATTCAGAAACGCACGTGCCATCTGACCGTGGTAGTAGGCACCGCTTCCGAGGAGATCGTTGAGGAGTGAAAAGGTAGGCGCGCCAAGGACGATAGAAAATTTGAGAGATATACTTAAACGTAAGGGATAAGACATTGGGTCAAAAAACGCATCCAGTCGGCTTTCGTCTGGGCATTATTCGCGGTTGGGATTCCAACTGGTATGCTGAGCAGGATCTTCCGGAGAAACTCGTCGAGGACGAAGAAATTCGTCGGTATTTAGCCGCGCGTTTAAAGCGCGCGGGGCTGAGCCGGTGTGTTATCGAGCGTACTCCGAAGCGAGTTATCCTCACGCTGCACACGAGTCGTCCCGGTGTAGTAATCGGGCGTGGTGGCAGCGAGGTAGAGAAACTGCGTGAGGAGCTGAAAAAGCTCACGAACAAAGATATTCAGATAAATATCAGCGAGATAAAGCGTCCTGAGCTCGATGCGAGCCTGGTCGCACAGAATATCGCGCAGCAGCTGGAGGGCCGTGTATCATTCCGACGCGCCATGAAGCAGGCAATTACTGCCGCCATGCGCATGGGTGCAGAGGGAATCCGCATTCGTGTTTCGGGCCGCCTCGGCGGTGCTGAGATGGGCCGCACAGAGCAGTACCTCGAAGGCCGTGTCCCGCTGCACACGATTCGCGCTGACATCGATTATGCGCAGGCCACGGCATTCACGATCTACGGCACCACGGGCGTGAAAGCCTGGATCTATCGAGGCGAGATTCTAGGCAAGCCAGATCTCAGCCCAAATGTACAGGCACAGCGTCAGCAGATGCAGCAGCAGACACAACCCCCCGCCCGGAAGCGCCGTGGTCGTGGAGGCGGTGGCGGAAGGGGAGGAGGTCGGGGAAAGCGCTCGTCATAAGGCGGCGCTTTTCTCATAGAGACAATGATCAGTTAGTTAATAGAAGGGTAATCCCATGTTAATGCCCAAACGCACGAAATTTCGCAAGTATCAGAAGGGTCGCATTAAAGGGAATGCGACGCGAGGAACGCGCGTAAACTTCGGTGATTTCGGACTGAAAGCACTGGAGCCTGGACGGATTACCAGTCGCCAGATTGAAGCGGCCCGGATCGCGATGACGCGGCGCATGAAGCGCGTCGGCAAAGTCTGGATTCGAATTTTTCCGGATAAGCCAATTACGAAAAAGCCGGCCGAGACTCGTATGGGCAAAGGGAAAGGCTCACCCGAGTTCTGGGTCGCACCGGTTCGGCCGGGTCGCGTCCTATTCGAAATTGGCGGTGGTATTTCTGAGGAGCTTGCACGTGAAGCGCTTCGTCTGGCGCAGCACAAGCTCCCCATTCGAACAAAGTTTGTCGTACGACCTGACTACAAGGCTGCCGAAGTGGTAGGCAAGCGGTAGCGGGTACCGACTTTAAGACTGTGAGTCAACATGTTAAAGGCTAAAGAGATTAGAGAGTTAGGCAACGAGGAAATCCGTTCTCGCATTGACGAGGAAGAGGACCAGCTTCGGCAGCTCCGCTTTCAACACGCGATAGCGCACATCGAAAATCCGATGCTGCTTCGTGAGAAACGTAAGCTGGTGGCACGATTGCGAACGATTCTGAGTGAGAACGAGCGGAAGGGCATAGATACATAAGGCATTCAAAACTCAATTTTGAGATCGGGAGAGTAGAACGAGTTTATGAAAGATGGAAGCTAAGGAAACAGCACAGCGCGTGACGACGCGGAAAGAGCGCGTCGGCATCGTAGTCAGCAGCAAGATGGAGAAGAGCATTCTCGTTGCTGTGCAGCGTCAGATTCAGCACCCGATCTATGGGAAGTTCATCAAGCGTACCACCAAACTGATGGCGCATGATGAGGCCGATGAAGCGAATGAAGGTGATACCGTGCGAATCATGGAAACGAGACCTATAAGCAAGAACAAACGCTGGCGTCTGACGGAAATCGTCGAGCGGGCGAAATAGACGCGGATCCACAAGCGAGAATCGGGAAGATCTACGACGTTCGATGTCGCCATTCGCCCACGGAGAAGCGAAAACACACACAACTTTTGACAACGCACCACTCTATATAGGTGCTAGAATAGACGAGCCATGATTCAGCAAGAATCGAGACTTTCCGTTGCCGACAACAGCGGCGCCAAAGAGGTGCTCTGTATTCGTGTTCTCGGCGGCAGCGGCCGACGATACGCTAGAATCGGTGACAAAATCATCGTGTCCGTGAAGTCGGCCATACCTGGCGGTGCTGTGAAAAAAGGTGAAGTTTCACCTGCCGTTGTCGTACGAACAAGAAAGGAGTTTCGGCGAAAGGACGGCTCCTATATTCGGTTTGATGAAAATGCGGCGGTGCTGCTCAACGCACAGGACGAGCCGCGTGGGACGCGTATTTTCGGCCCTGTCGCTCGCGAACTGCGGGAAAGGCAGTTCATGCGCATCGTCTCCCTCGCACCGGAAGTCCTTTAAGTCGGCGCGACCAATATTACGCTGTTCAGCATAAACGAGAGCTCCAGTTTACAAAGCTCCGAATTGATTCGCTGAACTCTGAATTGAAGACCGAACACCGAGCACATCATGCCTCGAAAATACAACAAGCAGCGAAAGCTCCACGTAAAGAAAGGTGATCGCGTCCGCGTCCTTGCTGGGAACTACAAAGGCGCAGAGGGCAAAGTCCTGGTTGTCTTCCCGGAGAAGGAGCGCGTGATCGTAGAAGGGGTGAACCTGCGGTTTCATCACACCAAACCTAGTGCAGCGAATCCTCAAGGCGGGCGCATTGAGAAGGAGGTGCCGATTCACGCATCAAATGTGATGCCTCTTGACTCGAATGGTGAGCCGACGCGTACGGGTCGAAAACGTATCGAAGACCCCGAAACCGGACGTGGACAATGGATCCGGTATGCCAAGACTACAGGGGAGGAACTGGACGTATGATCACCGTTCGAGTCGATGAGCGCTTGCGAACGGTCTGCGATGCTGGCGGGCACATGAAGACAGTGTGTGTTCCACCGTATGTACCTGTATTTACTGAATCTACAAAAGGGAGCTGCCGTTTAGATAGGTTGCAGCTTCTGCCTTGAACTTATACATATTTCCGCCTCCTGAACGATGGCTTACATACCTAGACTCAGAAAGAAGTACCAAGACGAGGTCATTCCCGAACTGAGAAAGCAGTTCGAGTACAGCAACGTCATGGAAGTGCCACTCATTGAGAAAGTCGTACTCAATAAGGGAGTCGGTGAAGCCGCCGAGAATCAGAAGGTCCTCGATGGTGCGGTGGATGAGGTCCGACGTATTACGGGGCAGCATCCCGCCATTACCAAGGCTCGACAGAGCGTTTCGAACTTTAAGCTTCGGCAAGGCATGCCGATCGGCTGTTTTGTTACGCTCAGGGGCGCCAGGATGTATGAATTCCTGGATCGGCTCATCACGCTCGCATTGCCGCGCGTGCGCGACTTTCGCGGCGTTCCCGATCGAAGCTTCGATGGACGTGGGAACTACACGCTCGGTGTAAAGGAGCAGATCATCTTTCCGGAAATCAACATGGAGAAGGTGGATCGAGTCAATGGAATGGATGTGACGATTGTGACGACGGCAGAAAGCGATGAGGAGGCGTACGCATTGTTGAAGGCACTCGGCATGCCCTTTTTTCGTCGAGAAACTCAGACTGAGGACTCGGCTGCCGCATAACGACTGTTTGTTTGTAATTGAGAGACGAAAGATTATATGGCTAAGAAAAGTTGGATGGCTCGCGAGAAGAAGCGTCGACGCCTCGTTGCGCAGTACGCTGATAGACGTCGCAAGCTGAAAGAAGAAGGCGATTGGGTGGGACTCCAAAAGCTCCCGCGCGATTCGAGCCCCGTACGACTCAATAATCGCTGTCCGCTTACCGGCCGCACGCGAGGATTCGTGCGTGACTTCGGAGTCTCGCGCATTGTCTTCCGGGAAATGGCATTGGCAGGTAAAATTCCGGGCGTCAGGAAAGCGAGCTGGTAGGGCGGAAGTTTGTGGCGTACCGACATCGAAACTTCTCCTCCGCCCTGCGACGTGTGAGCAATGGCTGCGGGGCAGCGAAACAGATAATGAACACGATATGAGTGGAATAACAGATCCAGTGGCGGATTACCTGGCGCGCATTCGGAATGCGCAGCGGGCTAATCATAAGTTCGCGGATATTCCCGCCTCGAAGCAGAAGCGTGCACTCACGCAGATCTTGCTCGAGAAAGGGTACATCCGTAATTATTTAAATATCGACGACGGCAAACAAGGCTTGCTGCGCGTCTACCTGAAGTACGATGTGGAAGGCACGCCTGTCATCCACATGCTGGAGCGCGTTTCAACTCCGGGGCTTCGCCGGTACGTCAGTGCAGATGACTTGCCCCGCGTGAAAAACGGTCTTGGCGTCGCCATCCTTTCAACCTCGCGCGGCATGATGACGGACAAGGAAGCCCGACGGGTTCATGTGGGCGGCGAAGTACTTGCGTACGTTTATTAGGGCGTCCGCTGCAAGATCGTCAGGAGTTCAGACCTAACTGGAAATAAGAAAATGTCTCGTATTGGCAATCAGCCGATTGAGATCGGCGACAAAGTTTCGGTGGACGTCGCTGCGAACAATCTGGTCACAGTAAAGGGTCCTCGAGGAGAAATCTCGGTTCAAATTGATCCGGAGATGACCGTTAAACTTGAGAACGGGCATGTGCTCGTCTCGCGTCCCAGTGATCAGAAACGACATAAGTCGGGGCATGGGCTCTATCGGTCGCTGATCGATAATGCCGTCGTCGGCGTCACGGAAGGATATCGAAAGGAGCTCGAAGTGATAGGCGTCGGGTATCGAGCAGCTATTAGCAACGGCGTTCTCGAGCTCGCGCTCGGTTTTTCGCATCCGATTTACTTCGTGCCACCGAAGGGTATTACCATTGATGTCGACGCAAAGCGCGGAAAGAATCCGGTCATCGTAATCGATGGCTCGGATAAACAAATGGTCGGTCAGGTTGCTGCAAAGATTCGCGGCCTGCGTCCGCCGGAGCCTTACAAAGGAAAGGGCGTCCGATATGTAGATGAATACGTCCGTCGTAAGGCGGGCAAGACAGCGGCTCGATAGACAGTGCCGACATCGGCCAACGAGAATTAAACGACATCATGGCAAGGAACAAGAAGCAAGAGCGACGCGCACGAGTGAAGCGTGGCATACGGGGCAAGATCGAAGGTACGACCGAACGTCCTCGACTGACGGTCTTTCGATCAAATCGGCATATTTACGCACAGTTGATCGACGATCGGGAAGGTCGGACGATGGCTGCAGCGTCCAGCCTTGAAGAGAGTGCGGATGACAAGAAGCCTGTCGATGTAAGCAAGACGGTCGGCGAACGTATCGCTGCACGTGCGAAGGAGCAAGGCATCGACAAAGCCGTGTTCGATCGAAACGGATACCGCTATCACGGCCGGGTTCTCGCCCTTGCCGAAGGCGCTCGGGAAGCCGGTCTCAAGCTCTAACGATTCTCTCCGCAATTAACGAATCCATTGAAGCAATACTCAGATGGCGAAAGGAAGAAAGAATCGTCGCAGACGTGAGGCCGGCGAAGGACAGGACTGGCAAGAACGCCTTGTATCCGTTTCGCGAGTAGCGAAAGTTGTTAAAGGGGGACGTCGATTTTCGTTCAATGCGGTCGTCGTTGTTGGCGACGGCAATGGAACGGTGGGTGCAGGACTCGGCAAAGCCAACGAGGTCGCTGATGCTATCTCGAAAGGCACGGACGACGCGAAAAAGAATCTGGTTCGCGTTCCGTTGAAAGAGGGATCAATTCCCCACCCCGTCGTTGGACGGCAAGATGCAGGTAAGGTGCTTCTGAAGCCCGCTGCAGCAGGTACAGGCGTGATCGCCGGTGGTGGCGTACGTGCCGTGCTGGAGTGTGCGGGTGTCCGGGACATACTATCCAAATCCCTCGGATCGAGCAATCCACATAATCAGGTGGCGGCGACGATGGATGCGCTCGAACGTCTCGAAGATCCGCTCGAAGTAGCGAAACGTCGGGGTATCCCCCTTAAGAAAGTGTTTGAAGGATAATCAGAGTTTCGAGTTCGGAGGAACGGTGCTCGTGCCACTGAACTTGTTTAAACCATACGCAGCGTCATGGCAAAGCTTAAAATCACGCAGACAAAATCTGTAATCGGATCTCCTCGGCGCCAACGACGATCGCTGGAAGCACTGGGCATCAGGCGAATGCACCAATCTGTCGAGCAGGATGACACGCCCCAGATTCGCGGCATGCTCGAGAAAGTGACACACCTGGTCGAAGTCGAGAAACTGAAGTAGGTGCGGGACATCTGCGCGATTGAGCAGATATCTCGCATCCGGTAATTTTAACAGCGAGTCCATCTCGTGAGATGGGCGTCATAGCGACAGAAGACATGGATTTAAGTAATCTCAAACCCGCTAAGGGTTCGACTCAAAAGAAGAAGCGTATCGCACGCGGGGTGGGATCCGGGTACGGCGGCCACAGCTCCACGAAAGGAAACAAGGGACAGAAGAGCCGCGCCGGCGCAAAAATTCCCGCCTGGTTTGAAGGAGGTCAGATGCCTCTGCAGCGGCGCGTTCCGAAGTTCGGCTTCCACAATCGATTCCGCACAGAATATCGTGCGGTCAATCTGTCGCGACTCTCCAGGATGGTCGAGGACGAAATGATCGACGACTCTCTTGAGGTCACACCTTCACTCCTCGTCGAGGCAGGTATTGCTCGGAAATCGGAGCTCGTGAAAATCCTCGGTGGTGGCGAACTTACGGCGGCGTTGAAAATTTCCGCGCACGCATTCAGCAAGTCGGCCAGGGAGAAAATAGAAGCGGCCGGCGGCACAGTCACCCTGATCAAGTAACACGGACGGACTTTTACGTCCGTTATCAATCACATCCGAAATCATGGCGACTCTTGGCGAGAGCCTTCGCAACATTTGGAAAATTGACGAGCTTCGTCGGCGAATACTCTATACGCTCGGCTTGCTCATCATCTATCGAATCGGTGCGTACGTAACGCTTCCGGGCGTCGATGCGAGTATTCTGGCTGACGTGAATGCGGGCAGTGATCCGAATGATATCTTCGGATTCCTCGACATGTTCGTAGGAGGTGCCTTCAGCCAGGCCGGCATCTTTGCCCTGGGCATCATGCCTTACATTACGGCATCCATCATCATTCAGCTTCTCGGCGCCGTTCTGCCGTATTTTCAGAAGCTGCAGCGTGAGGGCGAGGAGGGACGCCGGAAGATTACGCAGCTGACGCGTTACGGCACGGTCGGCATCACATTTTTTCAGTCGATCGGATACACGATTAATTTGCAGTACGGTGCGACAGGTCAGGCTATCGTGATCGGCTCTACATTTTTCATGATCTCGACGGTCATCGTACTCACGGCGGGTACTGTCTTCGTCATGTGGCTTGGCGAACGCATTAGTGAGAATGGGATCGGCAACGGTATCTCACTGGTCATCATGATCGGTATAATAGCGTTCTTCCCACAGGCCCTCTTCAATGAGTTCTCGCTGACGAACAACCTCTTCATCTTCCTGATGGAGATCGGCATTTTCGGACTTGTGACCCTGGGCGTGGTGCTGGTTACGCAGGGTATGCGTCGGATTCCCGTACAGTACGCCAAGCGCGTCGTCGGCCGCAAGGTCTACGGTGGAACGACGCAGTACCTCCCGCTCCGCGTCAACGCCGCTGGGGTGATGCCCATTATCTTTGCGCAGTCAATTATGTTCGTCCCTGCAACGATCGCATCCTTCTTCCCTGACAGTGCCTTCATGCAGGAGTTCGGGCGGTGGTTTTCCGATATCGCAGGGTGGGGCTATTCGACCGTCTTCTTTGTGATCTGCGTCTTCTTCACGTACTTCTATACGGCAATCGCGGTGAATCCGAAGGAAATGGCCGATACGATGAAGCGTCAGGGCGGCTTCATTCCAGGTATTCGACCAGGCAAGCAGACCAGCGAGTTCATCGACAACATCTTGACGAAGATCACGCTGCCAGGCTCCATCTTCCTAGGGTTCGTCGCAATTCTGCCGGCATTTGCCATGCAGGCAGGAGTGTCCGCTGGATTCGCGTTGTTTTTCGGAGGCACGAGTCTCCTCATCCTGGTGGGTGTTACGCTGGACACGCTTCAACAGATTGAAAGTCACTTATTGATGCGCCATTACGACGGCTTCATGAAGAGCGGCAGGGTTCGCGGCCGATATATGTAGCCGGATAACGTACAAGGCCAGGCTTGGAATCGGGAGAGCAGAGTCACGCTGCGTGTAGGTGAATCCGCACGTAGTCGACTGAACATTGAAATCACCGAAACGATGATTCACCTCAAGAGTCGGCGCGAAATCGATCGATTGCGCGAGAGTGCAAACCTGGTGGGACGTGCGCTGGCGGAGGTGGCGTATCACGTGCGGCCGGGCGTCACGACGGCTGAGCTCGATGCCGTGGCTGAGGAGTTCATTCTCAAGAACAATGGAACGCCTGCTTTCAAAGGCTACCAGGTCGGAGAGCTTGTTTTTCCAAACACGTTGTGCACGTCAGTGAACGACGTGGTGGTGCACGGCATACCCGACGACAATCCGCTCTCGGAAGGCGATCTCGTATCGATCGATTGCGGTGTGCTTCTCAACGGATATTACGGTGATAGTGCATACACATTCGCGGTGGGCGATATTTCGCCGCAGAACCGCGAGCTCTGCGCAGTCACCTACGAGTCCCTCAACAGGGGGATCGAGCAGGCAATCGCAGGGCGGCGCGTAGGTGATATCTCGCACGCCGTGCAGAGCTATTGTGAGGAGCGAGGGTTCGGCGTCGTGCGTGATCTGGTGGGCCACGGCATTGGTAAGAGTCTCCACGAGGACCCGCAGATCCCGAATTTCGGACGGCGGGGGACAGGACGAAAATTGCGAAGTGGTCTGACGCTATGTATCGAGCCGATGATTAATCAGGGGTCTTGGGAAGTCAAGGCGGATCCGGATGGCTGGACTATACGGGCGGATGACGGTTTACCGTCCGCTCACTATGAGCACATGGTGGTCGTCCGGGGCGGCGCAGCAGAAGTGCTGAGCACATTTGAACATATTGAAGAAGTAATTGACGCACCCTACACGGAGGTCATCACGAATGGCTGAACGGCTGTTGCCGTAGGCGTCGGATGGACGGCATAGCGGCAAGCGGCCTCCATACAATATTGACGAACATAAAGCAAAATGTGACGTTATTTAAAGGCTTTGCTCGAACGGGTATGCCGTCGATCTGAAATTTGTGCCGATAGCGGCGCGACACGGGCAGGGTAATAACACCAGTATTTCCCCTGAAAAGACCGAAATGTACGGAGGCCTCGATGAAAGTACGATCCAGTGTTAAGAAGCGGAGTCCGGAGGACAAGATTGTTCGCCGGAAGGGCCGCATTTACGTGATCAATAAGAAGAACCCTAAGCACAAGCAGCGTCAGGGTTAAACATTCGAATGATTCTTCTCTCGAAGTGAGTAGGTGGACGCCCCGAGCACGGCTCGTGATCATCCAGTTCTGCGGAAAGAGAAGCGGTAAGACGACTGACAGGATAGACAGAGTATCGTAGAGATTATATGCCACGAATAGCCGGAGTAGACCTACCCCTGCAGAAGCGGAGTGAGATAGCACTGACTTCGATCTATGGTATCGGTCGCTCGCGTGCGCGACAAATTTTGGATCGCGCCGAAGTCGATTACAGCCTCCATCCCGACGCATGGACCGAAGAACAGACCCGGAGCGTGCGACGCATCATCGAGGATGACTATCAGGTTGAGGGTCAGCTTCGCTCCGAGACGCAGATGAACATAAAGCGTCTGATGGATATCGGTTGTTACAGGGGTCTTCGTCATCGACGCGGTCTGCCCGTCAGAGGGCAGCGTACGCGCACGAATGCGCGGACTCGCAAGGGTCGGCGTAGAACGGTCGCCGGCAAGAAGCAGGCGCCCCGCAAGTAATCAATTATGGGTGTGATGGTGTGTCGGCGCGACGATCGTCATAAATGATCAATTGAATGGTAATACAATAGGGAAATGGCGAAAAGGCAACAGCGAGGCGGCCGCTCGGTCCGCAAAAAAAATGTCATCGTCGAGTCGAACGGACAGGCGCACGTGAAGGCCACGTTCAACAACGTGATCGTGACGCTCACTGATCAGTACGGCAACACGATTTCGTGGGCAAGTTCCGGCAAGATGGGCTTTCGAGGCAGCCGCAAGAATACGCCTTATGCCGCACAGGTTGCGGCGACGGCAGCGGCGCGTGAAGCGCATGACCTCGGACTGCGCCGCGTCGATGTATACGTAAAGGGGCCGGGATCTGGACGAGAGTCTGCGATTCGTGCTCTCGCCGGGGCCGGACTCGAGATTGCGACGATCCGTGACATGACCCCTATTCCGCACAACGGCTGCCGGCCTCCGAAGCGCCGCCGCGTGTAACTGCTCAGGATCTGATCTCAGAGTGCGATGCTCTGGGTTCTGACCTCGAATATTGTACCGCGTGCAAAACGAGCGCTTCGGTCTAAGACCGGCTACAAGTCGCAGAGAGACGGCTTGTACGTTTGTTCTATTAGCCAACAAACGAGAGGAAATAACTACAATGGCCCGATACAGAGGCCCAAAGCAGAAGATAGCCCGTCGCTTTAAGGAACCGATATTTGGTCCCAGTAAAGCGCTAGAACGTAAGCCCTTCCCTCCTGGGCAGCATGGCCGAGGGCGGCGCTCCAAAGAGAGCGAATACTCAGTCCAGCTAAAAGAGAAGCAGAAGGCGAAGTACACGTATGGCCTGCTGGAGCGCCAATTCCGAAACGTATTTGAGAAGGCATCCCGGAAGAAGGGCGTCACAGGCGAGAATCTCCTGAGGTTTCTTGAAGCTCGGCTCGATAATACGGTGTACCGTTTAGGCTTCGCCCGAACCCGGCGTCAGGCGCGCCAGCTCGTGACACACGGGCATATCATGGTCAATGACCAGGTGGTCGATATTCCATCGTACCAGCTCAGACCCGGTGAAACGATTGCCATGCGTCCGAGGAGCCGGAATCTCGACGTTGTGAGCGATTCAGTGAAGCGTAATAAGCGGACGTTTGCGTGGCTGGAAGTTGACCGCAATCAGCGGCGCGGCAAATTCCTTGATTACCCGGCGCGAGAGGATATTCCTGAGAATATTCGCGAGCAGCTCATTGTGGAGCTGTACTCGAAATAAGTGCGACACCATCGAATCGGTGGTGTATGGGCGGCCTGCTCGATCTCTCCGGGATACGCGAGCCGAAATTTCAGATTCAGATATTTGACATGCAGACGGATATGAGCAACCACGCTATACAGATGCCGGAAGGCATTCAGGTCGAGGAAGCCTCGGAATTTCACGGGCGTTTTGTCGTCCAGCCGCTTGAGCGCGGATACGGAGTGACCATAGGGAATGCCTTGCGCCGAGTCCTGCTTTCCTCGCTCGAAGGAGTCGCGATCACCGCGTTGAAAATAGACGGTGTGCAACATGAGTTTTCGACGATTCCTGGCGTCTCCGAGGATGTGGCAGACATTATTCTCAACTTGAAGGGGGTGCGCTTCCGGGCAGTCGAAGGCGCCGACAACAATATCCATCTATCTCTGAACGGTCCTGGAGAATGGACGGCGAGCGACATCGGCAAAGCCACGAACGATTTCGAGATTCTGAACCCCGATCATCCCATTGCTACGCTTGGAGATGATGCGGCTCTCAGCATTGAGTTGCGCGTTGAATATGGCCGCGGTTACGTACCTGCAGACGAAAACAAAAAGGCTGACGACCCCATCGGGGTCATCGCAATCGACGCGATTTTTACGCCGATTCAGAACGTGAAGTACACCGTTAAACCTACGCGTGTAGGCCAGAAGATCGACTACGAAAAATTAATGATGGAGGTCGAGACTGACGGTTCCGTGACGGCGGAGGACGCACTCGCGCAGGCGGCATCTATACTTCGCGATCATGTCAACCTCTTTATTTCGATGGAAGGCGAGCCGCAGCCTACTGAAGAGGAGAAAGAAGTCGACGCCGAGGTTCAGCGTATTCGGGAGCTTCTATCGCAACCGGTCGATGAGCTCGATCTCTCCGTCCGCGCACACAACTGTCTCAAGGCTGCGAACATCAAGAACATCGGCGATCTCGTTCGCCGCGAAGAGTCCGAGATGCTGAAGTTCCGCAACTTCGGGCGCAAGTCGCTCCAAGAGCTGATTCAGGTGCTCGAAGAGAGAGGCCTGCATTTCGGTATGGAAGTCGACAAGTATATGGAAGAAGCGTAATCGATGTGCACCATTCAGAGGACGAGAGTCAGTTCGGCGATCGTTCTTGATACTCTGAACATTGAAACTCGGACTCTGAACGTATTGACATATGAGACATCAGAAGAAGCGGCATAAGCTGGGTCGGAGTACGTCGCACCGTAAGGCGACACTGGCGGCGCTGGGCACCGCGCTCATTCGGCATAAGCGGATCACGACCACGGTTCCTAAGGCGAAGGCGCTGCGCGTATATATCGAACCCCTGATCACGCGCGCGAAGGAAGATACGTCCCACAATCGGCGTCAGGTTTTTCGCCGGCTGCAGGACAACGAAACGGTCTCCGAGTTATTCACGGATGTATCCGCGCAGGTTGGCGATCGGCCGGGTGGATACACGCGCGTTGTGAAGTTGGGTCGCCGAGCCGGGGACGGTGCGGCGATGGCGATGATAGAGCTGGTTGACTACAACGACGTTCAGCCTGAAGAGACGGGACGAAGTGCAAAGCGCACGCGGCGAGGAAGAGGCAAAGGGCGTCGACGGAGCCGATCAAAGAGTACCGAGACGCAGGAAGCTGTTGCCTCAGATACCTCAACATCATCCGAAGAACAGGACCCGACGGTCGGAGATTCGGTGGATGACGTCGAGGCGGTGGGTAACGAGCCGACGGAATCAGCGGCCTCCAAAGAACAGAATGACGAGCCGAGACCGGATGCCGCTAACGCTTCGGACGAGGTGGTGGAAGAACCAACCAGCGAGATCACGAAGGCAGACGCAGATACAGCTGATGAACCGGAACCGGATGATGAGGCTTCATCGACCGGCGAGTCCGCTGATGACGACAAGTCCAAATAAGTACTATCGTTTCATGATTCTTTTGAAAGGCGCTGTCGCTCCCGATGCGGCAGCGCCTTTTTTGTAGTCGAAAGGCACGTACCGGGCTGTAGACGCAATTCGACTACCACAGTACTGCAGCGGCGCTTTGTTGGTATCTTGCCAGTCCGCTATTCTATCAGCTGCTGATGAACATGTCGCTTCGTGCGACTTGTCACCTGATCGACTGACGAAGCAAACATCCAAGATCTTAGGCCTCATGATTGATCGATCGGATCGCGGATTTCTCGACGACCTCGGATGCATCGTTATTGAGGCTGATCCGGAAACCCTGCAGGTTGTTGATGCGAATGCAGTCGTCGTCGAACGTCTTCTCGGCTATGAGCCGGGACACTGGCACCGGCAAGGCTTTTTCACAAGCGAATTCGTGCATGGAGACGACCTCGAATTTGTGGTTGCCAAGCTCGCCCGCCTGTACGATCAGTCACCTGTTGAAATACAGTTTCGTGCGTTTTGCGCCGATCGTGAGGAGATTCGGCTTCGGGGTCTTTTTGCCCTCAACCGCAAGAGCTCGGATGACCGAGACAAGGTCAGGGGCATACTCTCAATACATCGAGATGTTAGCGAGTCACAGAATCTTACCGAGGAACGGCTCCAGCTCGCACTCGATGCTGCCAAAATGGGCGTATGGGACTGGAACGTGCGTGATTCGACGATATTTTGGTCTGACCAGGTTTATCGTCTTCACGGTATCCAGCGCGAGGAGTTCGAAAGCCCGTTCGACAACTACTTGTTGCTCGTCGAACGTGTACACCCCAATGACGTGGAAGCGATTGAGGAGATCATCCGAAACGCGCTTAGCACGGGCGAAGACTACGAAATCGAGTACCGATTTTGGCTGCCTAAAGGAGCTTACGTCTGGCTTGAAGTCAAGGGCAGAATTTATTCAAACGCCGAGGGCCGCCCTGTTCGTATTGCGGGAACCGTGCAGGACGTCACCGCTCGCAAGACAGCTGAATTGTCAGCTCAGGTGGAGTTGGTGGAGCGAAGACGTGCAGAACGCGAGTTGCGAAAACTGACCGAGAATCTGGAGCTGCGCGTGGACGAGCGGACATCTGAACTGCAGAAAGCAAACGCTATGCTGAAGGGCGAAATTCTGGAACGGACGCGGACGGAACGGGAGCTGGCCCAGGTAAACAACAAACTCAAACGAAGCAATCGCGAGCTGCAGGAATTTGCGTACGTGGCATCGCACGATTTAAAGGAACCGCTAAGAAAGATCAGTACGTTCGCCGATCTGCTGCGATACGATTGTGGCGATCAGCTCAGCGATGACGCAGGGTTTTATATCGAGCGAATGCAGGATTCTGCGTCGCGAATGACGGCCCTCATTGATGATCTGCTTCAATTTTCGCGCATTAAGACGGCTGGCCAGACATTTCAAAGAGTCGACCTCAATGAGATCGTCGAATTTGTTCGAAATGATATTGAGATCAGAATTCAGGAGGTGGAAGGGCAGCTAAGCGTGGAAAAGCTACCCTCGATCGATGCTGATCCTACGCAAATGCGTCAGCTCTTTCAGAATCTGATCAGCAACGCCCTAAAATTTCGACGTGAGGATGCGAGACCGGAAGTACTCGTCTATGAGGAGAAAACCGAAGGCCGGGGCTCCGGCGCCAGTTGGCTATGCCGCCTTATCGTAGAAGACAACGGGATCGGAATTGACGATCGGTATGCCGAACGTATTTTCGCTCCGTTTCAGCGGCTGCATATGCAATACGAAGGCACGGGCATGGGCCTGGCAATCTGCAGGCGCATTGTGGAACGTCATCAGGGCACCATCGATGTAACAAGCACACCCGGGCGCGGGTCGAGGTTCATCCTTGATCTACCAATCCATCAGAGCGCCGCGAACGAATAAAGGGTGGGAGTGGCTTTCGCTCCGCGGTAGGATGCGCTGTGCCGCCGACGGTCGGCCCCAGCAAAGGAAACAGTACGGAAGCGGTAGGTTTAATATGGCATGATATATGCGTAACTACTTGTAAATATACGAGGTAAAGCTGCAGGTGCAGTTCCCTTTTTCAGCCAACGACAGCACATGCTTCACGCGTCTTCCATTCTAAAGAATACGGAGCTGCAGATCGAGCCCGAGTTCGATCAACGTCTCGGTGAACTGCTTGATCTCTGCCGCAACTGTCTCCCGTCAGTTGATGAGGATATGATCCGCAGGGCGTTTAGGCTCGGATACTGGGCGCACCGAAATGATCTCCGCGTTTCCGGCGAGCGGTATATCACGCATCCGATCGAGGTTGCTAGGATCGTAGCACGCGACATCGGATTCGATGACATCAGCGTCGCGGCAGCACTGCTTCACGATACCGTCGAAGACACCGAATTTTCACTCGATCTCATCCGCGAGGAATTCGGCGAGTCAATGGCGAACATTATAAATGGCCTGACGAAAATCAGCGACGTGTTCTCCAGCCGAGAGCTTGGGCAGGCAGAGAACGTGCGAAAATTGATGCTCTCGATGGCAACCGACATCCGTGTCATCCTCGTGAAGTTCGCCGACCGGCTTCACAACATGCGGACCATCGATTCTTTACCCAAGCACAAACAACTTAAGATTGCCTCTGAGACGCTCGAGCTCTTCGCTCCACTCGCCCACCGATTCGGATTGCACGCCGTCAAGAGCGAACTCGAAGACCTGTCTCTCAAGGCGTTGAATCCCGATGACTACTACGCGATTGTGCGTGGGCTGCGAGCATCGAAGCAGGAGCGTGCTCATTACATCAACCGGTTCGTCGAACCGTTGTCGGATCGGCTGAACGGAGAGAATTTCGACTTCGATATCTACGGAAGATCGAAAAATATATACTCGATCTTTCGAAAGATGAGGCGGCAGAATAAGCCTCTGGACGAAATCTACGATCTATTCGCGATTCGCATCGTGCTCAAGAGCACGGGGAATAAAGGGAAGGAAGATTGCTGGCGGGTGTATTCGATTATCACAGACCTGTACAAACCGCTTCCTGAGCGATTCCGAGACTTCCTGTCTGTGCCGAAGTCGAACGGATATCAGAGCCTCCATACAACCGTACTTGGTCCGGAAGGGCGCCGCGTTGAGGTGCAGATTCGCTCCGAGGAGATGCACGAGATAGCTGAACGTGGTTTCGCGGCGCATTGGAAGTATAAAGAGGGTGTGATAGATCAAGATCAGGAGATGGAGCGGTTCCTGTTCTGGGTTCGCGATCTCCTCGAGAATCCGAGGCCGGAGCATGCGACGGAATTCGTTAAGGAGTTTCAGCTCAATCTATATGATGAGGAAATCTACGTATTTACGCCGAAAGGCGATCTGATGACGCTGCCGTCCGGCGCAACGCCGGTTGACTTTGCATTTCAGGTACATACGGAGGTCGGATTACATTGCATCGGCTCCAAAGTCAACGGCAAGATGGTACCGCTCTCAAATAAGCTCAAGAGCGGCGACCAGGTCGAAGTCATCACGTCGAAGAAACAAACGCCCAATCCGGACTGGATGAAGTTCGTTGTGACGCACAAGGCGCGAAGCCGCATCCGTCATTGGATCAACGAGAAGCGCCGTCGGGCCGTCGATCTCGGACGGGAGATCTGGGAAAAGAGGGTATCCAGAGCAGGGCTTCAAATCGATGAACAGGATCTCAGCAAGATCGCTTCTGCGCTCAAGTTTCCAAATCCGCAGCAGATGTTCTACGAAATCGGCGTGGGGCTTTACGATGTGCAGGATTTCGTCAGCTATGTTAAGAACGGCGCAGGAGGGAAACGTCCGGACGAACATCCCGACTCGGAAAAGAAAGAGGAGGAGGCGCTTCGTCTCGAATACGAAAACTTCCTCGATTCGGCCCATTCTTCTGCGCAGCCGGCACTCAAGATCGACGGCGAGCTCCACACGGATATCGTCACGAAATATGCCTCATGCTGCAATCCAATTCCCGGCGACGAGGTCTTCGGATATGTGAGCCGGAGCGGCGGCATCAAAATTCATCGCGTGAACTGCAAGAATGCGCCTCACCTCCTCATCAATCATCCCGATCGCATCGTTCCGGTCGAATGGAGCCGCCAAAAAGACGTACAGTTCATATCGGCGCTGCGCATAATGGGAGAAGACAGGGTGGGAATCGTCAGTGACATTACGACCGTCATCTCCAAAAATCTGAAGACCAATATCCGATCGATCACCGTGGATTCCGATGACGGCGTATTCGAAGGAACGATCGTCTGCTACGTGACCGACCTAGAGCATCTGCGGCGGGTCATCGAGCGCATCAAACGGATTGACGGCATCCACGGCGTCTATCGCTTCGAGGAGTGATTTTTTTCGTTGTCAATTGCCTGACGTTTTTAGTATACTGATCGCGTTTTTGGCGGTAAATCGTTAAAAATACTAGGTTAGAAGATAGAAGCTTGGTACTTGCTTTGTAGGCATTTTGGTGCCGCGTTGCACCGTTCGGGAAACTCGGCGTGTCTGACGGTAAAAAGCTTCGTCCATCCCCATCACAGTAGAGGCCTATTTTTCGGAGCTTTATACTATGCCCAAACGTTCAGACACACTGACGAAGAAGGATGTGGCACGACGCGTGGCCGACAAAATGGATCAGCCGATCTATAAGAGTGAGCCGTGGGTCAGCGCAGTAATCAGCGCCATCGGCGATCTTATGCTGGAAGCCGATCCTGAAGTTCGCATCGAGCTGCGGGATTTTGGTGTTTTTGAGGTGAAGAAGACGAAAGCGAAGCCCAAGGCACGAAATCCGAAGACGAACGAGACCGTATTCATCCCAAGCCGCCGGAAGACACATTTCAAGCCAAGCAAACGGCTTAAGGAGGTACTACAAACACCTCTCGACGAACTTAACTACAATATCCCGACGGGAAGCGCAGATCACGTCGTCCACACTGAATTCGCGACAAACGGATCCGTATCCTAGGGGCGAAACCGATCAACTATTCGTGAGATTGAGAAGCGGGACGGGGATGCCCTGTTCCGCTTTCTTTGTCTGATCTGTTCCTGCTCTCACTGCCAGATGTGAGACCTCCCTGATGCAAAGCCGGGCCCGCATCGTAGGAATCGACTACGGTACAAAGCGAGTGGGAATCGCCATCTCCGATCCATTACATCTGTTCGCACAGCCGCTCGATACGTGCCGACCTCGAGAGGTCTTAGATCGCATAGCTGCGATCATGGATGAATCAGGTGTAGCATCCATCATTGTGGGATGGCCGGCAAATCCACAAGACGACGATGCCACCGCCATGGCGATGGTGCAACCTTTCATAAATAGGCTTGAGAGCCGCTTTCCGGATACTATGATCGTTAAATGGGATGAGCGGTTTTCGTCGGAAAGTGCAAAACAAGCGCTATTCAATGCGGGCGTCTCGAAGAAGGCGCGACGCAGTAAGAATCGTGTCAACGCGGCGGCTGCAGCCGTCATTTTGCAGGAGTATCTCGATCAGCTAAGCAGCGTTTAATATCCGACGAACGCGGCACTTTTTATGCTTTTGCCCTGTTCTATTAGCACCGGGCGACTTCCGGAGTGAGTGCAGGATGGCCTCTGCACGGGTAAAAGGCGGACTATATCAGGCAGCGTATGATATTACCTATTCGGGTCTACGGCGATTCCGTTCTGCGCGAAAAGACGATAAATGTCACGGAGAACTCGGACGACGTCCAGCGCCTCATCGATGACATGATCGAGACCATGGGTTCCGCGGAAGGAGTCGGTCTGGCGGCGCCCCAGGTCGGCCGAAGTGAACGCATTTTCGTCGCAGATATCACGCCGATGTACGATGATTCTGAGGAGATCGACCCCGATTTACCTTCGCAACCGATGGTATTCGTCAATCCTGAGATTACCTGGGAGAGTGAGGAGGAAAGCGAATTTGAAGAAGGCTGCCTTTCAATACCTGACATTCGAGAACTTGTTGTTCGCCCCGAAAAGGTTCGACTGCAGTATCTCGATCGTGAGTTTAAGTCCCGGGAACTGGAGGTAAGCGACGTGGTGGCGCGGGTAATTCAACATGAATACGATCATCTTGAAGGCATCCTATTTGTCGATCACATTAGCTCCTTCCGGCGCCGACTTCTTCGGCGAAAACTGCGCGAGATGGCGAGGGGCGACGTAGAGGCGGATTACCCACTCTATACGACGCATGCGGCCTGACGGGCCTGTAAATTCCTGTGGAAGGCCTGTCGTGTCGCCGCCCTCTTCGACTCAAAGCCGACATCCGAACCTGACGTGATGCGCGAGACCAAGCCATCGATTGCCCTTATCCTGCTTGCCATATTCGTGGTGGGCGGAGTTGGCGCGCCTGTACTGCACAAATTCGAGCACGTGCGCGCCGCGACGCATCAACACGGTGACCCGGCCCCGTACATCGTCCAAAGCGTGGGCGAATCGCATGCACTTCTCGCCAAAAGGCTCGTCGAAGAGCGTACGCCGCCCGTCGATATACAATGTCAGCTCTGTGCACGATTAGCGTGCAGCTCACCGCTCGAGAAGGAGTCACCTGTCCCCCCGCCATCGCTCGAATCGTTTTCGGATCAACCGTATACCCAGCCATCCAGCCGATCCGTCGATCATCTCTCGATCAGAGCTCCTCCTATCATAGTCTGATATCGTCCGTCGTCGCGCCGTTGCGACGAATAGAGGACATCCGTACGGGGTGACCGTACGGAATAACCCTAACCAGGTAAACGTTGAGCGCGCCGCGCGAGTAAGCGCTGCCGTGTTCATACAGGCTGTGTTTCGATGTCAAAGAGAGGTCCCATGTATCCATACATCATACTTATTTTCACCGCTGCAATGTTTATCACCGCGGGATGTGATAATCCGGTGGAAGACGACAATCATGATCATGCTCAGGCCGCAGGGCTGGTTCTCGAACAGGGTGCCGCCACGGTGCTCACGGTGCAGGGCGCGCAAGTTAGCGACACTCTGCGCGCGGCGATAGGTGACACGTCCCAGGCGTACGAGGTCGAATTTTTGGATCAGGACGGCGATCGAATCCACAGTGAAGATTTTGATGACGATTTTTCTCTGGACTGGACCGTGCGGGACGACGACGTGCTGGCGGTAGTCCGAGAGGGTCGGTGGACGTTTAAGATCGCTGGGTTGAGGGTGGATACGACCGCGTTCACGCTCCAGTTGATGCACCTAAGTCATCCCGACTTTACCACGCCGGATATAGCCGTCGTCGTCGAATGAAGTGTCCAACTCAGAGGGGCCTCATCTTTGTGATGCTTGCGGCAGCTTTATTCCATGTTGCCGCCGTGCGCGCCCAGGGGAATGCTGGTACGGTTGCGGGGATGGTGTCGGACGCGTCCACGGGTGAGCCGGTCGCCTTCGCCCAGATTTTGCTTGAGGAAGTGAACCGGTCTATTGCAGCCGATGCCTCCGGGCGATTCGAAATCCGGTTCATACCAGCAGATTCGTACACGTTGAAGGCCTATCGAATTGGATACGAGCCGCTCATCGAGTCTATAGCCGTTCCGGCAGGAGACACCCTCATGCTGCGCCTCAGAATGACCGAATCCCCTCTGGAGTCCGGTGAAGTGGTTGTCGAAAGCGATCGAGCTGACACTCGACAGCTCACCGATGCTGCGATGGAGATGGAAGGGCGTATGCTGCGCCAGAAGCTCGGCACCACGATCGCCGAGACGCTTGCGGACGAACCGGGATTTGCAATGCGGTCGATGGGTCCTGCGCCTGCGCGGCCGGTGCTTAGAGGACTTGGGGGCGAGCGTCTACTAGTCTTGGAAGACGGCGGGCGAACGGGCGATCTGTCAGCGACATCGACCGATCACGCCGTTGTGATCGATCCGCTGATGGCAGAACGCATCGAGATCGTCCGTGGACCCGCCGCGCTGGTCTACGGGTCGAACACTCTCGGAGGCGTGGTCAATGTGGTACGTGGATATATTCCGAGCTCCCGTCCACGGCGTGCTTTTACGGCCGCTTCGCTTCAGGGGCAATCGGTGAACAGCGGCGTTTCCGGTGGGCTCGGTGTGACCGTACCCGTGGGGCCATTCGCCTTAAAGGCTGACGGGAGCATGCGTTCGGCCGGTGATGTGGCGACCCCTGCGGGCCCTCTTCAGAATACCGATCTTACCACTGTGAACGGTTCTGTGGGCAGCAGTATAAGCGGCGGGTGGGGCACAGGAGGCGCCGCTGTAAGCTATTACGCATCCGATTACGGCATTCCAGGGGGGTTTGTGGGTGCCCATCCCAACGGGGTGAACATCGAAATGGATCGATCGCACCTCGAAGCCAGGGCCGAAATTGTAGAGCCCATGCGCCTCGTGCCTCGACTCGAGCTGCGCGGGTCACTTTCGCGGTACCATCATCGTGAGTTCGAAGACGAGAATACGCTCGGTATCGAGTACGGACTGTTGACCTATGACGGCGCAGCGCTCTTTCACGTCCACTCCAACGAGCACGTGAGGAAGGGAATTGTAGGCTTACGGGGCTCGTACCGGAATTTTGCTTCGGGAGGTTATTCCTTCACGCCGAACTCGGAGGAATGGTCGATCGCGGGGTTCGGGTTTCAGGATATTCATTTTGATTGGACGACGCTGCAGGCTGGCATTAGATATGACTACCAGCAGATCACGCCGCTCGAAACCTCGGACAGCTCAATTGGCGATGTTCGTAAGCGAGGCTTCGGAGGAATTTCGGCATCGCTTCGAGGCATGCTGCATCCAATGGAAGGTGCATCGGTAGGGGCGACTGTCATGCGTTCGCTTAGAGTACCCGGGATTGAAGAGCTCTATTCAGAAGGTCCGCACCTGGCGGCATACTCGTTCGAGATTGGAAATCCGGACCTCGGCAAGGAGATAGGATGGGGTTTGGAGACATTCGGCCGGTACGCCGGACCGCGCTGGACCGCTTCGCTTGCCTTCTATTACAATCACATCCAAAACTTCATTTATCCTCGTAATACCGGCACGACCGATGTACGGACGCTCTTGCCGATCTTTCAGCAGACGGGGGCTGAGGCGGAAATGCTCGGTACAGAGGCGGCGCTTGAGATCCGTCCCCATCGAATGGTCAGAGTGGGTGCATCGACAAGCTATACTCGCGGGACGCTTTCGGATGCAGGGGAGCCGCTCCCGTGGATGCCGCCGCTCACGGGAAAGTTGGACGCGAGCGTGCGATCCGGGGACTACACGATTGGCGCCACGTTCGTGGCCGCCGCCGAGCAGGACCGTGTCGCCGCCCTCGAACAGCCCACCGACGGCTACATTGTCGTTGGAGCTTATGCTCAGTATCATTTCACAACGGGTTCGGTTTTGCATACGGTTGACGCAGTCGTCGAAAACATGACCCACTCTGAATATCGTGACCATCTCTCGCGTGTGAAAAGCGTCATGCCCGAGCCAGGACGCAACATCAAGCTGCTCTACAAACTTTTCTTTTAAGTCTGTGCGCTTCTTTCGGCTCGCGATCCTGCTTTCATGCCTGGCTCTTATCAGCTTCGGCTGCCAGGATACGGCAACAACAGATGAGGACGCGGACGGTCTGCTCTTTGCGACGACCATTTATCCCTTTCGATCTATTCTGGAGCCGATCGTGGGTGAGCGCGGTTCCGTACGCAATCTTCTGCCGGCGGGCGCGTCACCGCACACGTACGATCCCAGGCCATCCGACGCTAGGGCCGCTGCCAACGCATTAGTGCTGTACTACGGCGCACCGGAACTGGACGCCTGGGGCGCGCGACTCGCTTCCGAGCGTACGGTCACTCTGATCGATATGCTACCCGACTCGATGGTACGTGATCTGCACTCTCGGCAGGATGCGGGAGGGGCTGCGCATGGGCATTCCACGGGACGTGATCCACATTTCTGGATGGATCCGCTCACGGTTGATGCCCTTCTTCCCGTCCTGGTAGATACCCTGTGTGCGGCAGACCCAACCTATTGTACGGAGTACACGGAGAACGCAGGATTTTTCTCCGAACGGCTCTCGGCGCTGCACGACAGCGTCAAGGCATTGATCGCGCCTGTCGCGAGTCGGTCAGTCTTGCTCTCGCATCCCTTTCTCGGCTACTTTCTTGGGCGGTACGGAATGCGTTTGGCGGGAGTTGTGGAGGGGATACCCGGTTCGGAACCGACTGCACACGATATGTTGCGCATCGTGAATGACGTTCGCGAATCCGGCGCCGACGCGGTTCTCGTTTTGTCGCAGACACCCGACCGTGCGGCACGAATCGTATCGGAGACGCTCAGCATCCCGGTGATCGAACTCGACCCGATCGGAGGTGTGGACGGCCGAATGACGTATGAGGATCTAATTTTATATAATGCGCACACACTCCGGCAGGCTCTTACGCCCGCATCGGACCATCCTGGCCGTGAGCGGTCGAGGTGATGGCTCTATCTGTCGCTTCACTACGCAAACAGGCGGACCACGTGGCTCAGAGCGTTATCAAAGCACAGGATCTGATCGTTCGCTACGGCGCACGTGAAGCCGTGTACCACACGCGGTTTTCAGTTGAGGAGGGTAGTTTTGTTGCGATCATCGGTCCGAATGGATCGGGAAAAACCACGCTCATAAAGACGTTCCTGGGTGTAATCACCCCCACTTCCGGAGATCTCGAGGTTTTCGGCCGCCCCGCTGGCAGAGTTGATCCGACCCGAATCGGATATGTGCCGCAGGTTAAAACGATGGAGCGGACATTCCCGGCGCTGGCGATGGAGTTGGTTGTCTCAGGAGAGCGAAGGCGATGGCCGGCAAGGATTCGGACTGACGAGAAGGAGCGCGCCATGGCGATCTTGGACCGCGTTGGTGCTGCCCATCTTGCAGAGCGATCGCTTAACGCACTTTCCGGCGGCGAGCTTCAGCGCGTCTTTCTAGCACGAAGTTTGATTCGTCAACCGGAACTTGTGATGCTGGATGAACCGGCAGCTGGAATTGACGTGGCAGGCGCGTCGGATCTATACGAGCTGCTGGAGCAATACCAGAAAGACCATGGCGCGACGGTGCTTATGGTGACACACGACTGGCAGGTTGCCTACCACCATGCCTCGCACGTTCTCCTACTAAACAGGCGGCAGATAGGGTTCGGAACTCCAAATGACGTACTGACGGAGGCGAATCTCAGGCAGGCTTTCGGGCACGTCGGTCACGCGCACGGCATGTCCTATCTTGCGAGTGAGATGGAGCGAGAGGGATGATTGATCTGCTCAGCATGCCTTTCATGCAGCGTGCAGTCGTCGCCGGTTGTCTGGTCGGATTTCTGGCGAGTTATTTCGGAGCCTTCGTCGTGCAGCGCCGGCTTAGTTTTCTGGGGACTGGCCTTGCTCACGCTGCGTTCGGAGGCGTGGCGTTGGGCCTGCTTCTCCAGACGGAGCCACTCTGGATCGCGGCGCCGTTCACGGCGCTCGTCGCCGTCGGCATTAATTGGATCCGCACATCGACCGGGCTTACCGGCGATACCGCCATTGGGATCTTCTTCTCTGTCGCCGTAGCACTGGGCGTCGTGTTCCTCTCCTTACGGCAGGATTACACGGCCGACGCATTTGCGTATCTGTTCGGTTCAATTTTGGCCGTGACGGTCGCCGATATCTGGGTCACAGTTCTTGTCACGGTTGTGGCGACATTGCTCATTCCCATGTGGGGTCGCTGGGCGTACGCGACGTTCGACTCCGAACTGGCCATGGCGGATGGGCTTCGCGTGGTGCGCCACGATTATCTTCTATCCGTGCTCCTCGCCGTAACGGTGGTCGTCGCTGTGAAAGTAGTCGGCATTCTGCTGGTGGCTGCATTTCTAGTAATTCCGGCCGCCGCAGCACGCCTGCTGAGCCGTACGTTCTTTGCGATGTCCCTCGTCTCGGTCCTGATCGGGGTGTTGAGTGCGATCGCGGGACTTCTCCTATCGTATGGACTAGACATTCCGAGCGGGGCGACGATTATTCTGGTGCAGGCTGTATTGTTTTGCCTCGCTGTCATGGTCGGTAGGCGTTTGATGAGGCCATCATCGTGAGGAGGCTACAACGCTACTCCTGGTTCTTTTTGACGATCCGGCCATCTGGTGTGATGCGCTCGTCCGCGGCGGGCTCCGATGTTGGAAAGCGGCCTATCGGGACGTTCGGATCGCGGTCTTCAGGCACATAATGGACGTGGTCGCCGTGTGAGATCTCCAGGTACGGATTATCCCCGAAAGGATCGAATGCCTCGCGAAGTACGGACAAGAAGAAGAGAAGTGCGATGATGATAAGAAGCCATTTCAACGCACGCCTGGTCCGGCCGACTTTCGATGTGGATTCGGCCTGAGGCGTCTCGGCTGTTGACCCACTATTGTCCTTTTTTGACATACGGAGATGTGTACAGGTATGTACGTGTCGAAATAACGAATCAGTTTTGCAATTTGCGGGTAAAAATTACGGCTTGTTTTTACCGCCGTTTTTCAGAGAGTTTGTACTACGGTACGATATTCTTTTGTGGAGCAAATCAATAAGAGGCATTCCAACGACAGTACTGACGGGCAGATAGTTATGCAGATCCACAGGTCGCTTTCCATGGCAGCCGCCTTAGCCGTGGTCGTATCGATCATTGCATTTCCAGCGAGCAGCCAGCCGCTGGATCTGATTCTGCCGACGAGCAATGACGCGCTTTTACGAAATGACGGCCCCTCGTTTTATCAGTATACCAATCGAACGTTCAACGGAGTACGGTCGAAGCCGTGGCAAGGAGGGAAGTACGGATTTGTACGTAATCCCAGACATACTTCGGCGGGTATCATCTATACCCGTTTTCACGAAGGCGTCGACATCAAACCGGTGTACCGCGACTGGCGCGGTGAGCCTCTCGATACGGTGCGTACGATCGACGACGGCTATGTCGTCCACATTAATACAGTAGAGGGTTATTCGAGCTACGGGAAGTACGTCGTGGTGGAGCACTGGTGGAGCGGATCGCCATTCTACAGCCTGTACGCTCATCTAAACGACGTACACGTGCAGATCGGCGAAACGGTTGCCCAGGGTGATAGACTTGGACGCATCGGATATACAGGGCGTGGTCTCAACAAGACTCGAGCGCATCTGCATTTCGAGATCAATATGATGCTCAACCAGTCGTTTTCGGAGTGGTTTGACGGGCATTATCGATCTACAAATCGACACGACGTATACAATGGCATCAACCTCGCGGGTTTAGATGTCTCCGAATTATACCTGTCTCTGCAGCGCGATCCTGCGTTGACGATCGATCAGTTTGTACTGAGCCGCGAGATCTTCTACAACGTGTCCGTACCCAATAACGGTCATCTTGATTTATTCTACCGTTACGGTTGGCTCGATCAAGGTAGCGAGACGCTTACGAGCGACGTTTCCAGCTGGGAAATCTCGTTTACGGCGGATGGTCTGCCGGTGCGGGTCGAGCCGTCGTCACGGTCTGTTTCCAAGCCTACGGTCACGATGGCGGCAAAGGCGCCGGCAGCGTACGGCTACATGACCAAGGGTCGACTGGCGGGAAGCGGCGACAGATATTATCTCAGCAAGTCTGGTCATCGCTACGCTGCTTTACTGACGTTGATTGGTGAGGACCGCCCCTTTACCGACGTATATCGAGCGGCCTCACGTCGCGCTCCCGAAAATGTCGATCAGGCCGATGCTGGCGTTGGCCGGTCGGACGGAGATCGTCATCAGACAAATTCCGATCTCGACGGCAAGGAAGCCGAATCCGATGGCGATCGATCGGTTATGCGTAGAGTCAATGCGCCGGAAGATGATCGAATCCGAACCTGGTGAGAATCGGTCACGGCACGGCACGGCACGGTTTTGCGGTGCTGCAGGAGCGCCTGTCATTTCGGCTTTGGTCTGGTCAATTCCTGCGACAGGCGCTTGGCCGTTGCTTCGAACGATCTGAACGAGCAGCCGAGCTCTTCGACGGCCATCCGGTTGCTGTACTCGTAAAATCTGGACATGCTTCGGGCATGCGCTCGCGTGATGAAGGGTCTTGTGCGAGTGATCGTGGACACTGCTTCTGAGAAGTAGCCGAGCGCCACTGCCGGCGATCGCGAGAGAATCCATCGCGGTGGTCGGCTTCCGAACGCGTCCGCAAGTGTGTGAATGATCCGCATCCACGATAGATTTTCGCTGCCCAGAAAATAGCGAGCGCCTGTGGCGCCGCGGTCCATAGCCCGGATCATTCCCTCTGCTACGTCGAGCACGTCGACAACATTGGTACCTCCGGCCGGTATTGCCAGCAGACGGCCAGTTCTGACGCGGTCCACGATTCGCCGTGTATTCTGCCCTTCGCGGCCCAGTCCGAAAATAAGCGCCGGGTTGACGATTACGGCATCGAGGCCCTCGGCAACTGCACGGTGAATCTCCAGTTCGGACAGGTGTTTCGATTGTGCGTAAACAGAGTTAGCCTTCGATCGCCTCCATTCGGCATCCTCGTCGATCACAGCATCCGGCTTCTCAGGTCGTCCGAAAGCAGCCATGCTGGATGTATGAACGAGGCGCTCGACCCCGCTTTCAAGCGCGGCATTCGCGACAGATGCAGTGCCGTCGACGTTAACTCGCATCATCCGAATTCTGTCGGCCGGGCCGCCGATTCCTACCTGTGCGGCAACATGATAGACGCGATCGACACCGCTCATGGCTTCCCGCAACGCGACGGCATCGTTCAGATCACCCACTACGTGCTCCACGGATCGGGAGACGTCTTCGATCAGATCGAGTCTGGACGAAACTCTACGAAAAATTCGGACATCTTCGCCGGATCTGACCAGGAGCCGCGTGAGAGTGGATCCTAGCAGACCGGTGGCCCCGGTTACGAATATCTTCGACATCAGGCTTCAATCTCCATCAGCAGGTCGTTCTTTCCGACGGCATCCCCTTGCTCGACGTGAACTGTTTTGACGATGCCTTCGACCTCGGCGCGCAGCTCATTCTCCATCTTCATTGCTTCGAGAACGACCAGGCCGTCTCCCGGCTTTACTACCTGGCCCGGCTCTATGAGTAGGGACAGCACGAGGCCCGGCATGGGTGCTCGGATCTCCCGCAATCCTCCTGCTGCCGCATCAACGAATCCAAACTGTTCGAGGAGCAAATCCTTCTCATCCTTCAAGACAACTTCGAATTCAAAGCCGCCCACATGCACGGCGTAGTTTCCATTCTCTGTCGAATAGACGAGGGCGGGAACACTGCGTCCGTCGATGATGAGCGAGAAGTGAGAACTCGAGATGCGGCCAGCGCTGAACGAGTGGGTCGCACCATCTATGACTACATCGTCGTCACCGATTTCGACCTCGATCGTGCGGCCACCTACGACTGCGTGGTACTTCTTCCGCCGTCTTTGCGCGCCCATAATTCTGCGTCCTGGATCGAATGAGAGAGTGCAAGATACAAAGTGGCCGTAGAGCGTGAGAATTGAGACGTGGTGCCTTGGAATTGATGAATCGTGACGTGATGCGACTCACACCGGAAGTGGTTTTGTACGCATATCGGATCGGCGTCTTCCCGATGGCGCACCCTGATGACGACAACGAGATTTACTGGTATTCACCGAACCCTCGTGCGGTTCTGCCGCTCGACACCTTTCACGTTCCGAGGAATCTGAAGAAACTCGTCAGGCGTGAGCCGTTTGAGGTGGTAAGCGACCGGGATTTCAAAGCCGTTATCCGTGCCTGTGCTGAGCGCGATTCGACGTGGATCTCCGACGAACTGGTTCGAGTTTATTCGGAGTTGAACGAACAGGGATTCGCGCACAGTGTGGAGTGTTGGCTCGACGGCCGCCTTGTCGGTGGCCTTTACGGTGTAGCGCTCGGAGGCGCGTTCTTTGGAGAGTCGATGTTTCATAGAGAGACGGACGCCTCGAAGGTGGCGCTCGTTCATCTAGTTCGTCGGCTTCGCCGCGGAGGCTACGTACTTCTCGACACGCAGTACGCGACACCGCATCTGGAGCAGTTCGGCCTCAAGCAGATTTCTCGCGAGAAGTACATTAAGCTTCTGGAGGAGGCAGTGGCGAAGGAAGCGGCCTGGTGGCAAGATGGGGAATATACCGGGACGAGGGAAGTTTAGCCGTGCAGAACGATCGTTCATTTATGGGGAGTATAATGAAACAGCTGTTGATATTGGTCGGTCTCGTGCTGCTGGTGACATCCGGGTGCAACGGGCAGGATATAGATCAGTCGGACGGGGCGCTGCAATCGACGACAGACGGAGAACTCTCGTCGCTGGATCAGCCGGTGCCTGCGCCGGACTCCATGACGCTGCGACTTTTCGATGAGACGATGGACTATGCGCGAGCGAATGATCTCGATGAGCGGCCGATGGGAGAGATCATGACCGCCCTAGGAGAGCGCTTTGCTGACTCGCCGTACGCGGCAGGTTTGCTCGACGAGCCGGACGAAGAGACGCTGATCTGCCGGCTCGACGCGTTTGACTGTGTGACATTCGTCGAGGCGACACTTGCGCTGGCGCGGGCCGTGAAAATGCACGACTACGACTACTCGACGTATGCGAATCTCATCCGGGAACAGCGCTATCGAGCTGGCCAGATGGAGGGCTACTGCAGTCGGCTCCACTACTTTACTGAGTGGATCGCCGACAACGAACGCAGAGGTACTGTCGAAAACATCACTGAAGAGATCGGCGGCGCGGAGTACGACAAGGAGATATCTTTCATGTCGGATAATCGTGAGAGTTATCCCCGCTTTGCTGCAGATGACAGTTTGTTTCAGTGCATCCAGGAAAGCGAAGATCGCCTTCGAGACATGGAGCTATTCTACATTCCGCAGGACCGAATCGCCGATAGTTACGATGAACTCAGGGACGGCGACATCATCGCGACGGCCACGCACATTGAGGGACTCGACGTGACCCACACTGGGCTTGCCTACGCCAATGAAGACGGCACGATGGGACTTCTTCATGCATCCACTAGCGAAGGCGTCAAAGTTTCGCCGGATCTTCAATCCTATGTGCAGGGTGTCGGAGCTACCATTGGTATCATTGTGGCAAGACCACTGGAGCCGAGTTCCTCGTGAGTATCGAACACTCGGTTTTTCCCGGCGGTCACCGGCAGATGGGCTACAAGATGGTCAATCCGAGAAGAATCGGCGTTTTCACGAGTGGCGGCGATGCGCCGGGCATGAATGCGTGCGTCCGAGCGGCCGTTAGGGCCTGTCTAGCCCATGATCTCGAAGTAATCGGTATTCGACGCGGCTTCGCCGGGATGATCGATGGCGATTACGTGGAAATGGACGGGCGATCTGTCTCGAACATCCTCCAGAAAGGCGGCACGATCCTCAAGAGTGCGCGTTCCGACGAGTTTCGGACACCGGAGGGCAGGCAGAAGGCCGCGGAGGCACTTCAGGAGGCCGGCATCGATGGTCTGGTCGGTATTGGCGGCGACGGCACGTTCCGCGGAGCGGCAATTTTATATGATGAGCATTCCGTGGCTACCGTCGGCTGCCCTGGTACAATCGACAACGATCTGTTCGGCACCGACGAGACAATAGGCTACGACACAGCGCTGAACACGGCAATAGAAAATATAGATCGGATCCGTGATACGGCCGACGCGCATGATCGACTTTTTCTGGTTGAAGTCATGGGTCGCGATGCGGGCTTCATCGCTCTTAATTGCGGCATTGGCGGCGGCGCCGAGCTCGTCCTTGTCCCCGAGACGTTTACTGAGATGGAGGACATCAAGGCGCGCATCCTTTCGTTAATGACGGCTCAGTCGCGGTCGTCGATTGTCGTTGTGGCTGAAGGCGACGAGCACGGCGGTGCCCAGACGATCGAAGCGGCGCTTCGCGCGGATGAGGCGTTTGGCCAGATAGATCTGCGAATATGCATACTGGGGCACACGCAGCGCGGTGGTTCGCCGACTGCCAGAGACCGCGTTCTGGCGAGCCGCCTAGGGTCCTCTGCAGTCGAGGCGCTGATCGCGGGCCACGAGAACGTGATGGTCGGACTCGTCAACAACGAGACAAAGCTCACGCCGCTTCGAAACGTCTGGAGCCGCAAAAAAAATATCAACTATGAACTGCTTCGGCTCACCCAGCTCCTGAGCTAATTACCATGAGCACACAGCCCCCAGCCGGGGAGGCGCCCGGGAAGAAGGAAGCGGTCGCGGCAATGTTTGACGACATTGCGCCGCGATACGATTTGCTGAATCGAATGCTCAGCTTCGGCATCGATCAGCAATGGCGGCAGAAAGCAGTTGAACTGCTCAAAGAGGACAGTCCTCGTCGGATTCTGGACGTGGCCACCGGCACCGGCGATCTCGCCATCAAGGCACTGGATGTCGATCCCGCGAAGATCGTCGGCGTCGATATTTCGGAGGAGATGCTGGCGCGGGGTCGTAAGAAGATTGAGGAGCGTGACCTCGGCGATCGTATCACGCTGCAGGTTGGCGACGCGGAGAAACTTCCGTTTTCGGATTCTCAGTTCGACGCCGCACTCGTGGCGTTCGGTGTCCGGAATTTCGAAGATCTTGAGCGCGGCCTTCGGGAGATACGAAGGGTCCTGGCCCCAGGGGGGCGACTGGTGATACTAGAATTCAGCCAGCCGCATGCTTTTCCTATCAACCATTTATACCGATTCTATTCGCACGTCGTCCTGCCCGTGGTCGGACGCCTCGTATCAAAGAATGAGGATGCGTACCGATACCTGCCCGCCTCTGTCGATGTGTTTCCGTCCGGCGAGCAGTTTTTAGATCGCCTGCATGGATCAGGGTACGTGGATGTGGAAACGCTGCCCTTAACGTTCGGGATTGCGTCGCTGTACTCGGCACGCAAACCGGCTAAACGGGGTGCGGCACCTAAAAAGAGCTGACTGCGACATACGTCATGTCTGTTCGCTCACCCGCCTCTCATGTACCATTCCTCAGCTTCACGAGGGTCACCTCGTTAACCGTGCCACTGGTGCGGTATTCGACGAGATCCATGAGTCGACGCATGATCTGAACGCCGAAGCCGCCGGCCCTCCGATCCTCCGCAAGGTGAAAAATGTCGGGTTCGGTGTACTTCTGTGCGTCGAATGCACGTCCTTCGTCACGGATGCGAACGATGAAGCGCTCGTCTTCGATAATAACGGCGAGATCGATCGTATGCGTAGTATCCCCCTTGTAGGCGTGTTTGATGATGTTCGTACACGCCTCATCTACGGCAATCTTGAATTTCTCGATTGTCGTATCCGGGAATTCCGCCTCACGGGCGTACTCCGCAACAAATCGCCTCACCTCTGCCAGGTGGCTTGTTGAGCTGGGGATGCTGAGTGTGTGAACGGATCGCGACACGATTCGACGGTGTGGCTATGGATAGACTGCAGCAGCGACGAACTATGCCTCGTTCGCGCTCTCGAACTTGTGTACCGCCTCTTCTTCCGTCTTCACGATGTCAAACAACATCGGAAAACCGAGTAAGTCGAAAACATTGAATACTTTTGGTTGCAGCGCGGCGATTTTAATGTCCCCGCCCTGAGATCGGACTTCTTCGATGTATGCCATGAATACCCCGAGCCCCGCGCTCGAGATGTATTGGAGGTTTTCGCCGTTCACAACGATCAGAACGTGAGAATCATCCTGGCATTTCTGTAAGGCTGCTTCGAGCTCGGAGGCCGTATGCGCGTCGAGCTCGCCTTTCAGATCGAGTATCTGAATCTCATCGCTGGTGCGAAAACCAACAGAAAAATTGCTCATGTCTCAGTTCTATTCTTAATCGGTTTGCACTTCCTGTTCGATACTTTCGGAGGGTATGGAACGTGTTTCCGTCGACTCGGAGCGGCCGGTGACAACACCAGGTACCGCAATTCCGTGCCACTTCAATACGACGAGTGAAAGATCATCATCATAATCGGTCTCGTCGAGAAATTCATTAAGGTCTGACAACAGCGATTTATGAAGCTCCGGCGCGTCTTCGTGCCGGACCTCACGCAGCGAGTTCAACAGCCGGTCGTATCCGTATTCCGTTCCTTCGGCGTCCCGGCTCTCGACTACGCCGTCCGTATAAAGTACGAAAACATCGCCGGGTTCTAGGTTAATCCTCTCCTCGACAAGCGATTGCCTAAAGAGATCGCTTCTGTCGAGGCCGAGCCCAAGACCCTGCGTACGGATGAACCGAGCCTCGCCGTCCAGATTGATCATGGCAGCGGGACAGTGGCCGCCGCGCGCGATCACCAGCGTTTCTTCCTCTACGTTGACAATCCCGTAGATCACCGAAACGAAAACGTGGCGTTCGAGAGCGGATGCAAGCGCCCTGTTCGCATGATCGAGGAATTCCACTGGAGAAGACGTGAGTCTGCTGACGGATCTGAAAATTCCCTGCAGCTCAGCCATGTAAAATGCTGCAGACGTGCCTTTACCCGAAACGTCGGCGATAATGAAGGCCAGGCGGTTTTCGTCGAGCTGAAGGAAATCATAGTAGTCCCCTCCGACTTCGAGGGCCGATGCGCTCGACGCCGCGATTGTGAGTCCGCTGACAACCGGAACGTTCTGCGGGAGCAACTTTCGCTGCACTTCTCGAGCGATATCGAGCTCTCGTGAAAGCCGTTCCTTTTCGACGCGCTCCTCAAACAATTGTGCATTTTCGATGGCGATCGCGGCCTGGGCGGCATAGACGCTGATCGTTTCGATATCGTCCTTCTCGAATCCGTGGGTCACATCGCGAGTGACGAAGAGGCCCCCGAGCATTTCATTGCGCGCGATGAGCGGGACCATCAGCAGGCTCCCAAGATCGTCGCCGGCACGAGCCTGGAAGCGATGATCGGCCGGTGCCTCGTTTATCAAGACAGGCTCGCGCCTGCTATCGAGATCCTCATACAGGGCGGCCAGGTCGACGCACTCCGCGATCTTCGCCCTGGTAATATTAAATGAGGAGGCAATTCTGGGCTTGAGGGATCCACTTCTCGGATCGGCGACCGCCAGCCACGCCTTTTCCGCATTCCCGGCTTCGACCGGTGTCGCCGTGATCGTGAAGAAAAGCTTGTCGGAATCGAATACCTGACTCACGAGATTCGTGAGTCCGTGCATCGCAGTTACCTCGCCGGCTTTCCTCTGGAAGTCACTCGTGGTCGGCAGGTGAAACAGCAGGAAAAGGAACGATGTCACGCAGTACAGCATCCCGAAACCGATGGCGAGATCCGTGAAGAGCTCCAGCGGATAGCTGTAATGCCGAACGTACGCCTCGAGGCCCGGCAGCGTCTCATCGGAGCCGAGTGCGACGCCGAGGACTCCCATGAGAAGAATCGACAATCCGATTCCCGCCGCCTTCTCTCTGAATGAAAGGAAGACGATCCACGAAACGCGGAATGCATTGATCGTCATCAGGATGCCGGCCGGCGCCAGAGCGATAATCTGAAATGCACTGCTGTCGGTCGCCGGATCTTTAAAGAACGCGGACAACGCTCCAGCCGCCATGAGACCAATCATAAGGTACCAGTTGCGCAGGCTGCGCCGGGTCCGCTTGTAGAGTACAAGATCGCGAAAGCGGAGGAGCAGGAAGAACGCGAAGGCAGCCTTGAGAAGGCTGAGCAGGCTCATCTTAACTACGGTTGCCAGCGTGAGCGGGACGCCTGTGCCATACTCAAATCCAAGTGTACTGGGATTGATCTCGACTCCCTGCGGCTCGGCCATACCTACCACAAGGCGGGCAAACAGAATCAGCAGAATACCAACGACAAGCGTGGTCCAGAATATCTTCAACGGCGCGATTTGCCGTTGGCGAAAGGCATGGGAGATGAGGAGCCACAGCAGAAGAAAGCCAAATATGACGACGATCTCGTACGCTGCATTGCCCCAGAGCGACAAAGGTAGGCCGGATTGCCACTGTATTAAATTTAGCGCCACCGCAACCACGTAGCTCAGCCCTGCGCCAACAGCCACGGCGATGCGGCGGGCCCGGCTGCTTAGCAGGGACGACGCCGGTCCATGTGGTGATCTAGCGATGAGATGCGAGAACATGCTTACCGTAAACGGCCTGCCAAACGGCTGATAAACCACGGATACATCGTAAGAGCCGTGATGCTCCCCTCCGGATCTGAACCCAGGCGCACACCGGTTTTTCGCCAAGTTGAAGTGCGTTCCTGCCAGGCCGAAGCCGGCGCGGACGAACTAACTGCCATACTACTGAAAAAGCGAATTTATGTTACAGGCGCCCAGTGGTCGCGAGATGAATCTCCGTTCAGCGACGGCTGTAACTTCGCTAAGGTGAATTCGTACACGCGGGGACTGCCCATGTCATGTTCGCCTCTATGAACCGTAAGAAGTTGGTTCGAGTTGAGCTGATTCTGCTCGCTCTGGTTACACTGCTCTTAGCATATCGAATTTCGCAAGGCCCTCCCGAGCCGGAAGGTGTTGTCGTGCTTTCCGATATCGAGCCCGAACGACTGCGCCACGCTGCTTTTTCGCTCGATCGTCCTGCTCGCATCGCGATCGAAGCGGTGGGTTCGTACGAGTCGACCGACGGAAACGCCTCACTTGCCGCGTACGGATGGGTGCTGGATCGTAAAGATCGTGAGGTAGTCTGGCGTATGGAACCGGAGACCTCGACGCGTGACCGCGGAAGCGTCGCAACGGCGCGAGACACCGTGGAGCTGGACCCTGGAATCTACGACATCTATTTCAGCTCCTTCGGCAACCGCAACAGCTCTCGTTTCGGGATCTCACTTCTCGACCGCATCTTTGGTAATGAGTCAGGATGGCGCAACGACGACAGCGAGTGGAGGATGGTCGTTCGGATGTCGGACGGCGAACGGACGGCAGTTGAACGGTTGGAAGAGGAGCCGGACGATCAACTTGCGCCCCAGCCGCCAAACGCCGTCTGGAGTACGGCGCCAATGAGGGGCCGACAGAACGAGGAGTACGTATTCCGTGTGGCGGATTCCGCCAGGTTGTTCGTGTACGCCGTAGGAGAGATCGGTGACGAGCAGATGGACTACGGCATAATCGAGAACGTGCTTGCTGGAGAGCGGCTCTGGGAGATGACCATCGCGAACACCGATCACGCGGGCGGATGGAACGTCAACCGGGTCTATAGCGACACACTAAGTATCGAGCCGGGTATCTATCGTGCCGTCTACGAAACGGATGCGCTGCAAAGCTGGGGTGACTGGGTAGGGAATCCGCCCTTCGACGCCGCAGGCTGGGGTATCACGTTATCGGCGGATCCGGTCTCCGCTGTCACTGCATTTGACCCGGTCACGACGCGCAGTCCTATAATCGAACTCACCAGGGTTGGCAACGATGAACGGCGGCGTGCGCAGTTTCGGGTCAACGAGCCGGTGCACGTGGTCGCCAATGCAGTTGGAGAGATCGGTGAAGGTAGTCGCTATGACTGGGCATGGCTTCGCAACAACGAGTCGCAAGAGAGCGTCTGGGAGATGACGTGGGAGAACTCGCGACGCACAGGCGACCATGACAATAATCGCGCTGAGATGGCGTTTTTCCACCTTGAACCGGGTGCGTACACGCTGGGCTACGAAACGGATGACTCACACGCGTTCGATTCGTGGCGGCACGCCCTGCCGGAGCATCCGAATCGTTGGGGGGTGAGTCTCTTTCCTGTTGAAGAGGACGTTGATTCCACCATTGTGGAGGTGCTCGGCTATGAACAATCGACGTTAGAAAACGACGATATGCGTCCCCCGCCGCCGCCTGCACCGTCTGCCACGCCCGATCTTCCCGGGACGACGATACTTACTTTCTCTGAGGTCGGGAATGAAACGCGCAGGAGCGAATCGATAGTTCTCGACGAACAGTCAAATCTGCACGTGCAGGCAATGGGTGAGATTTCGATCAGTGGACGGTACGACTATGCTTGGATAGAGAATACCGAAACCGGAGAGATCGTATGGGAGATGACGTGGCAGAACACGCGGCCGGCCGGCGGTGCTGACCGGAACCGTCGATTCGACGGCACGGTCACGCTCGATGCCGGTACCTATACGGTTCACTATCGATCAGACTTCTCCCACGCGTACGGCGATTTCGGCGACGAGGCACCTATCGATCCGCAGAATTGGGGTATTCGGATATCTAAACTTTAGAACGGCGTCGGCCGGTCCGCTACAGTCGCTCAGTATCGCCGCCCGTCGGCGACGGAAAAGAATCGCTATCACGTGCAGACTATTGCCCTGACAATTCACGTCCCCGATGCATATCAGGAGATTCTGATCGCCGAGCTCTCTGACCTCGACTTCGATGCATTCGAGCAGCATGACGACTGCATCATCGCGTACATACCAGCGGCAAGGTGGAATGACGTAGCACGTGAAAGCATCGAGCGGTGGCTCACGCAGCACGACGTTCACACGCCGATAGCAGAGGAGGTCATTGCCGAAGAAAACTGGAATCGGCGCTGGGAAGAAACGATCCGACCTGTGGTCGTCGGACCCTTTCTAGTCAAGCCCACGTGGCACAGTACGCCGTCCGCGAGCGAGACTTTGACGCTTCTGGAAATCGATCCGAAGATGAGTTTCGGGACAGGTTATCACGAGTCCACGCGTTTACTGCTGCGCATGCTGCCGGACTATGTGCATGCAGGGGACAACGTCCTTGATGCAGGCACAGGCACCGGGATCCTTGCAGTGGCGGCTATTAAAGTTGGCGCGTCGACGGCAGTAGCGTTCGATACCGATCCGTGGTCTCAGACGAATGCCGTGGAGAATTTCTATCTGAACCGTGTCGCCGATCGTGCCGAGATGCGGTCGGGCTCGATTGAGACGGTATACGAGAACGGGTTCGACGTCATCTTAGCGAACATAAATTTCAATGTGATCGCGGGATTACTTTCTGAGTTCGGCGAGAGGCTCGCGGAGAATGGATCGCTTCTCGTATCGGGTGTGCTCCGTATGGATCGCGATCGGCTCCTGCAGATCTCTCATGGTCACGGTTTCAATCTGGTAGACGAACGGATTGAGAATGATTGGTGGGCCGGCGCTTTAAGGCGTGCTGACCAGTAGCTTAAAGGCCATTTCTCTCACCGAGAATCCTCGGAGATTACCTTTCATCGTCGCGTTCCAGGACGGCGTACGATAGGAACAATCGATACAACCCACTGTCCCAACCCAGCGGAGTCCGAACACCAATTCTCTAGTTGAAAAATGGCCGTTACGCGAGAACAGGTTCTCCACGCACTCTCTCATGTTATTGAGCCGGAGAGCGGACGGGACGTGCTGCGTCTCAACATGGTCAAGGGCCTTCGGATCGCCGGCAACCACGTAACTTTCACGGTCGTGCTCAGGAACCCGGGTGCCCCGTTCGCGGAACGCGTCACCGAGCTCTGTGCTTCGGCGATCAAGAAGGAAGCGGGTTCAGACGTCCGCGTCGATGTTGCATTAGACAACGAGATGATTTCCCTCGGCGAGCAGCTAGAGGGCGACGGGTCTGGAGGTAAGCAGTCGGCCCAGCCGAAGGGCGTGGTCAACTTCATCGCCGTAGCATCCGGCAAGGGAGGGGTCGGCAAGAGCACCGTGGCATCGAATCTCGCTGTCGCCTTAGCGCAGAAGGGGTTCGACGTCGGTTTGGTGGACACCGACATGTACGGTCCTTCGGTCCCCACGATGTTTGGCGTGGAGGACGAAAAGCCCCGCGTCAACGAACACCGAAAAATCGTTCCGCTCGAGCGACATGGTGTCCGACTGCTTTCGATGGGTATGATGGTGGATCCGGCGAAGGCGGTGATCTGGCGTGGCCCGATGGTCTCGAATGCCGTTCGTCAGTTCCTTGGGGAGGCTGAATGGGGTGAGCTCGACTATCTTATTCTCGATCTCCCACCGGGTACGGGCGACATCCAGCTTACTATCGTACAGACGGTCGCCTTGACGGGGGCGGTTATCGTATCCACACCGCAGAAAGTTGCCCTCGCTGACGCGAGAAAGGGAGTGGCGATGTTCGAGAACGTGAACGTGCCGGTACTAGGTATCGTCGAAAATATGGCGTATTTCACACCGCCTGATTTACCGGACCGGAAATACTTCCTATTCGGAGAGCGTGGAGCGAGGCAACTTGCCGAAGAACTGGGTGTAGGTCTGCTGGCAGAGATTCCGATCGAGCAAGCGCTTCGTGAAACGAGTGACAGGGGTGAGCCGATGGTGGTTTCCCATCCCGACAGTATTTCTTCGACAGCATTCCGCGATCTCGCTGACCGCGTCGTGGAGCAGGTGACCATCCGCAATGCGGAGATTGAGCCAACGCAAAAGGTTGAGATTCTATACAAGTAATCCCCCGGAATATGTAGTGCTGGGATCCCCGCGCGCTTTTCATCGTTTCCGACGTTGATACGACTATATATCGGGTTCATCAACCCGCCGCACCTGCCCAATGCCTGAGAATAACGACCAGACATCATATTCGGACGAGTTTGATCCTGGTGCGGATTCGGAGCTTCGCAGTCAGATCGAGGAGTCTCTTGATATGATCCGCCCTTATCTAATGGCGGATGGTGGGTCCGTGCGTTTGTTGAATATCACGCCGGACCTGGTGGTCGAGCTTGAACTTCTCGGTGCATGCGGATCCTGTCCAATGAGCACGATGACGCTTCGTGCCGGCATCGAACAGGCGCTCAAGCGCTCTGTACCGCAAATTTCCCGCGTCGAAGCTGTCAATGCGCCCGCCGCATACTGAGACGACGCCGAGCAGCGCCTCTCCCAAACTTTTGCGTATCCGTCGTCCGAGTCCTACCGATCCCCCGGTCATCCCCTAGGGAGCAACCGTCTCAGTGCGGATCACCGGCACAAAGAACCAGCGGCAATCAGGCGAGCGTCGAAGAGATGCGCCCGGCTCGAATAAAAGTGCGAGCACAGTTCGGTCTTCAAGCGACGGATTCAAATTGAGTGCCATCCGCAGTGGTGCATCGTCCGGCGCTGTTAGCGGCGCGCCGGCATTCGCATTGAAGGTGGCGAAGATGCTGTTGAACGCGAACGCCACCGAATCATATTCCGCAGGAGGTACGCTCGTCTCGATGACCGTTCTACGAGGCTCCGACTGTCGCTGCGACATGGTGAACTGACGCATGTCTGATGGGAGCCGGACCCACTCTCCATCTGCCCGGTGTACCCGAACTTCAGATATGCGAAACTCGAGTCGCTCGATATCGTCCGGAAGAGCACTTTCTCCTTGCGCGAGCGTGACCACGAGCTGTGCTTGCCGGTCGGCAGGTGTTTCCTCGCTCGTCGAACCTTCAGGCGTACGTGGACGTGATGTCTCGATTTCCTCTGTCGATGAACAGCCGGTGGTGAAAACGACAAGGCTAAGGAGGACGAAAGAGAAGAGCTTCATTCAGATCCGGACAGGCTCGAAGTATACTTCCAGGCAAGATACGCCATGAATCCGGGAGCGGTCCGCAGTGCATCTTCATCGATCGTGAACCGCGGTGTATGCAGTCCGTGGACGATGCCTTTCTCCTTATTACCCGTGCCGATTCGATAAAACGAGCCCGGCACGTGCTTCAGATACCACGCGAAGTCCTCCGAAGCAAACCACTGGTCGAGCTCGACGACGTTTTCGGCGCCGACATAATCAGCGGCCGCGTCACGCACGAAGTCGGTCTCCGCGGGATGGTTGTACAAGGCGGGATAGCCGACTACGATCTTAACTTCGGCTTCCGCACCGTACGCCCGGGCGGTTCCGACGGCGACTCTGTGAATCAACTCATGGGCGCTGGATCGCCACGTCTCATCCATGGCCCGAAACGTCCCTTCGAGCACAACTTGCTCGGGAATGACGTTGGTTGCACCGTCCGCGATCAGACGGCCTATCGTGAGCACGCTCGGTACGTCGGGCGGACAATTGCGGCTGACGACGCTCTGAAGCGCGATTACGACGTGTGATGCGGCCAGGACGGCGTCGCTTGACAGCATGTGCGGAGCTGCCGCGTGGCCTCCGGCCCCTTTTATTGTAATGTAGATTTCATCAGATGAGGCCATATACATGCCGCTTCGCACTCCAATTTGTCCTGCAGGAAGATCGGGCTGGACATGCTGGCCAAAGACGGCGCGCGGTGAATCATTACCATTCAGCACACCCTCGTCGATCATCGGCCTGGCACCTCCGGGAAGACGCTCTTCGCTGGGCTGGAAGAGGAAGCGGATGCGACCGTGGAGGTCCTCACGAAGTCGTGCGAGAATCATCGCGGTGCCGAGAAGGGACGACGTATGCGCATCGTGGCCGCAGGCGTGCATCTTACCTGCGATTTGGGAGGCGAACTCGAAATCATTCTCTTCGTGAATCGGAAGGGCATCCATATCGCCACGAAGAGCAACCGTGGGGCCGGGGTGTGCTCCCTCCAATGTCGCTACGACGCCCGTTTTTGCGACCTTCGTGCGCAGCTCGAGGTCTAACGGCTCAAGCGTCTCGATGACGAGCCGGGCCGTCTTCTCCTCTTCGAAGGCCAGCTCCGGATCCTGGTGGATCTTCCGGCGCAGCCGCACGACTTCATCGAACAAATCATCGTTTATCTTTCGAATGCGCTCACGCATGGTCTGGAGCATCAATGGAAGCCCGAACCACTCACGGCGGGGGGCTGATCCTGATTTGCAATCTGCCACGAAGTGGCGAAAATTAGCTTCGCGATTCGGGTCAACCGCTCGTAGTCGATCTTGTCTGCTTCATCGCCCGGCCGATGATAATCGTCATGCGTCCCCGTAAAAAAGAAGATGAACGGAATGCCGTGTTTTCCAAAGTTCCAGTGATCTGAGCGTGCATAGAACTGGTTTGGATCGTCTTTCGAATTAAATCGCTCATTCAGCTCCAGACCGAGGCCCATCACCTGATTTGTTCTCACGTTTACGTCATGAAGCTCTTCCGAAATCAGGTTCGAGCCGATGATGTAGACATAATTTTCCGGATGATCGCCCGTGTAGGTAGGATCATACCGGCCGATCATGTCGATATTCAAATTCGCTACGATCTTCTCAAGCGGAATCACCGGCTCCACGTCGGCGAAGTATTCAGAGCCCAATAAACCTTTTTCTTCTCCTGACACATTGAGAAACAGGAGAGAGCGCCGCGGCCCGACTCCATCCAGCTTTGCCTTCATGAATGCTTCTGCCACCTCGAGCATCGTCACCGTACCCGAAGCGTCGTCGTCTGCACCGTTATTAATCTGATCTCCCTCTTCAGTAAGATCGACGCCGATGTGATCGTAATGGGAGGATATCACCAAGACCTCGTCCTTCAGCGCAGGATCCACTCCTTCGATGAAAGCCAATACGTTTTCGGTAGATTCCGAGTACGACTCGAACTCGAGCGTACTGCGCACTACGACGCCGGGGAGCTCAAAGACTTCCGGCGAAAGTGTCTCATCGATCCGGTTTCGGATTTCGTCGATCGTCCGACCGGAAGGTGCAAGTATCTCGTTCGCCAGATTACTCGAAATCATATATGCAGGCGGGCGCGCCGCACTCGATTCCACGAGAGAGAGGCTGCCGACAGCGTCAAGTCCCTTCGCGGCGCGCTGCGCGAGGTCGGCGACCGGCTGCGTGCCTCGCGGGCCCACGTCGGCAACGATCAGAAAGCCTTTAGGAACGCCGTGACGGTATGCGGCGCGCAGCTTCTGATGTATGCTCTTCGACCAGACCGTGCGAGCACCGCTGCGAGATGACAGGAGGCTGGTGGACTCATCGGCAAGTGGCTCATCGCGGATGATGAGCATCCACTTTCCGGCAATCGAGATGCCACGATCTTCGAGTGCCAAATAGTCGTCATAGCCGAGTTCGGCGTCCGATATTCCGTATCCGGCAAAAACGACGCTGCCTTCGACCTCAGGTCGCGATCCCAGCAAGAAATAGGAGTCGTCATCCTGCTGAGCAGAGGAGAATGAGCTTGTCGCGATCTGTTCCTCTTGAATATCCACCGTGAGCTGCGCCCGCCGTAATTTCTGGCCGTGCACGGTGAACGGTTGGAAGTACGCTTCAGGCGCGTACGAATTCGTCGTAGGAGTCGTGCCCTTCGGCAGCAATCCAAGCTTGCGATACTGTGAGGCGAGATAGTGGGCCGCCAACTTTTGGCCGCGCGTAGTCGTCTCGCGCCCCTCAAAGTAGTCAGACGAGAAGAGGTAGAGCTGCGCCGCCAGATGCTCGGGAGTAATGGTTGCCTGATACCGTTGGACGAGCGCGGGGTCCTCGAATACGGTGGGCGTCGATTCGGAAAGCGTGATCTCCGCCGACTGCGCGAACAATGTCCACGGGAACAGCGCTGTGAGAAGCACGACCGGCAAATAGGAGCGGATTGCTTTCATAACTGCTCGAGGAAATCGATAACTCAATGGTTTGTTACAAAGCCGGAAACAACAATCAGTTTCGTCGAAAAAGTCTGTTTCCGTGTCCCGGATTGCAGATTCTCTTCGACCTGTCGTGAACCTTCGCCGCCTTCAGGTTATGCCGTGAGGCGTTGGTATCAGCGTATTGGTTTGGATGATAGCCCGGATATGGAGCGGAAGATGATCGAGTACGTTCCAAAGGCGCAGGTGTACAGCGCCCGCTTTTGCCGGGACGTATCTCAGCTGACTCGTACGTTTAGCGATGCTATCGGCATCATTTATGCTGATAGTATCGTCGTATGCATCTTGGTAGTTTCTAGGTGCTGCCGTCATGAAGGATTTTGCGGCATTCGTTGATCGACATTTAGTTCTAGCTCGGAATAACCGTCAGTTATGCTTTCAATTTCAGTAGTCGTACCTGTCCACAATGGGGGCGAGGCCTTTCTCAGCTGCCTTGAGAGCCTCACGCACGCCACCTCTGACGTCGATGAGATTATCGTCGTAGCGGATGGGGAGACGGACGGCATGTGGCGTCGGGCATATGGCACGGGAGCTCGAGTCCTGGTCAACCCGACGAGCAGGGGACCGGCTGTCGCTAGGAATGTTGGTGCTCGGGCTGCGAAAAGCGAGATTCTGCTATTTATCGATGCGGACGTCTGCGTCCAGCGGAACACGGTCGATCTCGTCAGGGGTGCTTTTGAAGCGGACTTAGATCTAGCCGCTTTGTTTGGGTCTTATGATGATGAGCCGGCCGCGTCTACGCTGCTTTCCCAGTACCGCAATCTGCTGCATCATTTCACGCACCAACGAGCCGAAGAAGAGGCTAGTACATTTTGGGGAGGGTGTGGTGCTATACGGAGCGACGTGTTTAAGGACGTTGGTGGCTTTGACGATACCTTTGCTCGAGCATGCATCGAGGACATTGAGCTCGGATGCCGGTTGAAGCACTCCGGTTATCGGATCAAGTTGAGAAAGGATATTCAGGTTAAGCATCTGAAACGGTGGACGGCCGTCAACATGATCCGCACGGATCTGTTCGACAGGGCTGTTCCCTGGACGGAGTTGATGCTTTCGTATCGCGCGTTGCCCCTCGACTTGAATCTTCGTGCTGAGAACAGGGCAAGCGTCGTTCTTGTTTACGTCACATTGGGGTTGATGCTATTTAGCTTTGCATTTCCTCCACTACTTTTTGTTGCGGGAGTTTCAATATTAGCTCTCATTGCGTTGAATCGTGATTTTTATCGATTATTGCGGCGGAAGCATGGGACGTTCTTTACGGCACTTTCAATTCCGTGGCACTGTCTATTTTACTTTTATAGCGGCGTGGGATTTTTGATTGGCGTCTCACGCTTTCTACGAAATCGCCTGCGCTCGAAAGTCGATGTAAATCCGTCCGATTCGAACGGGTCAAACGGAGTATCCAAAACTGTATCTCACAGCATCTGGGCGGAAGCGAAATGACCCAACCTACGGTAGTGATCGGAGCCGGACCCGCCGGTCTTACGGGAGCATACCAGCTCCTCAAGGCCGATATGCCGGTTTTGGTGTTGGAGAAGGAGAATCAGGTCGGAGGAATATCGCGTACGGAGAAGTACAAGGGGTACAGGTTCGATATCGGCGGACACCGGTTTTTCACGAAGGTCACCGAGGTCGAGGAGCTATGGCACGAGGTGCTCGGTTCAGAATTCATCGAAGTGGAGCGTCTCTCTCGCATTTATTACGGAGGAAAGTTTTACCAGTATCCAATTCGGCTCTGGAACACCCTTTCGAATCTTGGGCCGGTGGAGAGCACTCGAGTCCTCTTCAGCTATCTCGAGGCTAAGCTTCAGGTTCCGTATCCGAAAGAGGAAAGTCTGGAACACTGGGTCGTCAACAAGTTTGGTGAGCGGCTGTATGAGATGTTTTTTAAGACGTATACGGAGAAGGTGTGGGGAATCCCCTGCAGTAAGATCCGTGCGGACTGGGCAGCACAGCGGATTCAGGGACTTTCGTTAAAGCGTGCGGTCCTCAACGCTCTCATCAAGAAGAGCGATGCCACGTCCTTAATTGAGCGCTTCCGCTATCCGGTTCACGGACCCGGCATGATGTGGGAGCGTTTTCACGAGCGGGTGGAGGAACAGGGCGGCGAGGTTCGACTCAACACGGCTGTTGAACGCCTGCATCACGATGGCGAACGGGTCGTGGAGGTAACCGCACGGACGCAGGGGTCGACGGAGGAGCATTTCAGGATTGCGGCGGATCATTATGTCTCCAGCATGCCGATCACGGAGCTGGTTTCACGTATGTCTCCCGCGGCTCCGCCCCACGTCATCGAGGCCGTGAACGGCCTTTCGTACCGTGACTTTATAGTCGTTGCACTCATTCTCGATCGCGACCATCTTTTCCCCGACAACTGGATATACGTCCACAGTCCGGACGTCACGGTCGGCCGCATCCAGAACTTCAAAAACTGGAGTGCAGCCATGGTGCCGGACGCGTCGACAACCTGCCTGGGGATGGAGTATTTCTGCTCGCTCGGTGACGACTTGTGGGATCTTTCGGATGCTGAGTTGCAGAACCTCGCCGCACGCGAGCTGGCGCAGATTGGTCTGGCCGACGAAGACGACATCGTCGATGGGACCGTCATCCGGCAACGGAGGGCGTATCCTGTTTACGACGAGACGTACCTTCAGCATTTAGAGGTGATTAAGGACTATCTAGCCGGGTTCGAGAATCTTTGGACCGTCGGACGAGCCGGCATGCATCGCTACAATAATCAGGATCACTCGATGCTCACCGCCATGCTCGCTGCACGAAATATCCTTGGAGAGGACCACGATCTGTGGAACGTGAACGTAGACCGTTCCTATCACGAACAGTTCACGTTGGCCGAAAAGAAAGCCGCTAGATCATCGGCCCTCGTGGTCGATGCGGCATGATTTGCGGTGCGTAGTCGGTCGATCGACCGGCTGAGGTTTTCCTACTGCGGCGTGCCGTGTCAACGAGACGGAATATAATGGCGGAGCTGAGCCAGATGGAAGTTAGCGCCGAGCTAGTTGCGCAACGTGGTGAAGACGACGACCGCCGCGCTGACGCGGTAGAAACGAGAGAGCCGCTCTTCGTAATCGAACCTTCTCGGGGGTGGACTGCACTGCAGCTCCATTCTTTGTGGACCTACCGAGAACTGCTTTTCTTCCTCATCTGGCGAGACGTTAAAGTTCGCTATAAGCAGACGCTGTTGGGGGCGGCGTGGGCGGTACTGCAGCCAGTCCTGACGATGGTGGTCTTCAGCGTTTTTTTTGGCAAGCTCGCGAACATTCCATCGGACGGCGTTCCGTACCCGGTGTTCACGTATACGGCACTCTTGCCGTGGCAGCTGTTTTCTCATGCACTTACAGAATCGGGCAACAGCCTCGTAACGAATCAGGAGCTGGTAACGAAGGTCTACTTCCCTCGACTGGTGATGCCTCTTGCGGCGGTACTGGCTGGACTCGTCGACTTCGGCATTTCGTTCTTCGTCTTACTGGGCTTGATGTATTTCTACGGCATCGTTCCTACGCTGGCCGTTCTTGCACTGCCACTGCTCGTAGTCTTTGCGTGTATGACGGCCTTGGCCGTGGGGCTCTGGTTGTCGGCGCTCAATGCGAAATACCGAGACGTCCGATATACCATCACCTTTCTTTCACAATTCTGGCTGTTTGCCACACCCATTGCCTATCCCGTCAGCCTTATCCCGGAAGAATGGCGGATTCTCTACGGACTTAACCCAATGGTCGGAGTCGTTGAAGGATTTCGCTGGGCTCTGCTGGGCAAGTCGGAAGCACTGAATCTGTCGATGCTGGTATCGGTTTTAGTCGTCATTCTGCTGTTGGTAGGCGGCCTGTTCTACTTCAAGCGAATGGAGAAGACGATGGCGGATGTGATATGAGTGCCAGTGAAGTTGCCATACGGGTAGCAAATGTAAGTAAGCGGTATCGCATTGGTGAGTTGAACACCCACAGTACGCTGCGCGAGATGCTTGCAAACGCCATGTCGCGTCCGGCGCAGAAGTTACGGTCCCGCATTAACGGTGTTAAGCAGCCGCCTGCCGAACAGATTTTCCTCGCGCTCGAGGATGTTTCCTTTGAGGTGGAAGCGGGAGAGGTGCTGGGGCTTATCGGTCGCAACGGTGCCGGAAAAAGCACGCTGCTTAAGATACTCTCCCGCATCACGGAGCCTTCGAATGGACGTGTGGAAATGTACGGTCGAGTAGGAAGTTTACTGGAGGTTGGCACCGGCTTTCATCCGGAGCTTACTGGCAGGGAGAATATCTTCCTGAATGGTGCGATTCTGGGCATGACCCGTGCCGAAATCCGAAGGAAGTTCGACGAGATTGTCTCATTTGCCGAGATCGAGAAGTTCCTCGATACTCCTGTCAAGCGGTATTCGTCCGGGATGTACGTGCGCCTGGCCTTTGCGGTGGCGGCCCATCTTGAGCCGGAGATCTTATTGGTGGATGAAGTGCTCGCCGTTGGAGACACGGCTTTTCAGAAGAAGTGCCTTGGAAAGATGGGTGAAGTCGCACGGCAGGGACGCACGGTAGTTTTCGTAAGCCATAATGTGAGTGCGATCCGAAGCCTGTGCAGCCGAGCAATTATGCTTCGGCAAGGAAGAATTTTTTCGGATGGCCCTGCAGCCGAAACCGTTTCCGAATACCTCGCAATGCTAGAGGGTACAATCTCGAACGATCTCTTTGACAGGCAGGATCGCACCGGAGTGGGTCAGATTCGATTCAAGTCGATCGAAATAGGACAAAGTGAAGCAAATTCCTCATCCGTCCTCTCCACGGGGCAGCCGGCTCGGTTTATTTTTCGCGTCTCCGACGTTCGCCCAGCTATGGCATGCGCGTTCACAATATACGACTACATAGGTCAGCCAATTACCCATCTAAACAGCACGGTTCAGTCCACCCGAGACAGTCGCGATTCCGGAGATGGTGCGAGATTTATCTGTCGAATTGATGAACTTATGCTTGTGCCAGGCCGATACCGGATCAACGCGGCACTGTGGACGAGCGAGGGCCTCCAGGATCATGTGGAGGGAGCGGCGTTCTTTATGGTTGAGCAAGGTTCAATAGGCGGTCGATCTGCCGTTGCGGCCGAGGGCTTCGGAAATGTACTCTTTCATCATCGTTGGGTGCATCCGTAGGAGGAAAGAGTGGCAGTGCGCGTTCTCGTGGAGCCTAGTGACTACATCATACGGAATATCGGCGATACCGCAATGCTTGAGGTAGCTCTGTCTCGTATGAGCACAATGTGGCCGAAAGCAACGATCCAGGTATTCACGGACGTACCAAGTACGTTTCCTTGCTATGGTCCCAATGTGGTACCTCTCGATTCGTCTGGGCGCCGCATGTGGTTTGAGGAATCGATCTTCGAATCAGTTCTATCGCTGAATATCCCGAGTATCCTCAGGGAGCGCCTTCACAAGATTGAGCGATTTCTCAAGCGGTACTTCCCAACGCTCGCGTACTCGTTGTTAAGGATGAGCCTACGGCTACGAGGTAAACCGGTCAATGACTTGGAAGACTTCTATGGGACCGTTGCAGGAGCCGATATGATTGTGGCGAACGGCATGGGTGGTATTTCGGATACGTTCCCCGAGTATGCTACCGAGCTTCTTGAAGTATTTCGGTTGGCGCTCCACAACGGAGCACGGTCGGCAATGGTAGGGCAGGGGATGGGGCCACTCGAAGATCCGAAACTGCGAGCGTTGGCAACGTCTGTCCTACCGCGAGTCGACTTCATCTCGCTGCGAGAAAAGAAGGCCGGTGCGCCACTCCTCCAGGCGCTTCAAGTCTCACCAGATCGGGTAATGACGACAGGTGATGATGCCATTGAGTTGGCTTTCGGGAAGCAACCGGAACGGCCGGGGACAGGGTTAGGCATCAATCTTCGATCGTCTGGCTATGCGGATGTCAACCAGCATTTGACGGATGAAATTCGCCCGATTTTGCATGGAGCGGCGAAATTATTGAACGCTCCTTTGATTCCCATTCCGATCTCACGAGTCCCGGGTGAGCAAGATTCCGACACAATACGGCAACTGATGATTGGCTACGACGATGATTCCGACGGTGGAGCAGGGTTGGATACCACGCGCAAAGTAATCGAACAGGTCCACCGGTGTCGTGTCGTGGTAGCAGGTAGCTATCATGCAGCCGTATTCGCCTTATCGTCGGGAATTCCTGCCGTTGGATTGGTCAATTCAGCCTACTATATCAGCAAGTTTGAAGGTTTAGCCGATCAGTTTGGTGTGGGTTGTACGGTGGTCCGTCTTAGCGATCCCGACCTCTCCTCTGTCCTCGCCGAAGCGATAGTACACGCCTGGCAGGAGGCAGAGAGTGTTAGAGATAGATTGCTCACCGCCGCCAGGCATCAGGTCGATCTGAGTCATGAAGCGTATAGGAGGATTTCCCGATTGGCGGGGCCGGTTTGACACACGTGTTCCGCGTCAGGAGCACATGAATGGATACTCAGAGCCGTTCAGGGCATGTGCTGGTTGCGTCAGACAAGACAATTCGCAGAAATCCGGAGTTAATCGGCAACGTTTTGTCCGATGCATCAACCTCATTTTCAACGCTCTCCTGAGATGAACATCGATGCGAAACGTCGACAACGGCTCATCTCTGTTGTCATCACTTTCCTTAACGAGGAGCGGTTTCTTGCGCAGGCGGTAGAGAGCGTGATCGCACAAACGTATGATCACTGGGAATTGCACTTGGTTGACGACGGCTCGACCGACGGAAGCACGCAGGTGGCGAAGAAGTATGCGTCCGCACATTCGGGGACCATATGCTATCTAGAGCACGATGGACACGAGAATCGCGGAATGAGCGCGTCACGTAATCTTGGAATTAAGCACGCGCAAGGAGCATTTGTAGCATTTCTGGATGCCGACGACATCTGGTTACCTGAAAAACTCGAGCGTCAAATGTCGCTGTTTAAGCAGCATCCAGAGGCGGACATGGTTTACGGACCGACGAAGTTATGGCACAGCTGGACCGGAAGACCTGAGGATGCAATCCGAGACGATTGGCGCAGGCCGGGAGTCCGGCCAGGTCGGTTGTATGAACCCCCGACGCTTCTCATAGAATTTTTGAAGCGAAAGGCTACTACACCGGCAACTTGCAGCGTCCTGATGCGGCGCGACATCATCGATAGCGTGGGCGGCTTTGAACCGCGATTTAAAGGCCTCTACGAAGATCAGGCGTTCTTCGCAAAGATATTTCTTGCCTCATCCGCGTTCGTCACGAGCGAGTCGTGGGACCTCTACCGACAGCATCCCGACTCAAACTGCATGCTGGCAATGGAAGCAGGTGAGTACGATGCTGAGAGGCCGCATCCCGCACATCAGTCATTTCTCGAGTGGCTGGACAGCTATCTTTCGGAGCACCTGGCGGAGGACTCGCAAGCATTGAAGTTGCTGCGGCGAGAGTTGTGGTATTATCAAAATCCCGTGACGCAGCGTCTGGTATTTCAGTTTCGAGCCTTATCAGACACGCTCAAGGGGTTTCTGTGGGAGGAGGTCCTTGCGGCATTGTTCCGGATTGGTCGGATGATCGTACCGGCCCCTATACGTGAATGGTTATGGTCTCGGTTTCTCAGGCGATACTTAGGGACTGATCGCACATAGCACGTGCATTGGCGGCTGTTGGCGGAATGCGGGGCTATCCATATTTACACAAGCAAGATCCTTGCAGGTATGTCTCTAAAGCATGTTCTGACGCGAGCTAAACGTGGTGTACGCAAGCTTGTGTTCAATGCCACGCTGCCCCCGGTTCGCAGATGGTTTCGTGGGCGGTGGGAGGGCACTGGCGACATCCCGCCCGTCGGGCTCGTGAGGTTTGGAAGTCTGCGTCGTGTCAATCCGATAAGTCGTGAATGGGGGGATGACAGGGGAGGGCCGATCGACCGGTACTATATTGAGCGTTTTCTGAAGGAAAACCGATCCGATGTCCATGGGCGCGTCATGGAGATTGCAGAAGATACGTACACCCGATGGTTCGGCAAAGATCGCGTGCGTCAGATCGACATCCTCGTGTACCAGAAAAGAGAGCACGAGGCAGCCACGATTGTCGGCGATCTTTCGACCGCCGATCACATCCCTTCAGATACCTTTGACTGCGTGATCGTCACTCAGACCCTGCAGCTCATATACGACGTACATGCGGCGATCCAGACTATCCATCGAATACTAAAGCCCGGGGGGGTCGCCCTGATTACCGTTCCTGGTATTTCTCAGATCAATCGGCATGATACGGAGCCGTGGGGAGACTACTGGTGCTGGAACTTTACCGTACTCTCCATGCGGCGGCTCTTCGGCGAGCACTTTCATGTGGAGGGTTTAGATGTCACGTCTCATGGCAATGTCCTAGCCGCGGCGTCGTTCCTGTACGGGTTAGGTCGCGGTGAACTTACAAGGAATGAGTTGGACTATCATGACCCGGATTACGAATTGCTCATAACGGTCCGCGCCCAAAAGGTAGCGTCATGATGATGCCCGTTCTAACAGTTCTTCCGCAGCAATGCTCGTGAGCCCGCTTCCAAAAATGCTGCAGCAAACGATGCTTCGGATTCGTGGCAGATTCGGGCCACATTGCGTGGTCTTGCTCTACCACCGCATCGCCGAGCCGTCTTCGGACGTTTACCGACTCTGCGTTTCGCCGAAACATTTTGAGGAGCATTTACAGGTCATCCGCGACCTGGGGACGCCAGTGCCCTTGAGCGAGCTTGCTGGTTGTGTACGGAATGGTAAACTGCCGGATCGCGCGGTGTGCGTCACATTCGATGATGGATATCAAGATAATCTGTACGCCGCCCGGCCCTTGCTTGAGCGGTATGACATACCTGCTACAGTCTTTATGACGACCGGACGTGTAGGTCGAGACCGGGAGTTCTGGTGGGATGAACTCGAGGCCATATTTCTTGATGCACGGTCACTGCCCTCTCGGCTGGAGATCGAAATCAAAGGGCACTCTTTGGTCTTCGATCTAAATGGAACGGCAGCAACGGAGAACGCAAAGTCGAACGGGCTGCACACGTGGAGCGTGATCGATCAGGATCCCCCGACGTCGCGGCATGCCGCACTGAAGTCAATTTATCCGCTGATGCGCTCTATGAGCGGTGCCGAGCGGACTAATGTTCTCGACAAGTTGCAGGATTGGACCGGGCGAGAGCCGACGGTTCGCCCGACACATCGCGCACTAGAGGCCGAGGAGGTATTGACTCTGGATGAAGGCAACCTCGTTGAGGTTGGTGGTCACACGATCGATCATCCAGATCTGACAGAATGTCCATTGCACGTACAGCGTAATGAGATAAGCCAATGCAAGGTCACGTTAGAGCAGTGGCTGGGACACCCAATTCAGAGCTTTGCGTATCCCTACGGCCTTTTTTCGGAGGACACAGTCTCTGAGGTACGCCATGCGGGCTACAAGTTTGCGTGCGCCTGTCTTGGTGGGCCGGTGCGTCGGGATAGCCAGCAGTATCTATTGCCACGTGTCGACGTCACGAATGCAAACGGCGAGGCATTCTCCCGAGAATTGGAGACGTACTTTCAGCGTTAGCAGATGATGCATTAAGAGATTTCCGGTGGACGAGATTTCAGGTCTTGAATGCCCTCCGGAAAGCCATTATATGAGCAAACGCATAAAAGTCATCGATATTGAATGGGATGAGCCACTGCAAGATGTGACCGACATCGGTGGCTACGATGCCTTGCAGGCGTTGGTCCGCGTTAGAGGTACGCCGATAGGGTACGTCGCACTGCCCGCTGCAGGTGAATGGATTACGGCCGGAGATCTTCGGGAAGCAGTTCTGGATCAGCATCAGGCCGCGCTTGAGCGACTGATGCAATCCACGGATGCTGTCGAATACTTGATGTCAGGTATCGATGGACGCGATTCGAAGGTGTACACACCGTCGTCCAGCTACAATCAGGCGGTTACAGTTGCTGTTTGTACACGAGATAATGCGGAAGATCTTGCTCTTACTTTGGATGCGCTCAAGTTGCAGGATTATCCTGATCTGGACCTGCTAGTGGTCGACAATGCACCAGCTACGAGTCAGACCGCCCGGTTGGTTTTTGAGGAGTACCCCTCCGTGCGATACGTTCACGAGCCACGTCCGGGCCTGAATTGGGCGAGGAATCGAGCTATCCTTGAAGCTCGCGGTGAGATTATCGCATTTACGGATGATGATGTCGTGGTTGACGAGGGGTGGGTGGCCGCTCTAACTGCTGCCTTTGTTGAGGACGATGAAATTGGCGCGACGACCGGCCTTGTTGTTCCACTTGAGCTCGAGACGTGCGCGCAGATCTTCTTTGAGCGTTATGGCGGCTTTGGTTGCGGTTTCGAACGCCGTCGTTATTCCGTTTGCGGCGGGCGCAACGGTCAGACCGACTATTTTCCCGGCGCCTGGGCCGAGTGCGGAACAGGAGCCAGCATGGCTTTTCGTCGTAACGTATTCGACCGGGTCGGTTTGTTTGATCCAGCCTTAGATGCCGGTACTGTCACAAACGGCGGAGGCGATGTCGAGATGTTCTATCGGGTTTTGCAAAATGGGTATGCTCTGCAGTACGAACCTGGTGCAATCGCACGTCATCGCCATCGACGCGGGTATGAACAACTGCGGAAGCAGATCGAGAGCTGGGGCAGCGGCTTCTACGCGAGCCTGTTTTCCAGTGCCAGGAGCTTTCCAGACCAGCGTATTCGCCTTATGTCGATCGGTATCCGACAGTTTTGGACGCAGGCACAACGCCTTCTGAGGAGTTTGATGCGCTCGCCTGGATTTCCGCCTGATCTAATTCTTGCAGAACTTCGCGGTGCGCTTGTTGGAGGAATCCGCTATGCGCAGGCCCGTAAATTCGCAGATGATATCAGAAGGACCTACGGACGGGTCTCAAGCGCCACTTCGGGTAAGGAATAGTCGGATGAGTGACATCAAACAAATGCCCGGAGAGCAGCCGCAAATTCTTAGAGATAATGACGGTCGTACCTTGCTGTCGCTTATCATTCCGTCCCGTAATCGGCCCGAGCTACTCGCCGAAACGGTGGACTCCATTCTTCAGGGAGAGGAAGTACCGGCAGAATTAATTGTGGTCGATCAGAGTGACGCGCCGAATGAACATCTGGCAGCGCTCACGACCAGTCGGAGGTGTAATGTCCGCTATCTGCACGACGCCTCAATGGGAGCGAGCCGTGCCCGGAATCTCGGCATCGCCGAGGCACGCTATCACATACTGGTGTTCACGGATGACGATGTTTTGGTTACTAGGTCCTGGCTCCGTGAGCTGGTCGATGCGCTTCTCAATGCAGGTCCTCGCAGCGTGGTTACCGGCCGCGTGATGCCGGCGCCGTCAGGTAAGGCAGGCGGATTCGTGCCTTCCACCAGGACGGACCAGATGCCCGTCGACTATGAGGGTCGGATTGGTGAAGACATTCTTTACTCCAATAACATGGCACTCTTTCGATCGGCAATTGATGAGGTCGGTGCATTCGACGTGCGACTCGTCAACGCCGAGGATAATGAATTCGCATTTCGTCTTCTAGAGGCCGGGTATCGTATCCTGTACAGGCCGGATGCAGTCCTCTATCATAGAGCATGGCGTTCGGATCGAGAATATCTATCCTTGCGCTGGAGTTATGGCCGCGGACAGGGGCAGTACTACGCGAAGCACTTGAACTTGCAGGACCGCTACATGCTGGGTCGGCTCGTGAGGGAAGTAAGGGTCCGCCTACTGCGGGTACTCACATATCTAATGCGCAAGCCCACTCGAGCTACCGGAGAAATAACGTACCTCGTAGCCCTGGGCTACGGGCTAACGCGATGGCTCCTTACGCAGCGGAGCGACTCTTGACCATCTCACCCCTGTTCTCTTCACAAACGTGATTACCGCGAAGATCACGAACCGTTTATGACGAGGACTCTTGCAGCGTCATTTATGGAAGGATTCAAGCATCATGAGGTCGATATGGAACAGGTTCGCCGGAGTGGTGGGGGCGGGCAGGCGTGCTCCAGCTGATATTCGAACTGGCAGCAGGGGCATCCACGCGGCAAGTCGCCATGGCGGGACTCTTTGCGATGGGGGCAGCGCTGGTCGGCTTTGGGTTGCTGCGTCTCCTGGTGCAAACCTTGTCACGCCGCCGAAGAGAACGCCAGACATCTCCTACGCTTGAGGCGGGTTCGGGTGCTCTTCAGATTCCTGCCAAGAATGAGATCCGTAGTCGCCGGAGAGTCATTGTCGCGCTGATGGTTGTCGTGGCGTGCGGGTCGGTGCTCAGACTAGATGATCTGACACGGAAGACCCTCACACACACCGAAGCCATCGTTCCGAACATTGAGTGGCCTGCGGACATATCGTGGCCACCGGCTCGTCTATCGTTCTATGATACCTTTTGGTGGCACTTTCATAGCGAGGGGCATCCCGAGGTCTACTACTTTTTCATGTGGGGGTGGACAAAGCTGTTCGGCGTCGGTCTCACGGCTCTTCGGCTACCGTCCGCCCTATTCGGCATCGGATGCATCGTACTGGTCTATGGGGTTGCCTCGCTGTCGTACGACCGTCGTGTGGGCTTGATGAGCGCGGCACTCGTGGCTTTCAGCGGATTTCTCATTTTTTGGAGCCAGTTTGCCCGGATGTACATGATGGGCTGTTTTCTGGCACTGGTGTCGACGTATACACTACTCCACGTTGTGCGTAACTCGGAAAAGCGGCATTGGTGGGAGCTTGCATACCTCATCTCCTCATGGCTGGCAATTTATACTCAAACATTCTTCTGGACGGTTCTTGCTGGTCAAATGCTGTGGGTCGGGCTCGGTCCGCCGGCGTCTTCGAGCGGGACGCGCAGAACGCTGGGCATTCAACAGCTCGTCATCATTCTCGGTGCGGCCTCGCTTGCCCACATCGTGTATCTTGGCGATGACGTAACGCTTCCGGCTCCTTCGGTGTCGTTTGTCGCTCAGTATCTTTCATTCGGCTTTCTTTTCCAGCCGGATTTCCTTTCGATTCCCGCCCGGACGTTTTCGGCGATCTCAAGTCTTTTTCTCCTGGCACTCGCCCTGGTTTGCTGCGTCCGATCGCGCTCAAACCGTCTGGTTTTGTCCCCCCGATGCTGCCATGCGGAGCTATTCAATCTTCGGAGCCTGCTCCCAATTGCCTGCGGATCGGCGCTTATCGTCCTGGCGTTTTCGGCGGCCGCCCACCGCCGTGAATCTCTTATCGCGTTTGTCGCGATCGTGCCGTTTTTGGGGCTCGTCCTGGGGCCGGCTCTCGGTGTACTGAAGTCCGTTCTTTTCCGATATGGCGGAGATCAGACGAGCATGAATGCTTTCTCGCAGCTACGAACGAGTGTGTCATTGCCTGCGGTGCTTTCTTTATTACCGCCCGCAGCCGTCTTGATGCTATCGTTCTGGACGTCAATGCTGACTCCGCGCGCCTTCGCAATGTTCGTTCCGTACCTATTGATTTTGATTGCTTCGGGCATCTTGCATCTCTCGAAGCATCGTTCAGTCGCAATCGTTCTGGGCGCGGCATTAATTGTTGTTCACTACTCTGGAATCGCCCACTTTCGGCAGTTTCCGACCGAGGCGAGAAACTATGCCGTTCTTGGTCAGAAGATGACCTCGCACTTTGAGCGGGGCGATCTAGTTTTTGTCGTACCTCAGAGCTGGGTTTTCACGCCGCTTTTTTATTACATCGACCGTCTTTCTCCGGAATACGTAGCAGATGACTATATCGGCGCGGTTACTGACAACCCGCAAGCTCGCGTCTGGCTTCTTTTTTTCGACAGTGCCCGATGGGGGCCTTATAGAACGACAAATGATGAAATGAGCGCCGCCTTGTCGGAGTACAAGCCACGGAGGGAAGTTCGAGCACTTCGCAGCCGCGCAGTCCTCTACGCGAAAGATGAAGTCGCGTCAGAGCTCGCTCCCTTCACCCTCGAAAAGGTGGAACCATATGATCATGCGAGATGATAAGTTGGCAGCAGAGGCGTCAAGTTTGCTCCGGACTCGCGTGCATCTACTTCTTGCAGCCTGCTTCGGCGTTCCGATCACGCTGCTACTCGGCGCATACGTGTGGCTTGCTGTCGATCATGGTACGCTGCAGCTCTGGAACGCAGTCGTCCACGAAAGCGGCCGCTATTCTCTGCAGGGTACAATCTTCTACTACAGTCATTTCCTCCGCGAAATTCCGGTCGATTTCGCCTATGCTTTGTTTCTCGCGACGAGCTTTGCCACAGCGGAGGGCATCCTCGGCATAAAAGAGTCCACAGACCGCCATCTCGCGGCGATCATTACGGGGGTGACACTGATTGCCGGCGTTACGCTCGCAGGGGCTGCGATGGCGGCGGTATCGCTGCAACAAGGACTCCAGAGCGCGATCTATGACCTCTTCCAGTTTCGAACGCGCGACGATCTAATCGCGTATGGATCTCACTGGCACTTTCACTGGCTGAGTACAATCTGGTTTGGTGCGGCTACGATGCTGTATATACCATTTTCGACCGTAGTACTCGGTTATCCCGCGGACAACGCGTCTTCAGTGCCTCGGACGGTCAAGTGGCTGCCGTGGATGTACGTTGCCGCGCTTACTCTTCTTTTCGGGCTCTCGTCCAATATCTTTATGGACGTAAGGTACACCGGACATCAAGCCAGAGAGATCCTGACCCACGGGCCGATCACCGTTCTCTTTGGACTGGGATCCTTGCACGCGGTGTCGATGCTCTTGCGACGTGATCGAAGCTTAAGAGGCGAAAATGCGAAGCCGATACCTCCTCTTGAACGCAATACATGGATCGCTCTCGTACTGGTCTTCGCCATTCCAGTCTTCCTCTCGGTGGTTTCATTCTCGGGCGATCTTATGGACGTTGGTCAGTCCAAACAAGGACTGGCGGCGATGGTGGCAGGGCACGCTTTCGAACACGTCCTGGACTACGTGTTTGTGATCCTTCTCGCCACCGGTATTTACGGCTCGATCGTACTCGTTTCGGCCAAAACTGAGAGCACGCGATGACGGAGAACACGCCATCTGCTTTACCACGTCTCATCGAGGAAATTCAGGAAGTTCGCGAACACGAGCTACCCAAAGCAGTGACGGTAATCATACCGGCCTTCAACGAAGGTGCACACATTGCGAGTCAGGTCCAGGCAATCACCGAGGTCATGGATCAATCTGGATGGGCGTACGAAATTTTGGTCGTCGACGATGGATCGCTGGATGATACGGGCGCGAATGCTGCGGCAGAGGGGATTCGGGTGCTGCGACACAGCCATAATCAGGGATACGGGGCGGCGCTCAAGCGAGGCATCGCCGCCGCACAATTCGATTGGATCCTGATCACCGACGCCGACGGCACCTATCCGTGCTCCGCCATTCCGCGTCTCCTGGAACATGCTGACAGCCACGAGATGGTCGTAGGCGCACGCACGGGCAAGATTGCGAAAATACCGTTAGTGCGCCGGCCGGCAAAGTGGCTACTCGGTGGACTCGCGAGCTATCTCGCTGGCCGAAAGCTCCCGGACCTGAATTCGGGGCTCCGCCTGATGCGTAAGGATCTGGTAGAAGCCTACCATCATCTGCTGCCTTCCGGCTTCTCGTTTACCACTACAATCACGCTCGCAGCCGCCTGCAATGACCACGACGTCAAGTACGTGCCGATCAACTACCATGCTCGGCTTGGAAAATCAAAAATCCGACCACGGCATGCTTATGACTTTCTGCTGTTGATTCTGCGCACGATCGTGTTCTTCAATCCACTCAAAGTCTTCATTCCCGCAGGCCTCATCTTCGCTACGATGGGGATCGCGAAGTTTGTCTACGACGTGACGCAGGACAATCTTTCCGAAAGCGCGATTCTGGGACTGCTTGGCGCCTTAATCGTTTGGTCCGTCGGTCTGTTGGCCGATCAAAACGCCCGCATACATTCACAGAATGCACGGATCCAGAGATCGTCATGAAATTCTGGCTGCGACTTTTGGTCAGCGTTTCGATTCTGGGGCTGCTTTTCCTGCTGCTGCCCTGGCAGCAGGTGCTGGAGGCATGGCACGACGTCTCGCTGTCGGTATGGATGTGGGTCCTGGCAGGATTCGGCGTCGTTCATTTCTTAGGCGTCATCAAGTGGCGCATGATTGTCAACGCGAATACCGGTCGTTCACCGCTTCGTCTTTTCGACGCGAGCGGTTTCTATGCTGCGGGTCTTTTCGCGAACCTATGCCTTCCGAGCCTGGTGGGTGGGGACGTTCTCAGGGCAACGCTGGCAGGAAAGCGAACCGCAGAACCTGAGGCCGTCGTACTTGGGGGGCTTGCGGATCGGATGATCGACACGGCAGCGTTGGGAGTCCTGATTGCAGGCGGAGGTCTCCTCGCCGGTAGCGTCCTTTCTGGTTGGAGCACGCAGATCGCTGTTCTCGCGGGTATTTTAGCAGTTGGTGCAGGCGCCATGATGCTGCCATTGTTGCTGCGCCGGCCGCTTCATCGCTGGCCTACAAAATATAGGCGCCGAATCGGGCGAGTTCTGGTCTCACTCCGCAGGCTATGGCGTAGCCCGGGCATTACCGCAAGCGCCTTCCTTCTCGCCCTATTGATGCAGAGCAGTTTCGTGTTATTGAATGCCTGGTTGGGCCGTTCTCTCGGCATAGATGTGCCTCTGGCGGTCTGGTTTTTGGCGTGGCCGCTGGCAAAGGCAGCCGGACTGCTGCCCGTAAGCATCGGTGGACTGGGCGTCCGAGATGCAACACTCGCGGCTCTTCTTGTGCCTTTTGGCGTGCCCGCAACGCAGGGTCTAGTAGTTTCCCTCGTATGGTATTCGGTGCTAATTGCGGGAGGCTTGATTGGTGGAATGATTTGGTGGATCCAGAGTCGCTCGCCCGCGGGCGAACGTACATCGTTTTCGCTCCTAGGTTCGACTCGAGGTTTTCATGAGTAAGCCGCATATCATGATACTAGGTGCAGGTCCCGCTGGAGTGGGAGCGGCCTACCGGCTTCGATCGTTAGATCGGGCCGATGTCACAATCGTCGAACAGCGCGACGTCGTTGGCGGCAATGCCGGCAGTTTCGAGATGGGAGGCCAGCGCCTGGACTACGGCAGTCATCGCCTGCATCCCGCCACGGATCTCAACATCCTTGCAGATATCAAGAACTTGCTTGGAGGAGATCTGGTCGATAGGCCTCGGCACGGTCGCATCAATCTCAGGGGAAAGTGGATTCACTTTCCGCTGAAGCCGCTGGACATGCTGCTCCACATGGACCGAGGTTTTGCGCTGCGTACGACGTGGGACATGGTGGCCGGACTCGTGAAGAGGACGCAAACGGAGGGCGATACCTTTGCGTCGGTGCTGCGCGCGAACCTGGGGCCTACGATTTGTGATTCTTTCTATTTTCCGTACGCCCGAAAGATCTGGGGACGCGAGCCGGAGGAGCTTTCAGCCATTCAGGCACGGCGCCGGGTTTCGGCCGGCTCCTTCGGTAAGCTCCTGCGCAAAGTGGCCGCTCAGCTACCGGGCTTGAAGAAGGATGGCAAGGGCCGGTTTTTTTATCCGCGTCACGGATATGGGCAGATCAGCGAGGCCTTTGCTGATGCCGCTCGCGATGACGGCGCCGCGTTCCTGCTCGGGTGGAAGGTAGAGAAGTTGGTGGAGCCGGGCACCTTAAACCGGAAATGGAAGGTGATAGCTGAACGAGACGGTGAGCAGCAGACCTTCGAGCCGGATTATGTCTGGTCCACCATCCCGGTGAGTTTGTTAGCTCGAATGGTAGAGCCGCCTCCGCCGGCCGCGGTTCTGAAGGCTGCGGCGTCGCTGCGGTATCGTGCGATGCTTCTCATTTATCTTCAACTACCTGTCGATCGATTCACGGAATACGACGCGCACTACTTTCCCGGTGCTAAAATTTCGATTACCCGCCTATCCGAACCTAAAAACTATGCCGGCTCGATGCATCCGCGAGCGCAGACGACGCTTTGTGCGGAGCTGCCCTGTTCTATCGACGACGAATACTGGTCGATGACGGACACCGAGCTCGGTCGAATTGTCGCGGACGATCTGGCGCTTGCGAAAATTCCTCTCCCCCGACCACCTTCTGCGATTCACGTAAAGCGGCTGCATCACGCGTATCCTATCTACGAACAAGGCTACGAACAGTACTTTGATGTACTCGACGCATGGGTAGGCGGACTGCCGCGTCTTCTCAGCTACGGCAGGCAGGGTCTTTTTGCCCACGACAACACGCACCATGCCCTTGCCATGGCGTACGCGGCGGTAGATTGCCTGGCCGACGGGGCTTTTGATACGGACAAATGGGATACGTATCGGAGCATTTTTGAAGCTCACGTTGTGGAGGATTGAAGGATGGCGGGTACAGTTCGGCACCGCGCTGCAAGAAGCCGATCGAACTCGTGAACGCTCTTGTCGCAGGGTGGGCTACCAAAATAGCGCCATGGGTGCGGGCGCAGTGGTCGGTCCATGGTCGAAGGCTGCTCATACTCGCGGCCGTATATATGGGCATCACGGGCATTCTGCGCCTGAGATATGCCTTTCTCGCTCTTACGTCGATTCCCGAAGAAGCGATCGATCTGCAGAGCCGCTACCTCGAGGTGCACCGCTGGTTCGCCGGTCTTCCCCTTTATGGAGTGGTCGAAAGTGCCGACTATCCGGCTGCAAGCTATGTGATGCTCTGGCCCCTTCTGGGGTGGCTGCCGCTCGAATCAGCCCGGTGGCTCTGGGCTGCCTCGGCGGCCATTCTTCTCGGGGCGCTCATCTATCTAGTCGTGCGCGAAAGCGCGGCTCGAACTGTTCCGGAGCGACTGTTCATGGCGCTGCTGGTGTTGCCGATGTACGCCACCCAGCTGACGATCTGGCTTGGTCAGCTAGGTCTTCATGTTATCGTTCCGCTAGCTGCGGGTCTGGTTTGCCTCTACCGAAGCCGTGGTGCGTGGTGGGAAGACGTCGCTATATCCGTGTTGCTCCTGGCTTCACTCGTGAAGCCGACGCTGTCCGTCCCTTTTTTCTGGATTCCGCTATTTGTAACGGGAAGGTGGCGCCCAATCACGTTTGTGGTGATAGGATACGGGGCGCTCTCAGCGTTTGGGGCCCTCTTTCAACAAGCCGGACTTACCACTTTGATGCAGCAGTGGCTGGGGCAGGGCTCCATGTTGACATTGCACAGGGGAACGGTCAATGTTCACAAGTGGCTGGCCTTCGTCGGACTCGAGGAGTGGCTGTTGCCGGTGTCGCTGCTGATACTTGGGGCACTAGGGCTGTGGACGGCTAGGCACCGAAGCGCTGAGATCTGGCTGCTCGTTGGCGTCGCGGCGCTGGTGGCGCGCCTCTGGATCCATCACCGCGTTTATGATGACATTCTAATCCTCTTGCCGATGATCGCGCTTTTTCGGCTGGCCAAAACTCCTTCGTTACCAGACGGAAGTGATGTGGCGGCCGGCATGCTTTTGACTGCGACGTGGGCGACAACCCTCTTGCCGTATTGGGTATTCTTCGATGGAGCTCCGTTCCTCCTGCGGGTGCTCGTCGAACTTGGACAGACAGTCGTTTGGTTGGCTGTGCTAGGCTTCCTGCTTTACAAAGCCTCGGGACCGACTGCATCAGCGACCGTTCCGGATTGATGAGATATGCCAGAACATCCCTGCAGAAAGGCTGGGACGAAGTGATCGTTCCTTGGCTGGGTCGGACGTGGATCAGACACGGCCGGAATATCCTGATCGTTGCGGCCGCATATATGGTTGTCGCGGCCGCAGGGCGGCTCTTGTATGCATTTCCCTTTCTGGTCTCTGACGTTGAACCCTGGGCTGCCGTCGACTTGAAGAACCGCTATGTGGAGGTGCACAGGTGGTTCGCCGGACGTCCGCTGTACGGCATCATCGAAAATGCCGACTATCCACCTGCAAGTTATGTAATCCTCTGGCCATGGCTGGGATGGCTCCCCCTCACCTCCGCACGCTGGCTGTGGGCTGCCGGCATAGCCGTGGCAGCGGGCGTACTTGCCCTGATCACCGTGCGGGAGAGTGGTGCGAACACACGCATACAGCGTATTTTCGCCGCGCTGCTAATTTTTTCGATGTATCCCACGCAGATGAACGTCTTCGTGGGCCAGGTCGGACTCCACGTCATGGCAATGTTGTTGGTGGGACTCGTATGGCTTCACCGTTGCCGCGGCCGCTGGTGGGAAGATTTGTTCGCCGCAACGCTTCTTCTTTCCGCGCTGGTAAAGCCGACCCTCTCCGTGCCTTTTTTCTGGATCGTGTGCGTACTTCCCGGCAGGCTCCGGCCGATGATTTTCGTAGTGCTTGGGTACGGCATACTTTCCATTCTGGCGTCCACCTTTCAGGGCGCGGGCCTCCTGACCTTAACCGGGGAATGGTTGGGTCAGGCAGGATCGGAGGTCACGGTAATGGAGGGAAACGCCAACATTCACAAATGGCTGGCTCTGGCCGGACTGGAGCCGTTGATGATGCCGGCCTCTTTAATCATTCTGGCAGGTCACGGCCTATGGACATTCCGCAATCGTGAGGGCGATTTCTGGACGGTGATGGGAGTTGCCGCTATCGTGTCGAGGTTGTGGATTCATCATCGGCTCTACGACGATTTGCTGATGCTGATTCCCATGATTTCATTGTTTCGAGTGGCAGCAACACGCCCCCGGCTCGATTATAGCCATATAGTGGCAGGCATTTTGCTTGCGCTGACATGGGCAATGATGCACGTCCCTACATGGGCATTTTACGATCTATCCGACCGATTCACCGTCCTGTTGGAAATCGGGCAATCGTTTCTCTGGCTAGGGGTCCTCGTATTCTTCGTGCTTCACGCAAGACGCAGGAAGAAGGACGTGGCACATCCATCTTTTGAGCACGACGAGTATGGTTGAACTCCTTTGTGCGCTCGGCGCCGCCGTGGTATGGGTGCTGATCTTCGCGCTCATCGTGGCAGCTGTAGATGCGCGACGGCGCACTGCGGGATTCATTTCATCCGTGCTCATCGGTTACGTCGTCTTCTACTTCTTTCAGGTCGTCCTCGTCAAAACACTGGACGTGGTTCACCTCCTTTCCACATCGGCGCTGTGGATTGCTTACCTGATCACGGCGGTAGCCGCGGGAGTGTATATATACATCCAACCAGGCGGCCAACACCTCGCGAGGTACACCCGGCCGTTTTTAGAGAAACTGAAGCGTGGTCCGCTCGTCGGACGAATCGTGCTGGTGACCGCAGCAGTGGCCGTTCTTGGGCTAGTGGTATTCACATTGGTCGTCCCAACGCACGTCTGGGACGTTCAGGCATACCACATGCCGATGGTGGCAAGCTACGTACAGAGTGAGAGTCTGTCGGTCGGACCAACTCAGGATCTGCGTCAGCTCTATCGCGTCAACGGTGCAGAGTTGCAGATGCTAAATATCGCACTGCTCTCGCGTTCGGATGCCTGGATGGAGCTCCCCAACATTCTTGCCCTGATCGTGAGTCTCGTCGCTGTGTTCGGAGCGGCGAAGTTCGTCTTCAAGCGAGATGATTTTGCCTACCTTGCCGTGATCCTGACTCTAACGGCACCTCAGATTCTTTACGGTGCGGTCACGGCAAAAAACGACATTATCTTCCTCGCTCTCATTCTCGGCACGTTCTACTGGACGCTCCATATATCCGCAGATCCTCAGACGCGCCTGCACGAGCGACTCCTTTTTCTCGGCCTGACGGGCAGTCTGGCCGTGGCCACGAAGGTGATGGGTCTCAACGTCGCTGGTGCGGCAGGCCTGGTGCTGCTCATTCTTGTTCTGTTGCGGCGCGTCCCGTTTCGCGCCGTGATTCTTCTCGGAGGCATCACTCTAGTTGGCGTGCTGATGCTGGTTGGCGATCTTTACTGGAATAACCTGGTGCGGGCGCAGGTGCCGGTTGGTATCAGGCCCGGAGAGGTAAACTTCACCTTTGGACTCACGAACCTCGCCGCGGCCGCTGAATACTATCTCTACGACCTTTCATTCAAACGGCTGGTCACCGAGCAGATCTTCGAACATGATTTTTCGCATTTCGGCTATCTCTTCCCATTTTTGCTCATTTTTGGGACGGTTTCTGCGCTTCGGCAACTGGTTGTTCGCGGCAAGCGCGACGCCGTCCTCGCTGTGCTGGCTCTTCTCGTGTTCGTCCTGTTCGTGTCAGTTGTTATTGCACGGCAGCCGGTCCGCTGGGATCAGCGATTCATGATCTGGATGGTGCCTGCGTTCGCTATTCTTGCCATATCACTTTTTACCAGAGTTAAGAAGCCGGCCCTGCTGGCTCTGGTTTCGTTTTGCAGCGCATTCTGCATTCTAAACGTCATTCAAATCGTTACGAACGCTTCGGACGGCATTTTTGCTAAATCTGCCATGCAGGTGGCTACAGATGGCGAATTGCCAAGACTATCCGACGTGTCTCAGGAGAACTACATGTATAAGATTGAGGGATTCGATGTGCTCGATTCCAAGGCCGGCGAAAGTGACTCCGTGCTGTATGTGGGAGCAGAAGATACGTGGATGTACCCCGCATGGGGGCGTGGTTTCACGCGTCACGTAAGCGGTGTGCGCGAGGCGGCCGATGTCGAATCGCAAATGGGAACCGGCTCCTACCGATTCGTCGTGATCGAAGCGGATGCCGCAGCAAGTTTGAAAGAGGCCACCGACACGCAGAAGATCAGCGACCGATATGTGGAAATGTACTCGAGCCCTAACCGGAGCATACTCGAAAGACGATCCTCCATTGAATCCGCGAATTCTCGTGCATCCCGTGTGAACCGGCCGTCCGATGGGTCAGAGGAGTGAATAGTAGAGTGCCCGAACATAAGCCACTGGTCTCCGTCATCGTCATTTTCCTCAACGAGGAGCGATTTCTCGAGGAAGCGCTCGGCAGTGTCCTATCCCAGACTTATGAAAACTGGGAACTGATCCTATGCGATGACGGCTCGACCGACAGGAGCACCGATATTGCTCGGTCGTTCGCTGAACAATTTCCGGAAAGAGTTCGCTACGTAGAGCACGACGGGCACGCAAATCTCGGCATGAGTGCTACGCGAAATCTAGGTCTTCGGCATGCACGCGGAGAATATATCGCTTGGCTGGACGCCGATGACGTCTGGACGCATGTGAAGCTGGAGCGTCAGGTAGAAATCATTGAAGCGCACCCCGAAGCCGCGATGGTCTATGGGAGGCTTTATCTGTGGTACGGATGGACCGGCGCAGCGGAAGATGTGCAGCGTGATTTCATCCAGGAGCTCGGCGGCTCAGCCGACACCTTGATCGATCCGCCCGAACTTCTCGAGAGATTTCTGCTCGATGACATGCACACTCCGAGCGGCGTGCTGGTGCGCAAATCCGTGCTGGATCAAGTCGGGGGCTATGAAGAAGCCTTCCGTGATATGCACGAGGACGGAATAGTCCATGCAAAGATCTGTCTACGCTGGCCGGTATACGCGTCTGGCGAGAGCTGGTATAAGTATCGACAGCATCCGGACTCGCGCTGCAATCAATCTATCGCGGCTGGAACGGATCGCGCTGCACTGGCTAATTTTCTGGACTGGCTCGATGTGTACATTAGCAAGGAGGGTTTGGAGGAGAGCGATGTCGCGCGTTTGGTGAAGCGGCTCGTCCGTGCGAACCGTGCCACGCGTACGAATACGTTCTCCGGAAAGCTGAAGGGTTTTGTCGCGAGATCCTTACGGAAGGGACGGGAGGTGGCTGATCGGACAATTCCACGGCAGGTCCGAGGTATGGTTGGACTTTTGGGTTTCGGCGGACGGGCACGTCCGCCCTCTGGTTGGCTGCATTTCGGCAATCTCAGACGAGTAACCCCTCTGAGCCGGACATTCGGATTCGACCGCGGTACGCCAGTAGATCGATATTATATCGAGCAGTTTCTGCAGGAGCATGCGGCCGATATTCGGGGGCACGTCCTTGAAGTGGGTGATCGGGCTTACACGACCAGGTTCGGCCAGGATCACGTCAACAGGTCCGACGTGCTTCACGCCCAGCCCGGCAATCCCGAAGCAACGCTTGTCGGTGATCTATGCACAGGTGAAGGAATCCCGGAGGGTACGTATGACTGCGTTGTCCTTACCCAGGTGCTACCGTTTCTCTGGGACTTTCTGGCAGCAATCGCACATGTCGAACGAGCACTGAAGCCCGGAGGGGTCGTTCTCGCGACGATCCCGGGCATCTCGCAGATCAGCAGGTTCGATGCTAGCCAATGGGGGGATTACTGGCGGTTTACGTCGATGTCGGCAGAGCGTTTGTTCGAGGAGCGGTTTCGTCCTGATCACGTTCAGATCGATGTCTACGGCAATGTCCTTGCCGCTACCGCTTTCCTCCACGGCGTTGCGGCGCAGGAATTACGCTCTGACGAGCTTGAGTACCGGGATCCAGATTACGAAGTAACCATCACCGTTCGCGCAGTCAAGGCGGCGAGGGCTGAGGCTTGACAGAGCCGATCACCAGCGCACGAACCATTCTTCAGGTCAACGCGCAGAACTCCGGGGGCGGAGCAGAACGCGTAGCGGCGGATCTGTTCGAAGCCTATCGACGCCGTGGGCTACGGTCTTACCTTGCCGTCGGCCGCAAATTTGGCAGCGACCCGGATGTGCTGGCGGTCTCCACCGGGGAAGGCCACGGTCGATGGTACCGCGCTTTTCGACGGGTGGCCGACAAGTTTGGAGGACCGGTCCGCGCTCTCGATGAATTTCGCGGGATAGAGAGTTTTCATTATCCAGCCACGTATCGCCTGCCGTTTCTTCCGCCGCACCGGCCGGACATCATTCATGCGCACAATCTGCACGGCGGGTATTTCGATTTGCGAGCCCTTCCGTGGTTGAGTCGGCAGGCCCCGCTCGTCCTGACGCTTCACGACGCATGGCTTTTAAGCGGTCACTGCAGTCATTCCTTTGGATGTGACCGGTGGAAGACGGGTTGCGGCGCGTGCCCAGATCTTACCATCTATCCAGCTATTCGCCGTGATGAAACGGCCTTGAACTGGCAGCGGAAGAGCGACATCTATGCTCAGAGCCGTCTCTTTGTGGCTACTCCCTGCGCATGGTTGATGGATCGCGTTCGTCAGTCGAGTCTTGCTTCGGCAGTCGTGGAAGCCCGCGTAATACCCAACGGGGTCGATTTGACCGTCTTCAGACCGACTGAAAAGCTCGCCGCTCGCAACGCCCTGGGCATTGACCCCGATGTGCGGGTCCTTCTGTTTGTCGCGAGCGGCGGTCGACAGAATGCATTCAAAGACTATGGGATGCTCAGGTCTGCCGTTCGATCGCTGGCCCGCGATGCCGAACATGGCAGTATACTGCTGCTGGTGCTTGGTGATACCGGTACCCCGTCGGATCTCGGCGGCCTACCTGTGCGGTTCATTCCGTTTGAGCCAGACCCTGCTGCGGTGGCGCGATATTACCAAGCCGCCGACCTTTATCTTCATGCGGCAAGAGCCGAAACCTTTCCGATGACGATTCTCGAGGCTCTCGCGTGTGGTACGCCCATCGTAGCGACCGCTGTCGGCGGGATACCTGACCAGGTAAGGAGCCTGAAAGGTAGTTCTACCGCGGGCAAATGGCGAGAATTCCCGGCAGGGGATGCGACGGGCGTTCTCGTCGCACCCGGTGATGGTGAAGCGATGGCTCAGGCGGCGAGGACGCTTCTGGATCAAAACGACCTGCGTACCACGATGGCGCGGACTGCAGCTCAAGACGCTCGGTCACGTTTCGACCTCGAGACGCAGTGCAAAGCCTACCTGAGCTGGTACGACGACATCCTTAATCTGACTAGGTCGACGAGGCGGGTCACCGCTGAAGAAGAGGCATTATAAAGAATGCTTCGTGGGAATTAAACCTGACCTCTATTCCGTCGTTTGCGATCGACAGATGCAATCATCGCCGTTGAATACTCTTCCTCCACCGCCTGCCGGGCATTCCGGCTGGCCGTGGACCGAGGGCCCTGGAATGGTTCGGCCGAACACCGGACCGCAGGTCGTCAAGGGCACCGCGACCTGGCCGAAGATCAGCATTGTCACTCCATCTTTCAATCAGGGCGCGTACCTCGAGGAGACGATCAGATCCGTACTTCTTCAGGGATACCCCAATCTCGAGTACATTATCGTGGACGGGGGAAGTACGGACGACAGCGTCGACATTCTGCATCGATACGACGGCTGCCTGTCTTGGTGGGTAAGCGAGAAGGATCGTGGGCAGAGTCACGCGATCAACAAGGGATTTAATCGGGCTACAGGAGACATCTACGCGTATCTCAATAGTGACGACACATACGAGCCCGGCGCTCTCTTCACGTGCGCTAATGCATTTCGTGCCGGCCATGAGTGGGTGGCAGGTGATGTCCTGTGCTGGGGTGACGGAATGGGCCCGTGGCCCTTCCCGGAGCTTCCGGGAAAGCATTTCACCAAGTGGTTTCTCGGTAGTCCTCTCGCTCAGCCCGGCTGCTTTTGGAGCGCGCGCGTGCACATCGAGGCGGGTCCGTTCCGTGAGGATCTCGAATATATCATGGACTACGAGTTCTGGCTTCGCCTGCGGTTTGTTCACGGAATGACGCCCTTTCGTGTTCGACAGCCGATCGCCCGATATCGGCTGCATCCGATCTCTAAGTCGATGGCACAGCAGGATGGAATGTCGAGAGAGATCAGAGATCTGCTCGCCGAATACGAACGTCATCTCACGCGGGGAGAGCGCCTACGACTCCGGCTCGCGAGGCGGCATCGGAAAGCTCACGTGCACGGCGAGAGGTCAGTCGATCATCTCAAACAGCGTAGGCTGCGTCCTGCTCTTAAGGAACTAACATCCGCATTTCGGCAGTGGCCGCTGTTTGTGGTCGATCCCCGGACCGTATGCGCCGTGACGAAGCATCTTCGAGGTGGGTCGAACAAGCCTCCGTTCCCCGCCATGTGGTCAGATTAGCGGCGAAGCCTGTCATGGTCATTCTCGGACCTCTGCTTCTGGTCATGTATCTGGCAGCCGTTCTGCTCATCGGCGGGCGAATGCTTCGATCGTTTATAGGGTTCGCCGATTCGTCTGAACTGCGCGTGCCGGCGGCGCTGATGGTGGGTTTCTTCGTCAGCTTCCTCGTGTTCATTTTGACGAGCCTGGTTGCGCCCGGACTCGCCATCTACGTCAGCATTGCCGTGCCGATCGCGGCAGGGGTCGTTTTCTATTTAGCCGATCGTCAGAACCTCCAGAGCGCACTGCCGACAACCTGGCGACGCTGGGTATTGACTATCGGGATCGCGTGGATGCTACTGCTCACTCAATATGCCGTCGAGTGCTGGACACTTCTCGAATCCACTGCACGCGGCGAAGGGGTGATCTATCAGGATATTATTTATCACGGCGGAATTGCCCGTTCGCTGGCTCTCTACGGCTTTCCTGCACAGAATCTCCAGTTTGCGGGAGAATACATCGGTTATCACATCTTCTCCCATTTCGTCGCTATTCAGCTGGCGACCATTCTCACCATCCCTGTGTACGTCGTCTACGTGTACGTCATTACGCCGCTGTTCTTTTTGTTGATATGCATGGCGTCGTACGCGTTTATATCGGCGATCTCGGGATCAGAAAGATTCAATGTACTGGTCCGAGTAGGAATAATATACGGCTCGCTGTTGTCTATGTTTATGCTGTCTGGATTGCCTCGCATAGCAACACCTCTATACTTGAGTCATTCGTTCCAATTGCAAATCACATCAATACTCATAGTATTATCATATCTCTACTTGATACATGATGATAGGATAGAGTTATCTAGAAAGGTCATACTGCTTATCTCTATTCTATTTGCAGAATCTATATTAATAAAAGGTTCTTCTTTACCCATCCTGATGGCAGCTATCGGCTCATGGATGGTATTCGATATGGTCGGTCGAAAGAAAGCAGACAATCTGCACATCGCGTCTGTGTTAATGCTTGTGCTGGTTTCAGGGATCATCTACCTAGTCTTTTTCTACTTTCCAGGGTACAGCATCGAATCGTCTCCATTCACTCTGCACGTGGACCGGCTGTATGAACTAGATCTTGTACGCGAAGTCAGTGAGCTGGCAGGTGCACACGGCTTACTTATCGCGGTGGCGTCCGCCGCTTCTATCATTTCGTATCGTTTTCTGCTATTGGTTCGCCCCATCGATGCCTACAGCGGTGCCCTCCTGGTGGCGTTCGCGAGCGGCGTGGTGATGTACCTGACGATCCAGTATGGCGCTAATTACTATTTGTTGGCGATCGTCTCTGTGACAAACATGTTCTGCTTGACGTGGCTCGCATGTGAATGGAGCCGCGTCACGTGGATGGTCAGGATCACGTCGGTGGCGGCCGTCCTGCTCTCACTGTATCCGGTTCATGGAGGCGGATATGCGTTCACTCAAATCATGTTGGACCGCAAAGCGGACACCTACTACCCGCTCACGCCGGAGAAGCGCCAGCTGTATGACGAACTTGCGTCCGTTTCGGACCGGCAGTCGTTGATCTTCACGACGGCCGTCCTTGCCGCGCCCTCGCGCGTCAAAGATTACTACTATCCCGCGGCGCTGTCGGGCCGGCAATTTTATCTGGGCGGCCATCGTTTGCGGGTACATGCGTTGCCGGGGCTGGAGGATCGTCGAAACTTCCAGCGGGCATTTTCGCCGATGTCGCCGGACGACCTTCGTCACCTGGAAGATTTGGGAGTCGACTTCGTACTGATTGAAACGGCCGACCTGGCGCCGGCGGAGCGCGACGCAATGCACGAGGCAGTGGAATCGACTTCGTTATACGACACCGTATTCCGCAACGACGCCGGTGTCATCCTATCTCCAAGACCGGATTCTCTATGAACGCCATCGAGTTTTCCGTCATCATACCGACATACAATCGCCCAGACGAGATAGCATCGTGCCTGGACGGGCTCAGCAACCAGACCTATTCGCGGCAGCGCTTCGAGGTCATCGTCGTCGACGACGGTGGGACCGTTCCGCTCGATCCTATAGTCCAGCGATATCGAGATCGGTTGAATATTCGCCTTCTTGCACAGCCCAACGCCGGGCCAGCATCTGCGCGGAATCGAGGCGCCGCCGATGCATCCGGCATCTATGTGGCGTTTACGGATGATGACTGTCGCCCCGACGTCGGCTGGCTCGAGGCCTTCGATCGGAAGTTTTCCGACGAGTCGAGCCCTCTCTTGGGAGGCCGAACCGTGAATGCATTGGCTGATAACGACTATTCCGAAGCCAGCCAGCATCTAATCACGTACCTCTACGGCCATTTTGGCGCCGACGGCGCAGGTACTCCTTTTTATGCGTCGAACAACATGGCGATGCCGCTGAGCGCCTTTTACGAGATCGGGGGTTTCGATGAGGCTTTTCCCCTAGCGGCCGGCGAAGATCGAGAGTTTTGCGACCGATGGAATGCTCATGGGCTGCCGTCTCAGTACGTGCCTGACGCCGTCGTCAATCACATGCACAAGATGGATTTCGCAGCGTTCGTGCGGCAGCACTTCGATTACGGCCGAGGGGCATTTCACTTCCACCGTACGCGCAACCTGCGGATGGAGGATCCATTCTCCGTCGAGCCCCTCTCCTTCTATACGGGCTTGATTCGATATCCTTTGACCGTACGTAAGACGGGTCGGGCGTGGCTCCAGTCCGCACTCCTCATAGTTTCACAGGCCGCCAACGCGGCCGGGTTCTTCTGGGAAAGGTATCAATCCCGGACATCGCGAGCGAAGACTGTGGATACCGGTGGTTAAATTCCACCCTCAGACCAGTTTCTTCCTCCGGTTCAGATAAGAGAGCAGCGCGGTGTCAAACGGCTGCATCGTGTCGAGCTCGACGAAGTCGATGTTATATTCGAGACACCTGCGTCGAAATCGATCGCCGAAGGATTGTACGGCTTCTGCGTAGTTCTCGCGGATCTGTGCAGGCTGCAGTGAGATCTCTTCCCCGGTCTCCATGTCACGAAACACCATTGGTACGTCGGGAAACCGAAATCTCCGTTCCGTCTCCGATTCAAGCACGTGAAAAACCAGCACTTCATGGCCCCTGTAACGAAGGTGGCGAAGCGCCTTCAGCAGAGCGTCGTGTTCGCCGATGTTCTCGAAGAGATCGGTGATGATTACCACAAGTGACCGTCTCCCGATGCGCTCCGCAACCTCACTGAGCACTGCGGCGGCGCTCGTGCGCCTTCGCTCGGGCTCGTCGGCGATCGTTTTCTCGAGGATAACGAGGAGGCGGCGAAGATAGGATGTCGTACTCTTCGGTGATGCGAGGGTATGGACCTTCTCGTCGAATGTGATGAGGCCGGTCGCATCCCGCTGCTTCACCATCAGATAGTGCAGCGAAGCCGAAAGATAGGCACCGTACTCGAGCTTCGAGATCGGACTACTGTGCCGGTAGCGCATCGATGACGACGTATCGAGCACCACATAGTGGCGCAAATTCGTTTCTTCCTCGAATTGCTTAACGTAATGCCGGTCGGTTTTGGCGTAGACTTTCCAATCGACGTGTCGAAGAGCGTCACCGGGGTTGTAAGGCCGATGCTCCGCAAACTCGACCGAAAACCCGTGATACGGGCTCTTGTGCATTCCGGTGATGAAACCTTCGACAATCAAGCGAGCCCTCAGCTCCATGTTCTTGAGTCGCGAGACAATCACGGGATCAAGGTATTGGAGATATGTATCCTGCTCTGTGGACACCGCCGGAAATGCGTGGTGATGAATAGCGTTCGAATCGAGGTGAGTGCCCGTCGCGCGAGGGCGGAGAGTTAGAACGAAATGTGCCGTGTCGGTTCCTGCCGTACCGGGAAAGCAGGTAGAAGTGCACGTTATCATGTAATTTGCGGACATGGAGCCACAAGATCGCATTAAGGCGCAGTTGATGGACGCGAAGGATCTGGACCGCACGCTGGATCGGATGGCGCGCCAGATCGTCGAACTCATCGAACCGGACGAGGACCCTGCCAAGCACTTCGGATTGGTTGGGATGCAGTCTCGCGGGACGTATCTTGCCCGCCGTTTGAAATCCAAGATCAAGCAGGTAGAAGATCTCGATATTCCATTCGGAGTACTTGACGCCACGATGTATCGCGACGACTTCCGGATGCGCTTGAAGCAACCCGTGGTGCGTGCGACCGACATTCCGTTCGATATAACGGGGCGGCACCTCGTGCTGGTGGACGACGTGCTCTACACCGGTCGAACCGTTCGCTCCGCGCTCGACGCGTTGATGGATATCGGACGGCCCGGCGCGGTACACTTCCTCGTAATCGTGGACCGAGGCCTACGCGAGCTGCCGGTCTGTGCGGATATTGTAGGTCGTCAGGTTCCAACGCTGCCCGGTGAAGAAGTGCGCGTTCGTGTGAGCGAAATCGACGACCGCGAAGGAGTCTGGCTCGTCGAGCATTCTCAGCCGTCTGATCGATAGTCTACGCCCAGGTACGCTCGATGGCAGAACTCTCAGAGGAAATAGGAGTGAAGGAGGAGACGACGGCGCTTCGCCACCGGCATCTCCTTGGTCTGGCCACGTACGGAGCGGATGAGATCGAACGAATACTCGAGACGGCCCGCCAGTTTCGGTCTGTCCTTGAGCGCCCCATTCGCCGCGTTCCGACGCTGCGCGGCATTACGGTCGTCAACCTCTTCTTCGAGTCATCCACCCGCACTCGCATCTCATTCGAACTGGCCGAGAAGCGCCTTTCTGCCGATACCGTCAACTTCTCTGCGTTCGGCTCGTCCGTCAGCAAAGGGGAGACGCTCAAAGATACGGCGCGGAATATCGAGGCGATGAAGATCGATATGGTGGTCATCCGCCACGGATCGCCGGGGGCTCCGCATTTTCTCACGCGGTGTGTTGATGCCGTCGTCATAAACGCGGGTGACGGAGCGCACGAACACCCGACACAGGCCCTTCTCGACATGCTGACGATTTCCGACCGGTTCGAGCGCTTTGCGGGGCTGAATGTCTCGATCATAGGGGATATTTCGCACAGCCGGGTAGCCCGCTCGAACGTGCATGGAATGCGGGCGCTCGGCGCGAATGTGACGCTGTGCGGGCCGAAGACGATGATGCCCGTCGAGATCGAGAAAATGGGCGTGCGCGTCACGCATCGACTCGAGGAGGCACTGGAGGGATGCGACGTCGCAATGGCGCTGCGTATACAGACGGAACGGCAGAAAGCCGGTCTCTTCCCGAGTTTGCGCGAGTATCATGAACGATTCGGCATAAAGATGGAGCATCTCGAGCGGTACTCCGATTTGCTCATCATGCATCCCGGGCCGGTGAACAGAGGCGTGGAGCTTGCCAGCGAGGTCGTGGATCACGAACGCGCCGTAATTCTAAATCAGGTCACGAACGGCATCGCGGTTCGCATGGCCGTCCTCTTCCTTCTCGCGGGATCTCGGGGCGAAATTGCAGAGAACGTCTGACGGCGTAACATACACCGGCACGCCGAAGTCCTTTCGTCGAGTCCCGCGTAGCGTTACACATGCTATACAAACGTCTTAATGCGTTTGCGCTCTTCCGGCGTGATCACTTCATCATTGATCCACTCGATTACCGCTGCGTAGCCTCTCGTCTTCCTATCGCTGTCGCGTGCGAAGTAGTCGGGAACGACCGCCAGGACTCGAAAGCCCCGCTTTAGTTGAAACGAGAGCGTCGGATCGTAGATTTCTCCGTCAATGATCTGTCGAACGTAGTCTTCTGCACTCATTTCTGCGGCGTACCTTGAGTATCCCGCCAGCCGGGCGCCCGCACGGATACGCAGCAGGCCGAGTCGCCGGACGAATTCTTTTCGTGTGTCGTAGAGGCGAGATCCGATGCCCTCACCGCGCCGAGCGGGGTCTACGATGAGTTCCGCACCGTACAGGGTCCGGCCGGATGGATCGTGATTCGAAAAGCGGCCTTCATCGGTGAAGTCGTCGTACGTATCTAGATGATCGTAATCATCCCAGTTGATGATCAGGCTCGCGGCCATTCCCACTACGTCGGTCGTTTCCATGTCGACGGCAACGAATTGCCCCTCCGGGAAGATCTCCAGGTGCGCGGACAGGTATGCGGCCGTCCAGGGTAGGTCATCAGGATAGGTGATCCGGGAAATTCGCTCGATAGCGTCGAAGTCGCTCGGACGCGTGTTGCGAACAGAAATAGCCATAAGAATGCGGAATCAAAGCCTCATCTCATCCACGTGCGCGACGAGCTCCTTCGTGCGGCGGCTATCGTTGAGAGGCAGCACCGTGCCGAAAGAGCGACTCTTCTCGATCGTTTGCATGTCGAGCTCACCGACGATCATGTCCTCCTGGTTAAGCGAGCCGAGTGCTAGAATGCCGTCGCGAGCAAACGCGAAGTCACTCGGCGTCAGGATGGCTGCCTGGCCGTAATTCATCGATACGTCCGGCACGCGGGGCAAACCTCCGACCGTGCCCGTGTGGATCACGTACATCTGGTTCTCGATTGTACGTGCATGGGCGCAGTAACGTACACGAAGGAAGCCCTGCCGATCATCCGTATTGCTCGGCACGGCGAGCATCTGGGCACCAACGTGTGCGGCGGCACGCACGAGTTCCGGAAACTCCACATCGTAGCAGATGGCGACTGCCAACTTCCCGAAATCTGTCTCGAATACCCGGAGCCGATTTCGCGCTTCAACGTGCCAATCCTCCTTTTCGAAACGAGTCATGTGAAGCTTCCCCTGTATGCCGTGCTGCCCCGAGGGAGCGAACAGGTAGCTGTCGTTGTGCACCAGGCCGGTCGCCTCGTCGAGTATCGGGATCGTTCCCGCGACGACGTAGATCTCGTGCTCGCGTGAGAGCCCTGTCAGCAGTTCGATAAATCTGGGCGCATACGATGCCACTTCGCGGATCAGCACGTCAATGGGCCGCTTGCTGTCGGACAGTGAGATGAGCTGTAGGGTGAAATACTCCGGCAGGACGAGAAGCCGACACCGATATGATGCAGCGATTGCAACTGCCGAAGCAACCTGATCGGCGAACTGCTCGAATCGATTTATCGGTCGGATGAAGTATTGAGATGCCGCGACGCGTATGCGGTCGCTCATGGGTTCTTTCATGCGGGTGCCGGATCATTGTCGTTGCGCGGTGATCATAGTTGACCAGATGAGTTTACAGGCCGTTATGATGAAGGGATCCAAAGCAGCCGCAGATGGGAGTCTGTTGCAGTTGACGGGGCTAAGAAAATCGTATCGAGAGGGGGACCGTCAGCGCCTCGTCCTCGACGATATCGATGCCTCGTTTGCGGAGGCGGAGCTCGTCGTCCTGATGGGACGGAGCGGCTCAGGAAAAAGTACGCTGCTGAATGTGATTAGCGGAATCGACCTACCCAGTTCGGGCACGGTGTCGCTCGGCGCGGTAGATCTAACGACGCTCTCTGAGCGAGAGCGGACGCGCTTCCGACGCGAAAACGTCGGGTTCGTGTTTCAGGCATTCAATTTAATTCCGACGCTCACCGTAGTCGAGAATCTGTTGCTCCCGATGGAGCTCAATGGTCGGAGTGATCGGCTCGAAGCACAAACATTGCTCGAGCGCGTTGGACTGGGTGATCGGGCGGATTCCTTTCCAGACAGACTCTCGGGAGGAGAACGTCAGCGAGTCGCCATCGCTCGCGCACTGGCTCATCATCCGATTCTCATACTCGCGGATGAACCGACCGGAAATCTGGATTTCGACACTGGTGCAGCCGTGATGACGCTGCTGGAGACCCTGGTCCGCGAGCGGGGTGCAACAATGATCGTCGCAACGCACGATCGCGACATCATTCCCCGTGCCGACCGCGTCGTGCAGCTGCGCGCCGGCCGACTGGAGGACATATCCATCGGCGCCATGCGCGGAAATCCGGGTGGGATGCCGCATCGGCCGGCGGAGGACGTCTGATGCGGCTGTCGACGCTCGCCGGTTTTCGATATTTCGGCCGGCACGTCTGGTTGACGACTCTCGCCGTCGTCGGGATCGCGCTGGGAGTGGCCGTCGTCGTGTCCATCGATATTGCAAATTCAAGCGCCCAACGTGCATTTGAACTATCGGCGGAGCGGGTAACCGGTCGCGCGACCCACAGCATCGTCGGTCCAGAGTCGATTGAAGGCGACCTGTTCCGCCGCCTCCGAGTAGAGCATAGTGTGCGGCCGTCAGCTCCGATCATAGAAGGATACGTCGTACTGGAGAATCGCACGTTCGAGGTACTGGGGATTGATCCATTCTTCGACCTTCCGTTTCGAGGCTACACATCGGCGGACAATCAGATCGATCTTGGACGTTTTCTAGCCCCCGACCACGTCGTACTGCTTGCCGACGCAGCGGCTGCGGACCTAGGCGTAGACCTCGGAGACACGCTGCAGATAGAGATATCTGGCCGGGCGGATTACATCATCGTCGGTGGGTTCCTTGAAGGAGCCGACGAGTCGGAAGGCGAGATTCTCACGAATCTGCTTGTCACCGACATCGGTACGGCGCAGCACCTCTTCGACATGCCAGGTAAGCTGAGCCGGATCGATCTCATCGTCGCAGATAACGATACTGTGCCGGCAGGCATTCGGGAGGCTTTGCCTGCCGGTGTTCAAGTCGTGCGTTCGAGCACCCGCACGGAAACGGTGCGACAGATGACCCGGGCTTTCGAGGTGAATCTTACCGCGCTGAGTTTGCTCGCACTCGTCGTCGGGATGTTTCTCATCTACAATACCGTCACGTTCTCGGTAGTGCAGCGGCGGCCGCTCATCGGACGCCTCCGGGCGATTGGTGTAACGCGTGGCGAGATTTTTCGCATGGTGATCTTGGAGGCAGGTCTTCTTGGAGCCATGGGCACGCTGCTCGGGCTTCTTCTGGGCACCGTCATGGCTGTCGGGATGGTTCGGATGGTCACGCAAACGATCAACGATCTGTACTTCGTGCTCGACGTCCGTTCGGCCGGTATTGCGCCCGTCACCGCTGCGAAAGGATTCGTTCTCGGGATGGCGGCCACCGTACTTGCAGCGCTTCCGCCGGCGTGGGAGGCATCATCGTCGCCCGTGGCCGTCGTACTCCAACGATCTGAGGACGAGGTGCGGATGCGCGGCGCCGTGCCCGTCGCCGCCGGGATCGGATTCATGCTCGCCGTTCTCGCCGTGCTGCTCCTCCGATTCTCCGGCCGGAGTTTGGGCATGAGCTACGCATCGCTGTTTATGATACTTCTGGCTTTCGCGCTCTGTACACCAGCGGCAATGATGCTGTTTGCGGCCGTCGTACGGCCGGTAACGGGAGCGGTCTTCGGCATCGTCGGACGCATGGCGGCCCGTGGCGTCATCTACAATCTGAGCCGTACGTCCGTCGCTGTCGCAGCGCTGAGCATCGCTGTTGCAGCCGCGATCGGAGTAGGAGTCATGGTCGCGAGCTTTCGGGACACGGTTTCGACGTGGCTGGACTACACGCTCCAGGCGGATCTGTACGTCCAGGCGCCGAGCCCCGTACCTCGAATGACCGCGGCCGTAATGGACGAGGAATATGCCGACCTCTTCCGCTCGATTCCCGGCGTTCAGAATGTTTCGACGATCAGGTACATGGAAATTTCGGCTGACGGAGATCTCGTGAATCTGGCCGCGATCGACGCCGGCGCCGAGCGACGGTCGTCCTTTCAATTTGTTGGAGGGGACGAGGAGACGATCTGGGAACGCTTCGAACGGGGCGCCGTGCTCGTATCCGAGCCATTCGCGTATCGACTCGGTCTTGGTCGGGATGATACGCTTCATCTCCCGACGGACCGCGGCTTGGGCAGCTATCCGATTGCCGCCGTGTACTACGACTACGGATCCGACCAGGGGGTGGTGATGATGGAGGCGGATGCGCTTGCACGGTATTTCGATGCGGATGGCTTCTCCGGTATTTCACTCTACGTGGAACCGGGTGCGGATCTTGAGCGCGTCTCCCGGAACGTTCGCGAGGCAGTGCCGAATCAGGAACTGGTCGTACGCTCAAATCGGGATCTCAGGGAGGCGTCATTGGAGATATTCGACCGGACGTTCGCCATAACGACGGTGCTTCGATGGCTGGCTCTCGCCGTGGCATTCGTGGGTGTGATCGCGGCACTGATGTCCATGCAAATCGAGAGAAAGCGGGAGTTTGCAGTACTTCGAGCGGAGGGCATGACGCCGGCCCAGTTGTGGCGCTACGTCACGCTGCAGACGGGCCTCATGGGAGCGGCAGCAGGCTTTTTCGCCCTGCCGCTCGGCGTGCTTCTCGCGGTAGTGCTCGTCTTCGTAATCAATAAACGTTCTTTTGGATGGACGCTGGAGCTCGGAGTGTCGCCGGGGATTCTCTTGCAGGCGCTGGTGCTGGCGTTCGTCGCCTCGATTTTGGGCGGAATTTATCCTGCGTACAAGATGGCCCGCGCACTACCGGCCGATGGATTGAAATTCGACTGAGAAGATTTCGGTGGTCTGAACCTGAATTTGCATTCTTGAGTATAAATGTCTTACGTGTGTGCTGTCGCGCGCCGTACAGGCCGTTCGGCACCCCCGTCCCGCCAATTCAATCACAATACAGATCGATCGTGATCACACAGATACTTCTCGGCAATCCGCACAATCTCTTTGTATTCGATTTCGGTCGCTCCGGCACTGGATCCGCACCGTTTAGTGGAGACGAAACGAGCATCGAAGACAACTGGGAGCTCGTCCAGCGAAACGTTTTTGTCAGCGGCTCGAAAGGTGCGCTTTACCGGCCGCCGGAGAGCCAGCGAGAAGTGACGGTCGTAAATCGCGATTGATGGGTCACGGCGCGCGAGCATCTTCGTGAATGTTGCGGTGCGCCACTGTTGCAGCGGGCGAGGTCTCGCGGTACTCCAAGACGCGGTTCGACTGTCCATATTATGAAGTCGAAACAACGTTGCGGGTGAACCGAGCCGCCGTGCGCACTCTACTGATTTTCCTTATTGTCATATGTGCCGGCGCCGTTCTGAGCATCTGGCTCGTAAACCGGGCTGATGAATCCCCGGAGCCGTCCCTATCTCTTTCCGCTGCGCTCTCGGCAGACACGACCGGTTACGAGCGTGCACGTGGTCCTCGCCCATTCCAGTTCCCTCAGGATCACGGGGCACATCCGGATTTCCGGACCGAATGGTGGTACTATACAGGAAATGTGCAGACGGAGGCGGGGCGCCACTTCGGATATCAGTTCACCATTTTTCGTACAGCACTGACGCCGCAGACTTCGGACGATGCTAGTTCCCTGGATTCCGCGGGCGCACGTCTGCCGACAGAAAATCTGCCGAAAGCAGAACCGTCGCGCACGTGGTCGACGAATCAGCTCTACATGGCCCATTTCGCGGTCACAGATGTGGCATCCGCCGAGCACTACGCCTACGAACGGTTCAGTCGCGGCGCGGCGGGGCTTGCCGGCACACGGTCCGATCCATTTCGCGTCTGGATCGAAGACTGGGAGATTGCGGGCATTCGCGGTGCCGATTCGGTGCGCATCCGTGCAGAGGCCGACGAGATCGGCCTGGACCTCGTACTCTCGAGAACGAAACCGATCGTGCTGCAGGGCGAGGAAGGCTACGACCGCAAGGGGTCTCAGCCCGGGAATGCCTCGTTCTATTATTCGATGACGAGGATGGCAACGTCGGGTACGATTCACGCCGCCGGCACTGCGGTTGATGTAAATGGATGGAGTTGGCTGGACCGCGAATGGGGCACGAGCGCACTTGCTGAAGATCAGGTGGGATGGGACTGGTTTTCGCTGCAGTTGCAGAACGATGTGGAGGTCATGTATTATCGGATTCGACAAGATGACGGATCCACGAGCCCGTACAGCGGCGGGGTTGTCGTGCGGCCTGATGGTGGCACGACTGCAATAGCTCACGATGATATCCAGCTGAACGTTCTCGAAACCTGGGAGAGCCCGTCTGGCACGGCCCGCTATCCGGCGCAGTGGCGCATCAGAGTGCCCACGCTGGAGATCGACTTTCATGTGGAGCCTCTGGTCGCAGACCAGGAGCTCGACACGTCGATCCGGTACTGGGAAGGCGCGGTCCACGTGGAGGGAACCTATGGCGGCGCGCCTGTCGAGGGCTTCGGATTCGTTGAGCTGACAGGATACGATGACAATGAAGGCGACCATGCACGACTCTGACGCGGCTCCAGTCCGGTCCGGTGCCACTCGGCACGAAATGCCGTCGCTGAACCTGCCCGACTACGACCCGACACTGCGCTGCGATGGGGAAAACCTGGAGATTTATGATCCATTCCGTCGGCAATACGTGCGGCTCTCGCCTGAGGAGTGGGTGCGACAGCATTTCTTAGAATACCTTACGAAGCATTGTGGGTATCCGGCCGGCCTCGTGGCTGTCGAGAAAGGATTCCGCTTCCAGGGTATGGCTCGCCGCGCAGACATTGTGGTGCATGATAGACGAGGCAGGCCATTCCTGATGGTAGAATGTAAAGCACCTGGAATTCCCATCTCGCAGTCGACATTTGACCAGGTATCGCGGTACAACAGAGTGGTTTCCGCCGACTATCTGGTCGTAACGAACGGACTGAAGCACTTCTGCTGGACTGTAGAGACAGATTTCGCACGGTATCGCTTTATGGACGGGCCGCCTCCTTATGAGCACGCATTTCCGGAGCAGAGTACATCCAGTAAATGAAATACCAGAAGGAATTCGAGGTCGCACTCGAGGCGGTTCGGCGGGCATCCCGTCTTTGTCGCTCCGTTCAGGCGAATCTGCCCGGCGGGCCGATGAAGAAAGAGGACCGCTCACCGGTTACGGTCGCCGATTTTGGAAGTCAGGCTCTCGTCTGCCTTTCGCTGGGTGACGTGTTTCCCGATGATCCGATCATCGCGGAAGAAGATGCCACGGCACTCCGAACTACGGAGAATCGTCTCTCGCTTGAACGGGTGATGAGCGAAGTCGGTGCTATCGTCGGCGATGTGGTAGAGGAGGACGTATGCTCGTGGATAGATCGAGGCAATGCGGGTCGATTTTCAGACCGGTTCTGGACCCTCGACCCGATTGACGGTACGAAGGGCTTCCTACGCGGCGAACAGTACGCTGTGGCGCTCGCCCTCGTCGTCGAGGGCGAACTGGCGGTCGCGGCGTTGGCGTGTCCGAATCTCGACTACTCGTTCGGCACGGATGCTGCGAAAGGCAGCATCTACGCTGCAGCAAGAGGGGAGGGAGCATGGTGTTATGAGATCGACGGGCCACGCTCCCAGCGCATCGAGGTAAGCCAACGGACCGATGCCAGTGAATCGCGGTTCTGCGAGTCCGTGGAATCCGCCCACAGCTCACATGCCGATTCCGCGGCCATCGCGGAGTTGCTCGGAATCGTTCGCGAGCCGTTCCGGCTGGACAGCCAGGCGAAATACGCCGTCGTTGCGCGTGGCGACGCTGAAATCTATCTGCGGCTGACGAAGCGCACGGGTTACGTGGAGCAGATCTGGGACCATGCGGCAGGTGCCCTCGTCGTCCAGGAAGCCGGGGGAACGGTGACCGATCTCAACGGCCTTCCGCTCGATTTTCGCCAGGGAACGCGCCTCGCCCGCAACGTTGGAATTGTTGCCACAAACGGCCGGCTTCACGACCAGGTGCTCACGGCGCTCGCAGACGTACTCGTTTCAAACTGAGGTCCATTCAAATGGTAGCAATTCTGCTCTGCGCCGGATTCGGTACGCGGCTCTATCCGATCACGAAAAAGCGTCCGAATGCCCTGCTCGACATTGCGGGCAGGTCCGTACTGGATTACCAGATGGATCAATTATGCAATCTGGATGATCTCTCGCACATCCACGTCGTCGTCAACAGCCGCTTCGCATCCCATTTCTACACATGGTGGATGCGATGGCGTGAAAAGTGCGAGGATCACGGCATTACGCTTACGCTGCACAACGATGGTTCCGTCGATGAGGATGACCGGCTGGGAGAGGCCGGCGATCTGGCCTTCGTCGCCCGGCTCGTCGACAGCTCCAAAGGGGTGATCGTATCCGCCGGCGACAACATCTATCGTTTCTCGATCGATCCGATCGTCAAAGCTTTTCGAAATGCAGATGAGAGCATCGTGCTTGCGTTTCCGGAAACGCACCAGGCCGTCCTGCAGCAGCATACCGTGATCGACTTCGACGAGGACGGGCGAGTCCTCGAAGTCTACGACAAGCCTCAGGATCCCCCGTCACAATGGATTTGCGCGAATCTGTACTTCCTTCAAACGAAGGCACTCGCCCTGATCGACGATTTCCTTCCGAGCGCGGACGAGCGAGATAGGCTTGCACATTTTTTGGATTATCTGGTCGATCATCTGCCGGTGAGAGCGATCAAGATGGAGCGAGGCGACATGCGCCTTCACATCAATACGCGATACATGTATCAGAAGGCAAAAGAGGTGCTTGCCACGGAAGACGTGCTCCTCAAATAGCAGGTTTGCGGCGGACCGTCCGTCATTTAAGGCATTCGCGCAGGGGTCGATACGTACGGCAGGATCTACGCATCATTCCTCATCCTGCCTGCCTTATGACCGACGAAAACGTTCGTTTCGCCTGGAACGCCGCATACTGGCTGCTCCGAAGCGAGGCGCGCCGTCAAAAGAAATCCAGCATTCCCGATTGCGATTGGCGCTACATCGAGATGCACGACGAGTGCTTGACGGCCGTTTTAGAAGCTCAGGCACGCATCTGCATAGGCGCCATGCAGGACGCGAATACGGCGTTCTCGCCAGGGGCGATTACAGACGGCCTTATGATCTCAAGCAGCGGCCTGCATCTTCGGAGAGCACGGTCATAGGTCGATTCGCGTCTCCTCAGAGCCTCGGACTAGACAACGTGTTCCACGTAGACGTTCGATGCGACGTTGTAGCCGACGAGGTGCTCGGAGTCGCCAAGGCGAAGTGTAATAGGGCCGCGAAACGGCGCCTTTTCTACGATGTCGAGCACGGTGCCGGGGAGCAAGCCCATTGCCTCGAGATAGCTCAACATCTCCGGATCTGCGTCCGACACGCGCTGAATCACGACGCTATGACCAGCATCGAACGTGGCCAGTGAATCCGTCGTGATCTCCGCGATGTCGCCCTCCCGGGTGGGAATCGGATCGCCGTGCGGATCGTGGGTCGGAAACCCCAGCATCTCATCCAGCTTGTCCTCGAACTCTTCTGAGATATGATGTTCGAGGTGTTCTGCCTCTTCGTGTACCTTCTCCCAGGAATAGCCCATGACCTCTTTGAGGTAGAGCTCCAACAGGCGGTGATGTCGGATGATCTCCAGGGCGACTTTCTGGCCGGTCGGCGTTACGGTGACACCCCGGTAGGACTCATACTCCACGAGACCCATTTGCGCCAGGCGCTTCACCATATTGGTGACCGAGGCTGACGAGACGCTCATTCTCCTGGCAATATCGCTCGTCGATACGATTTCGCTGCCGTTCTGCAGCTTGTAAATCGTCTTTAGATAATCTTCGACGGCCTGGCTGAGCATGCGTGGGCGGATCGCTCCCGGAGCGAAGGTTAGATCTTTTTCAGGTACGTGCTCAACACAAAATGGCGTGATATGATCCGCTCTGTGTGCGCGTCGAAAGGCTCACGAAGCGATTCGATCGGGGTATGTTTCGCGTATCAGGGCACGGGCCAGAACCTGCGTCGGGTCGATGATGATGGTCGATTCGATCTCCTTCTCCGGAAGGGCTATCGGGAGCTCCGTGCACCCAAGTACGACCGCCTCTGCTCCCTTCTCACGCAGGTGTGCGACAGCGCTCAGCAAGCTCTGGCGCGCGATCATCGAGACCGGGTTCGCCTGGGCCTTGATTCCGAACGTCGGATCGAAAATCGCACGATTGACGATGTTCTCCTGCACGTTTTCATCCGGGATAATCGGCTCGAAGCCGGCATCGGTGAGGGCCTTTCTGTACAGCCCGAGCCGAAAGACGGCCAGCGTCGAGAGCACGCCGATTCGTTCGATGCCCTCGGTCGCGGTGGCGATGTACGAGGCCGTCTCGCGAATCATATGCATCAGGTGGACACTCGAATGCGCATCCGCGAGACGCCGCTCCAGGATGTCAAAAATTTGCGGTGCGTGGGCGGTATTGCAGGGCATTCCGACGACCACGGCGCCTGCCTGTTCGAGCCGCTGTGCAATATCGAACAGCGCGTCCGCCGGGTTTTCTCCGATCTTCTCGAAGACGAACGTACTTCGATCACGTATCCAACCGGGAAAAGAAAGAAGTGCAACGGGGAGATGATCCTGATCCTTGTTTGCGTCCGTCAGATCAAAGATTTTGCGTACCAGGTCAATGCCGGCATAGGGGCCCATACCTCCGATCACACCGATAATGTTATCTTGCCTCATAATCTGACGTCAATCGTGAAAGCGGATCGATTGTCTCTCATTGGGCGGCAAAGTAATGATCCGATCATTCGTACGCTGAGGATGAGCAGTATATCATTTTTAAACTCTTCGCGAAACCCGAGACCTCGCAGCCAGAGAGAAACCGCTCACCGGCCCGTTTCGTTGACTTGGGCTGAAGGCGTGGTTATTTTGGCCGACTTCTCACACCCTATCGTATCCGATGTACCCTACGCCACACCGTGCCCGGTCGTCTAATGGCAGGACAGCGGCCTTTGGAGCCGTATGTGGAGGTTCGAATCCTCCCCGGGCAACATGCGCCCCGCTGCACGCCTTTGACGTGCATGCCTTCTTTCGAACTGCCCCGCTGCGTGCGCTGTCGGTCACGCCGACGATGTGGTGCATTTTAGCCGGCCCCGGTGTGGTCGTTTAATTGATTGACCTAATGCGAACTCCCGCCATCGACATTCCGATATCGATCTTCACGGGCCGGTCGAATCCATCCCTGGCGCGCGAGATCGCGATCGCGTACGGCCAGGAGTTGGGCAGCGTCACGATCAAGCAATTCGCGGACGGCGAGATCTACGTACGCTACGGTGAATCCATTCGCGGATCGGATCTCTTCATCATTCAGTCGACACATCCCAGTGCGGATAACTGGATGGAGCTGCTGCTGCTTATCGACGCGGCGAAACGGGCCTCTGCAGAACGGATTACGGCCGTTATACCGTACTTCGGTTATGCCCGGCAGGATCGGAAGGATCAGCCTCGCGTCTCGATTGCGGCGAAGCTTCTCGCGGATATGCTGGTAACCGCAGGGGTGCAGCGGATCCTCACCATGGATTTACACGCGCCCCAGATTCAGGGCTTCTTCGATGTGCCGGTGGATCATTTATATGGATCCGCCGTTTTCATCGACTATTTTCGGCGCCTCGACGTCTCGAATTCGGTCGTCGTGGCACCTGATGTCGGCTCTTTGAAGATGGCACGTGCTTACGCGAAGCGGCTGCACGCGGATCTCGCGCTTATCGACAAGCGGAGACCGCGTCAAAATGAGGCCGTGGTGATGAATATCATCGGTGAGGTGGAAGGGCGGAACGTGATTCTGATCGACGACATGGTCGACACTGCCGGCACGCTCACCAGCGCAGCGAATGCACTGCGTGAACAAGGTGCGAAGGAGATCATGGCGGCATGTACACACGCGCTGCTTTCGGGTCCGGCTTACGAGCGGATCGAAGCGTCGTCGATTAGCAAACTGGTTGTGACGGACACCGTGCCGCTGAAGCGGCAATCCGAAAAGATCAACGTGATCAGTGTTTCCGAACTGTTTTCCGACGCCATCCGGCGAATATACACACACGAATCGATATCGACGCTCTTCGTCGAATGACATCGAGCAGTCGAATTCGCTCATACAGATAGTTTCACATAATAGAGTAGGGTCCTAGATCGATGGAGGCCATTACAATAGAGGCGCAGGAACGTGAGGTTGGGAAGAAGGCGGTGGGACGTGTCCGCAGTGCCGGAAATGTCCCCTGTGTGCTCTACGGAAGACGCACGGATCCCGTTGCATTTCAGATCCTCGAGACCGAGCTGAATCAGCTTATCTACACGACCGAAGCGCACGTGGTCGAGATTCGGCTTGACGGTAAGAAGTTCAACTGCATCATGAAAGATGCAGACCTCCACCCGGTTACGGATCGGGCCATTCATGCCGACTTCCAGGTGCTGGAGGACGGCGAGATGGTGAACCTGACGATTCCGATCCAGCTGCACGGTACGCCGATCGGACAGAAGGAGGGCGGCGACACGCAGGTGGTGCTTCACGAGGTCGAAGTGCGGTGTCTGCCGTCGAATATCCCGTCGCACATCGATCTCGATATATCCGGGCTAAACATAGGCGATGCCATCCACATCGCGGATCTCGAAACCGAAGGTCTGGAACTGCTGGGTCAGCCGACCCAGACGGTTGTGACGGTCGTGCCGCCGCGCCTGCTCGAAGAGGAGGAGGAAGAGGAGGAAGTCGTGCTGGACGAGCACGGCGAGATCGTCGATCCCGAGGACATCGAAGGAGAAGAGGGCGAAGCAGAAGGCGAAGAGGAAGAAGAACAATAGTTCATCCAGTCCTCTTACCGGCCCGCCTTCCGATGCGCGCCTTGATGTACATTACCGATGGCGAAATCGAAGCGTCTCATTGTCGGCCTCGGGAATCCCGGCGGCGAGTACGAGGGAACGCGTCACAACATCGGTTTCGTCGTGGTGGATACACTGGCCGAGAGGGCCGGCATCACCCTTGCGCACGAGAAAGGAGACGTGCTGCTCGGCTGGGGCAAAGTTCGGAGTTATCCGATGGGTCTAGCCAAGCCGCTAGCGTATATGAATCGAAGCGGTAGTTCAGTGCGGACACTTCTGAGTCGCCACAATCTGGAGCCCACGGATATCCTCGTTGTCGTCGACGACATAAATCTGCCTGTCGGTAAGTTGCGTATCCGACAGGGCGGAAGTGCCGGCGGGCATAACGGCCTTCAGGATATCACCGACCGCATCGGCCGCGATGATTTCCCGCGCCTTCGTTTCGGCATAGGAAGCGACTTTTCGCGCGGCAGACAGGCGGATTACGTGCTTTCACCCTTCCCGGACGACGAACTTCCCATTGTCGATGAGGCGGTGCTGCGTGCAAGCGATGCAGCACTCACCTTTGTCACCGATGGTATCATCACAGCCATGGATCGATTTAATTAACGCAACCTCGACTTGGCGTCACTATGGCGCGGGCATTACCTCCGGCTGGTCGCCGGGCCCTCAGGATAATTAAAATTCGATACAACCTCAGGAGGATCTGCTGATTCAATGAACGCTGAAACGATTGTATATCTTGTCCCGGCTGCCGGCGTGCTCGCGCTGCTCTATGCATTCACGCGCACGCGCTGGATCGGTAGGCAGGATCCGGGGACGGACGCGATGATAGAGATCGCCGGTCACATCTCTGACGGCGCGCGGGCGTTTCTTCGCAGAGAGTATCGCGTCCTGTTCGTATTCGTATCAGCGGTGGCGGCACTCCTCGCGGTAGCGAACATGAATGAGCCGGACTCGTCGTGGCTCATTGCCGTTTCCTTTATAACTGGCGCCCTCTGCTCCGGGTTGGCCGGGTTCATCGGAATGACGGTAGCCACACGAGCAAACGTTCGTACAACCAACGCCGCTCGCAGCAGTCTCGGAGAGGCGCTCAACGTCGCGTTCTCTGGTGGACTCGTGATGGGCTTGAGCGTCGTTGGACTGGGCGTTCTGGGACTCAGTCTCCTTTTCATCATCTACAGCGGACTCGACTGGGATGTAACGCGCGTCATCAATGTGATTTCAGGATTTTCGCTGGGAGCCTCCTCGATTGCGCTTTTCGCTCGCGTCGGCGGCGGCATTTACACGAAGGCGGCCGACGTGGGAGCCGACCTTGCCGGCAAGGTTTATGAGAACATTCCGGAGGACGATCCGCGGAATCCGGCCACGATTGCCGACAACGTGGGTGACAACGTCGGCGACGTCGCCGGCATGGGGGCGGATTTATTTGAGAGTTACGTTGGATCGATTATCGGTACGATGGTTCTCGGCACCGCATTCATCGGAGCTTTTGAAATCGAGGGTGTGAGTGTCCTGAGCGGCGTCATTCTGCCGCTTGCTCTGGCCGGTGCAGGAATTCTCGTGTCTATCATCGGTTCGCTGTTCGTCAAGGTCAGGGAAGGCGGGAATCCGCAGAAAGCATTGAACCTCGGCGAGTTTGGTGCTGCCGGAATCATGGCCGTGCTCTCCTACTTCATCATCACGGCGATACTACCGTCAGAATGGACCGTAACGTCCGAAACCGGCGCCAGCGCTTTTTCGGAGTACACGGCGATCGGGGTATTCTGGGCGGTAGTGATTGGCGTGCTTGCGGGGACCCTGATCGGCATCGTGACTGAATATTACACGTCGACGACATCGCGGCCGACCCGAGGCATTGCCCAGCAGAGTGTCACGGGAGCTGCGACGAATATCATTGCAGGGCTTGGTGTCGGGATGTACTCGACAGGACTACCGGCTATCATCCTAGCCCTGGCCGTCATTGGTGCGTTCCACTTTGCGGGACTTTACGGTATCGCGATTGCCGCCGTCGGTATGCTTTCGGTGACCGGCATTCAGCTCGCTGTCGATGCATATGGTCCTATTTCGGACAACGCAGGCGGCATCGCCGAGATGGCAGGGCTGCCGGCCGAGGTGCGCGAGCGCACGGATAAGCTCGACGCGGTCGGCAATACGACCGCGGCGATCGGAAAGGGCTTTGCGATTGGATCGGCGGCGCTGACGGCGCTGGCGCTCTTCGCAGCATTCATGCAGCAGGCCGAAGTGCCAAATATCGATGTCGCCAATCCGACGATTCTCGCCGGACTGCTCATCGGCGCTATGCTGCCGTACGTTTTCAGCGCAATGGCAATGGCTGCCGTTGGTCGTGCTGCAGGCGACATGATCAATGAGGTCGGCCGCCAATTCCGCGAGATTCCAGGCCTGCGCGAGGGCACGGCGAAGGCGGATTACACCCTGTGCGTCGATATCTCGACGAAAGCGGCTATTCGTGAGATGGTTCTGCCCGGTATTCTGGCCATCCTCGTACCCGTGGTGATCGGCTTCATCGACAAGAGCATGCTCGGTGGGTTACTGGCCGGCGTAACCGTATCGGGAGTGCTGTTCGCGATCTTCCAGTCGAACGCAGGCGGTGCGTGGGACAATGCCAAGAAGCTAATCGAAGGCGATATTACGGTCGACGGCGTGAAATACGGTAAAGGAAGTGATACGCATAAGGCTTCCGTCGTCGGCGATACGGTCGGTGACCCGCTCAAGGATACGAGCGGCCCGAGCCTGAACATCCTGATCAAGCTCATCGCGATTGTAGCGCTGGTCATCGCACCGCTTATTGCATAGTCGGTTCATTGCATAGTCGATTCATTGCATCTTCCGACGGCCTGTGGGGCCCGTAGGCGCGGCACGGACCGTTCAAGGCGCAGCGGGGATGCTGTCTGCGCGGCCGCTGCCTCAACACCTTGCAGTCGCACTCAACTTTTCGCGAATTCCTCAGTTACAACTTGCACGCTCTCGGAAGCCCTTCCCGGACGCTTGCGGTTGCTTATTCTTTATATTGCTCAGACATCATCCTTCTCCGTTAGATCGCAGCTTCGATTCTTGCCGAACGTTTGCTGCGGATTGAACACGAACACAGAGGCATTTCGATACCTGGTGCACCATGGCGAAGCAAGAAGTCACCATGCCCAAGATGGGCGAGAGCATCACCGAAGGTACCGTGATCACCTGGCACAAGGCACCCGGTGACAAGGTCGAGCTCGATGAGACGCTCCTCGAGATAGGTACCGACAAGGTGGACACGGACATTCCCTCTCCCGCGGAGGGCGTACTGCACGAGATACTGGTTCAGGAGGGTGATACGGTGGATGTGGGAACACCCATCGCCATCATCGAAACCGAGATGGACGCCGTGGAGCAAGACGGAGCAGATCAACCTGTGGCAGAAAGCGAGCAGGACGCTGAGACCGAAGCAGAGCCGCAGGAGGAGCCGGAAGAAGCAGAAGAGTCGGCTGAACCGGTCGCGAGGGCAGAGCCGGCCGCTGATGCGCAAGAGGATGCAGAGACGAAGGATGAAGAGGCTGAACCTCACCTGGACGTACGCCCCACGGGTGAAGGCGATGTCGAAGTCGTGATGCCGAAGATGGGTGAGAGCATCACCGAGGGCACGATTCTCACCTGGCACAAGCAGCCGGGTGATAGGATCGATCTGGACGAGATACTCCTTGAAATCGGTACGGATAAGGTTGATACCGACGTGCCCTCACCGGCCGCCGGCGTTCTTAGAGACATTCTCGTTGCCGAAAATGAAACGGTAGATGTCGGCACGCCCCTCGCAATTATCGCCACCGAGGAAGCGGCGGCCACGACGGGAGATCGGCCGAGCTCCGATGGGGCAAGGCGTAGCCAGCCGGATGAGGCAGAGCCGAGTCCCGCCGGAAAAGTAAAGCGGCGCGAATCCGCGCAGGCTCCTGGAGCGGCTGGTGACGGCTCCGTTCTCGAGACGGTACCGGAGGTCGCCAGCGACATCAAGCGGAAAGGTGACGACGGCCGATTTTATTCGCCGCTCGTCCGCTCAATTGCGGAGAAGGAAGGCCTTACGATGAAGGAACTCGAATCCATCAGCGGATCGGGTCGGGAAGGCCGCGTGACGAAAGAAGATGTGCTGAACTATATCGAAGAGCGCCCGAAGCGGCCGTCAGAGGCTCCGGCGGAGGCAGAGCGTCGACCCGCGGTGCAACAGCAGACTGCTCGAGAAGAGGTTGAGAGAGGCGGCTACGAGGGACGCGTTGAAGTGGTCAAGATGGACCGTATGCGGCAGATTATTGCCGAACACATGGTGGGGTCCAAAGCAACTTCAGCGCACGTCACGTCCTTTACGGAAGCCGACGTCACGGGTCTCATGCGCCTTCGGGAGCGCAACAAGGCTTCGTTTGAGAAGCGTGAAGGAGTGAAGCTGGCGTTCACTCCTTTCTTCGTACGCGCCGCCGTTGACGCGCTTCGAGAGCATCCGATCTTGAACTCATCCGTGGAGGAGGATTCGATCGTCATCAGAAAGGATCTGCATATCGGAATCGCCGTAGCGATTGGGAAGACGGGGCTTGTAGCGCCGGTCATTCGAAGCGCTGGACAGATGAGTCTCGCGGGATTGGCACACGCCGCCGCCGATCTGGCTGACCGTGCCCGGAACAAGAAGCTCCAGCCCGACGAGCTGCAGGGTGGGACCTTTACGCTGACGAACATCGGCTCTCTCGGCTCGCTAATGGGGACGCCCATCATTAATCAGCCGCAAGTTGCCATTCTGGCGATCGGCGCAATCAAGAAGCGTCCAGTCGTCATCGAAGACGCGGACCTGGGTGACATCATTGCCGTGCGTCAGATGATGTATCTGTCCCTGTCATACGATCATCGCATCATCGATGGCGCCATGGCGGCCTCTTTTCTGCAGCGATTTGTGAGGACACTGGAAGAAATCGATCCGAACGAAGAACTGTAGATTCAACGGCGCCAACCGGGCATTTCCTAAAGCCGTTATTGCAATTGGGTTCGAATGCAGCTACTATTACGGGGGTGTGGACAGCTCCGCCTGTGCGAACCACATCGACGTCATCTATACGGCTGTGCGGAGATGCCTTGGGGATGCCTTGGGCAGCAGCCTCCTGCTCTAGATCCTTCCTGCCCATTTGTCGAGATCGTCTGTCATCCGTCAACCGCCCGATTACCATGGCTTCCGATAGCGGATCGCGACACGAAGGTACCTCTCAACGGGCGAACGGCGGTCGGACTGATGAGGCGGCAGCCGGCGATCGCAGGGGACGAGCTGAATCAGTTCTGACGTTGACGCTGAGCGAGCTCGAGAAAAGGCTGCAGGATTTCCGGCGGGAATATCTGAAGGAAAAAAGCAAGGAGACGGTCGGCACGTACATGCGCTCCTTGAATGAATTCGAACGATGGTTCGTTCAGCAGCGTGGCAAATTCCACTTCAGTGAATCGGGCATTCGCGCGTACAAAGCCTATTTGATGGAGACGCGGGAATTGAGCCAGGTTTCCGTCTCCACGTATCTCACCGCGTTGCGGCGGTTTTGTCAGTACCTCGTCGATATCGGGCTGCTGGAGGAGAATCCGGCACACTCCGTAAAAGGTAATCGGAGGCCGGCTTCTCATTCTCGTTCCGTACTGACGGAGTCGGAAATCTCCTTGCTCCTCGATTCACTTGATGCTTCGACGCTGATCGGTAAGCGCGATCAGGCAGTCATTTACGTGATGCTCTACGGCGGTCTGAGCGAAATCGAAATCGTTCGCGCCGATGTAAAAGATCTCGAGCAGACGCTCATGGGGTGGTATCTGCGCATCCAGGGGAAAGGACACACGGTGAAGGACCAGAACGCGCCTGTGGATCCTCCCGTGATGGAGAAAATCCGCGCCTATCTCAATGCGCGTGGGCGCGTTCGACCAGAGGACCCTCTGTTCATCTCCCACGGTCACCGGTCGGAGGGCGAACGCCTAAACACGCGCTCGATTCGCAGCCGCATCAACAAGCATTTGAAGCAGGCAGGCGTTAAGAGGAAAGGAATTACGCCGCACAGCCTCACGCACACGGCAGCGCTCATCTGGCTCAAAGGAGGAATGAGCATCGAGGAAGTGAAACATCGGATGCGTCACGGAACGCTCGATACGACCATGATCTACTTCAAGAAGCAGGGGCTTTTGAGCCGTGATCCAGAGGCATTGAAGGAGATGGAGGAATGACGAGCATCGGCCGGACTGATTCCGCAGGTCGTTCCACGCAGGTGGCGGTGTTCACCGGTATCCTGCCGCCTGCAAATTGAACAATTCGGCGTAGCGGCCACCAAGCACGAGCAGCTCCTCGTGCGTGCCCATTTCGAGCCGTCGTCCATCTTCCAGCACGAGAATGCGATCGGCCATCCGAACGGTCGAGAAACGGTGCGAGATCAATACAGCTGTCTTTCCGGACGTCAGTTCCGTGAAGCGCTGGAATACCTCATACTCCGCGCGGGCGTCGAGTGCCGCCGTCGGCTCGTCGAGAATCAGCAACTGAGCGTCGCGCATATAGGCTCGGCCAAGCGCGATCTTCTGCCATTCCCCACCGGATAGATCCACGCCGTCCTCGAAGCGTCGCCCGACCATCTGATCGTAGCCGGAGGGCAGCCGGTCGATGATTTGATCCGCGAGACTCCGATGCGCCGCGTCTTCAATGCGCGGTCGGTTCGCGCGCTCGTCGATGCGCCCGACGGCCAGGTTCTCGGAAGCGGTCATGAAATAACGCACGAAATCCTGGAAGATGACGCCGACGTGGGCGCGCAGCTCATCGACGTCGTATTCGCGCAGATCGCGGCCGTCCAGCAGGATACGCCCTTCCGTTGGATCATAGAGCCGAGCGAGCAGCTTTACGAGCGTCGTTTTGCCGGCACCATTTTCGCCGACGAGCGCGAGTTTCGCGCCCGCCTCCAATTCGAAGGACAGATCCCGCAAAACCCAGCGGTCCGTGCCGGGATAGCGAAACCCGACATGTTCGAATTCAAATCCGTGTCGAATGGGGCGGGGAAATGGCACTGGCGATGCGGGCGCTGCGATATCGGGGCGGATTTCGAAGAATTCGAAGAGATCCTTCAGGAACAGCGAGCGTTCGGCGATGGACGTAAATCGTTCGAGCATTCCCTCGAGAAGTGAACGTAGTCGGGCAAACGATCCTGCCAGAAACGTCAGGTCGCCTATCGAGAACTGTCCGGCAACGGTTCGCCATATGATGACGGCGTACGCCGCATAATAGCCTATGCTGCCGATCGCGGCGAGCAGGCCTCCCCAGGCAGCCCGGCGGGTCGCGAGCTTCCTGTTCGCCTCGTAAAGGCCATCGGCGAGCGCCCGATATCGATCGGCGAGGAAATTGGCCAGCCCGAAGATCTTCACCTCTTTCGCCGTCTCGTCGCTGGCACCGACGTAGCGGAGGTAATCTAGCTCTCGCCTTTCGGGCGTCCATGCATACATCAAAGAATAGCTCAGGCTGTTGAAATGCGCCTCACCCAGGAAGCCCGGCACGAGGGCGACGACGAGCAGCAGGATGAGCCACGGCGCCATCACGAGCAGACCTGCTGCAAACGTGAGAATGGTCACGAAATCCTGAAGCTGACCCATGACCTGGCTCAACAACACGATGCGGCCCGTGGTCTGCCGCCGCGCACGTTCGAGCTTGTCGTAAAAATCCGCATCCTCAAAATGCGCGAGGTCGAGCCCTGCCGCATGGCGCATGAGGCGGACGGAGGTCTCATTCGTGAACAGGTCGCCGAGGAGACTGTCGATTAGCGCCACGCACCGGCCCAGAATGTCCGACGACAGTGCGAGACCGAGCTCGATAATGACGAGCGTCCAAAGGAGCGACAGGTCGCCGCCGCCGATTTCGACGAGCCGGACCACCTCGTCGATGATTAGCTTGCCTACGTAGAGCAGCGATACGGGAAGACCCGCGCGCAGCAGTCGCAAACCGGCGCCGATGACGGTCAGCGCCGGGCTGACCTCCCAGACAAGCTTGAAAAGAGGACGAAGATGCGTGAGCGCCGTAAAACGTTCACGCCAGGTTAGCTCCGGACCATTGCGGTTTCTGGCGGCGCGCCTTGGAGACGGTGGCATACGTAGATTCGATCAGCCGGACAGAAAAAGGAGCGGAGACGGCGTTGGCATCGGATGGGATGATCTCGCAGGGCCAAAATCAGTAGATAACCGTGCACATCGGTACATGATCAAATAACTGTGCCGACGGTAAACTGGTGCAGGCCGCCCAGCGATGACCAGGAATTGTATGCGTAGTCGAACCGAATCCCGGACACTCTGATGCCGAAACCGGCACCGAAGCCCGCGAGATCCAGCCGGCTCTTCATCTTTAGATCCTGGTGGCGGCGGTGATTGTAGCCCAGGCGAAGCTGGAAGGCCTCACTAAACTGGAATTCACCGCCGAGTGCGACATGCCGCATCGCGTCGCTGAGGCCGTTGCCGCCGCCGGAAGGCTCCTGGCCGACATTGTTTAGATTGTACCCGGTTATCGAAATCATCAACGGGACGTACTGCAGCCGTTTTGCCACGCCTACGCGAAGATCGACCGGCAGCTCGTCTCGGACCGATCCGATTGATCCGGCGACTACGCCGACGTTGTTTAACGATGCGCTCAGAGTGAGCTGTGATTCAGCGAGATGGTATGCCAATCCTGCATCAGCTGCGATCGCGGTGGCGCCGTACGAATCGAGACGTGAGAAGACCGCATGGACGTTTGTGCCGTAATGCAGCCGCTGATCATCCGACCGAGAAAACGAGAGCGTAAGTGCGGCGTTCGATGCCCCGAAATCCCCCGTCTCCTCGCCTGCGTCGTCATATCCCGTCATTTCGCCCCAACTCACGAAGCGGAGGCCGGCTCCAAATGTGCCGAGGCTTTCAAAATGCCTTCCGTGGGCAACAAAGCCTGCGTTTACGCCGGCGAGGTGATTGAGGTATGAGAACGACAGGGCGCCATGCATTTCGTGGTTGAGCAGGGCGGGATTATAAAAAAGCGCGTTTACGTCGTCGCCATAGATGGCAGAGAAAGATCCGCCCATAGAAGCGGCACGTGCGGACGGCTCAAGTCGAAGAAAGGAAAATGTGCTCGCGGGTCCAGGTTGTGCGGCGACCCGATCACACAGCGAGAGAGATCCGGCAATCAACAAGGAAAGGATGACCGTGATGGTCCAAACGTATCGGTACGACATGCCTCGACTCGTAATAAGATGCGTTGCAGCGAGTGTTAGCAGTAGAAGATAGGCTCGTTCAAGGTTGGAAGAAGGGTATGCGCGGATGAAGGATGCACATGGCAGCCTCCGGCGAGCGTCGTCCCTAGTACTTTGACGATAGGGAATGGTTCTTGAAGGTCCGTGGTGTCGCGTGCCTTGCCTGCCACTGTGTCGGGTAAGAGTCCGTATGAACCGGAAAAAGGTCCACTTTCATCCTGTGCCGGACGCCAAAAGGCTGCCGTGGTATACGGCGGGAGGGGGAACGGATCCGACCTCTTAGCGTGAGATTGACGGCGCGAAGACGACGCCACCGCGCGTGATCGCAGACCACCTATCCCAATATGCTAGACTTCTTCAAATCTCTATTCGGCGACAAGAATAAGCGGGAGCTCGAGAAGCTCTGGCCGATCGTCGAGCAAATAAATCAGCAGTTCGAAGGGCTGGATACACTCTCCGACGAGGAGCTCCGTGGCAAGACGGACGAGTTCCGGCAGCGGATCAAAGAATCCGTTGCGGATATCGAGCGGCGACGGGAGGAGATTCGCCGCGAACTGGGTGGTGTTGAAGACGACGCCCCGCACATCGGCAACGGGCAGGCCGCGGACGGGCAGACGGCCGACGGCTCCGCCGCCGACGGAGGGGTTGCGGTCAGCGGGGATGGACAGGGCACTACGAGTAGCGCCGGCAGTCCGGCGATCGCCGAGGCAGAGCCGCTGCAGCAGATAGACGAGGAAGTAGAGCTCACGCTGAACGAGCGCAAAGCGCTTTACGAAGAGCTCGACAGTCTGGAAGAGGACTGGCTCGAGACGGTCGAAGCGACGCTCGACGCGCTGGTGCCGGAAGCCTTCGCCGTAATAAAAGAAACGTGTCGCCGCATGCTCGGCGAGGAATGGGAGGCCGGTGGAGCTAAAATCACGTGGGACATGATCCCGTACGACGTGCAGCTCCTTGGCGGCGTCGTCATTCATCAGGGGCGCATTGCGGAGATGAAGACCGGTGAGGGTAAAACGCTCGTCGCCGTGATGCCTGTCTATCTGAATGCGCTCGTCGGCCGCGGAGTGCACCTGGTCACGGTCAATCCGTACCTGGCACAGCGTGACGCCGAATGGATGGGACCGATCTTCGGATTTCACGGCCTTACCGTTGATGTCGTCGATAAGTATGATCCGCACTCGGAAGGCAGGCGCAAGGCCTACCAGGCGGACATCACATACGGTACGAACAATGAGTTCGGATTCGACTATCTCAGAGACAATTCATTCGTCGTCGAGCCGGAACAGCTCGTACAGCGGCCCCACCATTTTGCCATCGTCGACGAGGTAGACTCGGTCCTTATCGATGAAGCGCGTACTCCGCTCATTATCTCGGGTCCCGTACCGCAGTCGAACGACGATCGATTCAAAGAGCTCAAGCCGACGATCGATAAGCTGGTTTACGCGCAGCAGAAGCTCGTTGCCAAATTCGCGAGCGACGGGGAGAGAAAGCTCAAAGAGCGCGACGAAGCCCTCGAGGCAGGAGATCGACGGGCGGCGGCGGATCTCGAAGAAGAAGCGGGACTTTCGCTGCTGCGCGCCGTGCGCGGCTTCCCACGAAACAAGAAGCTGCAAAAGCTTCTGCAGGAGCCCGGCGTCGAGCAGCTCGTGCGAAAGACCGAGTTCTTCTATCTGCAGGATAATGCGAAGAACATGCCTTTCGTCGACGACGAGCTTTATTTCGCGCTCGAGGAAAAGCAGCATGCAATCGAGATGACGGATAAGGGCCGCGACTTCGCAGCCCGTACCGCCGGATTGGAGACGGACCTGTTCGTTCTGCCCGATCTGGGCGAGGGCGTCGCCGTCATCGAATCGGAGATCGAGCAGAAAAGGCGCGAGCTGGAGGAGTCGCTCGAGAAGGACGAGATGCTCGATGAGGAGAAGAAAGAGAACAAATTGATGAATGACTCGAATCTCCTGGAAAAGGAGATCGAGGAGCGGAAACGGGAGCTCTACAATATGTACTCAGAGCGGGCCGAACGGCTTCATGCCATCGAGCAGCTTCTAAAGGCGTATGCGCTGTACGAGAAGGATGTCGAGTACATCGTGCAGGAAGACAAGGTTCAAATCGTCGACCAGCACACCGGACGCGTGCTATCAGGACGGCGCTATTCGGATGGCTTGCATCAGGCGATCGAGGCGAAGGAAGAGGTGCAGGTGCAGGCGGCGACACAGACCTACGCCACGATCACGCTGCAGAACTATTTCCGAATGTACGACAAGCTTTCCGGCATGACCGGAACGGCCGAAACCGAGTCGGAAGAGTTCTGGAAGATTTACGAGATGGATGTCGTCGTCGTGCCAACGAATAAGCCGATACGACGCGACGACAGAGACGACCTGGTCTTCCGCACGAAGCGGGAAAAGTACCGTGCGGCGATCGATCAGATTTCTGAATACCACGAAAAGGGCCAGCCGGTGCTCGTGGGCACGACGTCCGTCGAGGTATCCGAAACGCTGAGCCGAATGCTCAAGCGTTCCAATATCAAGCACAATGTCTTGAACGCGAAGAGAGATCGAGCAAAGGCAGAGGCGCAGATCATTGCGGAGGCTGGGCAGAAGGGTGCCGTGACGATCGCCACGAACATGGCCGGACGCGGTACGGACATCAAGCTCGGTCCAGGTGTGATAGATGTCGGCGGCCTGTCCATTCTCGGTACCGAACGCCACGAAAGCCGCCGTATCGACCTTCAGCTCCGAGGACGTTCAGGTCGGCAGGGAGATCCTGGTGGAAGCCAGTTCTACGTATCCCTGGAGGACGATCTGATGCGTCTGTTCAAGTCGGATCGTGTCGCTAAGGTGATGGACCGATTGAACCTTGAGGAGGGTGCCGTCATCACGCACCCCTGGGTGAACAAGAGCATCGAGCGTGCACAGAAAAAAGTCGAGCAAAACAATTTCGGAATCCGAAAACGGCAGCTCGAATATGATGACGTACTGAACGCGCAGCGCCAGGTAATCTACGACCGCCGGCTGCATGCGCTGAAAGGTGAGCGCTTCCATGGGGAAGTTCTAGAGATGCTTCAGGAGGTCATCGCGAAGATCGTCGAGAAGCATTACGGTGAAGGCGATCTCGAAGAGATGCGTGAGGAGGTAATACGCACGCTGGCATTCGATTTTGAGCTGGATCGCGAGCGGTTTGCGACACTCGGTGAAGACGGCGTCGGGCAGTTCCTCTACGACAAGTCGATCGAGTTCTATCGCAACAAACGAGACGCCCTTGCTCGTCCGTTCGCCGAGGGGATGCGGCAGGTAATGCTCAGAGACGAGGAAACGCGTCCAAGTCGGGTCTTTGTCGACTTCACTGACGGACGCCGCCTGCTTCGTGCCGTTGTGAAAGTCGAAGATGCCATAGGAACGCACGGGCGGGTCATCAACGACACGCTCGAACGCACCGCCATGCTGAACATCATCGACGAAAAGTGGACGGAGCATTTGCGCGAACTCGACGAGGTTAAAGAAGGCGTCGGCCTCCGGGCTTACGGCCAGCGGGATCCTCTCATCGAGTACAAGATGGAGGCGTTCAAGCTGTTCGCGGAGATGATAGAGGAGATCAACAACGATGTCGTCTCCTTCGTCTTCAAGGCAGGACCACTCGTAAGTGACGAGTCCGCGCGCCAGAAAACCACGCAGCGCCGTCGTCTCGATCCGAATCGTGCGAAGGTCCGTCATGATTCGATGCAGCCGAATTACGGCGTCAACGCGGGCGCCCAGCAGCAGTCATCGAGTGAGAACGATCCGTCTGCGCAGCGGGAGCCTGTCGTCGTCGGCGACAAGATCGGACGCAATGACCGCGTCACGATCCAGAATCCGTCGACCGGACAGACGCAGACGCTGAAGTACAAGCACGCGGAGAGAAAGCTCGACGAGGGATGGATTCTCCTCTCGTAGATCGAAGTTCGAAGTCGGAAATCAGTAGTTGATGGTCCAGAGCGCGGCGCCTGTCTTCACCCGG
>CAZKNF010000003.1:70327-117058 GCA_964554105.1 uncultured Rhodothermales bacterium | reverse complement strand
GCGGGCCCGCAATGCCTCTCCTTCTGTTATGACAAGTCGCTGGTGCGCGGCGTGGCTCGGGAAATGAATATTCCCGTTCCGGACGCATACTTCGTCCGACCTGGAGATTCAGCACGGGACCTGCTGAACGTACACTATCCCGTGATCGTCAAACCGAATTCCGGAGACTGTAGTGTCGGCATCACGCGGCAATCCGTCGCATACGATCCGTCTGAACTGGACCGTGCATTGCAAGCGGTTCGTGGGCAAGTAGGCAAAGACCGGCCCCTTCTCGTGGAGGAGTTTTTGACTGGTAAGGATTTGACGATCGGCATCATCGGCAATCCCGGAGACGGGTACACGATGCTTCCAATCACAGAAGATGACTATTCCGCCTTGCCGCCGGATTTTCCGCCTATTTGTGGCTACGAAGCCAAATGGCTGCCAGACTCACCATACATGACGGATGTTCGGTCCGTGGTGGCGGAATTGCCTGCCGCGACTCGCAGCCGAATTGAGGAATGTAGCCGCATACTTTTCGAACGTCTCGCCTGCCGTGATTATGCACGATTTGATTGGCGTCTGGATGCCGAAGGCCGGCCGCGGCTGCTCGAGGTGAATCCGAACCCGGGATGGTGCTGGGACGGTCACCTTGCCAAGCAGGCAGAGCATGCCGGATACACGTACGCCGACCTCCTCAGGCTCATCCTGCAGACCGCTGAGTGTCGCCTGGAAGTCCCGTCAGATCGTTACATCCGGGAGCGGGTACGTGCGAACGATTTGCAGTTCGTATTGTCGAAATGACGAGCGAGATCTTCGAACACAACGTGATCGCACGCCATGTACACGCTTATATCGGACGGACGAAATTCATTTCCGCTGCTCGTAATCCTGCTCCTTTCATTCGTAAGCTCTGGTTGTGCAACGACGGGACAATCAGAGGGCGAGCTTGCGAGCACGTCCGATCTTGTGCAAGAGCTCGAATCTGAGGGAGTCTCGCTGTACAGGAGCGGCGTCCCCTCGAATGTTACGTATACGGTCACGGGCGAGGAATACGATGTCGGACGTGGTGGGACGCTGCAGATCTACGAGTATCCAACAGAGAATCAGGCTGCGCTGGACGCGATGGGTACCGAAGGCGGTAGCCCGGCCGCGGCACGCGTCTATCAATCTGGAAATCTGATAGCTGTCTATATCGGAAATAGCCAGTCGGTAAGGAGCACCCTAGCGAGTACGATGGGCCCTGCGATCTACTAGTCGTCCCGCAGCTAGGGTCTACAATCCAAGCTCACAAGCGACAGGCTCAGGGTTCTGGCTCTGTCGCTGGCTGTTCACTCCGGTCGTCATCCCAGGAGGCGCTTTGCGCCTGTGCGCCGCATCTATTCGACGAAGCTTCCGAACAGATGTAGTCATTCGTCCGATCTCGCGCACAATACTAAGAAACAGCGGAACATCTAATCTCAATGCTAGGCATTAATGCGCCATCCTGAATCACTCGATAGTAGTCATTCGGAAATCGACTGAGGTACACGATGAATGGACGATCGATACACACTCCCGGCGCCTTAATTGTAATCTTCGTTGCTCTCCTTTTTGCTCCCGGTGCATTCGCACAGGTCGACACGGTGTTCACGGTCACGGTCGAGGACAAGACGTCCGCCCATCCCCGTGAGGACCAGGGTTGGCCGGAAGCTTTTGCTATCGACGGCCAACAGGGGAATCCTATTAGCGTCATTCGAGGAAAGACGTATGTCTTTCAGCTAGAAGATGTCGACGCAATTCACCCGTTCTATATATCCACCAGCGAAGTCGGCGTAGGGGCAGATCCTTACGAAGACGGCGTGGACGGCAATTTCGCCACTGGAAATGCAACGGTGACGTTTACGCCCACGGAAAGCACTCCCGATCTGCTCTATTATCAGTGCGGCACGCATGAGTATATGGGCTGGAGCATTCAGGTCGTTGACGATGCTGAAATCGGACTTGAGACCGTCGCAGACGGACTGACCTCCCCTGTGGCTCTGGCCCAAGCCGATGACGGTACGGATCGGCTTTTCATCGTAGACCAGGCCGGACAGATACGCATCGTTACGGCTGACGGGATGCTTCTTGACGAGCCATTTCTCGATCTCAGTGGGCGGATGATATCATTTCGCGAGGGCTTTGACGAGCGTGGACTGCTCGGGCTTGCATTCCATCCCGAATATGTAGACAACGGGCGGTTCTTCGTCTATTACAGCGCTCCACTTCGTGATGGTGCTCCGGATGATTGGGACCATACGGCCACCATCTCAGAATTTCAGGTTTCGGGCGAGAATCCCGACGCGGCGGATCCGGAAAGTGAGAGGATTCTGTTGGAAGTCGACGAGCCGCAGTTCAATCACGATGGGGGTACACTCACGTTTGATCCTGCTGGTCATCTTTACATCTCGCTTGGTGATGGTGGAGGAGCCGACGACAACCAGATGGGGCATGTATCCGACTGGTATGACGATAATGAGGGTGGCAACGCACAGAATGTCGAAGAAAATCTGCTCGGGAAGGTCCTCCGGATCGATGTTGATTCGGAAGAGCCATATGGAGTCCCATCCGACAACCCGTTTGTCGGTACGGAAGGAATGGATGAAATCTTTGCCTATGGCCTTCGGAATCCATACAGGATGTCGTTCGATATGGGAGGTGAATACGGCCTTCTCGTCGGCGATGCCGGTCAGAATCGTTGGGAAGAGGTGAGTCAGGTCCCGCTTGGCGGCAATATGGGGTGGAATGTAAAAGAAGGCACCCACTGCTTCAGTACCGCAGATCCCAGCATGGACGCCGAAAACTGCCCCGAGGAAGTAGGGTCCGGGCACCCGGACCAGGGCGCCCCACTTTTGGATCCAGTAATCGAGTACAAGAACGCGAACGCAGAGGGCGGGATTGGACTCGTTGTGGTGGGGGGGTATGTTTACCGAGGCAGCGACCTTCCGGATTTTGAGGGCAAGTACATCTTTGGGGATTGGAGCTACAATTTTTCGGAACCGAACGGCTTACTTTTCCTCGCGACGCCGCAGGACGAGGGGCGCTGGCCTTTTCAGCCCTTAAACATCGCGGAGCAGGACGATGGCGAGCTCCATAAGTATGTTCTGGGTTTTGGTCAGGACCATGACGGTGAGGTGTACGTGCTCACGACCGAAATGACCGCACCGGTGGGAGAGACTGGTCAGGTTCAAAGGCTCGTGGATCCCTCTGTTGTTTCCAACGAGCCGGGGGACGAACTGCCGATACGGCTCGTACTTGAGCAGAATTATCCCAATCCGTTCAATCCTACAACGACGATTCGATTTGATCTCCCGGAAACCGGTTTCACGGTGCTTACCATCTACGACATGCTGGGACGTGAAGTCACCACGCTTTTCGAAGGTGTGCTGCAGGCCGGTACGCATGCCGTGACGTGGAACGTGAATGACGATACGGCACAGGAGATATCGAGCGGCTCGTACATCTACCGACTCCAGGGCCCCAACCAAACGGAGTCGAAGGTGATGACGATCGTTAAATGACGATCGCTAGAGCCGCTCCCATCGCGAGGCGCCGGGGTTCCACGAGGGGCTCCGGCGTTTCGTGCGTCACGGCGGTGGTGAACCTTTCATAGTGACCTACGTTTAGATTTGACCTCACAATTTCGGCGGCTTATTTTTGTCCATCGTTGATTCGGGACGTGGCGCAGTCCGGTAGCGCACTTGCATGGGGTGCAAGGGGTCGTGGGTTCGAATCCCGCCGTCCCGACATTCAAGTCTCAGGACTGCCGCAATCAGCGGCACCTCTCTCAGAACTGCCGAGATCAGCGGCACGTCTTTTTACAGCTCGCCACCTTGGATGACGCCGTCAGCATCCATCCTCAATTCCGGTAGCGAAAGCAAGCGCGTTTTAATAGCTTATGATCCTGGCGAAGGATGTCGTGGCGCGGCACACCGGGCGAAATCCATCTAAGGTGTTATTCGAGCGAGCGCTGGGATCGGATGCACTCAGAGCCTGGACGCGTTTTCGACATCGACGTTAGCCGATCGCTTCGCATGACGCCCTTAGCCGGCGCCTAGGTCAACAGCGACTGAGGTATTTGCCACCCAAGCCACTTCGAGGTACAAAATGGAAACGACGGCGACGCCACTTCCCGATATTGACCGGAAGCGTCTGTTCATCGGAAGTTGTATGGCGCTCATCGCCACCGCCGTCGCATTCGCGACAATCGGCGCAATCATGCTGGCGCTGAAAAGAGAGTTTATCCTCACCAATGCCGAAGTGGGATACATCGGAGGCGCGGCACTTTGGGGATTTGCAGTCTCGCAGGTGATCTTTGCACCGCTCTGCGATACTCTCGGGATGCGATACCTTCTGCGGCTTGCCTTTGTGGGCCACGCGGCGGGTGTCATCATTATGATCATGTCGACCGGATTCTGGGGCCTTTTTATCGGAGCGCTCATTATCGCGCTCGGAAACGGCCTCGTGGAGGCCGCTTGCAATCCGCTGGTAGCTACGCTTTTTCCGGACGACAAGACTGTAAAGCTCAATCAATTTCACGTCTGGTTTCCGGGCGGAATCGTTATCGGCGGCGTCGCGGCGTATTTGCTCGACCTGGTCGGCATCGGGACCTGGGAGATCAAACTTGCACTGATCCTTATTCCGACGGCCGTCTATGCATATCTGATGCTTGGACAAAAATTTCCGCCGACGGAGAACGTGCAGGCCGGCGTTAGCATGAAGCAGATGTTCAAGGCCACGTTCACCACGCCGTTCATGCTGCTGCTTCTCTTCTGCATGGCGATCACGGCATCTACCGAACTCGGACCGAATCGCTGGGTCCCGGCCGTCCTCGAAGCAGGCGGTATGCCCGGCATTCTTGTACTTGTCTGGATTAGCGGTCTGATGGCCGTCCTCCGCTACAAAGCAGGCGTGGTCGTCCATCGAATTTCGCCGACCGGCATCTTGTTTGTCTCGGCGATCGTCTCGGCCGTCGGTCTTCTGTGGCTGAGCTATGCTGAATCACTCGGGGTGGCGTTTGTCGCGGCAACGATATTCGCCGTCGGCATCTGCTATTTTTGGCCGACGATGCTCGGAGTCGTATCGGAACGCGTGCCGCGAAGCGGGGCGCTTGGACTCGGTCTGATGGGCGCCATCGGAATGGGAATCGTCGGGATTTTTACTGCTCCGCAGATGGGCGCAGTCGCGGATCAGTATGCGCACGAATACCTGGTCGAAGAGAACCTGGGATCCACGCTGGCCGTGTTCGAGACGGTGGCAGAGGCGTACCCTCCTCTGGCAGAGCAGGCTGAGGGTGCGTTTCAGGACCAGATCACGAGCGCTTCGCAGACCGCCCAAGACGTACTTCAGACCTACGAGACGTCGAATACATTGCCTGAGCCCGCCGCGGCCAACGCACTTCGTGTCATCATCGATTCCGAAGCTGCCGTGCTGGAAACCGATCCGGAATCAACGGTGATCATCGATCAGGCGAGAGCGGTTCTGAATCCGGCCGATAACTACGGAGGCAGAATCTCATTCCGTTTTGTCGTTCCGTTTACGTGCCTGTTGATAGTTATCTTCGGCGTCCTGTACTGGCGTGACAGGAAAGCGGGCGGATACAAAATTACGAAGATTACGGACGATCCCGATGGGGAAGTGCGCAGGGCGACGATCGCAGCGTCATGATGATCCGATCCGCATCGCCGTACATGCGTCCGCGAAACGGCCACAGCACGACCGCGGCCGGAATCGTCGCGGGCAGATGCTCCACCGCAATGCCGAATACACGTGCCTGCGCGCTGCAGGTATTCAATGTCACAAGTGAGAGGAAATCGACCCTATGCCACTGGAACGGAAGCTTCGATACGGAATGGTAGGAGGAGGCCCGGGGGCCTTCATCGGCGACGTGCACCGCAAAGCGGCCGCGCTGGATGGAACGATGGAGCTCGTCGCGGGCGCATTCTCATCCGACCCCGAAAAATCCGACGAACAAGGAAAGGCGCTTTTTCTTGATTCGAACCGCGTCTACGGCTCCTACGAGGAAATGGCCGATAAAGAGGCCAACCTCCCGGCTGATGAACGCATCGATTTCGTGTCGATCGTCACCCCGAATTTCCTCCATTATCCCATCGCGAAGGCATTTATCGAGCGTGGCATCCACATCGTCTGTGATAAGCCGATGACCACGACGCTGGAGGATGCCGAGGAACTCTGCCGGCTTGTTGCGAAGCATGACGTCGTGTTTGCATTGACCCACAACTATACCGGCTATCCAATGGTCAAACAGGCCAGGGCCATGGTTTCGCGCGGCGAAATCGGCGAGATCCGGAAAGTTGTGGTCGAGTATCCGCAGGGCTGGCTCGCGACCCGTCTGGAAGAGACGGGCTCAAAGCAGGCCGAGTGGCGAACCGATCCGAGTAAGGCGGGTGTATCTTCGGCTGTCGGCGATATCGGTTCTCATGCCGAGAACCTCGCGCGGTACGTGACCGGTCTGGAGATCGAATCGCTGCACGCCGATATCACTACGTTTGTGCCGGGCCGCGAGCTCGAAGACGACGCAAATATGCTCGTTCACTATCAGGGCGGTGCACGCGGTATTCTCTATTGCTCGCAGGTGTCCGTCGGAGAGGAGAACAATCATCGTATACGCGTCTATGGAACGAAGGCCTCGCTCGAATGGCGCCAGGAGAATCCGAATTATCTCTCGGTTCGAACTGGCGACGGTCCGGAACGCATTTACAAGCGAGGAAACGACTATTTGTCGGATGAGGCGAAAGCCGCATCACGTCTGCCGTCCGGCCATCCGGAAGCTTTCATCGAAGCTTTTGCAAATATTTATGTAAATGCGGGTCGCACGATCGGTGCGCGACTGGCAGGGGAAAAGCCCGACCCACACGCTGCGGATTTTCCGACTGTTCAGGACGGCGCCATAGGCGTCCATTTCATCCACAGCGCGATCGAGAGCGGGAAGAAACGTGAATGGGTCGATGCATCGTATACTCCGCCTTCCTGAGGCGCTCATCCCGACGTAATCGATCATTCATTTTACTGCGCGCATGCACGCGAATATCAATACGGTCGTCTTCGATCTCGGGGGCGTACTGATAGATTGGAATCCTCGTCATCTCTATCGTCACATTTTTGACGAGGAGGAACGTATGGAGTGGTTTCTGGCTAACATCTGTACGCCCGATTGGAATACGAAGCAGGATGCTGGACGATCATTCGACGCGGCAACACAGGAGTTGCTCAGTCTACATCCTGAGCACGAAGATGAGATCCGCGCATATTACGGCAGATGGGAGGAGATGCTGGCAGGGCCAATCGACGATACGGTAGATATCCTTCGGGACGTCCGAGATAGCCCGTATCGTCTGTATGCATTGACGAACTGGTCGGCCGAGGCATTCCCGGTAGCTCGCCGGCGATATGATTTCCTTGAATGGTTTGAAGGCATCGTCGTCTCTGGAGAGATCGGGATGGTCAAGCCCGATCCCGAGATTTTCGAGCATTTGACCCAGGTATTCGATCTCACACCCGGAGAAAGCGTCTTCATCGACGATGTGGAGGCGAACGTGGAGGCAGCGAAAAAGGCCGGCTATCACGCTGTCCGCTTCGAAACACCGGATCAGCTCCGCGCCGATCTTGAGACGCTCGGCATACACTTGAAATCATCACCTGAGATAACCAAGAAATAGAGGACTCACCGATGGCGAGACCTGTAACGCTATTTACCGGACAATGGGCGGATATGCCCCTCGAGACGCTTGCGGAAAAGGCAGCTGATTGGGGATATGACGGACTCGAGCTGGCCTGTTGGGGAGATCATTTTGAGGTAGATAAGGCGCTGTCTGACGACGCGTACTGCCAAGGCCGACACGACCTGCTAGCAAAGCACGGCTTGAAAGTGTGGGCGATCAGCAATCATCTTGTGGGCCAGGCCGTGTGTGACCCTATCGACGAGCGACATAAGCAGATCGTACCTGCCCGCGTCTGGGGCGACGGAGATCCGGAAGGCGTACGCCAGAGAGCGGCCGGAGAGATGCAAGACACGGCACGTGCAGCATCAGAACTCGGCCTCGGGGTTGTGAACGGCTTTACCGGCAGTTCAATCTGGCACGCCCTCTATTCCTTTCCTCCGAACATGCCAGGCATGATCGATGATGGTTTTCAGGACTTTGCAGATCGCTGGAATCCTATTCTTGATGTATTCGATGAGGTCGGCGTCCGATTCGGGCTCGAGGTGCATCCTACCGAAATCGCCTTTGATATTTCGTCGGCCGAGCGTGCGCTCGCGGCAATAGGAAGGAGGGAGGCCTTCGGATTCAACTACGATCCAAGTCATTTTGCCTACCAGGGGGTCGACTATGTGACCTTTATAGAGGCATTCAGTGACCGAATTTACCACGTGCATGTAAAGGACGTCTGGTGGTCCAGCGTCCCACGAAGGTCAGGCGTTTTCGGAGGACATCTCGACTTCGGTCACCAGGAGCGATACTGGGATTTCCGCTCGCCGGGACGCGGCCTCGTCAATTTCGAAGAAGTGATTCGCGCTTTGAATCGCACCGGGTATGACGGGCCACTTTCGATCGAGTGGGAGGACAGCGGAATGGATCGGGAGCATGGTGCTGCGGAGGCTTGTCTCTTCACGCGTGACGTGGATTTTCAGCCATCGGAGGCTGCATTCGACGCCGCATTCGCTCGGGACGAGGGCTGAGCGGTGACCCCAATCATGCGGATCGCCGCTGGGATCATGCTTGTCCTCTTTATTAGCTGGGCAGGTTTTCAGTACAACGATCCCGATGCCGTGCTGTGGGCCATTATTTATGGGGCCGCCGCGATTTTCACTCTGATTTACTTATTCGGCCGTTTTCCTCCGACTTTTGCGTACGTATACGCAGCACTCTGTGCAGCGTATGCCGCTTATCTGATTGTACGGATCGTCGTCGAGAGCGAATTCATCTTCGCTGAGCAAGGCCGAGAAATGATCGGATTGCTTATCTGCGGAAGTTGGATGACGTTTCTCGCCCAGCGGCAACAATCTGCTGCAATTTCGGCGACCGGCAGCTGAAGACTCGCCCATCTTGGGTTTCGGCCGGTCTTAATGTTTATGCCGCCGCGACGATACCCGCATGGAGCGCTCGATTGCCTTTTCGACCTTGCGCCTGTGCGGCGACGTGAGGCGAAATCCTGATCACTCGCTGCTCATGTGTCCGTTCAACTCAATTGGCGCATCGTAATGACTCATAGAGGGAAGGATCGCGGCGCTGCGTTGAAACTCGATCTGCCGGTCGGGAGTGTCTCGAGTGAGCGCGTCAGGAATACATCTCGATCTCGCGTTCTGGTGGTCGAGGATAATGCCGATACCCGTACCCTCGTGGACCTTCTCCTTCGAAAGACCTTCGACGTCCATTGTGCTGCCGATGCCGATGAAGGTCTTAGAATGGCCTCGGCGTCGAATTTCGACGTCATTCTCGTTGACATAAATCTCGGCAAGGGTAAAACCGGCAGGGACGTTCTGGATGCCGTCAAGTCGTTGCCGAGTTACAGCGACACGCCGGTGATCGCGGTGACGGCGTATGCACTGCCGGGTGATAGAGAGCGATTCGTGTCGGAAGGATTCGACGAATACGTAGCCAAACCATTCACGAGAAAGCGACTCATAGAGGCACTGGAGAGCGTGCTCGCCTAACTACGGAAGGATCCTGGATATAGGGGACGATTTAAGCGCTGGCCCGCCTCCATCCCTCATCACACACTGTAACGCATTTGGTTTGTGCGCACCACCGTCTCGCGGCAGGATCAATTCCCGTCGCGAGACTTTCTTTTGATGCTGGTTTTCGTTGGGCAGAACTGATGAGAATCATTAACAGCGTGTGTCCGAGCCCTTGACGCTCCGAATGTGCAACGTTTCGCGACGCGTGGACCTTGCCGAGATGATGGACGATTTCTCCATCACCGATGCCCGACTCGAACGGGCGCTCGTTGAACTGATGTACGTGAACCGATATCTTGGCGGCTTTCGGGCAGTCAGACGTGAGCTCGAACCGGAGATCCGACAGCGAATAGGGGCCTCTATGACCCTTCTCGACCTGGGAACAGGCATCGCCGATATTCCAGAAAGACTCGTCGTTTGGGGTGATCGTCTCGGCGTCCGCTTGTCAGTCACGGCCCTGGATGCCAATCCGGCCACTGTGGACTATGCCCGTCGGTCGCTGGATGCGCGTATGAAGCCCCGGTTGCGAGATCGAATAGAAGTTCAGGTTGGTGACGCCCTGAAACTTTCGTATTCATCCGGGGCCTTCGATGCGGTCACCGCTTCGGCCTTTCTCCATCACTTTGACGATGATCGTGCGGTTGACGTCCTCCGGGAGATGAGACGCGTATCGGCAGCAGGGCTCATCGTTAATGACCTCCACAGGCATCGCGCAGCGCACGCCGGTATCAAGACGATCGCTGCGTTAATGCCCGTATCAGAGATGTTCAGCCACGATGGTCCCGCCTCGGTAAGGCGGGCGTTTACGCCTGCTGAGCTACATTCACTTGCCGAGCGCGCCGGTCTATCCGGTGTCCGCGTGCGCCGCCGGTGGGCGTACCGTCTCGTGCTGTCTACCATGACGGCGGATGAAGTTTGATGAGAAAGCCCGCCGACGTAGTCATCGTAGGCGCGGGACCCGCCGGTGCGAGTGCGGCAATCCATCTCTCGCAGCGTGGCTATTCGGTCGTTCTTCTCGAGAAGGCACGAATACCGCACGACAAGCTCTGTGGTGAATTTCTCTCTACAGAAGTGGGGGAGATGTGCCGCCGTTTGGGCGTTTACGAACGCCTCATGACGGCAGGCGCCAGAAGGATTCGCCGACTGCATGCCACGACCGCTTCCGGCCGATCCTTCGATGCATCGCTGCAGGGTACTGCGCTTGGTGTTAGCAGACGAACGCTCGATCATCTGCTATTCAAGCGTGCTGTCGAGGTCGGGGCTGATGCGCATGATGGGCTCGCCGTGCGATCCGTTCAGGGCAGCCTCACTGATGGCTTCACAGTTCAGACGGATGATGGCAGCCTCTCTAGCAGGGTCGTACTCGGAGCGTATGGGCGGCGGAGTCCGCTCGATCGACGCCTAAATCGGCCGATTGGAGGTGACCGATCGCCTTACGTTGCATTCAAGGCGCATTTCAACGGTATTGAGCTTGCCGACGTGATCGAGCTTCACGCATTTCCCGGCGGATACTGTGGACTAATGGCAGAAGATCACGGTGAGGTGAACGTCTGTTGGATAACTCATCGCCGCATGTTGAAAGAAGTAGGAGGTACACCGGAAGGCATGATCGAGCGCATGGCACAGGTAAATTCGTCCCTTGCCGTTCGCTTCTCGAAACTCACGCAAACGGGTGACTATCAGGCTTCAAGTCAACTCATCTTCCGTCCTAAAACCCCTTTTGCAGACGATGTATGCATGATCGGCGATGCAGCCGGCATGATCGCCCCGATTTGCGGCGACGGAATGGCCATGGCGATGCGTTCATCGGAACTGGCCACCGATCTGATCCAGAAATTGTTGAGCGGGCGCATCGAACCAGCAGCTCTGCGCTCCGCATATGCGGCGGCTTGGCGGAAGCAATTCCTAGGAAGAATGCTTCTGGGCAGGCTCATACATGCCGGATACGTGCATCCTATCGCCTCAGAGCTTGGAATTCGCGCGGCACAAGCCATGCCACGCGTCGCCCGTATGATGATTAGCTCAACCAGGGGTTAAGCGTTGGCGTCTTGGATTGATTGGGCGCAAAGCGGCGGTACGTTACCAGTGGGTGTGGTCGCAGTGGCTGCTAACGTTCGCGACTATCATGAAGTCGCTTCCGATGCTCGGCGTAAGCGATCTGAAAGTGCGGTTGCGAGACCTCCCCCGGTGGGTAGTTCGCAGTAAATCGTGTGAACGCCCCTTGTATCGCATGCTCGGAAAAAGTCGAACAGCTCATATGCATACTCGTGGACGTCACCGCATACTAGATACCGTTCGAATCGATCAGGATGGCGGGGCGTCGAGATGCCGATATAGGCGGTGTTGCGTTCCGGCGCTGTCGGGGCCTCGACTACAAGGCGGACAAGCGCTTGAGGAGCATAGTGACGGTGACGAAGACCGGGGCTCCGGCGATTGCTGCTTCCCGTTGCCGTCACGGCGCCCGTCGAGGCCACCACCGTCTGAAGCTCTTCGAGGCTGACGGCGCCGGGTCGCAGTACCGCTGGATCATCCTCCGTGCAGTCGACGACGGTCGATTCGAGGCCGATCGCCGTCCGATTTCCTGTCAGTATGCATGGAATCCGCCCGTCTAGATCTTCTAGCACGGCCTGCCATGTCGTCGGACTGGGCCGCCCTGCACGGTTGGCAGAGGGAGCTGCAACAGGACTATCACACAGCCGGAGAAATTCTATCGCGCGGTCGTGATCCGGCATACGCACGCCGACCGTCGCCAGACCGGCCGTGACCTCACGCGGCACGCGCTGGTCCTTTCGAAGAACGAGGGTGAGCGGACCCGGAAAGAACTTCTCCATCAATAGCCGAGCGTACGGCGGAATCGCGACAGCAATCTCATCCGCCTGGCCCTTGTCAAAGATGTGAACGATCAGTGGGTTGTCCGCCGGCCGGCCCTTTGCGTCAAATATCGATTGTACGGCAGCCGGCGAAAAGGCGTGTGCGCCCAGTCCATAGACCGTCTCTGTCGGAAAGGCAGCAATTTCGCCTGCACGAACGAATTCGGCGGCTTCTTTCGGTGAGGCGGTCACAATCGTTTTCATGGCGCTGATGTACGACGTAGCCTGCGGCCACAGTTCCACCACGAAGAATCGATTTAGCTCGTCGACACGGGCACGATGCGCCGATCGCAATCCCGCAGATCGTCAAGGAAGACCTAGATCAAAGGCAGCATAAGAAGCGTCACGTTTACGTCGGAGGGTATCACCACCCGATCCGTCGTGACGTTTGCGAGGACGCTGCGGGCGGTTCCACAGGTACATCATAATCGTGAGGTTCGCCACGGTCACCAGATTCGGTGAATTCCTCGGATTCACGGACCTGTGCGGAAGGCAAGTTTTTTTCGGCCAGCGGAGCATCACCAGCGGATTCGAGCCGAACGTCCGTATAATAAAAGTACAAAATGTCTTCATATGAGGCATCCTGCAGCGCAAGATCTCTCGCCCCCCACTGGCTCAGACCAACTCCGTGCCCCTTACCTTTTCCGTCGAAAACATAATCCTCTCCAATGAGCTCCGCCGTGAACAATGTACTTCGTAGGGACGTGGCGCCGAAGTGCTCCATCACCTGCAGCCGAAACTCGTTTCCGGTGACTGATCGTGTGCGCCCTGTCACCTTCAGCAGGTTGATAGACGTGACCCGGTCGTCTTTTCCTCTATTTTCGATCGTGAATCCGGTGATGCTGCCGTAGGTCTCCGAAAGCGCAGAAAGCAGACGCGCTCGAGGTACCCGGAATGTCCACTCTGCATCCGGTGCATCCAGTCCATAGGGGTCGGGCTTGCCACGCAGGTAGGGAAGCGCCTCGGCATTCCATACCGTCTCATTGTCTGCCGTATGGCCGCCGCTGGCCGCGAAGTAGACTGCGTCGATGGGCTCACCGTCATAGGTGAGGATTTGGCCTCTTGTCTGACGGACGGCTTCTCGAATGGTCGACGTAATACGTTCTGTGCCGTGGTAAACCTGTGAAAGCGTATGATCCACATGGTCGAACTCAGTGCCGTATTTATCGAGGACTGCGAGCGTATATGTGCGAATTATGACAGCCATCGCTTTCGCGCCCTCTAGATCGTCGAACCCGTATTCGGCTGCGACCACAGCCGCCACATAATCGTCTAGATCCACCTCATTGATCACCTGCAGCAGCCCCGCTGTTTCACCGGGAGCGACAAACACTCGTCCCTGATACGCTCGGGACGGCAGAGGCGACGTACCCTCCTCCACTGCGAGGGCAATCTGAGCACCTTGCGACGGCTCGATCCGTAAGTCTATTGCGAACAAACCGTTCGCTCCAATATCGACGTGGAGTTGGTTTCCGGCACGCGACAGGGTAGCGGTATCACCGACCTCCACGCGAGCGATCTCATCCACGAAACTTCCGGCGTACAAGAGCACGGGGCCGTCGACGGCGGAAACGGTGACGACCGTGGGGCCGGAGTGATCGAAGAGTTTTACTCTCACGTCACTCGCGGATTGGCAATCCGCGGGTCGGACCGTTAACAGCACGGCCAGCGCCACCAGCCCAAATGAGCGATATACTTTCTGCATCCTCCTCCAATACCTAAATCATGAGGACATCCTTTAGCTGCTTTGATCGTTCCCGGCTGGCGATTACTTCGTGTGCACCGGGCAAAATTAGCTTGTAGCGGCCACTGAACCAGGGTATCATCTCCTGGATATGATCGAGCTGAACGATTGCTGAACGATGCACTCGCATGAAGCGGTCGGGTGGCAGGTTAGATTCGAGCTGGTCGAGCGTGTAATTGACGACGTGCTGACGTATCCGTGCCTTCGGTAAAGATTCTTGATCGAGCACAAAGACACGGGTGATCCCTTCGTTGATTTCCGCCGAAATGACTCGGTTGACGGAAATTAATAAAATACGATCACGATACGGGACAGACAGTTGGCGAATATACTCCTTTGTTTCCGGCTGCTGCTGGGTACCAAGCTGCTCAGCGCCGTCCGGCTTTGATTTCTTAGTGGCTCCAAGCCAGTCGAGCAACTTGTCGAGTTTGTGATCGACTTTCTCCCGGTGGCCCGTCCCGTACAGTACGCGTCGAGCACGAGCAACGGATTCCGCCAGCCGCTCTTTCGAGATCGGCTTCAAGAGGTAGTCTACGGCGTTTGCCTCAAATGCGCGGAGAGCATACTCGTCGTATGCTGTCGTAAAGACGACGATCGGCCGCTCCTCATGATCAATCCTCTCGAGCACTTCGAAACCGTTGAGTTCAGGCATTTGGATGTCGAGAAATGCCAGATCTACGTCAAGCGCTTCTAACTTTTCCAGCGCGTCGAGACCGTCCGCAGCCTCTCCTGCCAGGCGTATAGCACCTGCCGTAATGAGCGGTTCAAGAAGCTTCTTGAGCCGCTTGCGAGCCGGGGGCTCGTCATCCACTATCAGCGCGTTGAGTGGCCGTGTGCCGTTCTCCATAGGATTGTTGCCATTCGCGATCAGCCCGAGACGAGGCTGCGACCTTGCTCCTCGGATCCGCCGCTTGTTTCGTGAACATCCAGCGGGCTGGATCCATTACCGTTGTGATATAAAATGCCGTCCGGCAGTCGAAGCGTTGCCGTCGTTCCTTCGCCCTGGGCGCTGGCGATATGCAGGAGATCGCCACGACCGTACAGCTGCTCAAGTCGGGCCGACACGTTTCTCAAGCCGACACCGAAAAAGCTCTGCGCATTCTCCACACCATCTGCCTGATCAAAAAGGTCGGAAATGCCGACACCGGTATCGGCAACGACAACTTCCGTCGCGCCGTCGTCCCCACGGCGGCATGCGATGCGCAACGTGCCGCCGCCGCGACGCTTCGCAATTCCGTGCTTGACGGCATTCTCGACGAGCGTCTGAACAGCGAACGCCGGAACGGGGATCTGGCGAGATTGCGGATCGAGCACTTGCTCGACATTCAGCGAACTCCCGAAGCGTGTCTGTTCGATGCTCAGGTAATGGCCTATCAGCTCGAACTCATCCTCCATCGTGACAAACGATCTGCTCCCGATACGCAGGATGTACCGAAAAATTGCGGCCAGATGTTCGACCACCTCTTCGGCTTCGTCGGGACGTTCTCCGATGAGTGAAACGATCGTATTCAAGGAATTGAACAGAAAATGAGGATTAATCTGTGCGCGAAGCGCCACGAGCTGTGCCTCGGCGCTTTCGCGCACGAGAGCCTTCTCGCGTTCGACGAGGTTTAGCCGCTCGACGGCGAGCGCAAGCTGTCCGGAAAGGGACCGTAGAAGATCGATCTCCTCAAGATTATACACGAAGCGCCGGTGCTTTTTGCGTCCGAGCATGATGATTCCGATCGGCTGGTCCTTTCCTAATATCGGCACGAGCAGGGCCGCACCACGCTCCTTCAGTACCGGACCAACGTGATCAGGCAACTTCGTTTCGTTGAGTTCCGGATTGCGGGCCCAGATGCGACCCTCCTCCGACAGGTATGGCCATACATTCGACACCATGCGCTCGGTTAGATACGGCGGCTCCGGGTGGTAACTGCCCGTTACCCAGGGACCGTTTGCACCGAGGGGACGAAGGAATATCACTGCCGTCCGCGTACCGAAGGCATCACCCACGACCTCGACGGTTCGCTGCACGAGTTCCTCGTAATCGAGCACACTACGCATCTGCTCCTGAAACTGCTGCACGGAGTGGTACATCCGTCTGCGATCGCTCGTTAGAATGGACGTGCCGAATCCGCGAAAACGCCGCACGAGCCACTCTACGATGAAGAAAAGCACCACGCCTAGAAAACCCGCCACGACGTTTCGAGAGACTTCGATGTGCACGAAGGATCGCTCGAGAAGGGAAAGCCCCGCGACAAAGGCGAAAAAGATCACGCCCGAAATCGTAACGTATGCGAGACTGCGGGTCAGGACCTGGTCGACCTTCCCGTGTTTCAGCGTCGCATGCGAGACAAGCATTATCGGTGCAACCGACAGCAGCTGCGCGCTCACGATGAGCCATCCTGCTATAGTTTCGGTTACGATTCCGAATATCGGGACGATTCCCAGGACGGAAAGTCCGAATAGCAGAGCGAGAACAAGCATGACAGCACTGCCCATCCTGTTCCATGCAGCCGGTTTCTCCTCGAGCGACTTCTCGCGCTCACCGGCTGACATCAACATGAGTACAGCGGCTGCCGCTACGTAGCAGCAAGCGTAAAAAAGAATCGGGGCAACCAGTCCGTCGATAGTAATGGGTCCCACATCCACTCTAAGCGTCGTCAAGAGCGCGGCCAGACCCAGCACGGAGGGCGGGAGATAAATAACGATTCTGGACCACGCAATCGACGCACCTCGATTGGAGTACGTATCTCCAAGAACCTTGTGGACAAGAAGGGCGGGAAAGCCGATCCAACCGATCAGTCCTACAACCGTGAGTACCTGGAAAAGCTGATCGTACGAACCTCCAGTTTCCAGGGGCGGCCCGGCAAATTCAACCAACAGCAGCCGAAACAGATTGCTGAAGATCCACAGTGACGACGCCAGAATTAACATCAGCGAACGTCGTGCTTTTCGACCACGCAGCGCCAGTGGGCCGACTATTATGAGCCCGATCACATGGATGAAGGCCGCCACGAGGAATCCCCAGACGGAGAAATGCCATAGGGCTTCAGAGAGAGGATAGAGAAAGGTCGGATAGCGGGTGAAACGGACGTCGGCTTCGATGAACTCGCCGCCCCGCTGTACGAAATAACTGCGTGTGGCACCGGGTTCGATTCCATCGATGGCGCTCTTCAAGTCTTCCGCGTTGAAGTACTGCTGGTACTCCAACATAAAGAAGATGTCGCCGTCGCGAATGCCTCCTTCATAGGCAGGACCATGGGGAAGCACGTATGACGCAAAGATGACGCCATCGTCGTCTTGCCAATGCACCCAGTCGAAACCGCGCCCGGACATCTCGACCCCGGGACCAGTCAGCATGCGGCTGACCTCCACCCAATCCGCAACAAGGCGCCCGAGCGGAATCAGCGCCGCGAATGCGGCGACCCAAACAAGGGTACGAGCAATGTGCGAATGGCGTGACAAGGTGGATGCGTATCGATCTGGATGGAATACAGAGGTTTAGCAACGATGAATCCAGGATAAAAATCAATCGTTCGGTACCCGAGAGGTTCCTATTTACTCCCGAGTCGCGTTGACGGGGAGCGAGTCGTATAGATGAATCGTACAAACTGACGAGTTGCCCTCCTCATACACCCGGCGAAAACTGTTTCAGCAATGCTGATTGACACGCATGCGCACATTTATCTGAATACATTCGATGACGATTTTGAAGACGTACTCGACCGCGCTCGCTCCGCAGGCGTGGAGAACATCATCATGCCCGCCATCGACGTACGTTCAATAGAACAAGCCATCGAGCTGTGCGAGCGGCATGACGGATTGTTCGCGATGGCCGCCATCCATCCATCCGAGGTGAAAGAAGCATCGGACAGCGACTTTGCACGTGTCGAGGAAATGTGTGGCAATCCGCACGTGGTCGCCATCGGAGAAAGTGGCCTCGACTACTACTGGGACCGAACCTTTGATGAGAAGCAGCACGACTTTCTTCGTGCCCACATACGACTTGCCGTCGACCGAAACCTTCCCATCGTATTTCACAATCGGGAAGCTACTTCCGATCTCCTTCGTATCGTTGCGGAGGAACATGATCGCACCGCCCCTTCAGAACGACTTCGGGGGATCTTCCACTGCTTTACAGGTTCGACGGAGGAAGCCGGGCACATCTGGGAGCTTGGCTTCTACGTGGGGATTGGAGGGATGATAACCTTCAAGAATGCCGGGGTTGCCGATGCGGTTCAGCATATTCCTCTGGAGTGCGTCGTGCTCGAAACGGATGCGCCGTATCTCGCGCCTACTCCGTATCGCGGGAAGCGTAACGAGCCGGCTCATCTAAAACTCATCGCGGAAGAGCTCGCTGAGATCAAGGACGCCGAACCGGATTATGTAGCGGCTGTTACGTCCGCAAATGCAGCGCGTGTCTTTCAACTGCCGGAGGTTAGATCTTAAATACGACGAAACCCCGGCTGCGTGGCGACAACCGGGGCTCCGTCGGTACGGTGTATCGGACCGCAAGGTGTAACCGCGCTTGCGACTGATTCTATGCTCGGGGAGAATCCGAGCCGCGCTGCTACTTCTCCTCCTCTTCGTCAACGACTTCATAGTCGACGTCCTTCACGTCTTCGTCGTCGCCAGCGGCCTCCCCGTCGCCAGGGGCCTCTTGATCTCCCGCTTCAGCTGCTTCCTGCTGAGCTTTGTACAGATCCTGGCTCGCTTCATTCCAGGCCCCATTCAGCTGATCGAGCGCCGAATCGAGCTCTGAAAGACTATCGCCCTTCTGGGCTTCCTTGAGACGCTCGATAGCTGCCTCGATCTTCGCTCTTTTGTCGGCAGGAATCTTCTCTCCATACTCGTTCAGATTCTTTTCGGTGGAGTACACGAGGGTGTCGGCCTGATTTCTTTTCTCGACCTGCTCCCGCTTCTTTTTGTCCTCCTCCGAATGGGCCTTTGCGTCCTGCCTCATCTTTTCGATCTCCTGTTCGGAGAGTCCGCTCGAAGCCTCGATTCGGATGTTCTGTTCCTTGCCGGTGGCCTTGTCCTTGGCCGATACGCTCAAGATGCCGTTTGCATCGATGTCAAACGTGACCTCGATCTGCGGCAGGCCGCGTGGCGCGGGCGGAAGTCCATCCAGGTGAAAACGGCCGATCGTTCGGTTGTCGATCGCCATCTCACGATCCCCCTGAAGTACGTGGATCTCGACGGACGTCTGCTGATCGGTCGCGGTCGAGAAGATTTCGCTCTTCTTGGTTGGAATCGTTGTGTTGGCAGGAATGAGCGTAGTCGTTACGCCTCCCAGCGTCTCGATTCCGAGATTTAGCGGAGTCACGTCGAGAAGAAGGACATCGGTCACGTCGCCGGACAGAACGCCGCCCTGTACGGCTGCGCCAATAGCAACCACCTCGTCGGGATTTACCGACTTGTTCGGCTTCTTCCCGAAGAACTGCTCGACGGAACGCTGCACGACCGGCACCCGGGTCGAACCACCGACGAGAATAACCTCGGCGATCTGATCCTTGGAGAGGCCCGCGTCCTGCATCGCCTTTTCCATGGGCGGAATCGTGCGCTCGACGAGATCGTCAATCAGCTGTTCGAATTTCGACCGGGTCAGATCCATCGAAAGGTGCTTCGGACCGTCCTGAGTCGCTGTAATGAACGGTAGATTGATGTTGGTCTGCGTCTGGCTCGACAGCTCGATTTTCGCTTTTTCTGAAGCTTCCTTCAGGCGCTGAAGGGCCATTTTGTCCTTTCGAAGATCGATGCCTTCTTGCTTCTCAAACTCATCGGCAATATGATCGATCACCCGCTGGTCGAAATCGTCACCACCGAGGTGCGTATCCCCGTACGTCGACTTAACTTCGAAAACACCTTCACCAAGCTCGAGAATGGAAATATCATACGTACCGCCGCCAAGGTCGTACACGGCAATCGTCTGATCTTGATTTTTCTTATCAAGACCGTAAGCCAGCGCAGCAGCAGTAGGTTCGTTGATAATGCGTCGGACGTTAAGTCCGGCAATTTCACCCGCCTCCTTTGTCGCCTTTCGTTGCGAATCATTGAAGTAGGCCGGAACCGTGACGACCGCCTCAGTGACTTTCTCACCGAGATAATCCTCGGCGGTCTGCTTCAACTTCTGGAGAATCATTGCCGAGATCTCCTGCGGCGTGTACACGCGGTCGTTCACCTTTACCCGGGCTGTGCCGCCGTCGCCTTGAGCCACCTCGTAGGGTATTGTCTTAATTTCGCTCTCGACCTCGTCATATTGACGGCCCATAAACCGCTTGATAGAAGCGATTGTATTGCTCGGATTCGTAATCGCCTGTCGCTTTGCCGGAGCGCCTACGAGCCGTTCGCCGTCCTTCTTGTAGGCAACGACAGAAGGAGTCGTGCGAGCCCCTTCGGCGTTGGCGATGACGACCGGTTCGCCGCCTTCCATTACGGCTACCACGGAGTTCGTCGTGCCGAGGTCAATTCCAATAATCTTACCCATTGCTTCGTCGATTTATTTTCTAGATGATCTTAGCTTTGTTGCGACGCCGCGGACGGTTAACCGAACATAATGCAGGCCGACATTACCGATTCGCGGTGTCGATCGTGTCTGTCAATTTCTCGCAACCTGAACCGGTTATAGGGCAAGTCAATAACAATGCCGGTTTGCGACCTCCGCCACATTGACAGGTTATCGCAGGGCTGCCCTGAGAAAGCCGGACGGTCGATCCGTGCAACGGACTTGAGGCCCTGCAGAATTGTCGGGCGCTGTCACAGACTTCTTCGTTTTGGTTCGAGTGAAGGGCTGGGGCTCATATGATCCCGTCCGCCGTAATTCCTATATTTGGTCCACGTTTCCCAAATCCACTTTTATGAAGCACGTTCCGAACGCACTTACTATTGCCAGGATCGTGCTGACGCCAGTAATGCTGGTTCTGCTGATCTCCAATACGTTTTTCGGGATTATAGGTGCGCTGGTGCTTCTTATCTTTGGTGCGATCTCCGATTATCTCGACGGCAAGATCGCACGTTCTTTCGAGGTCGGATCGCGACTCGGACAATTCCTGGATCCGCTTGCCGATAAGGTACTCGTACTCGGAACGTTCGTCGTGCTCGCTATTCTGGTTCCTCACATCGTGCCTTGGTGGGCGGTCGCCCTCATTGCCCTGCGCGATGCAGTCGTAACAATCATGCGCTCGTGGAACGAGTCGAAGGGACGAACTCTGCGAACGCTCCCGATTGCAAAGGCCAAAACCGGAGTTCAGCTCGGATTTCTCATCGCGCTCCTGGGCTTGATGATTGGAGCACGACTTCCTGGAGAAACGGGTCGAGTCCTTTCCACGGTCCTAAACGGTCCCGGACCCTTTCTGGTGCTGCTGTTCGTCGTCGCCTTTACCGTGATCACAGGCATCATTTACCTGGTCCGACAGGAATATCAATCACCGGTAAATTGACATCCGTATGACCGACGTATCGGCGGAACGTCGCATCGCCAACGATCTTCTCAGTATTGGTGCCGTCACCTTTTCACCCTCCGCGCCGTTTACGTGGTCTTCTGGACTGCTGTCGCCGATCTACTGCGACAATCGGATGACGATGGGATTTCCCGACGTGCGGAGGCGCATTCGTGACGCGTTTATCGACCGTATCCGAAGTGCCGATCTTCAGCCGGATTTGGTGGCAGGTACGGCAACAGGGGGGATTCCACATGCCGCATGGCTCGCAGACGCCCTAGGTCTGCCTATGGTTTACGTGCGCTCTCAAGCTAAGGGGCATGGAAAAGAGTCCCGCATCGAGGGAAGGATGAAAGATGGTGATGGTGTCGTCGTTGTGGAGGATCTCGTCTCTACTGGCGCGTCGTCCATTAGTGTGGTGGGCGCCCTGCGATCCGCAGGTGCGGAGGTTCTCGCCGTGCTCGCCATCTTTTCCTATGAGCTCCTGAAAGCGGAGCAAGCGTTCGCGGCCGCAGACGTGCCGCTCTATACGCTAACCAATGTCGAACATCTTCTGGATGCCGCGAGATCAAGCGGAAAGCTCGACAAGGACGACGCTGCTTCCGTCATTGGCTGGCGAAAGGATCCGTGGCGTTGGAGCAACGATCGCGAAGCGGAGGCGGACCGCGAATGAGAGCTGTCATTCTCACGATCGGGGATGAACTCCTCATTGGCCAGATTATCAATACCAATGCGGCGTGGCTCGGAGAACAACTCAGCCATTCCGGTATCGATCTCGCGCGGATCGTGGCTGTCGGCGACGACCCGGATGAACTACACCGTGAGCTGGATCGCTCCGTTCGCGACAGCGATCTGCTCATTCTAACGGGCGGCCTCGGCCCGACGCACGACGACATCACAAGAAACGTGCTGTCCGAGTACTTCGGCGCCGAACTTCGGCTCGACCCTGCCGTCTTCGAAGATATTCGCCGTCGATTTCAAGGGCGTGGCCGCTATATGCCGGCGAGCAATCGCATGCAGGCCATGGTGCCGGATGGTTTCGAGGTCTTGCCGAATCCGGCGGGTACAGCGCCGGGACTCTTGCGCACCGCTACAATCGAGGGTCGGAATCGACTTATTGCCGCGCTTCCGGGCGTGCCGCACGAAATGAAAGGACTTTTTCAGAAGGAGGTGCAGCCGCGACTGAATGCTCGGAAGGACTTGCGAACCATTCGCCACCGTACGCTGCGCACAGCCGGCATCGGGGAATCGACACTTCAGGAGCGTATCGGTGACCTTTCGGATATACTCAGTGCGTCCCTTCGCCTGGCGTATCTTCCCGATTCGTCGGGCGTTCGGCTGCGAATGTCGGCGTTCGGCCAATCGACCTCTGAAGTCGAAAATATGCTCGATCGTCTCGAAGACCGCCTTCGTTCGCAGCTCCGGTCGTATATATACGGTGTCGATGAGGAAACGCTTGAGAACATCGTTGGAAGCATCCTGCGAGCACGGGGACTCACGGTGGCCGTCGCAGAGAGCTGCACCGGGGGACACGTGTGCCATCAACTCACGAACGTGTCGGGAGCGTCTGGCTACGTGATGGGTGGAGTCGTCGCATATTCCAATCGAGTGAAAACGGAGTTCCTAGGGGTTGACGCCGCCATTCTAGCGAAGGAGGGAGCCGTGAGCGAAGCCGTGGCCAAGCAGATGGCGGAAGGAATACGCAAGCGGATAGGGACTGATATCGGCTTATCCACCACAGGAATTGCGGGTCCTTCCGGGGGAACGCCTGAAAAACCGGTAGGCAGCGTTTGGATCGCACTCGCAGATGATGAGGGCACCGATGCCGTCCTGCTTCATCTTGTAAAGGATAGGATACTGAACAAGGAGTTGACAACGACGGCCCTGCTTGATTTCATGCGCCAGCGCATCGCGAAAAGTGCCGGGTAATCGGGCGCCGACCGCGACACGACCGCGACGGGGCATTGCGAGAAAAAAATTGAGCGGGAGGTTATAGAATGCGAACGTGCGGTGTCTTGGATACGGTTGTCGTTGGACCCTAATCGAGCGGCATGCCTCACATACTCATGCAGGTGTGACGCACGGCTGACATATCGATCACGTACATTAACGGCACGACGGCCTGTCATCACTATTCTTCATGTTTCAAGTACAGACACATCATGGCTTCTAACGACTCCGCAAAGCACAAGGCACTTGATCTGGCCGTAAAGCAGATCGAGAAGCAGTTCGGCAAAGGCGCGATTATGCGCATGGGTGACGAGCCCGTCGATAAAATCGACTCGATACCCACAGGATCACTTGCGTTGGATGCCGCACTGGGCGTCGGCGGCATACCGCGAGGACGTATCATTGAGATTTACGGCCCTGAATCTTCAGGAAAAACGACCCTCGCCACGCACATCATCGCCGAGGCACAGGCGCTCGGTGGTTCGTGCGCGTTCATCGACGCCGAACATGCGTTCGACATAAACTACGCCGAGAAGCTGGGCGTTAAGGTCGACAGTATGCTGGTCTCCCAGCCTGATACCGGCGAACAGGCACTGAATATCTGTGAGATGCTGATTCGAAGCGGTGCTCTCGACATCGTCGTCATCGATTCGGTCGCGGCACTCGTGCCGCAGGCGGAGATTGAAGGAGACATGGGCGACTCGCACGTCGGGCTCCAGGCACGCCTCATGAGTCAGGCCCTTAGAAAGTTGACCGGCACCATCAGTCGAACGAAAACCGTACTTGTCTTCATCAATCAGATTCGCGAGAAGATCGGAGTAATGTTCGGGAGTCCCGAAACGACGAGCGGTGGACGTGCTCTCAAATTCTATGCATCTGTGCGAATGGACATCCGTCGCATCGGAGCGATCAAGGACGGTACCGACGTTGTCGGCAATCGTACTCGCGTTAAGATTGTCAAGAACAAGACGGCGCCTCCATTTCGAGAAGCGGAGTTCGACATCATCTACGGGGAGGGGATCTCCGCTCTGGGTGAATTGATCGATCTCGGCGTGGAACATGATCTCATCCAGAAGTCAGGCTCATGGTATTCATACGCCGACGATACGATCGGTCAGGGGCGTGAAGCGGCGAAAGCCTGGTTGCGGGAGCACAGTGCCGAACGTGACGACGTCAAGCAGCGAATAAGGGAAGCGATCGGTGTGGTTCCGGCGGCAGAAACAGCCGATGAGGAAGACGAGGCGGTCGCCACGAACGGTGTCGCGTGAGGCGACTCGTACGACGGGCATCCGGCGACGGTGGATCTTACTAGATCACGTCTTCTACCGCCTCGTATAGTTCTTCGGGATCGATCTCTGGTAGTTGATCGGGCGACTCGACGCCCACCGGCACACGTAGCGCCCGGAGGCCGATCATCCCCTGGAGGTCTTCCAGTTCAACGTTCTCCACGTCTGGACCCACGAGTCCCTTTTTTTGGAGATACGCGACGTAGCCGAGGTATTCCGAGGCTTCGCGCTCCTGGGAGTACACTATGGCGATTCGGCCGGGCTGTGTGAGACGCTCCCTCGATCCTTTGACCTCCGCTTTCTCGACCCGGTGCTTCATGATCTCGAAGCGCACGTGATGTGGCCCATCGACGTCAAACCGTGTTTCGTCGAAACGGTATCGAATATTTATAGGCGCGTTCTGGACGATCATGAGCTGGGTGGCGTCGAGAGCAACGTCTAGCTGCGGTTTCAGCCGCTGCACCTTCGCCGCGATGCCGCACATGACTGCTAGATGCCATAGTCGGAGAGCACGTACATCGGCCGGATTGAATTCGCCTTCGGCACGGAGTGAGGCACCAACATAAATGCTGAAGTCCACACCATCGGTCTGCCGCTTCTCGAAATAGTGCGGTATGGCCTTCTGGATTTTCGTCTGCTCGGCATCCAGATGCTCCGAAATCACGTCGTTCAGGGTGGAAACGCTCTGTTCATAGGCTCGAGTGCGCCGGTAGAGCGTGCCTTCGGTCAGGTCTGCCGCCTTCTGATAGCGGTCCACATACTCTTTCAGTTGCGCACTCAGATCACGCAGGCTTAGAAGAATCGGTTCAAGATCGGTTTGCAGGAATTCGCGAGCGGCGACCTCGCTCCCGCTGGTCAGACTGCCGCGTAAGGATTTCTTGTACCGTTCGATCCTAGCAAGTAGATGGTAGAAGATAGCGAGTGGTCGCTCATCTCTGGCAGCCGTTAGAAGCTCTGCTGCGAGATCTAGATGTTCGAGCAGATCTCTTTGCACGGCTTCATTGCGATGCTCTGACGAGCTGCGGATATCCGTCGCCGCATAAAGGGGATACACGTTTTCGAATACGATTGGCTCGACGTCTGGGGAACCACCTTGCTCCTGACGCTGAATGATGTTCATCGCCGCCTGCCGGAATCGCCATTCGACGGATGGATGAATCGCCGTATACCTTCCCATAATAACGTTCTGAACGCGGTTCCGCATTTCGTCGCGTACACGCTTTACCGCAGCCGAAAAAATGGGCAGGACCTCCACTAACTTCATCACATTCAGTGCATTGAGCGCGTGGGGTTCAGGTGACCAGAGGTAAAGCACGCCGATCCGATCCGCTCGAAGGTACAGGGGAGCGGCGATCAAGCACCGTACCCCCCACCGGTATAGCTCATCCTCGATAGGAGAGCGGTCGTCAACGGCGTCGAGATCCTCGACCGTTTGTAGCGTCCGCCGTTCGAGCGCACGCTCGAAAGCCGACCCCTTCAGAGCCGACATATCGTGACGAGTCGATCGCGCAAAAAAGGTGTCGGCGAGCGGCTGAGATGGCTCGGTCAATAGATAGAAGTCGTCGCCGTCTATGGTCGACAATCCAAGTTCGACCTCCGGCATCGCGAGCAGCGTGCGGACATGGTCTTCAACGTCAGGCAACCTCGTGCGCCCGACAAGACTCTCCTCTGCGATGAGATCTCGTTCAAGTAAGCCGATGACCTGCTCGTCCGTCACATCATAGGCCCGCAGAAGACTGAAGCCGTAAAATTCAAAGCCGTGCGGTGGAATCAGGTCGATCCATTCCGATAAATCAGTAAAATTCGAGAGAAGCCGCCGTCGCGTCTGATCGCTTATGTGGGGAACGTCCTCTCTAGCTCGGATCTGCACGAATCGAAGATCTGAGCGAATTTTGAAGTGCCTATCGAGACCGGTGGACGGATCCCGCGTCGTGAATATGACCGGGTATTCGAAAGGGACGTCGATCTTATATATTGATCGGAAGATATGTAGATAGGCCGACAGCAGTTTCCCGTACGTAAACGTCCGAAGATCAAGATTTACGTGGCCGCTGAGCGTACCTGTCTCCTGAGTGAACAGACGCTTGAACTCCGGCGTCGAGTAAATAGACCTGTATTCAAATGGGACGAGCGCGGCGGCAGTCTCCCATTCAGCAAAAGCAGATGGGAACACCGGCAGCATCAGCATCTCGAGAAACTCACTATGCGACGCGAGTACGCTGGAATCCGCGAGAGCGCCTCGCAATTCGTTGTGTTCGTCAAGGTAAGTGTGAATTGCCTCTACCTGTGGAGACAGGTATGATGGTGTTTGTCGCTCCCAGAACTGCACCAGTGGATCCAGACTCAACGTTACCGGAAACGGCAACTGAGCCATATGATGCGTCGATATGCGACGTAATCCCGCCGAGCTGGGAGATGAACGTTGGACGACCAACTTGTGTGGGCGGCCCAGCATTAGTAGCTCAAGAAATAGCGCACGAGGACGGGCGATTCAGAACTGGAAACGTAGTGACAGATCGAAAAGTGTGTCATCCGGAGAGAAACCGACAGTGGCAGTTATAGCGAGTTTATTGAACGGAGCGATCCAAACCCCTCCGCCGTAACCCTGGTGCCACACGCTGGAATTCTCGTCACCCGCCCACACGCGCCCGTTGTCGAAGAACCCGAGTACACCGGCAATGCCCCTCATGATGTATATGTTAAAATCTGAAAGTTGAACTCGCACGTCGATGTTGCTGTAGGCGACACTGTGGCCTGAAAATCGCGTCTTTCGGTAACCACGAAGATTACTTCGGCCTCCGAGCGTGTTTGCCTGGTAAAACTCAAAATCTCCAATGTTCGTCGCTCCGCCAATCCGGAAGCCAAGAGTCATGCGGACGGGGTTGTAGAAGGTATAGAAATAACTTATGTCCGATCCCAGGCGGACGAAAATGTTGCTCGTGTTTCGAATTCCCACATTTGCACTGATCGAGTTCAGCCACCGCAGCCCGTGCTCGGTTGCCGCGAGCGTGTCGGTGCCGTCGACGTTGAATTCGGCACGCGTACCTGCATAGTATTTGTCCTGGAAATCCTCGGGCGTAAATCTCGTCTCGAAGTCACCAATAGTTGGCTCCTCTACGCGTGTAAAGTCGAAGGTTGGTCCCAGCCGCACAGAAGTGAACAGTGGCATCTCCTTGTAGATGCTTGGATGGATAAATATACCCCCTATCTGGGCGCGGTAGAAATCGCGATCCTCAACGTCCGTCTCATTTCCGAAACCGTAGAAGTTTCGAAAGCTTCGATCCGCGAGGGCGTCGGATTCTACATAACCGTCCCACGCTCCGGCTAGCCCGACAAAATGTCCGCGGTAGTGAAAATTGTACGCTTCCCGACGCGTAGCCGCCGTTCCAGTGATTCGATGCTGTGCAGCATACGGTTCGCGCCTGAACCCCGCCGTTGTGATCTTCACGCCGCCTCCGAGGAGCAGGCCATCATCCGTGTTGCTTGAAAAATGAAGCAGCGGGGCGTACTGATCCAATTCGAATCGAGACAGTTCATACTGGTTGTTCCGTGGCTCATCCGAGCGAACGACCGCGGTTTCAGGACCCACCAGCCACTCGTTCCCCTCGATTGTGTCATGGAAAATCGTATGGTCGCTGCCCCCTGCGACCCGCGAACTATCCACAAACGTGTCCTCGTCGGCTCCTCCGACCGCACGAATACGGATCCCATTATCGACCTCACCGCTGACGCTAAAGTAATCTCGACCACCGAGACCATAGAGGCGTACTTCTTTCGTTTCAGACGTAAGGAGGACACGTCGATACAGCTCACGATCGATGTCGCCCTCTATCTTAGTTTTGTACACGACGACGAGGGTCCGTTCATCATCGAGTCGCGTAACCTCGAACCGTTCGTGCTTATTACTGCCGACGACCTCCACATTTCTCGAGAGAACTCGATAATATTTGGACGCAGCCTCTTTCAGTCGATCACGGCGTTTCATTAGCGTCTCAGCAATCTCCTCACCGTGGTATGCGTAGATTTCCGCTGGGAATTCCGTGACTGCTTCCTGAATCACCGCATCCGTCAGGCTCTCTTGAAGGCTGTCCGCAAGTTCAAGCCAGTCCCTCTCCGATAACTTCGACGTGAACCGCCGATCCAGGAGGGCGCCATTGTAGTTCAGTCCGAGAATGTCGTCATAGGCGTCTTCAAAATTGGTTAAACGCCGGAACTGCAAATTTCCGGATAACTTGACCAGACGGGGTAATAGACCGTCGAATCTGAAGAACGCGAAATCGCGATCCCGTGGGACGGGTCTGAATATCTTTCCTGGTGTCACATCTTCCTCCGCCCAGCGCCATTGGTCGGCGTGGCGGTCCCAATCACCGATGAACATGTCAAAGAGGCGTGCACGACCGAAGGACCACTCATCGACATACTCGTCGTTGTCCTCGAGAATATTCTCGAACAGTTTTGTGGTCCCAATGACGTTTTCGGCATTGCCGAATCGTGCTTCATCCGATTGGTCCTCGTCAGCACGTGTTTCGAAAAGGGCAAGGGTATTTGCGAATATGGGACGATAGAAGCCGAGGCGCTCGTCGTCCGGGATGTATACAAGCGTTGGATGGGTGTGAAATATTCCCGCGGCGCGGGCGAGCGTCGGTAGGGTAAACGCTGCATAAGGATGCATCGCAGTGATCTGATCCTGTACAACGTCCTGAGCGATCGTTTCGAGCAGATACTCCGGTATTGTCGCCGTCGGATCTTTATCGATCGATCGGAGCACGTACTGATCACCATCCTCTCCGAGTAGGTGGAGGGATACGGTCTGGAGTCCACCGCCACGTCTAACAGGCGTAAGACCGCCGGCCGTTTCCGAAAGGTCGATAATGGGCGCCTGAACCGGTCGTCTCCACACCCCCCGATAATGCTCTCCGAGGAAAAAATTGCGCAATGATCCCGAACCATACTCAGGGTTCGCGGCTACAGTGGCGCTCCCCTGCGAGACGAACCTGTACGGGGTCTGAAATGGAATCGGCGTCGTGGCCGGAGTCTTATCGTCCGAGACGTCGATTTCCTGTTCGTCTGAATGCACCTCTTCGGTGCCGCCATCCACTTCGACGTGTCGGTCTGTTGTAAGTGGATCCGCGGGCCGATCGACTGTCAACGAATCGATCGGCGCCGTCAACGTATCGATCGCCTCCGATTCAGTGTCGATTTCCGGCGCATCAACGGACGGTCGGAAGGCCTCCAGCGGCGCATTCGCTTCCCGAATTCGGTGCACGTACAGGAGTTCGCCGCCACCTGTCAATCTCGGAGAGTAAAACGCGAGCCAAATTGAACCGTCGGTATGATATCGAAGTACCGCGAATCCCTTTCTTTCTGCCGTAAAGAGAGAGCCTTGGCCATCCCTTACATATCCGAGCTTGCTGCCCGATCCACTGACGACGTAATGTTGATCTTCGTGATGGAAATACTGAAGACTGTGGTCGTGACCGGCTGCATAGACGAGGTCGCGGTGCTGCTCGAAAACAGCTAGCAGTCCGTCTCGCAGCTGCCGGTACTTAAGATTCGATAGGTCCTGCGGCGTCCCCAAATAACGTCGCGTAAATGCTTCTCCGGTGAACACGCTTCGGAGATCCCGGAAATACCCGCCGTGTTCGCCGTTCGTGAATATGGGATGATGGGCTACTACAACGCGGTGTTTGTCTGCCTGTCTCCAGAGTGCTCCATCGAGTTCCAGCAGGAATTCGCCCTCAGACTCCAGCTGGTATGTCCCGGTATTTCCATACGTCTTCTGATCTTCGAGCCACCACTGCGTGTCGATTGCAATGAGCGCAATGTCATCCGTGAGCTCGACTTCGACAGGCCCTGGAAACCCGCGGTCGGGAATGAATGTATTGCCTCGATTCAGTTCGCTTTCGATGTAACGCTCCTGGCGATTCAGGGCCAGTCGATCGCCGCCCAGGCCGCCGCCGCCCCAGTCATGGTTCCCTGGTACAAAGACGATGCGTCCCTCATAGTCTTCCAGAATATTCAGCTGCTCGTTGATGCGTCGCTCCGCGTCTGCTCGTTGCTCCGTGCCCTCGGGCGGCAACCCTGACGGATAGATGTTGTCTCCCAGAAAAACGACCGCACTGCGCTCACCGGCCTCGGCCAGCGCTTGATCTAGCAGCATGAAATTGACCTCCGCCGTATCTCGACTCGGAGCACCACCGTCACCGATTAGGAAGACCGTATATTCAAGTGTAGAATCTGGGAGGAGATCGGATGGGTCAGCGACGTGGGACGGGCTTTGAAACAGAGACGAAGTCCCGCAGGCGGACAGAAAGAAAGCGGCCAGTATCCAGCCCAGGAGAGATTTTTTCGCTCCGGATCGAGAAAGCGGCATTGAATTCGTATTCGCCACGTGTATCATGTAACTGATTTGAACTGCTTCGTACAATCCCATCCGACACATTGAAGCTCGCACACGAAAACGGGCCTTTGACGTGCTGAAATCACGTTCGGATGGAACGATATCGGAAAAAGGAATTTACGACTCCAAACGCATCCTGCTCAAGCGGGTATGTAAAGTGCTCTCGAGTGTGACAGCTCATCGATAGAACGTGAGTATATGAGTGTACAGACGATCGAAAAAGCCCCTCCGACAGATTTCCTCATCGCCCGAGCATCTGCTCACGTCTATGAGCTCTTCAAAGACAACCTGTCCCCTGATATAACCTATCATTCATATGAGCACACCGTCGAAACAGCCAAAGCAGCGGACGAAATAGGTCTCGAAGAGGGCCTTGACGAGAAAGAACTTCTCATCGTTCGGCTCGCGGCATGGTTTCACGACACAGGTTTTATTGAGGGCCACGACCAACATGAACAGCGTAGTGCGCGTCTGGCGAGAGAGTTCCTTTCCGAGCAAAGACTGCCAGAAAGCCAAATTCTGGAAGTAGAACGCCTCATCCACTCGACCTGCTCCGACCATGAACCCGTAACCCTCAAGGAAAAAGTCCTCCATGATGCGGACGTCGTACACATCGGAAAGAAGAAAAAGTTTTTTCGCTACTCGGAGCGGCTAAGGAAGGAATGGGAAGAACGCGACGGTACGGCATTCTCTGACCAGGAGTGGGCGGAAATTCAATTGGACTTTCTCGCGCGGACGGATTTTAAAACGGACTATGCGCGTGATCGATGGGGGAAGAAACGTCAACGGAATCTCATTGTCGTTCAGAGAAATCTAGCGAAGCAGCTGAACGCACCAAAGGAGCTTCCAACGGTCGACGCCGACAAAAAGAGCCCAGCGCGGGGTATCGAAACCATGTTTCGAACTGCCTATCGCAACCACATCAATCTCAGTTCCATCGCCGACAGCAAGGCAAACATCATGATCAGCGTCAATGCGATCCTGATGTCGATCATTGTCTCATTCGTGAGTACACGAATTCAACAGGATCCATGGCTGCTCGTGCCGGCTGCGTGCATGCTGGTGACATCGCTCGCCGCAATCGTCTTCGCTATACTGGCGGCGCGACCGAAGGTAACAAGCGAGTATTATACGATGGAAGATGTCCACCGGAATCGCGCCAACATTCTGTTCTTCGGGAATTTTGTCAACATGGAGCTCGGCGACTTTACGTCCGCCATGCGCGAGATTATGGCCGATTGGGACAAGCTCTACGACACCATGATCAACGACGTTTACTCGCTCGGGAAGGTTCTGGATCGAAAATACCGCTTGTTGTGGTTCTCATACAGCACCTTCATGGCCGGCCTGGTAATCACCGTCGCCGTATTCATGCTGCTCTATTTCCAGGTAGGACTTACTTAGGTGCAGCGAAATTATATCCGGAGGTGTCGTTGAAATGAGACCTGTAAATATCATGACGTATAGTGTTCTCCGACCGTTGGACACAGAGACCCCTCCGCCTCCGGAGCGCGAGCCTGAAACAGAGCCGATTCGCGAACCCGAAACAGATCCTCAGCGAGATCCGACGACACCGGGCGAACCCGATCCCGGCCCGAACGTGCCTCCGGTTCCGGATACCGAGCCATCGACGCCACCGTCACCACAGCGCGAGCCGCCAACCACGCCCGGTCGACAGACCTAGAGAAGAGCAGGAGGAGGACGAATGCTGCTACGAAAAGACGACCCGTGGATCGTCGGATTGTCAATCCCGGACATTAGAAACTGGCACGTCTACGACGGGCAGAATGAACGTATCGGAATCGTCGAGACGCTCGCGATCGAGCCGCAAGACAAGAAATTTGAGGCACTCTATACTGGCCCAAATGAACGTTTCCCTGCAGACGAAATCGAAATCGGGGAGGGCGTCGTGCATATCTCCCGGCCGCTCGAACGAATCGTAGACCTCGTCGGTGTTAGCGAATCCGTTAAGCCCCGATTCGATGATGCTTTCCGGGAGCACTTCGAGGCACGTGTCGGCGAAAACCGAGATTTCGATCGCCACCTTGCCGCGTATCGGCTCGGGCGTGAAATGGCGACGGACGCTGATTTTGTTGGCCTTACTTTTGCCGAAGCCGAAGAAGAACTCAGGGCGCATTACGCTTCCAAATGGCAGCATCCGCCGTATTCCGAGGTACGCCCGGCCGTGCGATTCGGGTACGAGCTGGCACGCGCCACGCGGACGTGATAAACGCAACGTGGCACTTGGACGATGTAAAGCCGGATGAGTCAGGCGCAGGTTCAAAAAAAAACGCCGAAGTCCATGTGGACTCCAGCGTCGATATGGTAGCGGGGGCGGGATTCGAACCCGCGACCTCCGGGTTATGAGCCCGGTGAGCTACCAGCTGCTCCACCCCGCGATGTTTAACACTCGAATATAAGCGGAAGCGGGTCACCTGATTGAGTGAATCTCGAGTGAAGCCTTCACTGCGGACTCGCTCCTGCTTTGTCTGCGGTGTTTAAGCCCTGTTGTCTCGTGGAGTTCCCTCAATTGGGCGAGGCAGACCGATTCTAACGCCTCTCTCTTCGTAGATGGCTTTTGTGTTAAATAGCCGCAACGACGCATAAACGCGGTGCGACACACCTCCGCATTTAGGAAATTATTACGCCATGTTGCCGTAGCCAGAACCGTCGAGGAATTCATTTCCAATGGCCACATTACATCCATTTAAGGCGGTCCGTCCCGTGCCGGGGAGCGTCAAGGACGTGGCATGCGTGCCATACGATGTGATTAGCACGGACGAGGCGCGTGCGATGGCCAGAGATAAGCCTGATAGCTTCTTGCACGTCATTCGACCGGAAATCGATCTTTTGCCGTCTGTAGACGAACACGACGACGAAGTCTACGAAATGGGGGCGGCGAATCTTCGGCGATATGTGGCCGGCGACAAGTCGATTCAGGAGAAAACTCCATCGTTGTACATTTATCGGCTCGAAATGAACGGTCGTTCGCAGACCGGCATTTTTGGGTGCGTTTCGGTGAATGAGTATGACGACGATGCAATTCTGAAGCACGAGAAAACACGTCCAGCCAAGGAGGAAGATCGCACGAGGCATATCCTTGCGCAGAGAGCTCATGCGGAGCCGGTAATGCTCACCTATCGCGGCCTCGACGCCGTGAATCGTCTCGTAGCCGCGGAAACAGAGGCTCGCCCGCTTTATGATTTCGAGGCGGAGGACGGTGTCAGACACACCATCTGGAACGTTGCCAACTCCGAGGCGCTCATCAATCGATTTCAGGACGTCAATCCTCTTTACGTCGCAGATGGGCATCACAGATGCAAGGCAGCAAGCAGGGCTGCGGAAACGCTTCGTATGAAACGAGATGCGTCGATGACGTCCGAGTACGAGTACTTTCCGGCGGTGCTCTTTCCGATGGATGAGATGGAGATCCTCGCCTATAATCGAATTGTAAAACAGCTTCCTGTAACACCGGAGGCTTTCATCGATACGCTGAAGAATCGGTTCGATATCGATATCGACTCGGGCGACAAGTCACCGAGTCGGCCGGGGTCCGCGTGCCTGTATCTCGCCGGCCGCTGGCATACTCTGACGCTCCCTGAATCAGATGACGAGACGATCGCACATCAGCTGGACGTTGCCCGTTTAAGCGACCATTTGCTTGAGCCGGAACTGGGAATTTCCGATCCACGCCGCGATCCGAATCTCGATTTCGTGGGTGGTATTCGCGGTACGTCGGAGCTCGAACGCCTGGTAGATGCCGGCGCGGCCGAACTGGCGATTTCGATGTATCCAACCAGTATAGAAGAGCTTCTCGCTGTGTCAGACGCGGGACTCCTCATGCCACCGAAATCAACGTGGTTTGAGCCCAAATTGCGGAGCGGCATTCTAGTTCACCTCTTCGATCAGGACACGTGAGAGTTCTGATTGCCGATAGAATCGCCAAATCCGGCGTCGAACACCTCAAAGTAAAAGGGTTCGACGTCACAATGCGGCCGAATGTATCGGGGGACAGCCTATTGGAGGCATCGGTCGAAGTACGCCCAAATGTGCTCGTCGTACGATCGACTCCAGTTACGGCCGACATAATGGATGCGAGTACGACGCTGGAGCTCATCGTGCGTGCGGGCGCCGGCTACGACACCATCGATGTGGATGCTGCCTCTGCTCGCGGCATCTTTGTAGCCAACTGTCCGGGAACGAACTCCGACGCCGTCGCCGAGCTTACAATTGGATTGATGCTCTCCCTCGATCGGCGTATTCCCGAGAATGTGCAAGATGCCCGAGAGGGCAAGTGGAACAAGGCCGCCTATGCAGAGGCACGAGGTGTCAAAGGCAAGACGCTCGGTGTGATTGGTGTGGGCCACATCGGAACTCGAGTGGTGCGAATTGGAATCTCGCTCGGGATGCACGTGATAGGCTGGAGTCGATCCTTAACTAAACGTACGGCGGATGAGCTGGGAATAGAGCTTAAGGCCTCACCGAAGGACGTCGCGTCTGATGCGGATGTAGTTACGCTTCACGTCGCCGCGTCACCGGAAACGCACCATCTCGCTGATCGAACCTTCTTCGAATCAATGCGCTCAGGCGCCTATTTTATCAATACGACTCGCAGCAGCGTTGTCGACGAAAACGCGCTCCGATGGGCACTGCAAGAAAAGCACCTGCTCGCGGCAGTCGACGTGATCGAGGGTGAGCCGGCTGACAAAGAGGGAGCCCTCAGTCATCCATTGGCCAATCATCCAAATCTGTATATCACGCACCATATTGGCGCATCAACACGCCAGGCGCAAGAGGCGACGGTGGCTGAAATGGCGAATGTGATCACCACGTATGCCGGGACCGGCCAGGTACTCCACGGCGTCAATCTGGAAGAACATTCGCCGGCGACCCACCTGCTGACGGTCCGCCATCTTGATAAAATAGGCGTACTCGCTGCCGTGTTAAATGAAATGCGAAAGGCGGAGTGGAACGTCCAGGAAATGGAAAACTTAATCTTCGAGGGTGCAACCGCCGCGTGTGCGCGAATCCGATTCGACGGCCTACCTCAGGATGATGTCATACGGCGGATAATGGATCATCCCGATGTACTTGCGGTATCGGTCATTGCTTTAAAGGACGGTACACCGGGACCGTCCTGATCTTTGTGTACGCTTTCAGGCGACGTCGGTCTGGAAAATCCGCGGCGACCGTCTGCCTCTAAACTCAACAACTCGCCTTATTCCTGAATGATCATGCAGCCTGTAGACTACGACACGTCACCTGACGCACATCGCCGTACTCGCCTTCACAACTTTTCAGCGGGTCCGGCAGCGCTCCCGGAAGAAGTGCTCCTCGAAGTAAGAAACGAGCTCCCGGTCTATCAAAACATCGGTGCGTCGGTGCTCGAGGTCAGCCATAGATCCGCTACCTACACCGACATTGAGCAATCCGCTAAACGCAGACTCAAAAGCCTGCTGGGGCTCGGCGACGAATGGCATGTGCTTTTTCTCCAGGGCGGAGCCTCCATGCAGTTCCATCAGGTTCCATTGAACTTCCTTCCCCGCGGCGGCTCGGCGGATTATCTCGTCACCGGCGCGTGGTCGAAAAAGGCGATCCATGAAGCAGAATTACTCGGCAGCGCGAACGTCTCCGCAACCAGCAGCGACAAGAACTTCAATTATATTCCCGATCCATCGAGATGGCGCCTCGATTCCAGCGCCGCTTATCTGCATTTTACGTCGAACAATACGATCTTCGGAACGCAGTTTCACGACGAACCCGTTGCCGACGTACCCCTTGTCTGTGATGCATCAAGTGACTTCTTAAGCAAGCAAATCGATACCGATCGCTACGGCTTGATATATGCCGGCGCTCAGAAAAACCTAGGTCCGGCCGGAGTAACTATCATCCTGATTCGTGAAGATTTTCTGAAGCGACGGAATCAGCCGTTGCCGACGATTCTGGATTATGGTACTCACACGTCAAAGCTCTTCAATACGCCTCCGGTATTCGCCGTCTACGTTGTTGGAAAGGTGTTGAAATGGCTGGAGGATCTTGGAGGCCTGCAAACGATCGCAGAGATTAACGCTCGGAAGGCAAGCAAACTGTACGATCGGATCGATCGAACGGAGTTCTATAGAGGAACGGCTGAGGCATCTTCACGCTCTAAAATGAACGTCACCTTTCGGCTGCCATCCGAGGATCTCGAACAAAAATTTATCGAACAGGCCAAAAACGGGGGATTTCTCGCGCTAAAAGGACACCGCTCGGTCGGTGGCCTGCGGGCCTCTATATACAACGCGTGCACGGAAGCGACAGTTGAAGCGCTCGTTGAGTTCATGGAAGATTTCGAGCAGAAGAACGGATAGCGCAGCCCTATATTGGCAACGGCATCGCAACGGTATCCTGCTAGCTATGGCCCCGTAAATCACCTATGGCTCTGACAATTGGTATTCCCAAAGAATCCGTTCACGGCGAGCGGCGCGTGGCCCTGGTACCTGACACGGTTGGCAAACTTACTGCTTCCGGCTACAGCGTCATCGCCGAAAAGGGAGCAGGAGAGGAGGCGTTCTTTTTCGATAAGGATTTTCAAGAAGCCGGGGCAACGCTCTCAACGAGAGAGGACGCATGGGGTGCGGACGTCGTCGTCAAGGTGCAGCCGCCGAGCGAATCCGAAATCGCCCTTTCCAGACCAAAGGGCATTTATATCGGTTTTCTTAACCCGCTCGACGATCCTTCTACCAGTCGGAAACTCGCGGAGCACGGAATAACGGCGCTCAGCATGGAGCTAGTGCCGCGCATATCTCGCGCACAGAAGATGGATGCGCTCTCCGCGATGAGTTCGGTCGGGGGATATAAAGCAGTCCTGATTGCAGCGACCGCCTTGCCGAAATTTTTTCCACTCCTCACAACGGCCGCAGGTACAGTACGTCCTGCGAACGTCCTGATTCTCGGAGCCGGTGTGGCAGGATTGCAGGCCATAGCCACCGCGCGCCGTCTCGGAGGACGAGTCTCGGCATACGATATTCGTGATGCTGTTCGAGAGGAGGTTCGGAGTCTGGGCGCGCAATTTGTCGAACTTGAATTCGATACCCAGGATGCACAAGATACCGGCGGATACGCCAGAGCCCTGATGGAAGAGAAGGCGCGCCGACAGACCGAGCTCCTCGTACCTCACATTGGAAAGTCCGACGTCGTTATTACGACTGCGCTGATCCCCGGCCGGCCCGCCCCTACATTGATCACGGAAGAGGCGGTCGCAGCAATGCAGCCGGGATCCATTATTGTCGACATGGCTGCTCCGAACGGTGGGAATTGCGTCTTTACCAGGCCGGACGAGACCATCGATCGCGATGGTGTGCAGATTATGGGGCCGACGAACCTCCCATCGAGCGCCCCGGTGAATGCCAGTGAGATGTACTCCCGGACGGTTCACGCGATGCTTACCGAATTTTCGGACTCGGACGCTTTCCATCCGGATTTCGACGATGAGATCTTCAATGGATCTTGTGTCGCACACAACGGCGAACTGGTGAATTCCCGCGTCCGCGACCTTCTTGCTATCTGATCATCCTGCGCGCGCGTCCATTCATGCGAAATTTCAAGGCGTTCACGGTACGAGCGCGCTCCGCGTCATCAATCCCTAACTGAACAAACCATGCTCAACAACCTGGTCACGTTTGTTCTGGCCGCCTTCATAGGATTCGAGACGATCAGCAAGGTACCACAAACGCTTCACACGCCATTGATGTCAGGTACAAATGCTATCAGCGGCATCACGATTGTCGGAGCTCTGGTCGTCGCCGGAATGGTCGGAGGTGATTGGTCGAAATGGCTTGGATTCGTCGCACTAATCGTTGCGACGATCAATGTCGTCGGCGGCTTCCTGGTCACGGACCGCATGCTGCAGATGTTCAGAAAAAAGCGGCCTGTACCTGTCGAATCGAAAGACACCTCACCTGCCGCCGTTTGACGCCGCCAAACCCATGCGCACTACAACAATCGAATTGGCCTATTTGGCCGCCGCAATTCTATTCATCCTAGGGATGAAGCGTCTGCAGTCGCCGACGACGGCTCGCTCAGGAAATCAGATGGCCGCTGCCGGCATGCTGGTGGCGGTGGTCGCAACGCTGTTTCTCTACGATATACTGACGCCTATAGAGATGCTGGTTGGCCTCATCGTCGGCGGAGCCATCGGTGCCGTGCTGGCCAGACGGGTCGAGATGACCGGAATGCCGGAACTTGTAGCCGCATTCAACGGATTCGGCGGGCTAGCATCCGCGCTCGTGGCTTCGGCTGAGGTGGCACGCCACATGGTCGGCCCCGACGGAACGTCCATCGTCGTCCATGCCGCGCAGTCGGCGCCCGCTGTCGGTGAATTTGACGCGATCAAGGCATTCACCGTGGTGATCAGTGTATTGATCGGGATGATCACCTTTTCCGGAAGCTTCATCGCGTTCGGCAAATTAAGGGGTTATGTATCCGGCAATCCCATTGCGTTCCCTGGAATGCGGATTCTAAGCGTGCTATTTCTCTTAGGCGCTCTCATCGCGGCAGGATTCATGGTCTGGGGATCTGAATCGATCGCATTCGATCTGACGGCAATCGCCTGGGGCACTGCCGCCCTCTCACTATTCGCTCTGCTCCTCGGTATCTTTCTTGTCGTCCCAATCGGTGGAGCAGACATGCCGGTAGTCGTGGCTCTACTAAACTCCTATTCCGGGCTCGCTGCCGCGGCGACCGGTTTCGTGCTCAACAACACCGCGCTCATCGTTAGCGGTGCGCTCGTCGGCGCATCCGGATTGATCCTTACGAAGATCATGTGCGAGGCGATGAACCGCTCGCTGATCAACGTTCTCCTCGGGGGATTCGGCGGAGAGTCCGCCGACGGGGCTGGCGCAGATGTGGAAGGACTCACGGAGGGCATGTCCGTCAACGAGACCTCGGTAGATGACGTCGCCATCCTGCTTACCTACGCAAGTAACGTCATTGTCGTGCCAGGGTACGGTATGGCCGTTGCTCAGGCACAGCATCAGGTGCGTGAGCTCGCTGAAATGCTGCACCAGAAAGGGGTCGACGTGAAATACGCGATTCATCCCGTGGCCGGCCGCATGCCGGGTCATATGAACGTGCTACTGGCCGAAGCGAATGTGCCATACGATGACCTCTACGAGATGGACGACATAAACGCGTTATTCGGATCGACCGATGTAACGCTGGTGATCGGTGCGAACGACGTCGTCAATCCGGCAGCAAGGAGCGACACCAATAGCCCTATCTATGGCATGCCGATTCTCGATGTAGATCGGTCCGATACCGTGATAGTGTTGAAGCGAAGCATGCGTCCAGGCTATTCAGGCATTGAGAACTTGCTCTTCTACAACAACAACACGAGGATGCTCTTCGGGGACGCGAAAGATTCACTGATGGAACTGGTCGGTGCCGTGAAATCGCTGTGACCATGGTAACCGTTGCATGGAGTCCGCTGCAACGTGAACCTATCTATCTCAAACTTCGGTTTCGCGCATATCAGCAAGAACTGGCTCCAATACTTCCCACACGTTCGCAGCGGCTCTTTGGTGGCCGGCCGCGTTCGGGTGGATTCGATCATCCTGCATCATCGACTCCACGCCTCCAACACCTTCAAGGAGAAAGGGAATGAGATGAATGTCGTTCTCTTCAGCGAGATCATAAAATACGTCTCGAAACTGGCTTGTATACTCCGCGCCTAGATTTGGGGGCATCTGCATGCCCGCCAGGACGATCTCAGCATTAGGATACGTGGCCTGCGTTCTGGTTATGATCTCTTCCAGATTTTGCTTAGTCACTTCCACGGGAATACCGCGAAGACCGTCATTGCCGCCAAGCTCGAGAACGAGAACATCGATCGGCTGTCTTAAAGCCCAATCAATACGACTCAGCCCACCCGACGTGGTCTCACCACTCACGCCGGCGTTGACTACTTTGAAATTCCAACCGAGGGAATCAATCCTCTCCTGAATTAAGCTGGGGAATGACTCGTCGGAATCCACTCCCAGGCCAGCAGAGAGGCTGTTGCCAAGAAACAGAATGACTTTCTCGCCGGATTCAATGCTCGAGTCGGCGAAGACGGCTGAGTCGGCAGAGCTGCGGAAGTCGACTGACGACGTATCTCTGTCGATGGGATTCGGCGACTGTTCGTCCGCACCACATGCGGTGAGCAGAACAGAGAGGAGGGGAATGAGGTATAGTTGTCGAAATTTCATAGCCAGTCCGCACAAATGATCATCTCTCGATGCATAGATCGACGTCGGAATCATTGCCGTCGATCCATCCAAACCCGGGTTGGCGAACACCTGTTTCACGGCACGTACTCATGAATTCAGTACTCTCGGTCGAGGGACTTACGAAAACGTATCGAAGCGGCTCAGAGACGCTCACGGTTCTAAACGACGTATCCCTTTCGCTCGCGTCGGGAGAGACATGTGCGGTCGTTGGTCCGTCTGGAAGCGGAAAAACGACTTTGTTGGGCCTGTGTGCTGGTCTCGACCGCCCCACATCAGGCTCCGTATTTCTCGGAGGCTCCAATCTGTCCCTCCTTTCAGAGGATCAGCTCGCCGTGCTACGTAACGATCAGGTCGGATTCATTTTTCAGACATTTCAGCTAATTCCAACTCTCACCGCGCTCGAAAATGTTATGGTGCCTGCGGAGCTTCGAGGCGACTCAGGGCCACGTCGCAGGGCTGAGGTTCTACTCACGCAAGTAGGGCTCGAAGATCGCATGACGCACTACCCCGCCCAGCTGTCCGGCGGTGAACAACAGCGCGTAGCCATAGCGCGCGCATTCATAAACCGTCCTACAATCCTTTTCGCGGATGAGCCTACCGGAAATCTCGACGCGGACACAGGTCAGAGGATTGAGAATCTGATTTTCGATCTCAATGAAACGGCCGGCACGACACTCATGCTCGTCACTCACAATCTCGATCTCGCCGATCGCACCGGTCGCATAATCCAACTTCAAGGTGGGGAAGTCGTGGCGGACGAACTCACGGAGATGGGCCCTGTCCGCTCCGTAATGTAGGACGCACGCGACGCGCGCAGCGCTGCCATACCAATCACGATACGAGCCGGCGCAATGTTGGCCGCGGCTATTCGGCCAAACAACGCACCCGACCTGCTGAAGATGAAACTCTTCGACCCCTGGATCTACAGAATGGCCTGGCGCGACAGCCGCGGCAGCAGACGGCAGCTCGCGCTGTTTCTCTCGTCTATGGTCGTCGGCGTCGCAGCACTGGTTGCCATTTCCTCCTTCGGAGATAATCTTCGCGAGACTGTCGACAAGGAATCGAAGACCCTGCTGGGGGCAGACCTCATACTCGAACGCGACGGGCAATTCCCCGAAGAATCGGAAGCCCTTATCGACTCTATCGGTGGCCTTCAGTCGAGACGAGTTTCATTCAACTCGATGGCATACTTCCCTTCCACGGGGGATACACGCCTGGCGACCGTCCGCGCAATCGAGGGCGACTACCCGTTCTACGGCGAGGTGGTAACGACTCCGCGCTCTGCATCGGACCGATATCTCGAGATGGGTGGTGCACTCGTCGACGCAACCCTGATGACGCAGTACGGTGTGGAGCCGGGCGATTCGGTTCGCATCGGCGACCGCACGTACGTAATCGTCGGCCGATTGGATAAGACACCTCGCGAAAACGAAATAATGTCGCTGTTCAGTCCACGCATTTATATTCCGCGTGAAGATCTCGATACTACGCTGCTCACGGATGGAAGCCGTGCAGAATATGATGTCAGCTTCTATTTCGCGGAGGGACGCGACATAGAAGCCCTTGAGGACAACATTCAGTCGCATATTCGCGAGTACGACATTGACTCCGACACGGTCGAGGAGACACGCGAGAATTGGGATGAATCACTTACAAATCTGTACCGATTTCTGAGTATAGTGGCCTTTATGGCACTGCTGCTCGGCGGCATCGGTGTTGCCAGCGCCATCCACATCTACGTAAGAAAGCGAACGGAGACGATTGCCGTTCTCCGCTGCGTCGGCGCGAAGGCGACGCGGACCTTCTCGATCTACGCCGTTCAGGCAGGCATCATGGGATTGATCGGTGGGGTGGTGGGAGCGGCCATCGGAGTTGGCCTTCAGTTGATCGTTCCGTTCGTACTCAGCGACTTCCTGCCAGTTGGCGTCTCCTTCTCCGTGTCGTGGTCGTCCGTATTGCTGGGCGTGGTCATCGGATTCAGCGTTACAATTCTCTTCGCGATGCTGCCGCTGGTTTCGATTCGCAAGGTTTCTCCGCTAATTACCCTGCGATCGGCGGTCGACGGACAATCAAATCCGCTTAAAGACGTAGCCTGGTGGATCGTACTGGGCCTAATTGCGACCGGAATGACGGCGTTTGCTGTCGCAAACGCACCTGAACCCCTGTACGGCTTCGGTTACTCGATAGGTCTTGCGATCGTATTCGTCGCGCTCCTCGGTGTCGCCCGTGGAATAATGTGGATTACGAGACGCTTCTTTCCGACTTCCTGGGCCTATGTTTGGCGCCAAGGGCTCGCCAATCTGTTTCGGCCTAATAATCAGACGAGCACACTGATGCTTTCCCTCGGGTTGGGCGCCTTTCTTATCGCAACTCTGTTTGGCGTCCAATCAACGCTCCTGGGCCAGATCGAAGTCGCCGGCGGAGAAGGCCGACCAAACCTCGTCTTCTTCGACGTTCAACCCGACCAGGTCGACTCCGTGTCCGACATCGTACGATCCCAGGACCTGCCGGTATTAGATCGTGTACCGATCGTTACCATGCGGCTTTCCGCGGTTAAAGGACGAACTATTGATGAGTTGAGGGCGGATTCGACATTCAATGTCAGATGGGTTCATCGGCGCGAGTATCGGTCAACATATCGTGACTTTCTGACAGAGTCCGAGGAAGTCATCGCTGGCGAGTTCGTCGAGCGGGTTGAGGAAGGGTCGGATGTCGTACCCGTCTCCGTAGAAGTGGATATCGCAAACGATCTACAGGTTGGTCTGGGCGATACGCTCGTCTTCGACGTGCAGGGCCTTGCCGTCACGACCGTTGTGGGCAGTCTGAGGGAGGTAGACTGGCGTCGGATCGGGACGAACTTCTTCGTCGTATTTCCCGAAGGTGTTCTAGAGGATGCACCGCAGTTTTTTGTTGTCCTCAGCCGCACCGAAACGTCAGATCAGGCGGCAAGCGTGCAGCGAGAAATTATTCAAGAGTACCCGGCCGTCTCGGCCGTCGACCTTTCGCTTGTCTTGAGTACGTTCGATTCGATATTCGACCGGATTGCGTTCATCGTGCGATTCATGGCCTCCTTCAGCATCATTACGGGCCTAATCGTTCTCGTCGGTGCGGTGGTCGTGAGTAGAATGGAACGAGTTCGTGAGAGCGTGCTGCTGAAGACGCTCGGGGCGTCTCGCCGTCAGGTGTTGCAGATCATGCTTACGGAGTATCTCTTCCTCGGCTTCTTTGCAGCCGCGACTGGATTACTGCTTTCCATATTTGGCGCCTGGGCGCTCGCCTATTTCCTGTTCGAAATTGCCTTTCAGCCGGACATTACCGCAATGCTCGCACTTCTGGTAGTCGTACCGGCCCTGACTGTGGGCATCGGCATGTTGAGTAGCCGCGGTGTCTACTCGCGTCCTCCGCTCGAATCCCTGCGAGCGGACGTTTAGAGCCGTATCCAGACTCGCGAGGGCGCATGAAAGATTTATCGATTTGCCTGTTCTTGATCACGGCGTCACAGATGGATCAAAATAATCGGCAGTCCATATCCTGACGTGCTTGGAAGAAATCGCACGTACTAATTACCGCAGCGACAAAGATCATGAACTCCGACACCGTAGAGCACCGGCTCCAGGCGGTTCGTGAGCGTATCGAAAAGGCATGCACGCGCAGCGGCAGGTCTCCGAAGGAGGTAACCCTAATCGGTGTCACGAAGAACTTTCCGATAAATGCCGTAGCAGCAGCAGCTACTGCTGGCTTGGCGCATTTCGGGGAGAATCGTGTGCAGGAACTCGTCGAGAAGGCCGGCGCAATCCCCGGTTTACTCCGGGGCGGCTCGGTTTCGTGGTACATGATCGGTCATCTTCAGCGAAACAAGGCGAAGGACGTAGTTAATCACGCGGATGTCTTTCAGGCGCTGGACAGCCCGCGTCTGGCGAAAGAGCTGGACAAAAGGGCTTCCGAGCAAGGCCGCGTCGTCCCATGCCTCGTCCAAGTCAACGTCTCGGGAGAGGATGCTAAGTACGGCGTGCGTCCATCTGACACACACACCTTCCTCGATAAACTCGCCGATTATAAGCATCTCCGCATCCAGGGACTTATGACGATTGCTTCATTTGTCGATAATCCCGAGAAGGTACGCCCAGAGTTTCGGCGCTTGTATGAACTGTCCGATTCCTACGATGGAAAAGATCATCCCAATGCCGAAATGAAGCACCTTTCGATGGGTATGAGCGGAGATTTCGAGGTGGCTATCGAAGAAGGTGCGACGCACGTAAGAATCGGGACAGCGATATTCGGTGCGCGTCATTAAGCAGGATCCCGGTCCGCCGCCACCGTAATCACAAGAACGAAATGGACGAACGAGCGAGCAACAGGACTCGTCGAGACGCTTTCCAGACGAGAAAAATCGTTATCTTCGATGTAGGCTCGATAATCTGCGCCAATGAAGTAAGAGAAGAGTTATGAGACTTACGCCACTAGACATTCGCAAACAGGAATTCACGCGCGGACTCAGGGGGTATGACGCCGAAGAAGTGCTCGCCTTCCTTCAGATGCTGTCGAGCCAGTGGGAGGATCTCCTCGATGAAAGTCGGCGAAAAGACGAGAAGATCCGCGACCTTGAAAACAAAATGGTGCACTACGAGAAGGTTGAAGAGGCGCTGCAGGAAGCGCTTCAGACCGCTCGCGAAACGTCGAAGGAGGCACTTCAGAATGCCGAGGAGAAAGCGCGCCTCATCATCAACAGCGCCGAGCAGCGCGCTGAGGAAATCAAGCGTGATGCAGGAGAGGATCTCCATCAGATCAAGCGTGATACGGCGAAACTGAGCGGCCGCCGATCCGAAATCGTTACGCGCCTGCGGGCATTTCTGATGTCCGAAATGGAAATCCTGGCCCATTTTGAGGGTGATGATCCGGTGGGCTTCATCAAGTTAATTCCGGGCCGGGATAAGCCCTCTGAAAACGCGCCCCCCGACACCATCACACCGCCGGATGCGGACGTTTACCCCGAAAACTCAGTACCTGCTGACGAAAGAAACGAACTAAAGGCAGCGCCGAAAAAGTTCGAGGAGACATCTGGCGAAGCCAAGAGCAACGCCGGCAGAGATTCAGCATACACCACGGAAGAGGC
>CAZKNF010000003.1:51738-70227 GCA_964554105.1 uncultured Rhodothermales bacterium | reverse complement strand
GCCGAGCATCCTCAGACGAAATCGAGAAAATCCGCCGCATACTTAGCGACTTTGACTAGGATGATGCCATTTCTAGATGATTGATCAGGCGGAGTCCGGCCCAGCCTAACTTGAAGCGTCACCTTGTAGGCTGCGGAATCATCGAACCTGCCGGCAATCGTCGCATACTCAACATTTCAGTCGAGCTTGGAGGGTAATGGAAGTATCGGGGCTATTTGATGCTGCAGCGTACCGCAGGAAGGTGGAAAGCGCAGCAGCATATATACGTGAAGCATCCGACTTGCGACCACGAATAGGATTGATTCTCGGAACCGGACTCGGCAAACTCGCTGATGAGATCCGCTCGGAAGTCGTTGTTTCGTACGACGACATACCCCATTTCCCGCTTTCGACGGTCGAATCTCACCATGGGCGATGCCTTGTCGGCAAGTTAGGCGGTATTTCGGTAATCGCACTACAGGGGCGATTTCACCTTTATGAGGGGTACTCCGCCCGAGACGTGACTTTTCCGGTACGCGTACTCGGTGCCCTTGGAATCGACACGTTGCTCATCTCGAATGCCGCTGGAGCAATGCATCCGAATTTTCGGAAAGGCGATCTGATGTTAATCTCAGATCACATCAATCTGCAAGGAGATAATCCGCTTGTCGGGCCAAATTTCGAAGAATGGGGACCCCGATTTCCCGACATGAGTGAGCCGTATGATGTCGGTCTGCGACAGGTGGCGGAACGAGCAGCACTAGAGCAGGGCATCAAACTGCATGAGGGCGTGTACGTGGCAGTGACCGGTCCGAACCTCGAAACGAGGGCCGAGTATCGATTTCTTCGGTTGATCGGTGCCGACGTGGTGGGGATGAGCACAGTGCCGGAGACTATCGTCGCCAGACATATGGACTTGCGGGTGCTGGCAGTCTCGGTGATTACGGACGAATGCTTCCCCGATTCGCTCGAGCCGGTATCGCTTGCGGAAGTACTCGCTGCTGCAGGAACAGCCGAGCCCAAATTGACCAGGCTTATGGCGTCCGTGGTGGAGGCGGTAGGGGACGATGTACATATTCGCTGAATAAGGTAGTATCGCATGGACGGCGAAATCTGGGACGAAGAGCGTTGGGAAGCATTTCTGAAGGAGCATGACCGGCGGATCGACCGTTACATGAGCCTGCTCTTCAAGTTTATGACTGAAAATCCTCCCGCTGGCGAAGAGGGGAGTCCCGCACGCAAGGCGTGGGAAAGTGATCTCCGCCAGTTTTTAATCAGCAACGGGATTAGCCCCGACGACGCCCTTCCTCGCATGCTCGCGGGACATTTCACCGACGAGCAAGACGAAGACACGCTCTTCTTCGAGGCCGAACAGTCCTATCTCGAGCACGAAGATTTGGATGATGAGGTGCACCACATCCGCAACGTGGAAATCTACGTGGATGCCCACCGGCACGCCGTACGGATTTTGAACTGGTCGAACTCTCTGCCGGGTCAAGTGAAGGACAGCACCCTCGTCCAATTTTGCTCTCACATCACACAAATTCCGGCTAATATCGCAAAGGGTCACGGAATGGGGCTCGAGTTGGAAATGATCGGCGGCAATATCGCGTGCCTGAAAAGAGCTCTCGCGGCAAGCAATGCCGCTCTCGAATTGCTAGGAGAACTGAAGCCGGCCGAATATCTCGATTCCACGCTCTACCGCTCGTTCTATGAGGAGACATACGAAATTCGGAATCAAGTAGGGATCTACGTTCAGGATCTTCGCGGCCGGTTCAATCTGGGAATCGACTAACGCGATCTCGAACAAGAGTCGCGGACCGGCCGTATCCTCTCCAGCTTTGTCAAACAGCGTCCGCAGTACTGCGATAGATCGACATTGATGGCCAGATTCGAAGAGGTTAAGCGGTTCGATCATACAGACCTTGAGAAGGACATTCTCAGCTGGTGGAAGGAGAACCGGATTTTCGAAAAGAGCATAGAGGAACGCAGGGGCAAACCCACGTTCACGTTCTACGAAGGGCCCCCGACGGCAAACGGTCGCCCCGGTATCCATCACGTGATGGCCCGCACGATCAAAGATATATTTTGCCGTTATAAAACCATGCGCGGCTTTCGCGTTCTACGAAAGGGCGGATGGGATACGCACGGACTGCCCGTGGAAATCGAGGTCGAGAAGGAACTCGGACTCGAAGATCGGGAGCAGATCGAGAAATTCGGCATCGCGCGCTACAATGCCAGATGTCGGGAGAGCGTTCTTCGTTACAAAGAGCTCTGGGACGATCTCACAGAGCGAATGGGCTACTGGGTCGACCTCGACCAACCCTACGTTACGTTCCAAACGAATTATATCGAATCCGTCTGGTGGCTGCTCAAGCAGATTCACCAGAAGGGGCATCTTTATAGAGGCTACAAGATCCAGTGGTACAGTCCCGGCTCCGGAACCGTGCTTTCTTCACACGAAGTAAGCATGGGATATAAAGAGGTTCAGGATCCCAGCATCTACATAAGGTTTACTCTTCCGGGCCAGGACAACACCTCTTTTTTAGCGTGGACGACCACTCCCTGGACACTGATTTCGAATGCCGCGCTCGCCGTCGGTCCGAATATCGACTACGTTAAGATTCGCCATGTGCACGGCGAGCAGGACGCTGAATTTCTGATTTTAGCTGAAGCCCGCCTGGATGTGATTGATAACCAGGACTTCGAGATTGTCGAGCGTTACAAGGGCAGTCAGCTTGCGGGGACCAGGTACACGCCGGTATTTGACAATTTCGTCGGAGATGAGGGCACGGATAACGCGTGGCGCGTGGTCGAGGCGGATTTCGTCTCCACCGAAGATGGTACCGGAGTCGTGCATATTGCGCCTGCGTTTGGTGCGGACGATTACGACGTAGGCCGCCGCGAAGTCCTTCCATTGCTAAACCCCATTACGGCTGAAGGAAAGTTCTCGGAAGAGACCGATCTCGTCGCCGGCATGTGGTTCAAGGACGCCGACAGGCCTATCACGCAGGATTTAAAGCAGCGGGGTCTCATGTACAAGCACGAGACGTACCTGCATAATTATCCGCACGACTGGCGAAAGGGTACGCCGTTAATGAGCTACCCTGTGGATAGCTGGTTCATTCGGACCACGGCGATTAAGGATCGATTGATCGAGCTGAATGAAACCATCAATTGGCAGCCCTCTTCGATGGGCACCGGCCGATTCGGCGAGTGGCTGAAGAACAATGTCGATTGGGCGCTGAGCCGGCGCCGCTATTGGGGGACGCCGCTTCCGATCTGGCAGTCTGATGCACCCGAGTCAGACTACATCGAGGTCATCGGGTCCCTTGCAGAACTGCGAGAGAAATGTGGTGACCAGTTGCCTCTCGAAGAGGAGGACGTCGATCTGCACCGGCCGTTCGTCGACGAACTCACCTGGCCGGCTCCGGACGGCGGAACAATGCGTCGGGTGCCGGACCTGATCGATGTTTGGTTCGATTCCGGTGCGATGCCCTTTGCGCAGTGGCATTATCCGTTCGAGAATGAAAACACATTTGATGAAAACTTCCCGGCCGATTTCATTGCGGAGGGCATCGATCAAACCCGCGGCTGGTTCTACACACTGCATGCCATTGCCGCGCTGGTCATGGACAGCGTGGCCTATCGGAATGTCGTTGTGAACGGCCTGATTCTAGCCGAAGATGGCGAGAAAATGTCGAAATCAAAGGGGAATGCTGTCGATCCATTCGAGACGATCGAATCTTTTGGAGCGGACGCCGTGCGGTGGTATATGATGAGCAATACGTCCCCCTGGGAGAATACGAAGTTCTCCGAGCGAGCACTCCAGGACACTCTCCGGAAGTTCTTTAACACACTTGAGAACGTTTATGCATTCTTCGCCACGTACGCCAATATTGACGGCTTTTCATATCAGGTCGCTTCGATCCCGCGTTCGGAGCGCAGTGAACTCGATCGCTGGATCGTGAGCCGCCTTAACTCAACTATCGGCGAAGTGGAATCGGCGTACGAAATGTACAACCCGACAAAAGCTGCCCGTTCGGTAGAAGCCTTCGTAGAGGAACTTTCAAACTGGTACGTACGACGCTCCAGGCGTCGATTCTGGAAGGAGGCCGAAAGAGATATCGACAAGGTCGCAGCATACCAGACGGTGTACGAGTCTCTCGCAGTCGTCGCAAAGTTAATGAGCCCTATTGCACCGTTCTTTAGTGAATGGCTCTACCGGGCGCTCATTACGGTCGGCAATTCGGAGGACGCCGAATCAGTTCACCTGGCCCACTTCCCAAGCGTGGATGTCGCCTGGCTCGATATAGATCTCGAACGCCGGATGGGTCTCGCACGGGCGATCACGTCCATCGTCCTCTCACTTCGCAACAAAAGCGGCATCAATGTTCGCCAGCCGCTACCCCGTATCATGGTCGTTACGGAAGCGGGGGTTAGCCAAGGTGACGTCGAATACGTTCGTGACGTCATTCTCGACGAGGTGAATGTGAAAGACATCGAATATCTATCCGGATCAAGCGGCATTGTAAAACGGACCGCGAAGCCGAATTTCAAGCGGCTTGGAAGCCGCCTTGGAAAGCTCATGAAATCGGTGAATCAGAGGGTTCGAGCCCTGACTGAGGATGAAATCAGCACCTATATGCAAGAAGGTGAAATTTCCATCCAGGTGAACGGACAATCCGTAGAGCTCGGGGCGGATGACCTCGAGATCACAAGTGAAGGCATCGCAGGCTGGCTCGTCGATCAAGAGGATGGCGTGACAGTCGCGCTCGATGTGAATGTGACCGAAGAGCTCCTGACGGAAGGATTCGCCCGAGAAATTGTCAATCGTGTTCAAAATATGCGAAAAGCGGCCGATTTCGATGTCACGGACCGCATCAAAGTCCAATACCAAGCCACGGGCAAGTTGATTGATGCCGTTGTGCAATTCGGGTCGTGGATCCGGAACGAGACGCTTGCTCTAGAGTTGGAACAAGCCGATCAGCCGGCCGGGGAGTTCGTCGAATCCTTCGACGTCGGTGACGAAAAACTCGAGGTAGCGGTTCGACGCACGCGCTCCTCCGATTCGCATTGACTGCCCGGTGCACATGCTGCAGCGGGCAGAATTGTTTGTAGAGATCAATCCCAATACATTCTCATGGCCAACAAGAAAGCAGATCGCATTGAGTCTGGACTTGTCTCGGTGCCCCTACATTCGGATTCGACAGCGGAAGGTACGGACGGTGTTAGCCCGCAGGACGAAGCGGGCAAGAACACGTGGTTCGCAGACGAGGATTTCGAACACTTCGAAGGAATCCTGCTCGAACGTCGTCAGGAAGCCGTTGATGACATCGAACGGATGCGTAGTCAGCTTGAAGATGCTCGCGAACAGGCAGAGAATGATACGGCGTACAGCTTCCACATGGCCGATGCCGGCACCGATGCGATGGAACGCGAAAAGCTCTATTTGATGATCGCACGCCAGCAGAAATACGTCGGATATCTCGATCGCGCTCTCGAACGCATTAAGAGCCGCACCTACGGGATCTGTAAAGTAACGGGCAAGCCCATCTCCCGGGAGCGCCTCGAAGCAGTCCCACATACAGAGATCTCCATCGAGGCGAAGCTTAAACAGAAGAAGTGAGTCTCTCATACAATGTTTCGCGTCTCGGCGTCTGCTTTTTGACGTCCGGAGCGACTCTCATCTGAATGTCTACCGCCGCGTCGGAGCGAACCGGCTTCTGCGCCCTGAGGCATCCTGAATCTCTGCTATATGCGCGTTCTTTGGCTATCAGGACTTGTCATCCTCCTGGATCAGACGACGAAACTTATCGTCGCGCAGACGATGTATCTGGGCCAGCAGATATCCCTGATCGGAGACTGGCTCAAGTTTACGTATACCGAAAATCCAGGTATGGCTTTTGGGATTACGTTTGGTCCGAAGGCGATGGTGACCGTCTTCTCAATCATAGCGACGATCCTCATTGCCATGTACCTGGTCAAGGTTCGGAAAGGCTATTTTCCCTACCGTGCCAGCCTTGGCCTCATTCTCGGCGGCGCGCTCGGCAATATCATCGATCGTGTATTCTACGGTGTTCTGCTCCGTGATGATGTCCTGTTCGTCGGCCGCGTCGTCGATTTTATCCACGTGAACGTATGGAGCGGATTTATTCATGAATCAGTGCCCGTTATCGGGGGAACGTACCTTTCTCTTTTCCCGATCTGGAATGTCGCTGACATGGCAATCGTGTGTGGTGTCGTTGGAATTCTCGTGTTTCAGCAACGCTTTCATTTAGAGGAATATCACGCGACACAACTGGGAGGACCGACTATCACTGATGCGGATCCTGTCGGAGTGTTGAGTGCAAACCAGGCAAATGCGGGCACCGAGAGTCCGATTGACCCGGCTGACGATGATAGGACCAAGGATGGCGACCGATTCATCGGTATCGATGAAGATGCAGACGAAGCTGCCGCCGCTGCCGAGCCGGAAAAGTTGGATGCAACCTCACGGCCCAACGGGGACGGAGGCCAGAATAGCCTGCACCAATCCTCGTAGATCGCTGATCGGACTACCACGTCCATTTCAGTGCAACAGACACGAGCCTGGGAAGGAGAGCCCGGTTTCGCTGCTCAAGAAAGCCACTGTCTTCGGACTGATAGTACGTGTCCTCATCGAACCAGAGGTGCCATTCGGCTACGTTCTTCCGATCTAGTAGGTTAAGCACGTCTGCACGCACCTGCAGATCCGAGCCAGTGAGTTCGTGTGTATACGCCGCGCTTACGTCAAGCTGATAGATCGGTGGGAGCTTATGGTTATCTGGGCGGCTGAGTTCGAATCGGTCAATCTGACGCTGAGCCTTCAGAATTAATTGCGACGGCAAGTCATCAGCGATCGTATCGAAAGCACCTATGAAGTCGTAGTAACCCTGCCGGAATGCCCAGCTTCGACCCCATATGCTTCGCCACCTTGCTAGAAACGTAATCGATTCCAGTGGAACGAGATCCAGCGCGAGTTCGAATCGATGAGGTTCGTTCCACGGAGCGGACTGGGGTTCGCTACCATAGAGGCCCTCAAATCGACGTTTCGCGACGTTGAATTCGTACCGTGCCTCTGCCCGGCCGAAACCAATCTGCCGCTCGATCTGAACGCCGCCACCGCGCACCGTTCCGCGGTTCGAGACGAGGAAATCCTGTTGGTTCAGACTGACGCCGTCCTGACCAGCCGGTGTTGCGTAATCGATCGAGAGAATATGATCTTGATCCTTGATGTAGCCTTCAAGCCGCAGTGTCCATTTTTTAGCCGGCGTAAAAAGGATTTCGGCAGCATAGTGCGTCGCCGACGGGGGAGCTACCGATTCGTCGACGGCGAGCCAAAATCTCGTACTGGATAGAAGAGCTCTCGGGCTGCGGCTGCTCACGTCAAACTGGTTGATGTACTGACGATATCGGCCGACACTCAGCCTAATTGAGCACATTCCAAGAACACTGCACGGGCTGTCATAACGCACCGCGAGTCGCGGCTCGAAGAAGACGCTGTCGTGACTCGCCAGGTACGTTGCGCGAGCTCCGGCATCTATCGTGTATCGATCGCCGATGGAGATTTCATCCTCTAGGTGTGCCGTAGTGCGCCAACTAGATGAACGGTGGGAGATCGGAAACCGCTGCGTTCCTAGAACTGCGAAGCGCGTACCCGTCCTGATTAGATCGAAGCCGCCGTTTAGAATGTGACCGTGGCCGAGCGCATGATCGATGCGCACCTCCGTGGCAACCTCATAGATCCGGTTGTCGTCGTCTATCGCATTCAACTCAAATCCCAGACCGTCATCGAACACTGCGTCTCCCAGGCTGTCAGGCACGCTGTAGTCGTGCCGAACCCGGTAGAGGCTGCCGCGAACGCCGACGGACGCGAGTGAGCGGCGACCAAGCACGGCCTCATAGCGTGCCTGTCCTACACCAGTATCCCAGGTGAATAGATCGCGAAACGAATCCTCACCTGCGGCATCGTTGAGGGCTGTACGCGAATCGATAGGACCCGTCTCCGGACGGGCAAGGTCGCTGCCGAGGTCGCTCTGTCCGACATAGGCTGACGCATGAAGACTCCTCAACAATCCGAAGCGGGTCCTCGAGGCAATGTGAAAGTCTCTAAATCCGATCCCAGGATTTCCGGTGGTCGGCCGAGTCTCGAACTGTGGGTTGTCATCAGACCGGTCGAAGAGCGTAAATAAGAAGGGATCTGTAGTATTCCAATCATTGAGAAGCGATCGAAGCGGGGGCGGCGCATACAAACTCCAGAGTCCGAGGCGGCCGGCGGTTATCAGCGTGGACTCGATGCCATCGGTCTGACCGTGCTTGAAACTTAGCCGCGCGTTGAGGCTCAGTGGGTCTGCCTGCACCGCGGCATGCGTTCCTTCGTCTACTGTCATGTCGTGCTGAATATCAATCACACCAGCAATTTGGCTGCCCTCGGCAGCGCTAAAGCCTGCCTTATGCACAGTGATGCTGCCTATTGCAAACGGACTGAATGGGCCGACGAAGCTGGCGAAATTGAGTGGGAGAAACACGGGCGCACCGTCCAGGCGAAGCTGATGTTCGCCAGTCTCGCCGCCTTGCACGTGAATGTCGGCCGTAGCGTCCGAGACGCGGACACCCAGAAGGGAATTCAGGCCCGTTAATATGTCAGATGCACCCGACGACGGATTATCGAGGAGATCGTCTTGCGACAGCGACTCCAAGCCAAGCCCTGCGGACGGAAGTCGCCACTGGAGGCCGTCTATCACAATGGGTTGAACGACGATCGGGTTCGCCTTAAGCGCCACCTCCGCCTCTGAGTCACCGCCTGGAGGCACCTCCACGATCTTGGTGCCTGCCTCGTAGCCGACATGAGTAGCGAGCACTATGTAGCGCCCGGGTTTGAGCCGTGCGAACGTAAACATCCCCGCGCCATTGGCTGTCGTGCCATTGGCCTGCTCAGCGAGCATTACGTGAGAGTGAGGAAGAGGCTGCCGGCTCTCGGCATCGACGACGATTCCACGAAGTCCGCCAAAGAGCGGAACGGTCTCCGGGATCTTAATCAGGACGTAGAGACCAGACGACAGGCGGTAAAAATCGAGACCCGTATCTTGAAGAACGCATCGAAGCAAATCCTCGGCAGACTCATCCTCCGCTACGCACGACGTCCGCTTTCCGCTCACCAGAGGAGGATCATATGCCAGGTCGATGCGCGTGCGCGCTACGAGAGTTTCGAGTGCAACATCCAGAGGTGCTCCACGGACGACGAGACTATAGCGTCCCGAGTCCGACTGCGCGGCCGACTGGACGGGTAAAATGAAAACGACCAGAGCGGCCAGCGCACATCGGAGAATGTCAGCAGCACGAACCGAATAACGTGCCATTGGATGAAGCGCGAAGGAGAGAAAGCTGGAAGTGCGCTAATATGAATACGCGACGTGCGGTTCAGAACCGCACGTCGCGATGAATATATGAATTGAAGAATCAGAAAGGATGTGAAGCGCCCTGCACTTTACGGCCGGAAAACCTCGAATCCTTGTGATGTCTCTCGATAGCGCATGCCCTCCGCCGCAACCAGATCGGCTATTACCGTTTCCGCAGATCGCGGTTCATGCACATAATAACTGAATGACTGCCGCAATATGTCGTCTGACGCGCGGACTTCCACGTCGTAGCGGCGCTCAATCTCCTTGAAAATCGCAGCAAATGGCTGATCGCTAAACGCAAGTCCACCAGTCCGCCACGCAAGGCGCCGACTGAGTATCGCCAGTTCAGGAGCCGTCGGACGCAGCATCCGTGAAGTCACGCGACTCTGCTGCCCGGCAGTAAGCACGACTCCCCGATCATCGCTGTTCTTGGATTGGAGCTGCACTCTTCCGTGCGCAACTACCACGGATGTACCGGCATCGGGGTCATCAGATCTGGACCACACATTAAAGTGTGTGCCCAGCACCGCTGTGCGTGCATTGAACGTTTCGACGCGAAACGGCTTTTCATCGTTCGCAACTTCGAAGAAGGCCTCCCCCTCGAGACGAACGCTTCGCGTCGTCAGGAAGCGTGCTCGATAGGTTATGGTCGATTCGCTATTTAGCTGCACACGTGAACCATCGGAAAGCTCAACCTGGGCAAACTCTCCCCGCGGCGCGGTGACCGACATCGGTCGAAAAAAATATCCAACGCCGACCAGGAGGGCGATACCGGCTGCAACAGCTACCCAGCGATATGCGCGGGATCGAACGAGTTGAAGGCGGGGACGAGGCAAATCCTCGCTCTCTTCCTCGTCCATGCGCCGTTCTAGAGCCGACCATACGGCCGCCTTCCTTCTTCGATCGGCGTCGGTAATTTCAAACCGACCCTCGTCGGCGAGCACCCAAGCGTCTTCCAGCGCTTCTTTTTCCGCGTTTGGCAGCTCACGTAGCCATTCGTCAAGTGACGGAGGCAGGGGGCTGTTGGAAGATTCCGGTTTCATGATCGTACACTCTCGGCCTCGAAGGCCTGTTGTCGGGAACGAAGGTCCTGGAGAGCCAGAACGATGTGATTGTTCACGGTGCGGGGCGTGAGATCCATTACTCGCGCTATTTCATCGTGACTCAACCCCTCGAAACGGCTCAGGACGAAGGCCTCGCGCCGACGCTCAGGCATGCTCGCAATCCAGGAATGGATTCGCTCGCTGAGCGCGATCGTGTCGACATCGCCTTCAATATCGCCTGATGCCGCAGGCTCTGACAGGCTGTCATCAATGGATTCTGAACTTCGTGTTTTTCTCTGGCGCTCGTGGTTGAGTGAAAAATTTCGAACCATCTGATACATCAGGGCCTTGAGCGATCGATTGGGATCGACCGACTCACGGATCTGCCATAACTTCGTGTACGCGTCCTGAAGCACGTCGTGTGCGGCCTGAGGATCGCGTACTATGGAACGAGCAAATCCGAATAGCCCGTCATACGTCGCCTTGAACAACTGCGCGAAGACTGATCGATCCGAGCGCTGGAGTCCGTGGCTCCATTCGGCGAACTGTTCATCCGATAACGATCGCATAAAGCGCTAACTGCTCGGCATGTGTTAGATAGTACACCTGATCGGCCCTCCATAACCAACGGATCGAATTCTTCGAATCCGCCGCAACAACCTGAGTCGCGCTCCTGTACCGCGCCGCTAAGCGCTGCAAACATGTAAGGCTGGACGTGAGGGTTTGTACTTCGATCTGCATTGCACGCAGACGAGCTGGACTGTGACGTTGACGATAGTCTTTAAGATACCAAAAAGAAAGGTATAGCTGCGGACATCCACGTCACTGCTGTAAATTCGCTTCCCACGGAAATCTGAGCATCACGAGCGGAACCCGTCGATTGCTCCAGTATATTAGCCGTGCGGCGCGAGCCGTTCTTTTATGCAATCCGAGGCTGCTGCTTTCGTCGTGCTCTAGAATCGTTTTCTCAAGACCGCGTAGCGCCTTGAGCCGGCCTCGATCTTCACGTCGGCAGTCGAGCAAACATCTTCTCTCCGGACGCGCGGCCGGGTTCAATCATCAGTCCTTACATCGACAATAGAATGTCCGACCTCAGGCAGAGCCGGATCCGGAATTTCTGCATAATTGCGCATATCGATCATGGGAAGAGCACCCTTGCCGACAGATTTCTGCAGCTCACCGGTACACTTACGAGTCGTGAACTGCAGGAGCAGGTGCTCGACAACATGGACCTTGAGCGTGAGCGTGGGATCACGATAAAGAGCCATGCAATTCGGATGACCTACGAGGCGCGAGACGGTCACATGTACGTTCTCAATCTGATCGATACACCCGGTCACGTCGATTTTACCTACGAAGTGTCTCGCGCTCTCAAAGCTTGTGAAGGTGCTGTGCTGGTAGTGGACGCCGCTCAGGGGATCGAGGCACAGACGATTTCTAACCTATATCTGGCGCTCGCCCACGACCTCGAAATTATACCGGTGCTAAATAAGGTCGATCTTCCGAATGCACGTCCCGATGTCATAGCGCAGACCATCGAAGACTTGATCGGAGAACCAGCGGAAGAGATCATGACGATTAGCGCGAAAACAGGGGAGGGGGTGGCCGATCTTCTCGAAGCATTGATCAAGCGGGTACCCGCACCTAAAGGTGACCCTCAACGTCCGCTCCGTGCACTCATATTCGACTCTGTGTTCAATCAGTATCGCGGCTCCATCGTCTATACTCGCGTCTTCGAAGGAACGCTGCGTAAGGGTGATACAATGCGATTCATGTCCAATTACAAAGAGTATGATGCAGAAGAGATAGGCTTTCTGCGGCTAAGCATGCAGCCGGTGGACGAATTGCGTGCTGGAGACGTCGGATACGTCATCGGATCAGTGAAAGACGTTCATGACACGCGCGTCGGGGATACGATTACGCTGGCATCGAATCCCGCTGATTCGGCGATCGCCGGCTTTCGCGAAGTAAAGCCGATGGTATTTAGTGGTGTATATCCGGCCGACGCCGATGAATTTGAAGATCTTCGTTCATCGCTCGAAAAACTTCAACTGAATGATTCCTCGCTCACCTACGAACCGGAAACGTCCGTCGCCCTCGGGTTTGGATTTCGGATCGGATTCCTGGGTCTTCTGCACATGGAAATCGTTCAGGAGCGTCTCGACCGCGAATTCGGGCTGGATATCATAACCACGGTACCGAATGTTAAGTATGAGGTGCTTCCGGTCGACGAAGAGAAAAGGATCATCGATAATCCGTCCAACATGCCCTCGGCCGGTGACATAGAGGCGATTAGAGAGCCGTTTGTGCGTGCAGAAATCATCACACCGACCGAATATATCGGTAACTTGATGCAGCTCTGTCAGGAGAGGCGAGGCGTCTACATCAATCAGACGTATCTCGATACAGAACGTGTCAACCTTCAGTACGAGCTTCCACTCGCCGAGATCGTGTTTGATTTCTACGACAAGCTTAAGAGCTTTAGCCGTGGCTACGCCTCTTTCGACTACGAATTTTTCGAGTTTCGTACCAGCGATCTAGTAAAACTTGACATCCTGATCAACGGCGATCCGGTCGATGCCCTGTCTACGATCGTGCACCGCGATAAGGCATATGACATGGGTCGCAAACTCACACACAAGTTAAAGGAGCTGATTCCACGGCAGATGTTCGAGGTGGCGCTTCAAGCAACGGTCGGCAGCCGCGTCATCGCGCGCGAAACAGTGAAACCGATGCGCAAGGATGTAACGGCGAAGTGCTACGGCGGAGATGTCTCGCGGAAGCGGAAGCTCCTCGAAAGACAGAAAGAGGGTAAGAAGCGGATGAAGCAGGTAGGCCGCGTCGAGGTCCCCCAGGAAGCGTTCCTTGCCGTCCTGTCGATGGAGGACTGATCGATGATGGGCAAGGGCGTAGATGACATGTGGAGCCCATCGAGCGTTGTGATCGTGGCGCTCTTCGTCGGAGTATTGTGCATCGCAGTACCCGATGATGCGAATGCGCAGTCCCTCGCTGAGATGTATCGGACAGCCCGCTTTAAGGCTCAGTCTGAGCGATTGCTCAATGGATTCCGCCCCCATTCACAACCTGTGGCCAAAGTCCAATATCCTACCGATTCGCTTCGTGAATGGGTGGAGATCATCTTTCCCACCGAGGCGGAACCCGCTCCTGTAGAACAGGAGTCAATCCAGATCAGGAAGTGGCAGGTCATTCCAAAACTGGGTCGGTCATGGTTCGAGAAGAAATTTGAGGATACGCGCTGGACGTTTGTAGGAAGCAACGAGCTTACGCCGCTCGACACGACGTTTACACGTGACCTTCGAGCACGGCTTGAAGCGACATTCGGTTCGCCGACGCAGACGATACCGGATCTCGATATCACGCGCGATTCTGATCCAGCGGAATATGTACAGTTCGAATACTGGTTTGTGCTCAACGACTCTATACCGCTTCAAGTCATGGACGTAAACGGACCGTTCGAGCGCGGCCTGGTTGTTGCGACCAGGCAGGAGTATGGTAACATCCTGCCTGATCTGAAATACGAGTTTATCGGCCAAATACTCACATCCAATGACAGGGACCCGTATGTCGACTACTATTATCTGCCGGATCAGCAAATGTGGTTCTTATCAGGATTTGACGGCGATAGATACTTTCTAGAGCGAGTCGGCCGGCCAGATCTGAAGCTCGGGCGCCCGCTTCTCGAACGAGAACGGGACTGACGATCAATTGACCTAAATTGTAAACAGACTGTTGGCTGGATCGAACGTTAGTAAGAAGCGACGGAAGCCGTCAAGCGACGAACGGCTCGCACGCATGAGCGCCGCTCAGAGCAACGGGAAGTCTGAAAGAAAGCGTCCGAAAAGCAAGTTCCGAGAGTGGTCCGATGCGATAATTTTCGCATTAGTGGTCATGCTCATCGTCCGCACGCTCATCTTCGATCTCTTTCGCATCCCCACGCCATCTATGGAGAAGAATCTACTCATCGGGGATTATTTATTCGTATCGAAACTCCACTACGGCACAAGGACGCCCGTTACCATAGGCATTCCGTTCACGCAGGTCTACCTTAAAGGCATCGAGCTTCCGCACACTAGATTCCCTGGCTTCGCTGAGGTAGAGCGGGGAGATGCGATCGTTTTCAATTACCCGCCCGGCGAGATGCCCGTCGATCGAAAAATGCATTACATCAAACGGGTAGTAGGATTGCCCGGGGAGTCACTTTCGGTCGTTGACAAAGTCGTGCATGTAGATGATGAAGTGCTTCCCTTGATGGAAGGCATGCAGCAATATTGGAACGTACACAAGCGAGACCCGCGTGTAAACCTCTCGGGATCGGCCCTGCGCAATCTCGGAGTATCCGACGTACAGGGTACCTCGAATCCAAGCATCGTGCGAGTTCTGGCGACTAGTTCGGCAGTGGATGAAATGCGATCTTGGCCCTGGGTAGATTCGGTCGAGCCCTACATAGCACCGGAGAACGTCGGCTACAGCGCGCTGATGTATCCACCCGGGCGAGATTATACTCCGGACAACTATGGGCCGATACAGATTCCTGAGGAAGGAATGAACGTCACGCTGACAGCTGAAAATTGGCCCGTGTACGGACCAGTTATCACCGACTACGAATCCCACGACGTCCGAGTCATTGACGAGGGAGTGTTCGAAATCGACGGTGTTCGGACGAGTAGTTATACGTTCGAGCAAGACTACTTCTTCGTAATGGGTGATAACCGGGACAATTCAGAAGACAGCCGTTTTTGGGGATTTGTGCCGATGGATCACGTCGTGGGGAAGGCCATTCTCATTTACTTTTCGTGGGATTCGGAGGCAATGTTGCCCCGGTTTGGCCGTCTCTTCCACTTGATAAACTAAAAGGCGGCAATTCTGAGATTGGAGAAGTACCCTTCCATACGTACGGCAAGTTCACCCGATGACCGTGCCGCATCCATCCCTGAGGACGGATCTTCGGTCGTCACACGCCACAACCATGATCGTGGCGCATCGGCTCAAAGGCAGCAGGTGACACTGCGAGATTGGCTGTTCACAATCGTCATTGCTCTGTCGATCGCATTCCTTATTCGAGGATTCCTGCTCGAAGCGTTCCGAATTCCGACCACGTCAATGGAGAAGACCCTCCTTGCAGGAGACTTTGTACTGGTGTCAAAGCTCAGTTACGGCCCGAGACTCCCGCAAAGAATTGGTATTCCGTTCACTGACTGGGAAATCGAAGCGATCGAGCTTCCGCCTCTTCGGTTCCCTGGTTTTTCGGAGCCGAGTCGGGGTGATATCGTCGTCTTCAATTTTCCGCTCGAGGACAAGCCTGTTGGCAGGAAAACGCACTACATAAAGCGAGTGATCGGTTTACCCGGCGACAGCCTGCGGATTCGTGACAAGGTCCCATACGTAAACGGAGATCCGATGCCGTTGAGCAGCAGTATGCAGCAGAAGTGGTTGGCGGTTCGACGACCGAATGCGGAGTTTCCGATTGATCGACTTACGGCGCAAGAAGTAGAGGACGTCGGACGGGTTGGCCGACAGCTAGATGGTGTTTCGTTTCAGTCTACCGTGGCACTCGCGCACGAAGTGGGAACGTGGCGCGAAATTGAATCGATCCGGCCGCTCGTTTCGCCGGCCGATCGCGACCGCGTCCCGAATATTTTCCCGCTTGGTAGTGGATTTGGAACGGATAACTACGGCCCGATTTTTATTCCGGCACGTGGGCAAGCCGTAAAATTGGATTCGCTGTCACTCATGGCCTACCGTGACGTGATCGAACGGTACGAAGGTCGACAGATCTCCGAACTCGCCGACGGCAGCGTGTTTGTTGACGGCCGGCGAGCGACCGAGTACGTCTTCGATCAGGACTACTATTTCGTGATGGGCGACAATCGGGATAGCTCGTACGACAGTCGACTCTGGGGCTTCGTACCCTGGAATCACGTCGTTGGCAAAGCCACCACGATCTACTTCTCGTGGAATAGGCAAACACGCAAGCCGCGAATCGAAAGGATGTTCACCGGAATTCGATAGCATCCGGACGAATTGAAAACTTGGCGACCGACTGCCGCCTACCGTGATGCCCGAAGGCCATCGAAGTGCTCCTGCTGCGCGGTGCCAGGTGGCACGTCATAGGGATGGGCGGGCAGATCTATCCGCCTCAGGACGGGATAGCGCTGTTTAAAATCGAAGGGGAGTGGATGCCCCTCCGGATCATCACCCAGAACCAGAACAGTCGTTCCAGGCTCGATAATGCGGCCGGCGGCCGACCCGTAGTCCACGCGGCCATTTGAAACCGTCCATGGATCTCCCCAATCATAGATCCACTTTGCGTCTGTATCGATGAGCCGTACGCAGCCATGGCTCGTCGGACCGCCGGTAGGCATGGGGTACTGGTGAATATGGATGCCGCGAGCATTATGAAAATTGAACACCCAGTACATCTCCCAATCCTCGTCAGGAGGACTGAGGGATGAGACGCGGTACTCTTCCTTCCAGTTGAAATTATATCGTCCCGTTGGCGTCGGGCTTTCCTCCGATCCGGTATTCACAATTCCCCATCGCGCGAGCTGTCCATACTCGTAGGCGGCCCACGCCTGAGTTGTCTTATGGATGATAAACAGCTTGTCAAACTCGCGAGCACCCGGGTAGTACCGCGGGAACGGCGAATATGCACGAAAATCGAGTTCAAACTTTTCAGGAACGACGAGCGTGTCGCCTACGCCGATTTGCTGAAGGTGGAGTCGATTAAGAAGTTCGACCAGCTTCGCGCGATCTCGTCCGATTTCGATATCTCCACGGCCGATGATTTTATAGAATGTATTTCTCGCGAGAACGCTGTTGTTGCGCCCGTCATCGAGTACGTAGTAGTTGTAGTAGACTTCCGGCAGATCGTCGAGATGATCGACACGATGGCTCGTCAGGACTTCCTCGATTTCCGTCTGATTAATGTAACTCTGCGCCGTAGCCTGCAAGGTGCAAGCCACAGTAAGAATCGCAGCCAAAAGCAACGCTGTACCGTATCTGATTTTCATAGCTAACCGCAAAACAGAATGGTTGTCCGTTTGTCCGGATGGGCCACTAAGCACTGCCTGAGGGCGTTGTCACGATTTTTCTAACCACGAGTTTCATTCGTCTATTTACGCAATGCCCCCGAAGATTGTGCATAACGCGACTATTACTTCCCAGAACGCCGAAACAAGTTAAACGGATGCTTCTGACAATCGAAACACCCGATTGTGCCACGTCGAACCGGCCGATTGCTCAAGCGCTCCCTCACGAAGTTCTCGGAGCGTCTGAATCGAGACGTCGAAAACAACGGTCGAAGCAGTTATATGCCCGGTACGAACGAGGTTTCGAAATTCCGAACGTGATACTGAATGGATCGTGCCGTCCTCGGCTCGATAGTGAACGGCGAGCGCGGGAAGCCAGCGCACGTCGAAATCCGCTGCGGCCTGGTCCAAAGAGTGGACAGAGGCGTCAATTCCACAACCTGAGATATCGGCGTCCGGAATTTCACCTGCGATCACAGCAAATCGATTCGCCACGACGGCCGCCCCGCTCGAGACGGGCCTCCCGTGGGATCGCCAGTCTGAGCAGAACGAATCGAGATGCTCGAGCAGTCGGGTAGCCTCACTTTCATCGAGCGCACGATCAGCAGCGTAGATCCAGACGCGTGAATGATCAGGTAAATGCTGGAGCCGTTCAAGCGACGTCATCGGATTCTTCATTCTCCGAGCGTAAGGTTTTGTATTTTCATCTCCGCCGAATTGAGCCGTTCTTTACAGAAACGAGCGAGAGCAACGCCCTCCGCGTGCCGACTTAAGGCGTCTTCAAGGCTGCACGTGTCCCCTTCAAGCGCCTTTACAATTCCCTCGAGGCGATCCATCGCTTGCTCAAATGTGAGGTCCGGCGGAAGGTTTGACTCACCTGGTTCCGTCATTGATTCATAGGGCGGATTAGCAAAGTTTATTCCGTTCGGCTTTATAATGTTTTCAATCCCGACAGGTTGCGGAAGGACTTGAAATCCGCGTCTTTCGAAGGCAGCG
>CAZKNF010000003.1:0-51638 GCA_964554105.1 uncultured Rhodothermales bacterium | reverse complement strand
TCGCGCACACGAGCGCGGCCATAGCAGACATATGCAAAAGACTCCATGCTAGATCACAGACGAATATGAATCTCAATCTCACAGGCAAGGTCGCTGTCATCACCGGATCCAGCCGTGGTATTGGAAACGGGATCGCGGCCAGACTGGTCGAAGAAGGATGCAGCGTCGTAATATGTGCTCGCGACCGCGTAGAGCTCGCCGCGGCCGCAGACGTTTTGAAAGCGTCGGATGGATCCGTGCACCCAGTGGCTCTGGACTTAACGGATCCCGGTGCACCCGAGCAGCTAATTCAATCAACGCTCGATCGTTTTGGAAAACTGAACATACTCGTAAACAACGTTGGTGGAAATCGCCGAAAGGACTTCGCGGATACAACAGATGAGGATTGGTACGATATCACCGAGCTAAATTTCATGTCGCATGTCCGCTGCAGCAGATCCGCCATTCCCCATATGCGCGCCGAGGGGGGTGGCGCGATTGTATTTATCTCGTCGATTTTCGGACGAGAAGCCGGCGGTCCAGGCCTGACGATCTACAACACGACCAAATCCGCAGTCATCAGCCTGGCTAAAATCATGGCGCTCGAACTGGCCGGCGACGGAATCCGTGTAAATTCAGTAGCGCCCGGCTCAATTCGATTTCCCGGTGGGAGTTGGGATCGAAGGGTCAAGGAGGATCCTGAGAACATGAAGGCGTTTATTGAAGCGAATCTTCCGATCGGACGATTCGGCACGGTGGACGAAATCGCGGATGTCGTTGCCTTCCTGGCGTCGGAACGGGCGAGCCTCGTAACCGGAGCCTGTCTCAACGTAGACGGAGGACAGTCGAAGTCCTTGATCTGATGCTATGAGCACTCTTTAAGCGAAATCCTGAGGCGGCGACTGCCGCGCTCCGCCTTCTCCCACTGCACCAGAATGGGACTCTGGTAGGCTCCCTGAACAATCGAGGGTCCGCGAACAGCCTCGCCTTCGGTGACCAGCAGGCGCACGGATCGCTTCATCCCAAAGAAATGAGACGCGGGCAGCGCCATCAATCGATCCACGAGGCGCTCGACGACGGATTCGCTGAGACCGAGCTTATCAAATGCCCGGTTCATCACACGAACGAGATCGTATTTGGCGTAGTTTTTCGCCTTCTCTGGAATCTTCAGCGGGTTTCGAAGCATACTCCGACCTTTTTCGGCGGCGAAACGGAGCGGATCTCGAAGCACGTCAGCCAAATCATGCTTCATGAGCAGCGTTTCATACTCGTTGACGGTAAGCCCGGTGTTGTGCTCATCCGGATACAAATCGATTTCGACCCACCCCTCCTCAATTCCATGACACTCGATAAGCTCCTGTAGTCGGTCGTATAGACCCAGACGGTCATCCTTCAGGCTTATCGAGTCGATACGGTGGCTTGAGACCGGAATATCGACATCAAGCTTTTCGACCAAGACTTCATGATTGAATCCAATCACGGTCGACCGGCGGCGACGAGGCGTATCTTCGTTGACGCCGTCCAGATCGACGAAGTATACCGGCGTGTCGGGCCGATTATGATAGGCGACGCAATTCTCGAGTCCGGATCCGATGAACTGAAGATGGGAATCCGCATTCCGAGGTTCGTTTCGGCGCTCTTCTTCCGTCAGTTCAGACCGCAGATGAAGCTGATCGTGCCGGTATTCGGCGCCAGCGGGAAAGAGCTCCTGAAATGCACCGAGGAAGGCTTGCAGCGATTCGGGGCTGTGCTCGAGCCGATCACAGAGGCTCTGATCGTAGAAGCCTGCCGTAGTGTGATAGGAGCAGTAGAGGGCTCGATTGTAGGATGAGAGCACGTCGCCGTACGTCCCTTGAATATGGTCTTTTATATTGATCACGTCCACGCGAGATGACGGAATCAATTCAACCGTAAACCGTGCTGTGGCGGTACTCATGATATCGCCTTCTGTTAAGAGACGCGAAGTAGCCTACGATCTCCAGTTTTCTTTGTCAACGCAAGTGGGCACTAAATGATCAATACCCCTCCTCGTCGCTTACAACGGCACGCCGAGAACCGTCATGAAATCTAATGCGGACATCGTCTCCCGGTGAGAGTTCATTGGCTCCGCGAACTACTCCGTCTTCTCTTTCGATGAGCGCATATCCCTGATTCAAAGGCCGCTCCGGTCCCAGCACACGTAGGCGGTCATCGGCGGCCTCGTATTGCCGACGCTTTACGTCAACACATCGTACTGCCATACGCTGGAGCCGATCCACTAGGTCATCAATTCGTTGCGTGTATTGTCCAAGTCGATCGAGCGGTCGACGGAAGCCGTGCGATCGGACGAGAGAAGCCAGGCGGTTCCTCTGGCGTTCTATGCGCCGTGTAACCGCGGCTGTTGAGAATACGGTCGTGTTCCGGATTGAGGTAAGAAGTTCCTGACGATCCGGTACGGCGAGTTCTGCTGCCATCGACGGGGTAGCTGCACGCACATCGGCTGCGAAATCGGCGATCGAGAAATCCGTCTCGTGACCGACGGCGCTAATGACAGGGATCTCAGATGCGAAGACTGCCCGTGCAACGATCTCCTCATTGAATGCCCAGAGATCTTCGAGCGATCCTCCGCCTCTGCCCACAATCAGAACATCCGCCGATAGATCATTCTTCTGGGGTTTGTTAAATCGCTCGATGGCGGCGCATATCGACTCGGCTGCGCCGATTCCCTGAACCTGGACCGGACACACAACGACCGATACAGCAGGGCAACGTCGTTCAAGAATACTCAAGATATCTTGAAGCGCCGCACCGGTTCCGGATGTGACAACGCCTATAGTCGCAGGATACCTGGGCAGACGACGCTTCCGATCCCGATCGAATAGGCCCTCCCCAGCGAGTCTGAACTTGAGTTCTTCAAACGCTTTCTGCAGTCCACCCTGACCTGCAGCCTGCATCGAGCGTATCAACAACTGCAAATTGCCACGCGTTTCGTAGATGGACGCATCTGCAACAACCTGCACGAGCATTCCGTCCGATGGCCGAAAATTCACGCGAGACGCGTTGCTCCGAAACATCACTGCCCGAAGTTGGGCCGTTTCGTCCTTCAGCGTGAAGTAGCAATGGCCGGACGAATGTCGCTTGAAATTTGAAACTTCACCCTCGACCCTAAGGTCTCGAAATCGCGACTCGATCAATCCTCTCAGTCGCCCGGCGAGAAAGCTAACGGAGAGCACTTCAGGCTTCACCGGGTCGAATAAAGACCGCATGCCGTCGGCGCGACTATTGGATGGTGAGGGCATAAAGCTTGGGATTGCTTGCGATATTTAGAGAGTATCAGCTTAAAACAGTATCAGCTTTAAAAAATCGTATTAGCTTAAAAACATGTCTGAAGACAAGAAAGTACGGGTAATGTTCGTGTGTCTCGGCAATATCTGCCGAAGTCCGCTGGCGGAGGCCGCATTCAGATCGGAAGTGCAAAAAGCAGGTCTTCAAGATGTCATTCACATCGAATCGTCGGGAACCGGGCACTGGCACGTGGGGGATCAGGCGGATACGAGGATGCGCGAAACGGCACGCCGGTTTGGCCTGTCGCTCGAGACGCACCGTGCACAGCAGTTTGAGTTCGGACATTTTACGGACTTTGATCACGTCTTCGTGATGGATAAGAATAATTTGCACGACGTGCTATATCTAGATCGGAAAGAGATTTACGCTAATAAGGTGCGTCTATTCAGAGAATTGGACCCGGAACCTGGCGATTTCCAGGTACCCGACCCTTACTTCGGCGGTGCTGAGGGATTTGAGAACGTATTCGAGATCGTGAATCGTACCTCGCGGAAGTTGCTGGAGCGGCTCGTCGAGGAGTATGAACTCGACAGCGCGACGGAAGCGTGAGGCTGCCTGAAGACGTCAAAGACATCATTGAGTCGCATGTTGGCGCAGCCGTTGAGGAGGCTGACTCCATTGGGGGCGGATGTATTTCAAACGCGGTTCACATCCGGTCGACAGCCGGTGATTATTTCGCTAAATGGAGCCGCGGAGAAGCCGCGCATACCTTCCCATCGGAAGCGGCCTCACTTTCCGTGATGCGGTCGGCGAACAGCACGCTCGTGGTCCCCTCACCACTCCTGGCTCTAGATGCGTCCGACGGCTCACCGGGCGTGCTGCTGACCGAATGGATCGAAACAGGGTCGACGGACGGGGACTTCTGGGCGTTGTTCGGGCAAGCTCTCGCCGATCTTCACGAGAGCACGGCTGATCAGTATGGATTCGACACGAACAATTTTATTGGCCGTCTGCCGCAGGACAACAAATGGGAAGAGACGTGGGTGGACTTCTTTCGATTACGCCGGCTAGAGCCACAGGCAGCACGTGCGCGGCGAAACCGCCGGTGGAATGCTTCGTGGGACGCGCCGCTCGACCGACTCTATGCCCGATTGGAAGAAATGCTCCCCATGCGTCCTGAGGCATCGCTCCTCCACGGTGATCTCTGGAGCGGAAATTACATGGTGAACAGCTCCGGACAACCGGTGGTGATAGATCCCGCATCGTATTATGGTCACCGTGAGACTGACCTGGCCATGACCGAACTATTCGGTGGATTCGATCGCCAGTTTTACAAATCGTATCGCGAGGCATGGCCCGTCGAGAGAGGCTATGAGGAGCGTCGTGAGATATACAACCTCTACCATCTCATCAACCATCTCAATCACTTCGGATCGGCATACTCGGGACCCATCGAACGAATCCTGAGGAGGTACTGAGTACTCGCAGGCGTCACGTCAGACCCACGTCAATCCAGTACGAAGGGCGAATGTTCAACATCCTCATGGCGGATCTCATCTACGGGTCCCCGCTTCCCCTCTCCGGCATAGAGGCGATTTGGGCAGTTTATGCTGTATGCGTCGCTCTCCCCGATATTCATATACGCGTGAACGACCCCTGGCGGTATGATAACTGCGGAAGGAGTCGCGTAGCCTACTCTCTTGCGTTGTCGTTTGCCGTAGGTCGGTGAATCACGCCGTGAATCCCATAAATACAGTCGGAATGTGCCGTCAAAGAAGAGAAACACGTCTGTCTGCTCCTCGTGTTCATGCGGGCCCCGCGAAACACCGGCATAGGTAAGCGAAAGGTATCCCATAGCTGGATGAAGATTCGACTGCAGCTCATCCATTCGGAAGAACTCAGCGAGCCAGCCGCGATTGTCGGAATGTTTTTGAAGCCGGGTGAGCACGCATCCCTCGATCTCGCCCTCTTCCCATTGAATAGACTGAGATAGATTCACTTCAGGTTGTCGACGGTTCCCAGTTCCTCATAAATGACATTTTTTGCCAGCTCATTCGCCTCGTACCAGCCCTCGAACGTTCCGGCATCTCCCCACCATTCCTCGATGATTCCGAACGTCAGCCGACCAGCGTCGATATAGGCGTTGCTTACATCGCTAATCTCATACTCGCCTCGCGCGCTCGGCATGAGATTTCGGATGATTCCATAGACGCTAGGGTCGTAAAAATACATTCCGGTAACCGAGTAGTTGCTCGGAGGATCGCTAGGCTTTTCGAGGATTTCGATGATATGATCGCCCTCGATACGAGGCACACCGTAGCGCTCGGGATCGGGCACCTCTTTTAGCAAGACGCGTGCACCGGTCCTGTGCTCCTCCAGCTGCTTTCGATATGCCTCCACATGCTTTCCGATGTCCTCACCAATGACGTTATCACCCAGAATGACGAGAAACGGATCATCGGCCGTGAAATTTTCACACAAGCTGAGCGCCTGTGCAATGCCGCCGGGTTCATCCTGCACTCGAAACGTGAGATCGAGATCAAACATTTTCCCGCTTCCCAGCAGATTCACGACATCTCCCATGTGCTCGGGACTCGTGACGACCACGACACGCCTGATTCCCACGCGGGCCATCTGCATGAGAGGATGAAAGATCATGGGATATCGCCCCACCGGGAGCAGATGCTTGTTTGTCACTTTCGTGAGCGGGTAGAGTCGGCTGCCGGTACCACCAGCGAGTACGACGCCCTTCATGAAATCAGCCACAGGGAGATGAGATGAATGATCATAAGAACGAGGTGAATCGCGCGAGCTTACCTTAGCACGTACTGGCGTTCATAGTAGTCTAAATAGGATGCATTCAGCACCGCCTCGAGCCAATCTCCATGCGAGAGATACCATTCTACGGTCAATCGGAGACCCTCGGAAAGGTCGTGTCGCGGCCGCCAACCCAACTCGTCTCGCGCGCGCGAGAAATCCATGGCGTACCGATAATCATGCCCGGGCCGATCCTTGACAAACGTGATGAGCTCACGTGATGCGCCGATCTCGCGCCCTGTGACCTCGTCGATGGTATCGAGGAGCATTTCGACGAGGGTCAGGTTCTGAAGCTGCGTACCTCCTCCGAGCGCGTACGTACGGCCTGTTTCGCCCATGTGGAGCACGGTGTCAACGGCCTCACAGTGGTCTTCGACGTACAGCCAATCTCGCACATTATCGCCTCGGCCGTAGACGGGAACCGTCTCGCCCTGCATGGCTCGGACAAACACGAGCGGGATGAGCTTTTCGGGAAACTGGTACGGTCCGAAATTATTCGAGCAGTTTGAGATTACGATCGGCAGGCCATAAGTGTGCGCATATGCCCTCACGAAGTGATCGCTCGCCGCTTTGCTTGCAGAGTACGGCGAGCGTGGATCGTAGGGAGTTTCCTCGGTGAAAAGCCCTTCCTCGCCCAAACTCCCGAAGACCTCATCGGTGGAGACATGATAGAAGCGAGATCGGTCCGCGCTCATGTCTAATTCAGACCATGCGCCGCGCGCCGCTTCGAGTAGCGTCAGGGTACCAATCGTGTTCGTTTTCGCAAAATCGAGTGGCGCCATGATCGACCGATCTACATGGCTCTCCGCAGCGAGGTGTATGACTGTCGTGACGTCGAAATCGGCGAAGACCCGGCGAACAAAATCCGCATCCGAAATGTCGCCCTGAACGAAAGCATAATTCGGCTCTTCCTCGATGGATGTCAGATTCATTAAATTCCCTGCGTAGGTGAGCAGGTCGAGATTAATGAATTGAACGTCGGGATATTTCGGCACCATCCGTAGCAGGAGGTTCGAACCGATGAACCCCGCTCCTCCTGTCACCAGCACAGTTGACGGTTGATGTCGAGCAGATTGTTGCATCGAATACCGATTGACGTAAGTTAAGGCAACATCGTAAGACAGGGGCGCCGAATACGCCAAGCCTCAAGAACGAATTACGATCGCGCGCTTTATAAAGTACGCAGAGCATCCAGTTCCACCATATCAAAAGCCCACTCTCGATGACATCAGCGAAGAAAGGGGAGACCGTCCCAGATGAGCGGCAGCTCTACCTTGTCGACGCGATGGCGCTTGCCTATCGATCTCACTTCGTCTTTATCAGCCGGCCATTGATCAATTCAAAAGGCCACAACACGTCGGCCGCCTACGGATTCACGATCGCTCTTTTGAAGTTGATTGAGGACCATGGCATGGCCCATATGGCGGTGGTTTTCGACGTGATAGGTGCTGAAGAGGGCACGTTCCGTGACGAGATGTACGACGAGTATAAGGCGAATCGCAGTCCGATCCCTGAGGATCTTGTTGCGAATTTGCCATACATAAAGAAGATCGTTCGCGCACTCGATGTGCCCGTCGTCGAGATTACAGGAGTAGAAGCCGACGACGTCATCGGCACACTCGCCTGCCGCGCTGCCGGTGAGGGAGCCGACGTCGTGATTGTGTCTCCGGACAAAGATTTTCAACAGCTTCTTGATTCGAGCATTTCGATGTTTCGACCGGCGCACAGAGGCGAGGAGTTTGACCCGATCACAGCCGATTCTTTTCGCGCCAAGTACGAGCTCGAGCCGCCGCAATTCATTGACATGCTCGCCCTTATGGGGGATACGAGCGACAATGTACCGGGCGTGCCGGGCATCGGGGAAAAGACGGCGATGAAGCTTTTGAAGAAGTATGGATCTGTCGAGCGACTCCTCGACCACACCGACGAAATCAAAGGCAAGCGAGCGCGGGAGGGACTTCGCAACCATCGTGACGATGCGCTGCTCAGCAAGAGGCTAGTTACGATCAAGACGGATGTCGACGTCGATCTGGATTGGCGCGAGTGTAAACGTGCCAAGCCGGACCGCGACAGCCTACTCGGCCTCTTTAGCGAACTGGAATTCTCCTCACTGTTTAAGCGTGTTCAGAGCGATGATCTATTCCGCGTGAATGGGAGTGCTGCCGCACCCGTTGCGGAAGATGCTACGTATCTCGCGAAGGATGAAGTCGACGTACGCGCATACCAAAAGGAGAACGTCGATTACACAACAATCCGTTCTCGAGAAGAGCTCGAGCGGCTGGCAGAGACAATGGTAGCGCTGGAACGTTTTGCATTCGACACCGAGACGACGTCGACCGACGCCATGTGGGCATCGTTGGTCGGACTTGCTATTTGCTGGAGTTCAGGTGAGGCCAAGTACGTGCCGACGCCGCTGCCCGACGGGACACCGACGGGCGAAGTAGTTAAGATATTGCGGCCGGCATTTGCTACCGGAGCCCTCAAGGTCGGCCAGAACCTCAAGTACGATGTCATGACGCTTTCGAGGCACGGTCTGCGCGTCAAGGGACCGCTCTTCGATACCATGGTAGCTCATTATTTACTTGCGCCGGAGGAACCGCACGGTCTCGACCTCCTTGCGGTGAAGTACCTAAAGTATCGCATGGTGCCAATTTCGGATCTCATCGGTACAGGCAAGGATCAGCTTTCGATGAGAGACATCTCCATCGACCAGGTATGCCCGTATGCCTGCGAAGATGCCGACATCGCCCTGCAGCTGGCTGACGCCCTCTTAATTGAGCTTGAGAACGAGGGACTTCTCGAGATAGCAGAGGAGCTTGAGATGCCGCTGATTCGCGTCCTGGCCGATATGGAGCTGACGGGGATTCGCGTCGACCCCGAAATGCTCGGTGAGATCTCCGAGCAGCTCGGGACGCAGATTCAGATTCTTGAACGCGATATCCAGATGCTCGCGGGCGAAGAGTTCAACATCGCCTCGACGCAGCAGCTTGGTGAGATTCTGTTCGAAAAGCTTGGACTGCGCGTGGTTTCTAAAACGTCCAAGGGGGCGCCTTCTACCAAGGAAAGTGTCTTAGAACAGCTATCGACCGAACATCCCCTGCCGGGTCTGATCCTTGACTGGCGGAAGCTTACAAAGCTGAAGAGCACCTATGTCGACAGCCTTCCCGAGCTCATCCATCCAGAGACAGGACGTGTACATACGAGCTTTAACCAGACGGTAGCAGCGACAGGCCGCCTATCCTCGTCCGGACCTAATCTCCAGAACATCCCCATCCGAACGGAGGCCGGTCGCGAGATTCGACGCGCGTTTGTCGCAGAGGAGGGATACAAGTTGCTGTCAGCGGACTACGTCCAAATCGAACTGCGCATCCTCGCTTCGATGAGCGGAGATGAATCTCTCAAGGAGGCATTCTCGGAAGGCAAAGACATCCACACCGAAGCCGCTGCCCGTCTTTTCGACATTAGTCCGGAGCAGGTGACGCGCGAACAGCGAAGTCAGGTAAAGCAAATTAATTACGGCATCCCGTACGGAATATCTGCGTGGGGTCTTGGGCAGAGGCTTCGAATTTCGGTCAAAGACGCCCAGCACCTCATAGATCAATATCTGCAGTCGTATCCTCGCGTTACGACACACATTAACCGCGTCGTGGAACAGGCGCACAAAAGTGGTTTTGTCGAGACGCTTCTGGGGCGACGACGGTTCGTACCCAACATCAACTCGAGGAATCGTACCCAGCGATCGTTCGCGGAGCGTGTCGCAGTTAACATGCCCATCCAGGGTACACAGGCGGATATGATCAAGATTGCGATGGTTCGTCTGCACGACAGGCTCTCCAGTGAGGGTCTCGAGTCGCGCATGCTGCTGCAAGTGCACGATGAGCTGGTATTCGAGGCACCGCTCCACGAAGTCGACCAACTCCGTGAGATCGTTCGCGACGAGATGGTAGGCGCACTTGCGCTCGGCGTGCCGATTGAAGTGGAAATGGAGGTCGCCGACAACTGGCTTGACGCACACTGAAGGCCAGCCGTTAGCGGCGAACACGGGTCATGCCAGGGCAATCGTGGCCGATCAAAGGGGTGATCTTCCCGTCCCCCGAAATGGAAGTTTCACAAAGAATTTCGATGAGATAGTGCCTAAAGCTTCAGCGTCAACCCAAGTCCGAACTTCACCGGAACGAGTCGCTCACGACGCCTTCTCATTTGAGGAGGAGTCGGGTGGCATCGAGGCGTATCGACTGAGAGCGAACGACATGGAGGTACTAATCTTACAAGAGGCAGCGGCGCCGGTCGTCACGTTTATGGTGACGTACCATGTCGGTAGTCGGAATGAGGCGCTCGGTCTCACCGGGGCGACGCATTTTTTGGAGCATCTCATGTTCAAAGGGACGTCTCGGTTCAACAAAAAGCGTGGGACGTCCGTTTTCAACGTCCTTCAGCGCGTCGGCGCAGAGGTAAATGCCACCACGTGGTTCGATCGAACGAACTACTACGAACTCCTCCCGAAGGAGCATCTGGCGCTGGCCATCGAAGTCGAGGCGGACCGGATGCGTGGCGCCAGTATCGCCTCTGACGACCTTGAAAGTGAGCGTACTGTCATTCTGAATGAATTGGATCGAGGCGAGAATGACCCTACCCAGAAGCTATACCACGCGGTTTGGAGCGCCGCTTTTACGGCACATCCCTATCATCATCCCACAATTGGATGGAGAAGTGACGTCGAAAGTGTCACGGAAGCCGGCCTCCGCCATTTCTATGACACGTACTATTGGCCCAACAATGCAACGGTAAGCGTGATTGGTGACGTAGATCGGATGGAGGTATTCGATCTCGTCGACCGTCATTTTGGAAAAATCCCCAGAGCTCCGGACCCAATACCCTCCGTTCATACAAAGGAGCCGCGCCAGCAGGGCGAGAGGCGGGTGGTCATTCGGCAGGACGGCCAGCTCGGCGCTATCATGATGGCGTACAAGTCACCCACCGGACTGGCAACCGATACCGACGCGTTGGACGTGTTGTCTGTCGTACTTGGGTCGGGGATGAGCAGCCGTCTATACCGACAGCTCACCGACAATAACCTTACGACGCACCTGTTCTCGGGGTCATCGCGCCTACGAGATCCAGGACTGTTCTACGTGTTCGCAATGCTAGCGCCCGATCGTTCCCACGAGGAAGTCGAGTCCGCGATACGAGAGGTCGTTGACTCGATCACGGAGTATCCAATCAGCCGTGATGAGCTGCAACGGGCAAAAAATCAGCGCAAGGCACACGAAGCCTTCGGTCGTGACGGCCCATTTGCTGTTGCCGCCCAACTCAACGAAGCCATTGCAGCGGGAGACTGGAAGCTGTATACCGGCATGCGTGAACGAATCGAACGTGTTACGACGGAGGACGTCCAGCGCGTTGCGAAGCAGTATCTCACCGATGATTCACTTACCGTCGGACACTACATCCCGACGTAATGAGCGCCACTGCGCGCAGCAGCTCTTCGATGTAGATAGCCCTTCCGTTATGAACTGGACACCTTTGCGCATGAGCGGATCAACTCTGACCGAAGCTTCGCATCTTACGCCGTTTGCCGAGCGCGTGCAGGATCGCCGCATTGGCCCCTGCCGCCTCCTGATGCTGCATACGCCTGTGCGTTCCGTTGTAACCTGGAAAGGATCATTTAAAGCATCGCCAGACTTTGGTGCAGACGAGGACCTGCATCAGAATCTTGCTGTTTCGCTCCTAGACAAGGGAACAGAGAGGCATGATCGCTTCGCTATTGCCGAAATATTAGAAAATCGCGGAGCTCAGGTTCAGTTCGATTCGGACGGGCTGAATATCGGCTTTTCGGGACGGGCACTCACCGAAGATGCTCCGCACGTGCTGGGGCTGGTGGCGGAACAGCTGCGACAACCGAAGTTCGATTCTTCCGAATTTGAGAAGGGCAGATCACGAGCAGCGGCGTCCATTCAACGGTCGATGGAGAGCACGCGAAGCCAGGCTCACGGAGCCCTGACGAGGCGAATCTACTCGGCGGCCCATCCCAACTACAACCCTGAACCGAGCGCTCGAATCTCCCGCCTTCTGGAAATCGATGTGGACGCGGTACGTCGTTATCACGAGGAGCATTTCGGCTCCAACGAACTGACGCTGGTAGTGGTAGGCGACTTCGACAAGGATGTTATCGAAGATGCAGTTCGTGCATGTTTCGGTGATTGGAAGGAGCACAAAGCGAGGGACACGTTGCAGGCGAGCGCACCCTCGACGGCTCCGGGAACGAGTAAAGTACCGATGCCTGACAGACAAAACGTCGACGTCAGAATGGGCCATGCCATCGATCTCTTGCGAGACGACCCCGAGTATATTCCGATGTTCTTATCAAACTACGTCCTTGGCGGAAATTTCTCGGCAAGGCTCATGCAGGTGATTCGTGATGAACTCGGCCTTACGTATGGTATTCGTTCCGGACTGTACGGTATCTCGACGGACTATTCCGGGCACTGGCAAGTCACCGTCACGCTGAGTACCGAAAACCTTGAGAGGGGACTGGAGGAAACTATAAAAGTTGTCCGCCGCTTTGTAGAGGACGGACCGACAGAGGCTGAACTCGAGGACAAAAAAACCACCATCATCGGAGGATATAAAGTAGGGCTGGCAACCACCGCGGGCCTTGCCGGCACGCTTCTCAAGAATGCGGAACGGGGCTTCGATATCGGTTATCTCGATCGTTTCCCCCAGGAAGTCGAGGGCATAACGCTCGATCAAGCCCGTGATGTTGTCAGAGCACACCTCGACCCAGGGAAGCTTCAGATTGCCATGGCCGGCATGCTGCCTGAGCTCACGCACTAAGGGACTGAACGTTTAGCCATCGGCCGAGCGCTTCGGAAAGCATGTGCTGCCGCAGTGGCTTAATCAAACAGTCATCCATCCCGTTGCGGATGCAGAAATTCCGGTCGCTTGGCAGTGCGAATGCCGTGACCGCGAGAATGGGGATGCGGCTCCGGCTGCCGCGTGCGTGCTCGATGCTGCGAATTGCTTCCGTCGCCCTAAATCCGCTAAGTCCCGGCATCTGGCAGTTCATCAGGATCACATCGAACTCCATACGGCGAAACGCCTCAACGGCCTGATATCCGGATACCACGTCGGTCACATCACAACCCAGCGTTTCAAGAAGCAAGCGGCTCAGTCGTCGATTAATCGAGCTGTCCTCGGCGACGAGTACCCTCACGCCTTCATATCGAAGGGGCCGTGCTGAGCAAATCATTTGAGTTATCTACATTTCCGGATTATCGCACGCGATTTCGCGCATTCGTTTTCTGTTAGACAACGACCGTGCCGTTCACCGAAGGGTAGCAACAGGACGTGAATTCCGTCATTTTCGCGGCCCATCGGCAAGCTAACGTGTGAATATGATCCCGCAGAAGGACAAAGATACCGCCTCATGCCGCGCGATAAAGTCGGGCGACACGACGAACGACGTTCCTCCTTACGGAGCTTAACGACATGTTTACGATCTGCGAGATGCTCTGCGTTCGTTCCGCCGTACCATCAGAAAAGGAAACTCAGTACGAACGTGGATTCCTTTAAAGGCGAGGAGAACTCATGTACATTGGAGAACGGATATGAAACGCGACGCATCAATTCGGAAGCAGCTCAGCGACATGATCGCGCTGAATCGACATATTTTGGAAGCAGTTGAAAGGCAGCGAGGCGACGGAAACGTTCGTGAACATCCAGAAGTGAACGAATTGGTAATTCGGATCGAGCGCACGCTGACAGCTCACGTGGCAGAGCTCGAGGAATTGGCTGGATCGTACGGATCGGGCACAGGATCAATTCTTAAGAAAGCGGTGACCCAAACCCTTGGAATGGCGGCCGGCCTGTACGACAAGATCCGGGAGCACGAGCGCGCTAGAATGCTTCGTGACAACTATACTGCCCTGAATCACGTAGCGATATCGTATGCGATGCTGCATACGTTCGGACTGGCAGTAAGCGAGGAAAATGTTGCCGATATCGCGAAGCGCCATCTCGGCACCATCCCGCCCCTCCTCGAGAGTATTCGCCAATCGATTCCGCACGTCGTTGCTGCTGAGATCGGCGAGCAGGATGAGTTCTCCGTCGTTTCAGGTGTGGGACCGCGTGCGGTTAAAAACCTGGAGAATGTCTGGATGGATGCAGCAGTTGATCGGGCAACGATCTAACAAGGCCAAGTCTATCCATTGAACGTTAGAAAGGCCGTGGACGCATACAGCGTCACGGCCTTCTTAACGGAGGATAATCATGGCACCGTGTCTAGTTTAGGCATCGGGCATGACGAACCATAGTACGAGGTAGACAAGAAGACCGGGAAAACCTGCGGACAGCACGCTAAAAAGCACGTAACCAACTCGAACGAGTGTTGGATCTACGTCAAAATAATGCGCAATACCGCTGCATACTCCCGCGATCATGCGGTCGTCATGCGATCGCGTTAGTGGCCTTGTCGTATTCATAGTCAGCTCAATCTTTGATAATCGTTATACTCTTTTCAGTCGCATCCGAATCTGGCTCCGGCATCACAATCGCCATAATGATGTAAGCGAGTATGACTGGAGGTCCACTCGATGCGATCAAGCCGATCACGAACGCGATCCGCACAAGTGTCGGATCGATATTAAAGTACTCAGCGATCCCAGCGGCGACGCCCGAAATTTTCTTGTTCTTCGATCGCGTGAGGCGCTTCTTGCCGTCCGTTCGCTTTCTCGCCTCCACGACCACTTTCTCCTTACGGCCCGACACATCGACATCCTTCTTGATGCGGCTCTTCTTCTTAGGTCGCCATGAAAGCACGCCGAATCCGAGAAGGATGATCAAAATGCCAGCCAACCATGGAAGCATTTCGGCGAGCACGCTGATGTCGAATCCGTTCCAGAGTCCGAGCTCCTGGAAGAGGTACGCCACACCGACCACGATCAGGGACAATCCGGATATGGTCGGAAGATTCCACAGTCCGCTTTCCGCCGCCGGCTCTTCCTCGAAGAGCAAGCGTTCGAGTTCGTCGTCCGTCAATGATTCCAGATCGAGTGCCTCCTTCTCCTCTTGAAGGAGGTCATCCGTCGACTCGGGAATCCGTGTATGGGTGCGTATCTTCATGCTAATCAGAAAGCCAGAGCGCGTGTCGGTTTGATATACGCGAACATTCGCCCGAGGTTACATTCTCGCCCAGATCATCGCTCGTCAGCTTCGGCTATCCCTGCTTGCCTTCATCGCCGGTGGAGTTTGGTCGTAGTACGGTTCGTTCCGTTACAATCACATCCATGGGCACGTCATGAGATTCGGCGGGGACGCAGTCGACGAGACATTCATTATATACGAGCGCAATTTTCGGTGCGGTCGTTCGCGCCAGGAATTCGTCATAGTAGCCATACCCGTACCCTATGCGGTGGCCGCTTCGTCCGGCGCCGAGCGCCGGCACGAGGACGGCATCGAGTTCGCTGACAGGTACCAGATGGTCGCTCGTCGGCTGATGTATCCCCCAGCGGTTGATCTGAAGTCCGGCCTGACCGGAATACCGAGCATGCTGCATCCTGGCTACGCCGCCTGCCTGCATTCCGTACGTATCGATTACCGGCATGACAATCTGTTTCTGTTGATCATCCAGCGCTCGGATGAGTGGACGCGTATCGACCTCTCGCCGCTCGACAAGCGGCCAGTACACGTGCACCGTTGAAGCGGAGACAACTTCCGGAAGTACGATCACCCTATCCGTGATCTGTTTGCTCCGACGAGCATGCGAAGAAATGGTGAGCGTCCGTCGATAGGCATCGAATCGGTCGCGAAGAATGGATTTTCCGGTGCTCATAATAGAGAATGTGCCGTAGCCTCATGAAAAAATGAGGAGGAAGCCCGAATCAGTCCACGATGATGAGAACGTGCGGATCATGCCGCAAAGCAGTTGCGTATCCGACATCGACTAAAATTCAGCCCGCGGAACCCTGCATCTATCTCCGTGAGCAGCGTCTTTCCCGCATCCGTGCATCGCCCGTTTTACCATCCATGTTCGAAAGTTTATCGGAAAAGCTCGAAGGGGCGCTGAAAACCGTCAGCGGCCAGGGGCGGATCAACGAACTCAACATCGCCGAGACGATGAGGGAGATTCGGCGTGCACTCCTGGAAGCGGACGTGAACTATCAGGTTGCACGGGACTTCACAGATCGCGTGAAGGAGAAAGCGCTCGGTGAGGACGTCCTGAATTCCGTATCACCCGGGCAGCAACTTGTAAAACTCGTCTATGACGAGCTGGTTCATCTGTTGGGTGATGAGCAGGTGGACATCCAGCGAGGACCAAATCCTCCTACCGTTGTCCTCGTAGCGGGCCTGCAGGGCTCGGGCAAAACGACATTCTGCGGCAAACTTGCGCGGCATCTCAAGACGGAGGGAAGTGCCCCGCTGATAGCTGCCGCCGACGTCTATCGTCCTGCCGCGGTCGATCAGCTTAAGTCATTAGCCCGATCAATCAACGTTCCCGTTTACTCGATCGAGGAGGATGGCAAGCCGGTGCAGGACGCTGTGCGCGTCGCGAAGGAAGCTGTAACCGAAGCTCGACGAACCGCCCGCGACATTGTAATTATCGACACGGCCGGGCGGCTGCACGTCGACGAGAGAATGATGCAGGAGGTCGCCGAGATCAAAGCGGCCGTCGATCCTGATGAGATTCTATTCGTGGTCGATAGCATGACCGGCCAGGACGCCGTGAATACAGCGAAGGAGTTTAACGAGCGTCTTGATTTCGACGGGGTGGTTCTCACGAAATTGGACGGTGATACGCGGGGCGGCGCGGCGCTTTCGATCCGTACGGTCGTTGAGAAGCCGATCAAGTTTGCATCCACAGGCGAGAAGCTGGATGCCATGACGCCGTTCTACCCCGACCGCATGGGGCAACGTATTTTAGGAATGGGAGACGTCGTATCGTTCGTGGAACGCGCACAGGAGCAGTTCGACGAAAGGCAGGCCGAAACGCTGCGAAACAAGATTCGCTCGCAGGATTTCGACCTCGCCGATTTTTACGAGCAGCTGCAGAAGATCAAGAACATGGGTTCGCTGCGCGAACTCGTCGGAATGATCCCCGGTGTTGGGCGGCAAATCAAAGATCTCGATGTCGATGATGACGCTTTCAGCCATATTGAGGCAATCATCCTCTCGATGACGCCGGAGGAGCGCCGGAATCCCGACGTGCTGAACGGCAGTCGCCGCCGCCGAATAGCCCAAGGAAGCGGCACAAAGGTGAGCGATGTGAATCAATTGCTGAAGCAGTTTCGCGAGATGAAGAAAATGATGAAAACCATGTCCCGTCTGATGGGTAAGGGACGCAACGTGGATCTCGAGCAGTTGATGGGAAAAATGCAATGATGCCGTGATGCGACCGGCTTAGAGCTGCCCTGCTCTTGAGCATGGTCAATAAAAGATTGTACATAACTTAGATAAGTCATCAGAATCAAGAGGATTAGATACCGTGTCAGTTAAACTTCGCTTGCGCCGCATGGGTCGCAAGAAACTCCCGGTTTTCGCCGTAGTGGCAGCAGACTCGCGTAGCCCGCGTGACGGCAGGTTCATCGAAGATCTCGGTCGCTACCTGCCGTTGCGTGAACCATCGACTGTCGAACTGAAAGAGGATCGCGTCCTCTACTGGCTTTCGCAGGGTGCTCGACCGAGCGACACGGTTCGCAACCTTCTCAATCGCGAAGGCGTCCTTCTGGCCCATAGCATGCACCAGAAGGGAGTTTCCGAAGAGGAAATTCAGGAGGCTGTTGCCAAACATCGTGCGTATCGCTACGAAAAGCTTGGTACCGCCGTGAAGGAAACACCTGCCGCCCGCCGCACCCGCGCACTCGAAGAAGAACGCGAGCGCGTAGCGAAGCAGGAAGAGGAAGAAGCGGCAGCACGCGCCGAAGCCGACGCGAAAGCCAAGCAAGAAGCGGAAGAGGCAAAGAAGAAAGCTGCTGAAGAACGTGCGGCCGCAGCCGCCGAGGCGCGCAAGGCTCAGGAAGAAGCGAACGTCGCACAGGACGAATCGGAAACTAAAAGCGAAAAAGCTGCCTCCCCGAAGGCCACTGCAGACAGTGACGAAGGGTCCGATTCCGCGGAATCGGCAACCGAGGAACCGGCAGATGCTCCGGAAAAGCAGGCGGAAGCCGCGCAGGATACGTCTGAAACAGATGCGGTAACCCAACAGGAGGCGGCGGCGCAAAGCACCGACACGGCAGTTGACGAGACCGACGCCAGAAAAGGTGAAGAAACTCCAGAAGCGGAGGATCAGAGTGCGGGTGAAGCGCCTACATCCGAAGCCGCCGAAACGGAAGAATCCGCAGACACGTCGGACGCTGAAGCAGCGGACGAGGAGAAGGATCAGTAGGCGGAGCGCTTTAGCCTCAGATTCCGGCCGTGGACACGATGCCTGAGCACGCGAATTCGGATTCTCTACTTCGTGTGGGACGGATCTGGCGGGCACATGGGGTGCGCGGTGAGGTCAAGGTCATTCCCGAAACAGATGAACCTGCCCGTTTTAGCGATTTTGAAGACGTATACGTAGGTACGACGCCGGATTCCGCTCTCCCAAGGAAGGTAGAGTCGGCCCGTCTCCAGCGCACTAAGCGCGGAATCAACATCATATTAAAGCTTCAGGGGTTCGACTCACGTGAGGATGTTGACGCCCTGCGAGCATTTTACGTGTTCGCCCGGGAAGAAGACCTTCCTGCTCTCGCAGATGACGAAGTTTTCGTGCACGACCTAATCGGTCTTCAAGTCCTCACGGACACCGGCGACTTCATAGGTATTGTCGAAGATGTACTGACGGCACCTGCCCAGGAAATCTTCATCGTACGTCGGCCCGATAATGAAATAGTCATGATTCCCTCTGTTGATGAGTTTGTTGAAGACGTTGATCTCGCCAAGCAGCAGATCGTGATACGTCCTATCGAAGGACTCCTCGAATAACTTGATGAGCAGGTCGTGCGCATTGACATACTAACTGCCTTGCCCGCAATCGTTGCCGGGCCGCTCGAACAGAGTATTCTGAAACGAGCGACGGCGAAGGGCATCATTGACATTCGCGTACACGACATCCGCGCCCATGCGACCGATAAGCATCAAAAGGTCGACGACTATCCCTACGGCGGAGGTGCGGGAATGGTGCTGAAACCCGAGCCGATCTTCCGCTGCATAGAAGGCATCCGAGAAGAAACAGCGAAGTCAGGGTCCACAATAGACGAAGTAGTCTATCTTACCCCAGACGGAGAGGTGCTCAACCAGCGGGTCGCAACGGAACTGTCCTTGCTCCGGCATTTGGTTCTCTTGGCCGGGCACTACAAGGGTGTTGATCAGCGGGTCCGCGATGCGCTAATTACGCGTGAGTTATCTATAGGCGATTTTGTGTTGAGCGGGGGTGAGCTTCCCGCGCTCGTCCTCGTCGATGCGATTGTACGCCTCGTCCCAGGCGTGCTGGGTGACGCCGAGTCATCCCTCTCGGATTCGTTTCAAGATGGACTATTGGATGCACCATCCTATACGCGCCCCGCATCCTTTCGCGGCATGAACGTGCCCGACGTGCTGCGGTCCGGCGATCACGAACAGGTGGCCAAGTGGCGTGAGGAACAGCGAATTAAGCATACGAAGGCCCGCCGGCCGGACCTTCTAGAGGGCGGCTCGGTTGACGTCGACTAATCACAACAAATTTTACTCACTTTAGACGAATTGGAGGTGCGCCCATGGCTACGGATCTGTTGGACATTGTAGAGGCAACCCAGTATCGTGACGACCTTCCGGAGTTTCAGCCGGGCGACACGATCAATGTGCACGTTCGAGTGATTGAAGGAGATAAGGAACGTATTCAGCAGTTTCAGGGCGTAGTCATCTCAATGCAGGGAGGCGGCGCCGGACGCACGTTTGCTGTGCGTAAGGTGTCCAACGGCGTCGGAGTGGAGCGTATTTTTCCCCTATACTCGCCTAAGATCGCAAAAATCGAACGTGTACGTGAGGGACAGGTGAGGCGAGCGAAGCTTTACTATCTCCGTGAGCGACGCGGTAAGGCTGCCCGCATCAAAGAGAGAATTTTTGATCCGACTCGGAAACAATAGTGCGTACCACGCACTGTTGACGCGGAACCATCCTTCTACGGGACGATCTGAGAAGAGACCGCCGACCATTGGTTCGTTCGGCGGTTTTTTTATGAAGCGAACGTTTATACAAGCATAAGCCCGCGATCTAATCATGCGGATCGCCGTCTGGAACATCCCACCGGCAGACCTTTTCGTGAACGGTCTGCGATCCGGCTCACACCAGGATCGTTTCGAGATTCTCCGAACCAGTATCAGTGACTGTGAGAGACTTCTACGCGAAGGTGGAGTCGATGCTGCCCTTCTGCCTACCACGTCGATCTTGCGAAATCCAAAGGACTTCGACGCGCTGCCTGCTGTCGCGCTGTCATCGTGGCGATATCCCTTCGCACGTCTCTCGATAGACCATGGTCTCGGCACGCCCATTGAGAGCATCGCCTTCGATCCCGAATATGAGCAGGAGAGATTTGTCGCCGGCGTCGTTCTCCGGGAGCACTACAAGATGCGGCCACAATTCGTTGCCTACCCCGACGCCACCGTAGAGCAGCTGGTCAATGTCGACAGCGACGCGCGCCTCATCGTGGGTCCAGACGTCCCGATGGCTTCAAATGGCGATATCATACTCGACATCGGTCAGGAGTGGTATGAATTAGCTCACTATCCGATGGTGTGGGGTCTCGTCGCCACGATGAAGGACCAAGCCCACCTGGACCTGATCAGATCGATCCGGGATGGTGTCGCGGCTTCGGAGGAGCAGCGCGCGATATGGATTCGTGCGCAGGAGACGTCAGCCGACCTGCACTCGTTTTATAGGGAAGACTTAAGGTTGCGCCTGGACGACCTCGTAACGGCAAGTCTTACGGAGCTCCTGCAGTACGTATTCGTCTATGAAGAGCGCGACGAGCCGCCTGAAATTCCCTTTGTGTTCCTTCCCGACGAGAACGAGGACGAAGGACCCAATCCCATTATTTGAGTCTCGCCCATGTCTGAAGGAATAAAAATAGTAGCAAAGAATCGCAAGGCTAGACACGAGTACTACATCGAAGAGACACTCGAGGCCGGTATGGCCCTTAAGGGTAGTGAAGTGAAGTCGATTCGTGAGGGAAAGATTAATCTCAAGGAAGCGTTTTGCAGAATCGAGAATGGAGAGATGAAGCTCTTCAACTGTCACATTGCTCCATACTCGCACGGTGATGAATCCACAAATCACAACCCAACGCGCGTAAGGAAACTCTTGCTGCACCGTTCGGAGATACGAAAGTGGGCGAAAGCCTCGACACAGCAGGGTTACACTATGGTTCCGTTGAAGATATACTTCCGGAATGGGAAGGCAAAACTCGAAATAGGATTGGCGAAGGGAAAGAAATCGTATGATAAACGGTCTGATATAGCTGAAAGAGACACGAAGCGCAGGTTGGAGCGTGTCATGCGAGGTGAGCGTCCACAGTAGTGGGCGCGTTCGCTCACGATGTCACGACCTGCGATGAACAAAAAATCGAGCACGCTAATGGCAACATTTCCCCCGATTGATGAGCAGTTGGAGCAGATCAGGAGGGGCGTGGAAGAAATTCTTCCCGCGGATGCACTGGTAGAAAAGCTGAAAAAGGCTGAGAAAACGGGCAAGCCGCTTGTAGTGAAGCTCGGGTGCGATCCAAGTCGGCCTGATCTGCACATCGGCCACGCCGTGGTCCTGCGTAAGCTGCGGCAATTCCAAGACCTCGGACACCAGGCGGTTCTCATCGTCGGCGATTTTACGGGCATGATCGGCGATCCGAGTGGCCGGTCGAAGTCGCGGCCCCCGCTTTCCGTCGTTGAGACACGGGAGAACGGCCGCTCGTACTTCGAACAAGCCTCGAGAATTCTCCATCCAACGCGGACGCGAATAGTGTACAACTCCGAATGGTTGGAGAATATGTCTTTTAGCGATGTGATCGTGCTGGCTGGCCAGTACACGGTTGCCAGGATGCTCGAGCGCGATGATTTCGAAAAACGGTATAAGTCCGGCGAGCCAATTGGTGTGCACGAGTTCCTCTACCCGCTGGCACAGGCACAGGACTCCGTCGAGATCGAAGCAGATATCGAGCTCGGGGGGACGGACCAGAAATTTAATCTGCTTGTTGGTCGTGATATACAACAAGCATATGGCCAGGAACCACAGGTATGCATCACGCTTCCGATTCTTCCCGGGACCGACGGTGTGGAGAAGATGTCAAAGTCGCTCGACAACTATATCGGCATCGCGGAACCGCCTCAAGAGATGTATGGGAAGACCCTTTCCATTCCGGACGATCTTATTTACACATATTTCCTTTTAGCGAGCGATGCACCAACGGACCAACTAGAAAAGATCAAGCGCTTTGCTAAAGATGATCCGCGGAATGCCAAGCACGAGTTAGCCTGGAACATCGTACGCATCTATCACGGTGACGCCGCCGCCGACTCAGCGCGCAAGCATTTCGAGAAAACCGTTATCAAGGGCCAGGTGCCTGATGACATTCCATCTTTTAAACCTGCACCGGACGAGGAATCGCGGATCGGCATTCTAAATCTGATGTCCCAGGCAGGTATGACAAAGTCGAACGGTCAGGGAAGACGGTTAATCGAGCAGAATGCCGTCGAGATCGACGGGGAAAAGGTGGGCGACGTCGGTCTTCAGATCGATCTTGCAATTCAGGCGCCTTTCGTGCTTAAAGTCGGGAAGCGAAGATTCGCCAGAATTGTCTGGAACGGCGCAGGATCGCCGTGATGGGTTCGACCTTTTTACCCCGACTCACCTGGAACTGGCATCCTCGCGCTGCATACAGTTTCATGGTATAGATGCGCGTCGCGCATACATCTGTAGGTACACATCAGTACGCCTGCACTATGAAACGATGGTCATCACTCATCCTCCTCGTCGTCTTGTACTCGGCTGCGCCTTCGAGCATTGCAGCACAGTCAGAGGATGACGCGATGCGCGAAGGTGTACTGGCGTTTCGAGAAGGGGATTACGAGACCGCCGAACGCGAGCTGGAACGAATCACGTCAGACGATCCCACACAGGCGGACGCGTTTTTCCTCCTGGCTCGTCTTTACACGGAGACACCGCTGGAAAACCGTTCGAAGGCGAACCGGGCGCTGGATCGTGCTCTCGCAATAGAGCCCGACAACGTGACGTACCTCGTAGGTCGCCTGCAGCACCTCCGGAAAGAGTCGTGGAACTTCATCTCGGAAAAGATTCGAGAACAAAAGCGGATCGATCTGGCGCACCGCATTCTTGAGTTGGATTCGACTAACTCGTTTGGACATGAAGAACTCGGCGCCGCCTACATTCGCGACTTCTGGCGATATCGAAACGCCGTCATGCTGCCGACACTACGCTTCGGAGGTTCCATACTCGAGATCCATGGTTCTGCTCCCGATGCAGTCGGCGAGACGGCCGTGGGAAGCGGTAGTCGATCTGGCCAGAGTGATGGGGCATCGGCCACCGCAGGTACGATCGCCGCGGATGCTATCAATTCGCAGATCTTTGATCCGAATTCGGTTTTCTTGGCCGATCGATTCGATCTCGATGCTCTTGAGCGGGTCGGTGTACCGTTTCAGGACCTCTCTAGTCGAGCCCAGCGCGCGTACGATAGCGCGATCGGGCATCTGAAGAACTCGCTCGCCAGCGATCCGCGACGTCGGTCTGTATACGACCGAATGATGGAAATTTACGCTTTAAAGGGAGAGTATCCCGAGGCGTTATCCATGCTGGAGGATATGTACACCTTCTACGCAGACGATCCGCATACGTGGTTGTATCTGGGGCTGGCACAATACAAGACCGGCAATATGGATGCGGCGGCGAGGAGCTTTGAAACGGCACTAGAATATCTCAACAACCAGGACCGTGATGCTTTTCAGAGCCTGGACTATCTTCTTTCGTCCGACGAGAAGCAAGCTTATCAAGAAGATTCGGTCGCGTATGCCTCGCGATTTTGGACGAGCAAGGATCCCAGATATCTGACCCCGTTCAATGAGCGAAAGCTTGAGCACTATTCGCGCCTCGTATACGCGGACCTGTTATATGGTTCAGAAGACCTTGGTTTACGGGGTTGGAATACCGAGCGAGGTCGCATTCTCGTCCGCTACGGCCTGCCCTTTCGCGATGTCGTAATCGTTCCGCAGAGTACGTCGCGGGTCAATATGGGAAGCGCGTTTTCAGCGGAAGAGAACGACGCATTATCGACCTCATCTATCTCAATCGATGAACGGATGGGCGGGACGCCCCGTGAGCACTCCAGCTTCGACATGCTCGAAGAGGCCAATACGTTCAACATTTGGGAATACGGTGATTTTCGATTCGTCTTTGAGGATCCATTTCGAAATGGCGAGTACCGACTTTATAGCCCGAGCGCTTCGGAAATTTCCAGCGGCAGTCATCCATGGCTGAATGATTACGATCTCCGTGCACGGGAATTATCCGAACGAATGCCGGATCGCTACGAATTTGAAGCCCCCGGTCGTCAGATTGAGCTGCCTTTTCTAGTCAGTGCATTCAAAGGTGACGAGAACGACGCCGATATCTACGTTAGCTATGGCATTCCCATTGCGGACGATGGTCTGGATCAGGAAACGATCGGTATTACCGCGAACGTCGGGGCGTTCCTGATCAGTCAAGAACGCGATATTCTGGTCGAACGGCGCCGCACGATCTATGGCCTTCGAGGTCTGAACGTTCGCACGTTCGAGGAGGCCAATCTATGGGTCGATACGCAACCCATGACCTCGCCTCCCGGCACGCATCAACTGTCGATGGAGTTTGAAACGGCCAGCGGAGAAACGGTGGCGATACAGCGTAGGGATGTAGTCATACCTGATTTTAGGGATGGCGCCTTCAATGTAAGCGACATCATGCTTGCATATCACGTTGAAGAGTCGGGCGGTGATGCAGCTCCAACCGCAGGTGATGTCCTGCGTCGCGGAGTGTCCATCACGCCGGCTCCGTGGAGCGTATTCTCGACTGAGCAGCCGATCTATCTATATTTCGAGATCTACAACCTAGACATGAGCGACCAGGGGCGGACGGACTACGAAATGGAGGCAGTCCTGATGCCTAGGGATCCATCTAAGGGCCTGAAAAGGATCGTGAATAAGATCATAGGCGGGAGAGAGGGTGTCTCAGTGAGTCTGCCCGGATCCGGCAGTACGACCAATGATGGACATTATCTCATACTCGATGCGGCGAATCAGGACACGGGGCTCTACACGCTCACGTTGCGTGTAACCGATAACGTCACAGGCAAAGCCGTCGAACGAGCGCAGGATTTATTCCTGGAGTAGCATGTCTGATCGCACGGCGCGAGCGAGTCGGGCTGACATTAAGACTGGAGGAATCTGCGGAAATTCGATGCTGCCAATCTCGGCTTGATTCATGCATGCAGTTTTTCCTGCACGTTCGCGTCCATTTCCTCGACCCTGGTGACGAGTTCTGCCTTGTAGGCGAGCACTTTCTCGAGCAATGACGAGTCCGCCGAGGCGATGATTTGTACGGCGAGTATTCCTGCATTCGTGGAGTTTCCTATCGCGACAGTGGCGACTGGCACACCTCGAGGCATCTGAACAATGGAAAGGAGCGAATCAATGCCTTTCAGGTTTCGTGTCGCGACGGGCACGCCGATCACAGGTAATGGTGTGTAGGAGGCAAGCATTCCAGGCAGGTGTGCAGCACCTCCAGCTCCGGCGATGACTACACGGATCCCTCGCTCGTGGGCCGTCCGACCGTACTCTGCCATCGCTTGGGGGGTGCGATGGGCAGACAGCACGCGGCTTTCGAATGGCACTTCAAACTTCCGCATAATCTCAGCCGCGCCTTCCATGGTAGGGAGATCCGATTCGGAGCCCATCGCAATTGCGACCAGAGGATGTTCGTGATGCATGTCGTAGAGTATACGTAAACCTGTAGGGCGAGAACGTCATTATGATACGGACCTGGCGGGGGGCGGATCTGGATACGGCTCTGGATCCGCCGAAACCGCGGAATCAAAACTGTAGCTGGGCCGCTGCCGTCTCCGCCCGCCGACGGACTTCCTCCCGCTGATGGCCGCAGACGGTGACATGGCCCATCTTTCGTTTCGGGCGAACATCCGACTTCGCGTACACGTGCACGGCGGCACCGGTGATATCGAGGGCCTGTCGAAGTCCGGCGGGACGGGAAACGCCGTCACGCTGGCCAAGCACGTTTACCATTGCCGAAACCGGTTCGCGCATACCCGCACTTCCGAGGGGCAAATCGAGTATGGCACGGACGTGATTTTCGAACTGCGACGTGTAGCATCCCTCAATTGAATAGTGCCCGGTGTTGTGGGGACGCGGCGCGAGCTCGTTAATAAGCACCTGGCCATCTGGCAGGTGGAAGAGTTCTACGGCGGTGAGTCCAACCCCTCCCACTGATTCGACCGCCGCCAGCCCAACCCGGCAGGCCTCTGCAATCACGCTTGGGTCGGCTTCGACGGGCGCTATCACCGCATGGCAGCGATGATCTCTTTGCTCCGTGTATGCAACGGGATAGATCACATACTGACCACCTGGACGACGTGCGATTAGAACTGAACATTCCTGCATAAAATCCACGAAGGCCTCGACCATCAGCCCGTCTTGAGCGGCGAGTTCTCGCCATGCCCGTCTCAGCTCGTCATCAGAATTCACCGTCGCATTTCCGTAGCCGTCATAGGATCGCACATACTGCTTCAGCAGAACGGGATAGCCGAAGCCAGCTGCGGCGCCAAGCGCCTCTTCGATCGATAGACAATTCTTAAATTCAGGAACTGGTAGCCCGGCATCAGCTAAGTGCGTTTTTTGCCGACCCTTATGGCGAATGAGATCGAGTGTGTGGGGTGATGGCCACACGGGGATCGAGCCCTTGACGGCTATTTCGGCGGCTTCCGCAGGTGCCCACTCGCTTTCGACGGTGATGACGGAAAGACCGTCCGACCACAGGCGCAGGACGTGTTCATCTTCCCAGTCGCCGATCTGGGATTCACCAAGACCAGCTATGGCCCCGGAGGGTTTTGGCGCAAGGAAACGCACGTTGATTCCTCTCTGGATGGCCGCGATGGCCATCATTCTGCCCAGCTGGCCGCCCCCGAGAATACCAACGACGGGAAATGTTTCGAATGCATCCTCAACCATGCGTCGTACCTACCCGCTGCTGGCTTCTGACTGGGCTTTCAACAGATCGTCCAGCTGCACTTCAGATTCGACGAGGACGTCACGCGCCTTCGACCCAACGAACGGACCGACGATGCCGGCTTCTTCTAACTGGTCGACGATTCGTGCGGCCCGCGTGTAGCCTACTGAAAGCTTGCGCTGAAGAAGGGAGACGGAACCCTGTTGACTGCGGACGATAATTCGAGCTGCATCCCCAAAAAGGTCGTCGGTTTCCTCGACGCCAAGTATTTCGCCTGGACTTTCGGTATCTCCGGAGGGAGGGAGGAGGTACGGTCCGGTGCCTCGCTGGGCCGCTATGTGATCTACGATGCGATCGACCTCTTCGACGCTTACAAATGGGCCCTGGAGACGTATGATTCGACTTCCCATCATGTAGAGTAGGTCCCCGTTTCCCACGAGTCCCTGCGCACCGTTCTGGTCGAGTATGGTGCGGGAATCGATCTTGGATGCGACCTGATATGCGATTCGTGCAGGGAAATTTGCTTTAATCAGGCCTGTGATGACATCCACGGAGGGCCGCTGGGTAGCGAGAACGAGATGGATCCCGACGGCGCGTGCCATCTGGGCCAGGCGTGCAATAGGCCCCTCGATATCCTTGCCCGCTGTCATCATGAGATCGGCGAGCTCATCGACGATGACGACAATGTAGGGGAGATGATGAAATCCGTCCTTTTCCGGGAGACGTCCTTCCTGGAGCTTCTTGTTGTACTCCTTCAACCCTCGTACGCTTGCCTGCGAGAGCAAATCGTAGCGATTCTCCATCTCGCGCTCGCAGCTCTTCAGCACGTCGAGCGCTTCGGCGAAATCAGTGATTATAGGATCCTGACCGCTCTCCGGCATTGCCACGTAATGATCCACGACATGCCGATACTGCTGAAGTTCGATCTTTTTGGGATCGATCATCACAAACTTCAGATTCGCCGGATGGCAAGCATAAAGAAGGCCGGCGATTAAAGCATTGAGGCCTACGGATTTACCTGAACCGGTGGCGCCGGCGATCAGGAGGTGAGGCAGTTTCGTAAGGTCCTGCATGAAGACCTCACCTTCAATAGTCTTGCCGATTGGAATCGGCAGCTCCATTTTGGCGTCGCGGAATCTCGCTGTACCAATGATGTCGCTGATCGGAACTAGCTCACGGTGCCGATTCGGAATTTCCACTCCAACAGCTGATTTCCCCGGAATTGGGGCAATCATGCGTATCCCGCGGGCGGCGGTTGCCATAGCCAGATCATCCTCAAGAGCCGTGATTCGACTGATCTTGATGCCAGGTGCAGGTGTCAGCTCGTAGAGGGTCACGGTAGGACCGACGATTGCGTTGATGCTCGCAATCTCCACGTTGTGTGTTTCCAGCTTGTCGAGCAGAATGCGCTTATTCTCCTCAAGCTCGTCATAGTCGACGTGCACCTGCGTCGTATCCCTTTCATCCAGTAGCTGAATCGGCGGGAAGGCATACCTGCGGGATACGCCGTCCTTTGGAATATCGCCGGATCGGGAGACCGACTCAGCTTTTTCTTCCTCGATGCGCGCCTGGACGTGCATCTCCGGCTCCTTACTCTGCTGGGTCGCAGAGGAGGGAATGCCGGCGGGTTTAGACGGAGACGCGTTATTTCGGAATAAATCGTTAACGCTGGTTTTCCGTGGCTCGGCGGACGGGAAATCCTTTGCAGGTACGGCATCGCTTGTTTCTGCTTTCCTGACGTCGCCTGATTCGCCCTGTGCCGGTTTCGGCGGAGGGGTGTCAGGCCCATTTTCACGTCGGCGACGGGCTTCGTTCTTCTGTTCAATAAGTGCACTTCGCTCCTCACGCCAGGAAGTATATCGATCGGCAGTTACCGCCATCCATCCGCCAATAGAACGTCCCGACGTGTGAAGCCATTCCTCAACGCGGTCCATCGTTCGTTGTATGTCGTGATCGATAAGAAGTAGCGACGTGACGGAAAGGACAAGAACCTGAAGCAACGCCGAACCCACCGTACCGAACACCCTCTCCATCCAGCCGGCTACTCCGACGCCGACCGTGCCGCTCCAGAGCATTAAGTCGGCATTGAAGACGAGTGTAATCCAACCGAAAACGCAGGCGAGCGTAAAAGTGGCGAGAAGTGTTAGAACGCTGACGAGCGGAAGATATACAGGCGTTCGCCGACGAAAAAAGACATAGCCCCATCCGAAGAGTAGTCCGGTCAGAAGGAGGACCGTGTACCCGAGGAAACCGGGGACCATGGCGTGAGCCAGCACGGCGCCGACAAGCCCCAGCGCATTCATTGCACGGTTGTTTCCTGGATCCAGTGCGTCTGCAAATGTAAACGCGCGAGCGATCGCATCGTCGCCTGGATCGTACGTCAAGAATGCAAGCCCAAGAAGGACGGCGAGTACCATCAGTATAAGTCCCAGCACCTCCGTTTTCCGGCCGGTGGAGACGAGCGATCCGTTCTTGGATTTCGAGCGCCGACGACGCCTCTTGGATACCTTGGAGGAAGCCATACGCGTAAGTTAAGCTAAACTGCGGCTTAATCCATGAAGGGTACGCTCCGCCGGGTAGAAGGCAGCCGTACCAGCATTCTTGCCCCTGGGCGGGTGTAAGGCAAGTTAAAGCCAGTTGGACAGGCTTAGAGAGGCAGATGTGTAAGCTATCAACGCAAATTTATAAGGGATAGAACTGCGATGGCGATCTCAAACGGCTCATTCCTGTTACGGACGGCGAGTGTTCATTGTCGTAAAGTATGAGACGACTATCTAAATAATACGGAAGCACGGGAAGCGCGTCCACCTGTAGGCAGTAGTCGACGTCGTCGCTGTATCCTCGGCCGGTGAGCCACTGTGCGTGATTGCAACGGCGAATGGCGGCTGCCATACTCTCACGATCGTGAAGATACTGCGTAAATGCGATGTGCGCGCCATCGGAAACGGACGCCGGCTCGACGCCATTCCAGAGCCGGTATAGCATGAGGCCGGCGCAGAGTGTATCCTCGAGCGACACGCGATTTCTCCACCCTGCACAAACAATCGTGAGGTCGTCTCCGACCTCCTCGATGAATTCGACGACTCGACCGGCATTTAAGAATGAGCCGATGAGGAGATGTTCCGCCGGTCGCGCTTGGTCGATAGCTACTGTTCCGTTCGTCGTGTTGAAAATTATCGTACGGTCACTAACTTTGTCTCCAGTATACTCCAGCGGCGAGTTGCCCAAGTGGTAGCCATCGATCTTCTCTCCCGAACGCTCGCCACCGAGCAGATAGCTCTGCTGATCGAGATTCGTGGCTATCTTGCCGGCCTGTGCCATGTCGGCGACGGGGACGACGGCGCGGGCGCCATTGTTCAATGCGGTTATAATGGTCGAACAGGCGCGGAGGGCATCGATTACGACGACCGTCCGATCCTTTACATCCTCCTCACTAACAACCGAACTGGTTAAGAAGACCTCGATGTTCATTGTTTCAGGGGTTGGCGTTAATTCTGTGGGACTGGAAGCCCGTACGTCAAACGATTCGAGCAGGCCACAAGCGTCGTTCTGTGCGCGGTCAATCTCGCTTAGTATGGAACGGCGGCTTCACATTTTCGGCCAAGTACGGATTATCACGAACTGAAATCCAAAATTGACTTCCTGAGGTTGTGTAGTTCCGTTCGTTCGGTACGTAGCCGAGGCCGATTCCCTGCTTGAGGAGGGGAGACTGAGTACCACTCGTAACGACGCCGATCTTAGCTCCCGATTCGTCCAGAATTGGATATCCGGATCGCGGAATACCTCGCTCCTGCATGACAAACCCTACGAGCTTCCGTTCGGTACCCTTTTCCTGTATGCTAGTAAGTGCGTCTTTTCCTACGAAATCGTCCTTTTGGAGCTTCGTTATCCAGCCGAGACCGGCCTCCAAAGGGTTCGTCTCGTCCGTGATATCGCTTCCGTAGAGGCAGTATCCGGCTTCGATTCGCAGAGTATCACGTGCGCCCAGTCCTGCAGGCAGGACTCCCCGATCCTTTCCCGCTTCACGGAGGGCATCCCAGATTCTCGGCGCCTTTTCGGCATCGGCATAGATCTCTACGCCGGGTTCACCTGTATAGCCGGTGTGTGATAACACGGTAAAGCGGGACTCGAAGAAGGACCCGGCAGGAAGCTGTTTGAAATGGTAAAACTTCAAATCTGAAAGTGAGGCGCCCAGAATCTCTTCGACGACTGAAAGGGCAATCGGCCCCTGAATCGCGAGCAGCGCAATCTGCTCTGACCGATCCTCGACGTGAGCTTTAGCTGCGTTATTCTGGAGCATCCAGTCGAAATCTTTCTGACGATTGGCGGCATTTACGACGAGCATGTACTCCTCTTCGGAGAACCTGTATACGATCAAGTCGTCGACGATGCCGCCATCCTCACGGCACATGACCGTGTACATCGCTCGTCCGTCCTCGAGGCGCGCTGCGTCGTTCGTCACCAGATTTTGGATGAAATCCAACGCACGGGGGCCGGTGACGAACATTTCACCCATGTGGCTCACATCGAAGAGCCCGGCCGACCGGCGGACGGCGAGATGCTCGCTGACGATGCCGTCGTATTGCATAGGCATCTGATATCCTGCGAAGGGAACCATACGAGCACCTAGATCGATATGCCGATGGTAGAGCGGCGTCCTCTTTACGTTCTCCTTCACGTCCATGCGCTATAAACAAAACAACCGCTCCTGGATGGAAAGCGGTGCAATTATAGTTGCTCGTCCCGAGGCTTGAATAATAACCTGCATCCACGCGAGAAGCAATCCGCGTGATTGCCACTCGATCAAAGACGATATGCCGTGAAGTCTGCCTCGGAAAGAGCAGCAACGGCTTTTTCGGCCGCGTGCTGGTCGCTAAAACCAATCCGAAATGCACCACCCGTCCCCTCGCGAATCTTTAGCAACTCGAGATCCTTGATGTTTAGGGCAGCATCGTGAAGGATCTGTGTGATCGCAAGCAGCTCGCCAGGTCGATCTTCAGCGTACACATAAATATCGGAAAGTGGGTGAAGGAAACCCTTGGTGTCACTTGGGATGGACTCTCGCGTGGAAAGTGCGAGTTCGAAGGCGGATTCGAGATCGTCGAGAGCTTCAGCGCCGATGCGGTTTCTGAGCTGCTGCAGGCTGGAGGTAAAACCTGCCAACGCATCCAGAATAGGTCCTGTATTTGCGAGGACGATGTCGCGCCACAATGAAAAGGGAGAGGAAGCTATTCTTGTCATGTCACGGAAGCCGCCGGCAGCTAGCTTCAGGAAGGCGTCATCATCGCTGTTTCGCGCGGCGGCAAAGTTCATCAGAGCGACTGCAATAAGCTGAGGCAGGTGACTTACCGTAGCAGCGATGGCATCGTGCCTTTCCGGATCGAGCAGGAGGAGACGCGCACCAGTCGCCTGTATGAGTTCGATAAATTGTGGATGCTGTTCCGTGAACCTTTCTGTTTCGGAAGGCAGGCAGAGTACATAGGTAGCATTCTCAAAAAGCAGCGCATCCGCATGTTCGATACCTGCATGCTCGGATCCCGCCATTGGATGCCCGCCTACAAAAACTATTCGTTCGGGGAGGACCGCTTCTGCCTGTGCGAGAACGGGACTTTTCACCGACCCGACATCGGTGACGATGGCACCGTCCTTGAGATGCGGACCGATCTTTTCCAGGGAGGCTACAATGGATCGGAGCGGGGAGGCCAATACGACGAGATCTGCATCACGTACAGCGATTTCCATCTCGGCGGCCTGATCATCGATTGCTCCGCGGTCCATTGCGGTTTGTAAAACACGGGTACTGTCAAATCCCGTGACGTGAATACTCTTGAGACGCTTCTTCCAGACCATCCCAAGCGATCCACCGATGAGTCCGACGCCTATTATCGCTATACGCTTCATTAACGCTGAATTCAGTTCACCTGCGCTGTCCGCGGCAATGTAAGGGTGACCGTCATGGATCTCCAGACGCTGCGCTACCTTCGTTGATACCGCGCCAGTACGCTGAGCTGTAACGATCCCCTTCGCTCATCGGCAAGATTGGCGCCCACCTCGTAACGCGCTATCTTTACCACTCAGAATCTCGCACGAGTATCTTCTACGCTATGCTCCTTCCGATTTCGGATGATGATCGTCGCCTCAGCGGGCCAGCTCTGGTAACCTGGGCGCTGATTGCCGCTAATCTGGCCGTCTTTTTTCTATTGCAGCAGGCGGGCGCCAATGACTCGTTTACCTACGGCTGGAGCATGATTCCTCAAGAGATCATGACCGGTGCAGATCTCACGAGCGACCAGACGATGCAGCTGCAGGGCCGATCGGTTACCATTCCGCAGGCACCCGGCCCTACGCCGATCTACCTGACGCTTTTGAGCTCGATGTTCATGCATGGCGGGTACGCCCACATCTTCGGCAATCTCCTTTACCTCTGGATATTCGGCGATAACGTGGAGCATCGTTTCGGTTCCGGAGTGTTCCTGGCCTTTTATCTTGTCAGCGGACTCGCGGCGAGCATAGCGCAAATCGCACTTAATCCAGACGGAATCGTGCCCAACCTCGGCGCTTCCGGCGCCATTTCGGGTGTGCTCGGCGCATACCTGGTCCTGTTTCCGCGGAATCGGGTAACTGCCATTTTCCTTTATTACATCGTTTCGATTCCGGCCGTTGTAGCGATAGGAGTTTGGATCGTCTTTCAGTTCTTCAATGGGCTCGGATCGATCATGGTGTCGCAGGAAAGCGTTGGCGGCGTGGCCTATGGTGCTCACATCGGCGGTTTCGCTGCCGGAATCATTCTGGCCCTCATACTTCGAGTAGTAATCAAGAAGGAGAAGGAGGGCGTGCACTCCCGCGAAAGCCATAGTCATCGCGGGCTGTGGTAGCGGCGGTTTCATGGGAACAGCTTCCTGGCGACTGGCCTCGCTCTAAATTCGCCCAAATCCACTGGTCATAAAAAAGGGCCCCGCCGAATCTAGGTCCGGCGGGGCCCCGTGTTGTAGAGAGTCAAAACGTTAGTCTTTAGCGGTCTCCGAGGCCTCTTCTTCTTTTTCGGCCTTGGGCTCCGCCGGCGGTTCGTCCTTCTTCTCCGTTTCCGCCTTCGCTTCGTCTTCAGCGGGGACCTGAGACTTTGGCTCTTCGTCCTTTTCCTTCGTCTTCGCAGGCTTCTTGGCTTTCTTCACCTTGAAGATGAGCTCTCCCTCGTTCTTGTCCTTGTCGTATGTAATAGAGATCGTGTCTCCATCACCCAGATCTTCGCCAAGGATCTGCTCGGCCATCGGATCCTCGATATACTTCTGAATGGCCCTACGAAGCGGTCGGGCTCCGAACTTGGCGTCGTATCCCTTATCGACGAGAAATTCCTTCGCCGGCTTCGTCAGATTGACGTCGATACCGAGGTCCATTGCACGCTTCAAGAGTTCGTCGGCCATGATGTCGATGATCTCGAAGATGTGCTTCTTCTCCAATGCATGGAAGACGATCACATCGTCGACGCGATTGAGGAATTCAGGATTGAAAACTCGCTTCAACGCATCCTCGACCGTGCTTTTCATGGTCGAGTAATTAAACACATCATCCGCCTGGGAAAAACCCATTCCCTTGCCCAGATTTTTGATATCGCGGGCGCCGATATTGGAGGTCATGATGATGATGGTGTTACGGAAGTCTACACGACGGCCGAGCCCATCCGTGAGAATGCCGTCGTCCAACACCTGCAACAGAATGTTGAATACATCAGGATGGGCTTTCTCGATCTCGTCGAGCAGAACGACGGAATAAGGTTTCCGGCGAACCTTCTCGGTGAGCTGTCCACCTTCCTCATAGCCGACATAGCCGGGAGGCGCACCCACCAGGCGGCTCACAGAGAACTTCTCCATATACTCGCTCATGTCGATGCGGATGAGAGCATCCTGAGAGTCGAAGAGGTACTGCGTCAGCATCTTCGCCAGCTCGGTCTTTCCTACTCCTGTCGGACCGAGGAAGATAAACGAGCCGATGGGCCGTTTGGGATCTTTCAGGCCGGCGCGTGTCCTTCGGATAGCACGTGAGAGCTTCTCGATCGGTTCGTCCTGTCCGATGACGCGCTCCTTGAGAGCAACCTCCATCTTGAGGAGTTTCTTCTGCTCAGGCTGAGAAATCTTGTCGACCGGAATGCTGGTCATCATCGCAACGACCTGTGCGATGTTTTCAGTGGTCACGTCGTGAACCTCTGTTTCCGCTTTTCGCTCCCAGCTCTTCTTGGCCTCTTCGAGGTCCTCCTGGTGCTTCTTCTCCTTGTCTCGTAGTCGAGCCGCCTCTTCGAACCGCTGGCTCTTGACAACGCGGTTCTTTTCTTCGCGGATCTCTTCGATCTTCTCTTCGAGTTCGACGATCTCCTGCGGAACGCGAATATTTGCAAGGTGGACGCGAGCCCCGGCTTCGTCCATCACGTCGATGGCTTTGTCCGGCAGAAAGCGATCCGTGATGTATCGATCGCTAAGCTTGACGGCCAGATCGATCGCTTCATCCGAGTAGAGCACGTTGTGATGCTCTTCGTACCGATCTTTGATGTTCTTTAGAATCTCGATCGTTTCCTCCGGGGAGGATGGATCGACGATAATCTTCTGAAAGCGCCGATCGAGGGCGCCGTCCTTTTCTATATATTGCCGATACTCATCGAGAGTCGTAGCGCCGATGCATTGTATCTCACCGCGCGCGAGGGCAGGTTTGAACATATTGGAGGCATCTAGGCTACCGGATGCGCCGCCTGCACCGACGATTGTGTGCAGCTCGTCGATAAACAGAATCACGTCCGGGCTCTTTTCGAGCTCATTCATGACGGCCTTCATACGCTCCTCAAACTGGCCGCGATACTTTGTACCTGCAACGAGCGCAGCAAGATCGAGTGTTACGATACGCTTGTCATAGAGTACGCGACTTACCTTGCGCTGAATGATTCTCATGGCAAGTCCCTCAGCGATAGCCGTCTTGCCAACGCCGGGTTCGCCGATGAGCACCGGATTATTCTTCTTACGACGGCTGAGAACCTGTGCAACGCGTTCTATCTCGCGCTCACGCCCGACGATCGGATCCAACTTGCTCTCTTCGGCCAGTTTGGTCAGATCACGTCCAAAATTGTCGAGTACCGGTGTTTTGCTTTTTTCCATCTTACTTCGCTCTTTTCCGTATCCCGAGGACGAGCGTCCGCTCGAACCACTGCTCCGAGGCGACGCCTTGCCGCTAATGATGGAGTCCAGCTCCGCCCGAACGGCATCATAAGTTACTGAGAATCCCTGCTGCAAAATCTGCGCCGCAATGTTTTCGTCATCGCGTAAAAGGCTCAGCAGCAAGTGCTCCGTTCCTATGACGTCACTCTTGTAAAGCTTGGCTTCCAGGTACGTGATTTTGAGAACTTTCTCAGCCTGCTTTGTGAGGGGGATATTGCCGACAGTAAGTGTCCCCCCAGTACTACGGACTGTGTCCTCGATTGCCTTCTTTAGTTTAAAGAGATCGCACCCGAGATTGCGGAGAATCTTGACGGCGATTCCCTCGCCTTCACGAATGATCCCCAGTAAAAGATGTTCGGTCCCGATGTAATCATGCCCCAGCCGTATCGCTTCCTCGCGGCTGTAGGAGATGACGTCGCGGACTCGATTTGAGAAATTTCCTTCCATATGCTCTAGTGTACTACGTCGTCCGGCGGCGTGTTATGCTCCTCTTCAGCACGGTGCCGTAGAGGACTGTCTAAATCGTCCAGCCCTTCGGCCGGTGCAGTCCGCGGAGTAAGGCCATGGCGGTCAGCAGACGCTCGTCGAATTCGATTGATTCGCTCCTACCATAAGGCAAATTACAGGCCAAGATCAAAACGATTCATTCCAGCCGGTAGCACGACGATATTTGCATCCAGCGTAGTTGCCGACACTCGTACCTTGATTCTAACAAAAGAGGCGCGGGTTCTTACGAACGGCACGCGCCTTTAGGAAGCAAAGTACGTACTTCGAAGTCCGCTTGATACACCCGGCGGACCAATTGGTTGAACGAGCGACGACGCGGTCTGTTCTGAAATGCTAGGCCGCAAAGCTCGATCCGCAACCGCACGTTTTTGTTGCATTCGGATTCTCGAATGTGAATCCGCGGGCATTGAGTCCGTCATGATAGTCAACAACGGTGCCCATGAGATAAAGACCGTGGCGCTTATCCATGTACACAGTAATTCCTTCGATCTCGAAGCTGGTGTCATGGTCACGCATGCGATCGAAGCCAAGAATATAGCTCATGCCTGAACAACCACCACCACGGACGCCGACACGAAGACTAAACCCCTCGGGGATTTCCTTCGTGGTCATGATTTTCCTGATCTCGTCGGCAGCCCGGTCACTTATTCCGATCGGAGCTTGTTTTGCCTTTGTCGCGGTTCCTGTCATTGCCCGAAACTCGGTGGTTTTCGTGGACCTTCGAGTGCTCCTGGTGCAACGAAGGCCGCACATACCGGTTCCGGTGCCCTAGACGGGCTGCGCGGCTCGCGCATGATCTGGTGAAGGTCCGCAGAGGCCCTTCGGCCGCGTTTGGATCAGAATGTTCTGGCGAGAACCAGCGGTCTCTTGTACGCTTCAATCGAACCACTGCCTTCACCGACCGCCTCGAAGACAACAACGTAAACACCGACACGAAGTAGCCGGCCGGATTCGTCGCGTCCGTTCCAAAGAATACGTCCCTCGGACGAACCCAGGTCGGCCGGTACGACTGCGCACATCTCGACGCCGTTCATGTCAAAAATCCGAAGACGGATGTTCGGCGCCTGGGTTCGAAGCCGATACGTGATGACGGCGACGTCCTCGAATCCGTCGCCGTCCGGAGAGAAAGGGGAGGGCTCAATGCTTATTCCAAAAGCATCCGGACTCGCCGTCTTTTGCCGTCTTACAGAGTTTGGCGCCCAAGGCGTTGCTCCGTCCAGGGAGACACTGCTCGACCAATTCATTGGATCCGAGCTGAGAACATCTACATCGATTCGTTCCAGCGCGGTGCCGCGCCGATTCGATAGGTCGGGCTGGTGCCAGGAGGGTGTATAGTCCACTTCGTCGATAACTGTCAACGATCGATTGTGGATGCGAAGTCGATCGCCGCTGTTGAGCAGTGTGAGACCCACCGCCGGTACGTGAATGCTTCGCTCTGCGGGAGATACATTTTGATAAGCATTCCGAATCTCCGTGCTATCCGCTGCCGTGACAACCACGTATCCGCCCGGCTTCACTGCCGATGTCGGCCGCCCAAATCTAAGGGTATCCGCATTACCTGACTCGTCTACATGACGGGTTCGAATGAACTCGGTGAGCGAGATAAGCCGGTCGGAGCGGTTGACGAATTCTATGAATTCAACCTGATCCGCGAGCATGTCATATCTGTCGGTCAGGGGTTCATACATAATCTCATTGATAACAAGCTCGCGCCGTCCGGCAAGAAATGCCACGGGAGCTTCAAGCATCCCCGACGTATTACCTTTACGGTCGCGGACCTCATTCACCCGAAGCACAGGATCGACGGCGGTTGTTGTCAATTCGATGCGAACAACTTCAGGTGCAATTGGGGCGATCCCGCTAACTGGCGTGCCGTAATGAATGGACGCAGGATCAACCGTTTCTATTCGTACCGCTTCATCGAAGTGGATGTCCAGCGTCGACGCTTTAATCTGGTCGACGAATCGAATGCCGGGCGGCGTCACATCCACTTCATAGATGCTGTTCCGTTCTCCGGGCGTGGATCCAAAGCCATCGATAGACGGGGCAAAGTTGAACATCGCGGTCTCGCCGTCCGGGTCCACGCGTTCTAGGGAACGACCTTCTATCCCGATCTCGCCCTCGTAGCTAAGCGAATCAATCGTCGCAAACGGAGTGGACAGCACGACTGCGTCCCCGCCGTTATTCATTGCCGGCCAGTTTCGGACCGTGACGAACGGAATGGATCTGAATTCCGATGCGAACGCCGCAGAGTCCTGCACGAGAACCGCAAAACCGCCGGGTGGGACCACTGTCGACATCATTGTGATGGGAATGTCAGCTGAGTCTTTTGCCGTCTTACAGAGTTTGGCGCCCAAGGCGTTGCTCCGTCCAGGGAGACACTGCTCGACCAATTCATTGGATCCGAGCTGAGAACATCTACATCGATTCGTTCCAGCGCGGTGCCGCGCCGATTCGATAGGTCGGGCTGGTGCCAGGAGGGTGTATAGTCCACTTCGTCGATAACTGTCAACGATCGATTGTGGATGCGAAGTCGATCGCCGCTGTTGAGCAGTGTGAGACCCACCGCCGGTACGTGAATGCTTCGCTCTGCGGGAGATACATTTTGATAAGCATTCCGAATCTCCGTGCTATCCGCTGCCGTGACAACCACGTATCCGCCCGGCTTCACTGCCGATGTCGGCCGCCCAAATCTAAGGGTATCCGCATTACCTGACTCGTCTACATGACGGGTTCGAATGAACTCGGTGAGCGAGATAAGCCGGTCGGAGCGGTTGACGAATTCTATGAATTCAACCTGATCCGCGAGCATGTCATATCTGTCGGTCAGGGGTTCATACATAATCTCATTGATAACAAGCTCGCGCCGTCCGGCAAGAAATGCCACGGGAGCTTCAAGCATCCCCGACGTATTACCTTTACGGTCGCGGACCTCATTCACCCGAAGCACAGGATCGACGGCGGTTGTTGTCAATTCGATGCGAACAACTTCAGGTGCAATTGGGGCGATCCCGCTAACTGGCGTGCCGTAATGAATGGACGCAGGATCAACCGTTTCTATTCGTACCGCTTCATCGAAGTGGATGTCCAGCGTCGACGCTTTAATCTGGTCGACGAATCGAATGCCGGGCGGCGTCACATCCACTTCATAGATGCTGTTCCGTTCTCCGGGCGTGGATCCAAAGCCATCGATAGACGGGGCAAAGTTGAACATCGCGGTCTCGCCGTCCGGGTCCACGCGTTCTAGGGAACGACCTTCTATCCCGATCTCGCCCTCGTAGCTAAGCGAATCAATCGTCGCAAACGGAGTGGACAGCACGACTGCGTCCCCGCCGTTATTCATTGCCGGCCAGTTTCGGACCGTGACGAACGGAATGGATCTGAATTCCGATGCGAACGCCGCAGAGTCCTGCACGAGAACCGCAAAACCGCCGGGTGGGACCACTGTCGACATCATTGTGATGGGAATGTCAGCTGAGCGGTCATCCCGAATACGGAGATGCGATAAATCGACGTCTTTATCGCGGCGGTTGTAGACTTCGATGAACTCGGAGGCTCCACGCACCGGGTCGAATCGGATCTCATTGATGACAATATCGGCGGAATCGGGTCGTGGTACCGAGGGACTATCGAACACCGCCGGTTCGAACGAAACGTTGTCTATAAAAAACGCGTCTGCTCCCTGGGCGGTATGCTTCACCCAGATCACGAAAAACGCACTTTCAACGTACCGGATGTCGCTGGCTGAGAGTACGAGAGCATCGTTTACATATACCTGGAATCGACCGTGGACGTCCCGATCCACGCGGAGTTGGACGAGGGACGATTCGCCAGGCACGAGAGCTTTTTCTGAGCGGGCTATCTCAGTGCGATCGGTGCCCAGGTCGCCATCCGTTCGCCACAGCGAGATCATGTCCGAGTTGTTCGTTCCAAGCTGCAGATAATAGCCTCTGGCACCTTTGCGGGCGTCCGAACGGTCGGACACGAGAAAAATACGAGCGCCGTTGAAGGAACTGAGATTCACACCTGCATGCGCGAATGTGAGACGCCATGTGCCAAACGCGGCATTGCTCTCTGTTGCAAGATGAATGGTATCGGGCAGCGCCGCGCCCATTGATTGAAGGGCAAACCCGTCGAGCATTCCGATCTGCCACCGGTCCACATCACCCACCCACCCCGGCGACGTCAGGAACTCACCGTCTTCAAAGCCATCGTGAAATTGAGCCGCAGCCGGAATCACCGCAATCAGGAATGATAGGGTGGCGATTGCTGCGCTGGATAGCGGGAGGAGGGATCTGGCTATGAAAGCTGATCCGGACGATACGCGTAGTCGCAACGTGATGGAAAACGGCCGTATCAGCCCGGCAGACAGTATCGACATCGCAGCATCAGAAAGGGGACGAGACTCATCCTTATAGACCCGAAGCCACCGATTCTATAACCTTACTTGCGGAAATTATGTCGCTGGTGTAATGCCGGCCGAGCGCACCCTGCTCCGAGGTATACTGCACGAGACCTTTTCACTCGCCGCCTGCTTTTACGATCACCTATTAGTGAGAATACGCCGGTCGAGGTGATCGGACAATGCGCGGGCAAATAGAAGTGACGCGGGCGCAATCGCGCTTTCGTCGACATCGAAGTGTGCGTCGTGGAGTGGAAAACTACTCTTGGGACCAGAGAACGTGCCTACCCGAAGGAGCGCGCCAGGGACGTGTTCGAGATAATGAGCGAAGTCTTCCGCGCCCATACTCGGCATCGGCACGTAGAAGACCGCCTCATCGCCAAACAGGTGACGGATAGTCCCTTCGAGATGTCCGATAAGCGCATCATTATTTATTACCGGCGGAGAGCCATGTTCGATCTCGACCGCAGCAGTGACCCCATTCTGGGCCGCAAGATCGGAAGCGATCCGCTTGATGCGCTGGATCAGGAACTGGCGGTCATCTGGGCCAGTCGTGCGCAGTGTCCCTCCGAATTCGATGTCCGACGGGATGACATTGTACGCGTCTCCCCCGCGAATGCGGCAAATGGTCAGTACGGCCGGATTTCGCGCGTCAGTCACCCGTCCGATCTGCTGGTACAGCGCCGTGCAGACCTGCACCGCGATCCAAACCGTATCCCCAGTTTCTTGGGGACGAGCGGAGTGCCCGGTACTCTGGTTTCGGATGATGACCCGAAACCGATCGGTAGCTGCCGTGACGGGGCCGACGATGAGACCAAATTTTCCAGCCTCGAGAGAGGGGTCGACGTGAAGAGCGTATACTGCTTCAAGGCCTTCGAGCACGCCGTCTCGAATCATCGACGTGGCGCCACCCGGCGATCCTTCTTCATTCGGCTGGAAAAATATGCGGATGGTGCCGTTAATGCGGTCGCGCATGCCGCTCAGGAGGATGGCCGCTCCAATGGCGATTGTCACGTGAGCATCGTGACCGCAGAGATGGGCCACGCCGTCGTTTTTCGAAGCGTACGCCGACGTCTTAGCATCCTGAATCGGCAGCGCGTCCATGTCTGCACGGTATCCTACCATGGGCCCCGCGCCGGCACCCTTTATGTCCACGTAGAGACCTGTTTTGGCAATCGGGCCATGAACCTCTAAGCCGTGCTCGGTGAGTACCTTTCGAATGAAAGCCGAGGTTCGCCGCTCCTGAAAGCCGAGCTCGGGATGCCGATGGAGATTCCGGCGGATTGCGACGAGAAAGTGCCTGAACTCGTCCGTAGAAGCCGCGGCCTCACCGAGCGTTAGAAAGTCCGCGTCCAGATGTGGTACGGACTGTATGTAGACGTCGGGCTCACCCGCTGGTGATGGTTGTGCGGAAATCATAACTCTCCATCTGGTCTCTCTATAAACAGTTCGCGATAGCGTGCGACCATGCGCCGAGCCTCCACCCGAATGGCTTTGCGTTGGTTCTGGTTATCCGCGAATTCCTCTACAATGCGGCTAAGTTCACGTTCGTAGTCGTCGGGCGGTGTGGTGGCGAGATCCCAGTATGCCTGAGCTCGAGCAATGCGCGTCTCGAGGACCTCGGGATTTTCGTCGAGCCCTGGATCATCGATCAGCGGCTGGGCGAAGAGGGCGAGGGCGTCCGGCAGATCCATCTGCTCGAAACCAAATTGCTTCTTCCATTCTGTTGGGATCGAGTCCGTTCTGTTGGTATACTCGGCAATAAGAATCTCAAACGACGGAAGTGTAAATCCGGGCGTGTCCTCCGCATACGCCCGCTCGGTCGGCGAAAACTGCCGCCAGTGTTCTTCAAGAATGCTGAGGAGTACGAGAACGTTGCTCCGCTCTTCGTCGCCGGCCTGCCTGCCGACAAGGGCATCCTCGAGTTCGGGCAGCATCTGAATATTTGCCTCCTCGTCCAGCGAAAAGAAGGACCATAACAGACGAGCCGTATCCAGCACGGCGACCATAGTCGTCAACTCGTCCCGATCGCGGTCTTCGCCTGATCCATCAATGTTGCGCCAGTCCAATTCATACAGATCAAAAAGTGGGTCCGCAAACTGCGCGAGCATTTCGTATCGAATACCCGAACGCCCTGAAAGATAGTGGTCGACTGTGCCCCGCAGCCGCCGCAGGTCCGTGCCGGCATCATTCCCGTTTCTCTGACTGATCATGAAGTATATCTAGTTGCCGCAACGGCAAAGTCAAACCATGCCGCTGCGCTTACGGAAGAACCATTCTACGGTAAGGAGTCCGATCACTATAGCCAGGAAAGCATAGCGTCGTCGAAGCTCAATTTCTTGCTCACGCTCGACGATGACGGGAGCGAATGCCTCCTGTGAGAGGCGGTTCGTGGCGGCGTCTGGCGCTCCGGGATCTATCGATCTTCCGCCCGAGCGTTGGGCGATCTGGCGCATAAGTGGCGCATTTGCGCGGGTGTCTTTGAATTCCAGCGTAAGCGAACCAACGGCGAAAGCGCCTTCATCGGTGCCAATGTCGCGTTCACCGGCGCTCGCCGATGCGTCGTATGTATAGGTGCCTTCTGGGAATGTGCCTGCATCGAGTGTATATCGACCATTACCGGCCGGTTGCATCACGTAAGGATACGTCACGCCGTCCGAATCCGTCACGTTCACTTCAACCGCCGCATCGCTGACCGGATTGAGGCTTTCGTCATACACCTGGCCAAGGAGCTCGACGGGTTCGCCTCCTTCAAAAAGGTTTCGAACGGGGACGACGCGAACGGGCTGATCGTCTTCTCGTGCGGAGAGCCATTCGAGGGTATTTGCGAACAGATTCGGCCAGAGATCCGCCGACTCACTTAGATCCTCGGGAAGGTTTCGCCATCGCCAGGTGCCGGCCCCGAGGAGAGCCGCTGAGCGATCTCCCGTGCGGCGGCGGACAACGAAGAGTGGATCGTCCAGTTGAACGTCTCGCACCCGGGTATTCGCCAGAACCTGCGCGTCAGGCGAGGCTTGCCACCGAGTCTGGCTGTAGGCCAGCGGTGGAAGCTGAAGCCAGAGATCCAGCGATGAGTCGGCGATGTCCATGATACGGTGCCGAGCTTCATCCGCGGCGGGTGAAAACGAGCCCTCCACGTAGCCGTCACGAATCTGATCCGGGATGGCAGGCAGAACATCCTGAAAATGCGCGTCGACAAACTGGATATGCGTATCTCTAGTAAGTACGAAAAAGCTCGGCGTGCCTGATTCGGCGGCTTGCCGAAGCCGTTCCATTTCATCAGGTGCCGCACCGCGTCCCGGGTATCCAGCCAGTACAATCACGTCGTATCCGTCCAGCGTCGGCGGCAACTGACCTTCGTAGAATTCACCTGGCGATTTCTGTACGTAACGGTCCACCTCGAATGAGGGGTCATCCATGAGGAGCTGCTGGATTGCCGAGACGTCTGGACCCGGCGCCGCCGCAACCATTAATACCTGCCTCTTGCTCGAAAGCACGCGCACCGTGAATGGTTCATAATTGTTCCGGTAGGTTATCTCACCATCAAGTTGCGAAACGGACACGGTATAGCGATGCAGACCTTCCTCTTCCGCGACGATGGAGAGGTCAACTGTCATCTCTGTCGAACCTTCCGGCAACTCGACCCGCTGCGTAGAAAGGACTTCACCATCCTCGAGAATACTTACGTTTACGGACGTATTCTCGTAGCCGTCGGCCCGGACGCCAACCTGTACCGGAAGCTCGGTCTCGACGTAGGCGATTTCGTTCGTCACAACTCGCCGGACGAGGACATCCTGGTGCCGCGAGGTATCTCCGAGGACCGCAGTGTAAATGGGTACGGGGAATCGATCCGCCACGTAGACCGGGTTCCGTCCCGTGTTGTACTGTCCGTCCGATACGAGGAGGACGCCTCGTAGATTGTCTTCCCCGAGTCGATTCTGGAGCTGCTCCAACGCTCGCGCGATATTCGTTCGTGAACCGTCGAAGTGGAGAGAGTCCAGATCGATCTGAGTGTCGTCTCTCACGCGCAAATCACTGTCAAAGTCATAAATGTGAACGTCAGCGTCTCGCGCTTCGGCAGGTAAATCATCGAGTAGATCTCGTATTTGCCCGCGCACCGCCACCGATGATGAATCATCTCCCGACGTCATGAGAAGACTTTGAGAGTTGTCGACGAGCACTGCGAGTACGGCGGGCCGTTCCTCTCGATCAATGAGGCGAAGAATGGGTTCGAACAACAGAAAAAGGACAAGAAACAATGCGAGGAATCGCAAAACACCGAGCAGTGAACGCTTTCCAATAGAGAGCTCGGGTGTCGTTCGCCTGTACAGCCAGAACGCGAGTGCGCCTGCCACGACCGAACAAAACAAGAGGAGCCAGGGACTAACTCCGAATGACAGCGACATAGTGCGTTATCGATGGCTTGAGGAATCGCCGGTAAATCGGCCGGCCGGGCGCTGGTTGGTCGTCCCGGATACCCATACAAGCGCAATCATGAATAGTCTATGGTTCGGGCATTAGATGATGCGGGCATTATATGGACGACGCGGAAATCGGTTGCGGAATGATGCCGGCGCTCGATGAGTGCAACGAGCCCGTGGCCGAGGATCTGCCGACTACACTACGGGACAGAGGGTACAAGAAACGGAGCGGGCAACAAGGAGAGGGGATCGGTGGATGCGGGTGGCGCAACACCTCGGTCCAGCCATAACACACACTGCGGCGCACATTCCGCCAGAAGCTGTCGGCATGCACCACACGGGGTGATGGAGGAATCGCTTGGACAAGCCAGATACAGTGATTCTATCGGGGCGAGCCCATAACTGATAGCCGTTCCGAGCGCATTTCGCTCGGCGCAGAGCACACGACTCCAGTCACGATTCTCAACATTCACTCCGGAGATGTATGATCCGTCCGTGAGCTCGACGATGCATCCGACTGCATAATTGGACTCTGTAACGTGGGCACTTCGAGCGATCGCTCTCGCCGCGGCGACGCCATCTTCAGGAAGTAGTGGCCTTGGCAAACCAAGGGTCAGATCCATAGGGTTGCCGGGAAAAGGTATATTTCGATTGGAAAGCGCGAAGGTTTCGGGTCCGGTTTGAGCGAGTCGCGCGAACGGACTATTGCGCAGATATGCGATCTCCTCCGGGAGGTAAGCTCGGGACTGCACGATCGCTACGACATCTGAACGAGCGCCGGACACGGCCGTTGTGACGGCATTCAGAATCGCAGGAATCGTGAGCGAGAACGAAGCACTCTCGACGCGCACGCCCGGTATCCACGCTCCATCGGACAGGAGGATAACGGCGGCTTCGTCTTTTTTCGAATACGGCGACAGTGCGCGCGGCGCGAGCTCAGCTGCGATCTCGCGCAATCTCCGACAGATTTCAGGATCGATATGAGTGCTGTCGTCCGGAATATGGTATATCGCGAAGATGTGGAGTCAAACGTTCTTCTCTTCCGAGCCGTACGCGGTTCCACGCGGCGTTGGTGAAGGCAAGCTCGTCGCTTGATGGAAATTGTGCGATCGTTTGCCAGGCGTGGTCGTTGTATTGTAGTTTCACGAAAAGCCGGGATGGCGGAATCGGTAGACGCAACGGACTTAAAATCCGTTGGGCCGAAAGGCCCGTGCGGGTTCGAGTCCCGCTCCCGGTACCAGGTTTGGAATGGGATATGGTCTCGATTGCCGCGCTCGCTCGCGGTACTCTGACGCTCATCCACGCCGCGAACGGCTCTTCACAAGCATTAATGTATCGACCGAATGAAATACATCCTTGCTCTCGACCAGGGGACGACGAGTTCTCGAGCCATCGTTTTCGATCCTTCGGGATCCATTCGGGCCGTTTCGCAGCGTGAGTTCCGGCAGATCTATCCGAAACCCGGATGGGTGGAGCACGATCCTGAAGAGATCTGGACATCGCAGCGTGCCGTCGCGCGTGAAGTACTGGAGTCGGCTGCGATCAAGGCGGATGATGTGGCGGCGATCGGAATTACGAATCAACGTGAGACCGCGCTCGTCTGGGATCGTCGGACCGGCGTCCCTATTCACAACGCGATTGTCTGGCAGGACCGCCGGACATCTGCGATTTGCGACGCCTTAAGGCGGGAGGGACACGAAGACCTCATCCGAACGCGGACAGGACTCGTCATCGATGCATATTTCTCGGGCACAAAGATTCAGTGGATCCTCGAGAACGTCGAGGGCGCCCGAACCAAAGCCGATGCCGGTGAGCTGGCGTTCGGAACAGTAGATTCGTGGCTGATTTGGAAAATGACCGACGGTGCTACACACGTCACAGACGCTACGAATGCATCGCGCACGCTGTTGTACAATATCCGGGATCATGCATGGGACGATGAATTACTCGCGCTCTTCGGGGTGCCGCGTTCGATGCTGCCGGAGGTCCGCTCCTCCAGTGAAGTGTACGCAGACGCAGGTGAGGACGTGATCGGAGAACCCGTACCGATCGCGGGTATCGCCGGCGACCAGCAGGCTGCGCTGTTCGGTCAGATCTGTACGAGCCGAGGCATGGTAAAGAACACCTACGGCACCGGGTGCTTCATGTTGATGAACACGGGTAAGGATGTCGTGTACTCGGACAACAATCTCGTCTCGACGATCGCGTGGGATCTCGACGGAGAGGTGGAATATGCATTGGAAGGCAGTATTTTTATCGCCGGTGCCGTCGTTCAGTGGCTGCGAGACGGGCTCGGCCTAATCGATTCCTCATCGGAGGTAGAGAACCTGGCGCGACAGGTCGACGGAAGTGACGGCGTTCTCTTCGTCCCGGCCTTCACCGGACTCGGGGCACCACACTGGGATCAGTACGCACGCGGGACGATCGTGGGCCTCACGCGCGGGACGAGTTCGGCGCATCTTGCCCGAGCAGCATTGGAGAGCATTGCATTTCAAACGGTCGACGTCATCAAGGCGATGGAGGCCGATTCCGGCATTGAGCTCACCGAACTGCGCGTGGATGGAGGCGCCACCGCAAACGACCTGTTGATGCAATTTCAATCAGACCTGCTCGGCGTCCCGGTCGTACGTCCCACGATACGAGAGACGACGGCGCTTGGTGCGGCATACCTCGCCGGCCTTGCTGTCGGATACTGGGACAACCTCGACGAAATCGCGAGGCAGTGGAGTGTGGAAAAGCGTTATCTGCCGGAGATGGAGGAATCGACCCGCGCGCGTAAACTAGGTCAATGGATGCGTGCCGTGGAACGCTCGAAGGGCTGGGAAGAGGCGGCTCCGTGATGTCGCGTCGGATCGTAGTAAAACTCGGGACCAGCGTTCTGACGGGTGGCACCCAGCGCCTGAACCGTGCCCATATGATGGAGCTCGTGCGTCAATTCGCCGCACTTCACAACGACGGGCACCAGTTAATTCTCTGCACCTCCGGCGCAATTGCCGCGGGACGAGAGCGTCTTGGATATCCCAAGGAGCCCGACTCGGTCAACATAAAGCAAATGCTCGCGGCCGTCGGGCAGAGTCGCCTGATGGAGACATGGGAGCGCCTCTTCGAGATCTACGGAATTCACGTCGGCCAGATGCTGTTGACGAGGTCCGATTTCGAAGATCGAAGCCGCTTTCTGAATGCAAGGGATACGCTCCAAGCGCTTCTCGATCATCGCATCGTACCTGTCGTTAATGAGAATGACGCCGTCGCGACAGCCGAAATAAAGGTGGGTGACAACGACAATCTATCCGCAATGTGCGCCCTGCTAGCGGAGGCTGAATTACTTATCCTTTTAACGGACCAGCCTGGGTTGTTCACAGCCGATCCACGGAAGCATTCCGATGCCCTGCTCATTTCTGAGGTTCTGGACATCGACGAAGAGCTCCGAAGGCTTGCCCGCGGCACGGCCACCGGACTCGGAGTCGGCGGGATGAAGACGAAGCTGGAAGCAGCTGACCTGGCGCGGCGAGCAGGGGCGGATGTCGTGATCGCAGCCGGCAGTGCAGACGACGTCGTCAAGCGCATCGTGAGCGGAGAAAAAATTGGGACCCGCTTTCCTGCAACTAAGACACCCCTCGAGAATCGAAAGCGATGGATATTCGGCGGAACAGTTCCGTCTGGAAGCATTGTCATCGACGCCGGAGCTTCGAAGGCGCTGTGCAAAGGCGGCAACAGCCTTCTGCCCGCCGGCGTGATCGATGTCGAAGGTGAATTTGACAGGGGAGACGTGGTCAAGATTGCCGGTCCGGAACGAAAGGATCTGGCTCGCGGAATTGCCCGTTACTACAGCGAGGACATCCGCCGAATAAAAGGCTGTCAATCTGAACAGATCACCGAAATTCTCGGATACGGCTACGGCCCGGTGGTGGTACACCGTGATGATCTCATCCTTCTTTAACGCTTGATTTAAGACTGCATACATGGATACTACGGATGTGAAGTCGCTTACGCAGATGGGAATTGCTGCGAAGTCAGCCGCTCGCGAGCTAAGCGTTCTTCGAACCGACCTTAAGAACCAAGCCATCCTCGCGATCGCGGACGCCCTCGCGCGGAAGGCGGATTACATCCTGCAGCAGAATGCGCTCGACGTGCAGGACGGTCGTGAAAAAGGGCTTAGCGACGCCCTTCTCGACCGTCTTAGTCTGGATAAGGAGCGCGTACGGAGCCTTGCTGCGGACACGCGATCCGTCGTGGATCTTCCCGATCCGGTCGGAGCGGAATTCGATGGCAAGGTGCTGCCGAACGGAATCCGTCTGACCAAACGACGCATCCCGCTCGGGGTCGTCGGAGTGATATACGAGGCGCGCCCGAATGTCACGATCGACATCGCCGCGCTCTGCCTGAAGACAGGAAACGCGGTCATTCTTCGAGGCGGCAGTGAGACCCTGAGAAGCAATATGGCACTTGTAGGCGTCATCAGAGAGGCCCTCGCCGTGGTCGGGCTTCCCGAGGATGCGGTTCAGTATATCGCCGATCCGGATCGCGCGCTGGTGACGGAACTCTTGCGTCTCGATCAATACGTTGATATGATCGTGCCGCGGGGTGGAGCAGGCTTACACCGCCTATGCCGGGAGAAGGGTACGATTCCCGTAATCACCGGGGGGATTGGTATCTGTCATATATTCGTGGACGAATCGGCGGATTTGAAGCGTGCCGTCGACATTGTCGAAAACGCCAAGGTTCAACGTCCAAGCGTCTGCAACTCACTCGACACGCTTCTGGTCCACCGCAACGTGGCGAACGTCGTGCTTCCCGATATTGCACGACGTCTTTCGATGAACGACGTTGAATTTCGCGCTGAAGGGGAGGCGTTCGATATCCTGAAAACAGTGGGGGATGCGTCCGTCATTCCTGCCGGACCCGACGATTTTGATCAGGAGTGGCTGAGCCTGGTCCTCGGAGTAAAACTCGTATCGGGCGTCGACGAGGCCATCGCACACATCCGTGCTCACAGTACCGAGCATTCGGACAGCATATTAACGAACGACTGGACGCGCGCGAATGCGTTCATCGACCAGGTGAATTCTGCCGCTGTATTCGTCAACGCAAGCACCCGTTTCTCTGACGGCGGGCAGTTCGGGCTCGGCGCCGAGGTGGCTGTCAGCACGCAGAAGCTGCATGCCCGCGGCCCTATGGGTCTAGCAGAACTGACAACCTATAAATGGATAGGTATCGGACACGGCGACGTGCGATTATAAACAAACGTACATTTTTATCATGCTTGTTTTTGAATCCGCCGGATTTCCGGCCGCAACAGTCGTTGGGCTCGGCCTCGTTCTGGCATTCGCGGCAGGGTGTGCCGCATCGGGATCCACTGCCGGCAGCTCCACCACACCGAATACGTTGTCCGCCGATGAGCAGGACGAAGGATGGGAGCTGCTTTTCGACGGTTCGAGCTTCGACAACTGGCGCGGGCTCGGTCGAGAAGGAATCCCCGAAGGGCACTGGATCATCGAGGACGGCGCTATTCGAAAAGTGGCAAGTGGTGACGTGCCTACGGCTGCCGACGGACAGCCGCTCGAAGGTGGAGACATACTTACCGTCGAGAAGTTTGAGGATTTCGAGTTGATCTTTGAGTGGAGGGTGGCTCCGGGAGCAAACAGCGGCATCAAGTACAATGTGTCCGAAGACATGTCGACCGCCAGCCCGCCCGAACATGCCGCGCTCGGATTCGAATATCAGATCCTTGACGACGATCGCCATCCAGATGCGCTGAACGGCCCGACGCGCACGGCAGGGGCGTTATACGACATGATTCCGCCGGGAAACAGCAAGAGTCTG
>CAZKNF010000002.1:79843-121723 GCA_964554105.1 uncultured Rhodothermales bacterium | reverse complement strand
CTGACGGACAAGCAGTTCCAAGCCATGCGGGATGCGTCCATCCGCGCCATGCGGTCGATCGGCACATTCGCGGGCGGATGTAACATCCAGTTCGCATTCGACCCCGTCTCAGGGCGAATGATCGTCATCGAGATTAATCCACGTGTGTCGCGATCCTCAGCTCTGGCGTCGAAGGCGACGGGCTATCCGATTGCCAAGGTTGCCTCGCGCCTCGCAGTGGGGTACACGCTGGACGAGTTGCCGAACGAGGTCACTGGAACCACGAGTGCATGCTTCGAGCCGGCAATCGATTACGTCGTAACGAAAATCCCGCGCTTCAATTTCGACAAGTTCGAGGGGGTGGATGAAGAGCTCACCACGCAGATGAAGGCGGTCGGTGAGGTCATGGCGATCGGCCGGACCTTTACCGAGAGCCTCCAGAAGGCTTGGCAGAGCCTCGAGATTGGATACAGTGGACTCGGAGGCGATCGTGACGATATCAGCCGCGGCGAGGTTCGTGAACGACTGAAGAAGCCTTACTGGGATCGGACGCTGCAGATTCGGAATGCCTTCAAGCACGGTGCATCGGTGGAAGAGATAGCGGACGTGTCGAAAGTCGACCCGTGGTTCCTCTATCAGATCCAGGACATCGTCGCACTAGAGGCGGAGATCTCCGACCGCAAACTCGACGATATGGATCGAGAATTCCTCGTCAGGGTGAAGCAGCACGGGTTTTCCGACGTGCAGATCGCCTATCTCTTGAGCGAGTCCGTGACGGAGACGGATGTACGCAATTATCGAAAATCGCTCGGTATCGTACCGACATTTCAGGTCGTGGATACTTGTGCAGGCGAATTCCCTGCCGAGACGCCGTATTACTACTCCACGTACGAGACGCAATCAGAAAGCGTGGTTAGCGACCGCAAGAAAGTCCTGATTCTCGGCAGCGGTCCCAATCGGATCGGTCAGGGCATCGAATTCGATTACTCGTGCGTGCACGGTGTCATTGCCGCACGCGAGCTGGGGTATGAGGCCATCATGGTGAACTGCAATCCGGAGACGGTTTCTACGGATTTCGACGTTGCCGACAAGCTGTATTTTGAGCCCGTCTACTGGGAGCGGGTCTTCGACATCATAGAATTAGAGAAACCCGAAGGGGTGATCGTGCAGCTCGGCGGACAGACCGCGCTGAAGCTCGCAGAGGATCTGCGCGATCACGGCGTGAGGATATTTGGAACGTCGTACGACATGATGGATCTCGCGGAGAGCCGCGGGAAGTTTTCGGATGTTTTGAAAGAGCTGGAGATACCATTTGCGCCCTTCGGCATGGCCACGTCGGTGGCCGAGGCGATCGACGTCGCCGAGCGGATCGGCTACCCGATCTTGATTCGACCGAGCTATGTTCTCGGCGGGCAGGGGATGCGCATCGCAATCAACAAAGAAGAGGTCGAGCTCTACACAAAGCAGATCTGGAAGCTGCTTCCGAACAATCACATTCTGCTCGACCTTTTCCTGGAAAATGCGATCGAGCTGGACGTCGATTCGATTCGGGACGGCGACGAGACGTGGATTGCCGGTATCATGCAGCACATCGAGCCGGCCGGAGTGCACAGCGGGGACTCGACGGCCGTTCTTCCCCCGTTTTCTTTATCCGAGAACGTAATTCGAACAGTAGAAACCTACGTAACCGAGATCGCCACTCGGCTCGAGGTGATCGGATTGATCAACGTCCAGCTGGCGGTAAAGGACGAGATCGTGTATTGCATTGAGGGAAATCCGCGCGCGTCTCGCACCGTGCCCTTTGTAGCAAAGGCGACCGGCATACCCGTTGCGAACATCGCGACAAAGGTGATGATGGGCAGCAAATTAGCCGAGTTCCGGGATCAGGGCATGCTGGATTCGAAGCTCGTCGGTTTTGCGATCAAAGAGCCTGTCTTTTCGTGGGACAAATTCCCTGAAGTGCCGAAGGAGCTTGGTCCGGAGATGAAATCTACCGGGGAGGCGATCGCGTTCGTCGACACGCTCACGGACGAACACTTTCAGCGTCCCTACGAGATGCGCAATCTCTACCTGTCCAAATAATCGCTGTGTGCCGCCGCCAATTCCTTCATCAAGACGCCCAGCTTGGGGCGCGACGGCTCGAAGTCCGGTTCAATTCCGTGCTCTCGCAACCCTTCCGTACAGACGGGTCCGATAGATGACACGAAAACGTTGGAGAATGCATCCTTCAGTGCCTCGGAGCGCCCCGTGCGTTCGGCGAGTTGGAGCACATGATCGATTTGCGTTCGACTCGTGAAGACCGCGACGTCGACGCGACCATCTATGAGCGCCTCGATACCCGCCTCGAGAGGAGTCAGGTCCTCCGGAAGTGCCCACCGATAGATCGGCACGCGTTGGATGCGGGCGCCGCGCCGCTGAAGACCCTCCATCAGCTCGTGATTTGGGCGTCCGTATTCCTGGATTGCGATCATTTTGCCGCCAAGCGGCTGCAGGAGATCAGCTTCGTCGAACGTCTCGAGAATCTCCTCCCAGGTATTCGGTTCCGGCACTTTCATCGAAGGCGTGATGCCGAACTCGCGAAGGGCCTTCACGGGTTTCGGACCGCGTGTGACGGTTACCAGATTCGAGAGGGAGGTGACGATCTCCTCAACCGAGAAGCGCGTCTTCATCGTCTCGATCATCATCCGCGTGCCAACACCGGTAAGGCATAGCAGGACGTCGATGCGGCCGCGGAACAGGTCGTCGGCAAACGCGAAAACGGCGCTGTGCTCTTGAAGGGGGATCTCTTCCATGGAGGGGGCCATCATCGGCCGGCCGCCATATTTGGAGACGAGTTGTGCCGTCGCATCCGCGAGCCGGCTTTCAAACGAGAGAACGGTGAGACCCGCCAGGGTTGTCGAATTCATGTCGGATACGGACCGGCTGGCGCGGCCTCGCCGGCAAGCACGTTTCCGTTCTGGGTTAGTCGTTCGAGGCGCACATCTTCGATTGTCCCCTCCCTGGCGGCATCGTACGGCGCTTCAATTCTGACGTAGTTGTCGGTGTATCCACACATGCTTAATTCTTTCTCCGGATGCTCCCAAAGCACCGAGCGGATGTCGCCGAGCTGTGCCTCGTAGAAAGCGCGCTCCTTCTTCTTTGAAAGCAGGCGCAGCGTCCGGTTGCGATTCGACCGCACGCGCCTCGGTATCGGCTCGCCCCGCATGCGACCGATCTGCTCCACCGCTGCCGTGTCGGGTCGCTCGGAATACGTAAAGACATGGAGATAGCTGACCGGAAGATCGTCGATAAACTCGCACGTATTCTGGAACCGCTCTTCATCCTCGCCGGGAAAGCCTACGATGACGTCTGATCCGATGCAAGCGTGGGGCATCAGGTTCTTGATATGCCGAACGCGATCCGCATAGACGTCGCGCTTATAGCGTCTGCGCATTGCGCCGAGTATATCGTCGTCTCCACTCTGCAGGGGAATGTGAAAGTGCGGCTGAAAACGTTCGGATGCCGCGACGAATTCCACGATCTCATCCGTCAGCAGGTTCGGCTCTATCGACGAGATACGATATCGTTCGATACCGTCGACGCCGTCGAGGGCGCGCAAGAGTGTGATGAGAGAAGATCCATGATCTTCTCCGTACAAACCGATGTTGACGCCGCTCAGGACGATTTCCTTGTATCCACGGGCGGCGATGTCGTTTGCCTGTTCGACGGTCTTCGTGACGGATTGTGAGCGGCTGGCGCCGCGTGCACGGGGAATGGTGCAGAAGGCGCACGTGTAATCGCATCCGTCCTGGACCTTCAGGAAGGCACGGGTCCGTTCGCCTGAGGAGAACGCCGCTCCGTACTCCGCAGCGTCATCTATGCAAGATACCGAAATCTGCGTCTCTTCCCGCTTGGTGAATTCGTCGATGTACTGAAAGAGGCTGAATTTCTCGCTCGCTCCGAGGACTACGTCGACGCCGTCGATTGCGGCGATGGTTTCGGGCTGAAGCTGCGCGTAGCATCCGGTGACGACGATAAAGGAGTCGGGATTCGCCCTCAGCGCACGGCGGATGATATTCCGGCATTTGCTGTCGGCCGCGGCTGTGACCGAGCACGTATTGATGACCGTGACATCTGCCGGCTCCCCGAACGCAGAAACGGAAAATGAATGGTCTTCGAACTCGCGCTGCAGCGTACTCGTCTCCGCATAGTTAAGCTTGCAGCCTAGCGTATAGAACGAAACTCGGGACATAGAGAGCGTGTTCTTGAATCCGACGATTGCGGCTCTGCTACGAGTCGGTACAATTCGAGTTTCCCCGGAGGTAGTCTGTGTTTGCGCGCGAAGGATACGTATTAATTGGTGTGGCCGCGGTTCTGGCGATCGTCCTCGTGGCCATCGGTTTGCAGCTATCCATTCTCTGGCGGATCGTCCTATTCACCCTGGCCGCATTGGTGCTCGCCTTCACGCTCTACTTTTTTCGCGATCCCGAGCGTACGGTTCCTGCCGAGGCTGCCGACGGTCTCCTGCTGCTGGCGCCGGCCGACGGCAAAGTCGTCGTAGTCGATGAAGACGCGCATGACACGATCTACTTGAACGGGCCCGCCAAGCAGGTGTCAATTTTTCTTTCGCCGCTGAATGTGCACGTGAACCGGATCCCGGTCGACGGTGTGGTGGAGTACGTCAACTACGTTCCGGGCGATTACCTCGTCGCATGGCATCCGAAAGCGAGTGAAGAGAACGAGCGTTCGGAAATCGGCGTCCGGCATGTAAGCGGGATGAAAGTGCTGTTCAAACAGATCGCCGGCGCGGTCGCACGTCGCATCGTCTACGATGTCCAGGAAGGCGACACGGTCGTTGCGGGCGAACGCTTCGGCATCGTGAAGTTCGGAAGCCGAATGGATATCCTGGTGCCTCCATCCGTGACGATCGACGTGAGGGAAGGCGACGTAGTGTCTGCGGGTGAAACGGTACTTGGTCGAATTCCCAATGGCCGCGAGATGGATGTGGACTCGACCACGGAGTCGGCCGATGCCGGGACCTTTTGATGGAGGAACCGAGACGGAAAAACTTGAGGGGAACGCACGGTCGGAAGCAGAGCCTTGTTCGAGATCGCCTGGCAGCGTACCGGGCTCGGAGAGGCGGGCGCCCCGCACGGCAGCTTCCTCGAGCGGCCGTACCGTCGTTTTTTACCCTGATGAATCTGTTCTCCGGGTTCCTCTCGATCGTGCAAGCGTTCGAGGGGCGGTTCGATTATGCATGCTGGCTGATCGTACTGGCAGCATTCTTCGATGTCCTTGACGGGATGATGGCGCGGTTGACCAACAGCTCCAGCCTTTTTGGTATCGAGCTGGATTCGTTGTCGGATATCGTTTCTTTCGGTGTAGCGCCCTCAGTGCTAGTCTACGTTTTCGGCCTTCGGGAAATCGGCCCGTTAGGACTTATCAGCTCGGCGTTGCCGGCAATCTGCGGCGCCGTTCGGCTGGCTCGATTTAACGTCAACTATGAAGTCGAGAAGCGGGATTATTTCGTTGGTCTACCAATACCGGGAATGGCGGTGATCATCGTCGCCCTCATCCTAAACTTCAACAACGCGGAGTGGTTCAGCCGGTTCAGTCCGAGCAACCTGACGGTGCTCGTGCCGATCGTCATACTGCTCTCTTTCTTGATGATTTCGACCATTAAGTTCGATGCCGTCCCGAAACCCACGAAATCGTATGTAAAAGCCCACCCGAGGAAATTTCTCGTGTACGGTGTCGGGCTCCTGCTGGTCATTCTCCTGCAGCAGATCGGGCTCCTCGTAGTGCTGACGATCTATCTCGCGTTCAATATTGGACGAGCGGGCCGCTCGCTAATGAAGGCTATTTCCGAAGAGGACGAGGCGTCCGGTGCAGATCCGGATGAAGACGCGAAGTAGACTTTAGAAATCGCCATGCTGTTCGTTAGTTTAGTGATGTCGGGGTAAAGCCGGGCTTCTGGCCTCACCCATCACGAAACACCCCTACGCATATCGAGATAGATAAATCTATGTATAAGGCGAGCATTCATATCAAACTACGGCCGTCCATTCTCGACCCGCAGGGAAAGGCGACGCACCATGCGCTCGGGGAACTGGGCTTCGAATCCGTCGACCGGGTACGCGTGGGCAAGTATGTCGAAATGTGGATAGATGAGGATGGAGAGGACGATGCGCATCGTGTGGCGACCGAAGCTTGTTCACGGCTGCTCGCGAATCCTGTGATAGAGGATTTTCAGGTCGAGCTCGAGCGTGCTGCGACGAAAACCGCGTAATATGCGATCAGTCGCGATGTTGAGAAAGGGAAGCATACGCATCGGAACCATGGACGTGCATCGGTGGGCGCGCGCAGCCGGACCGCAGGCTCCGTCGGAAGCTCCCGAAACGGAGGTGCTCGTAGAGGAGGAAACGGAAGATCGTACCGATTCTCCGTGGCGCGTCATTCTCTATAACGATGAGATTCACACGTTCGACGAGGTTATTTCCCAGATCATCAAAGCGACGGGTTGCACCACAGGGCGGGCGGAGGAGCTCGCATGGGAAGTCCACACAAACGGCAAAGCCGCGGTTTTTGAGGGCTCGTTCGAAGAATGTTTTCGCGTACAGGGAGTCCTGCGTGAGATCCAGCTCGTGACTGAAATCGAGGGCTAAAACAGAACGGCAGGATGGACGTGCCGAGGCCGGCATGAAAGTAGACACGTTCCGATCGGTAGCACGGCCGTCAGCCGTGGAAACCAACGTGAAGGGATCACGCTTTCTGGCGGAGGCCTTTCCGGTCGCCGACGAGGATGAGGCCGCTCAACAGATCGACCACATCCGTAAACGAGAACACGGTGCGACGCACCATTGTACCGCCTATCGGATCGGCGTCGACGGTGATCTCGTTCGCTTCAACGATGATGGTGAGCCGAGCGGAACGGCTGGTCAACCCATACAGCGGCAAATCGAGGGGAGGGACCTGACCAATTCACTGGTCGTGGTGACACGCTACTTCGGCGGCACCAAGCTCGGTACGGGCGGCCTCATGCGTGCCTATTCTGATGCCGCATCGAAGGCGCTCGAAGATGCGGGTGTGACTTTCGAGGTTATATCGGAGCACCTTTCTGTGTCTTTTGATTACGACGATACGTCGCCGGCGATGCACGTGATCAACCAGTTCGATGCGGAGGTGATCGATTCAGTCTATTCTGAGACGACAGAGCTTACAGTGGCAGTACCTAGGAGCCGAGTAGACGCTTTCGAAGGAGCGTTCACTGATGCGCTGGGCGGCAGGGGGGATATCGTGCGCCGGTAAGGCCGGCTGTCGCGTATCTTCGGCGATGCGGGTTATTCGGATGTGGATTCCGCTCTGCTAGCGGAATTGCTCCAGCGCGGCAACGGCGAGGCCGTCGACGCGATTGTTAAGTTCGTCGTCCGCATGGCCTTTGACCTTTACCCAGGTGACGTCGTGCTTGTCCGCGAGCTCGAGGAGCTCCTGCCACTGATCTTTGTTCTCGACCGGCTTCTTAGATGAGGTGCGCCATCCGTTTCGGCTCCACTTGTCGAGCCAGCCTTCGGTGAAGGCTCGCTGCAGGTATGCGCTGTCCGTATGAAGCTTGACGCGACACGGCTCCTTAAGGGCGCGGAGCGCTTCGATAGCGGCCTGGAGCTCCATTCGGTTGTTGGTCGTCTGTGCCGCACCGCCGGTGAGTACGCGTTCGTGACGTCCGAACTGGAGCAGGGCGGCCCAGCCTCCGGGGCCGGGATTGCCGCTGCAGGCGCCGTCGGTATAGATCAGGATTTCCTTCACGTGTTTTTCAGTTTCGAACGTTGGCACAGTGCGCGCTGCTACTGTAGGACTCAGGATGCAAGACATCGGCCGCTCCTGTTCAGAACCGACATAACCTAAGGCGGGTACGAGGTAAATTCAGCAGACCGCTTCGTCGCCACACGAAAACCTATTGAATACATGAAGTTCGTAGACTACGTCACGATCACGGTTCGAAGCGGTCGCGGAGGTCCGGGTTCCGCGGCCTTCCGACGTGAAAAGTACGAGCCAAAGGGAGGTCCTGCCGGTGGTGACGGAGGAGATGGAGGTTCCGTCATTCTCGAGGCGGATGACAATCTCTACACCCTCCTCGATCTTCGATACAATCGCCACCACTTCGCACCAAGCGGCCGTCCGGGAGAAGGCAGCAACCGAAAGGGGAGGGACGGCGAGGACATAGTTTTGCGCGTTCCGCCGGGTACGGTCGTCAGGGATACCGACACGGATGAGATCATCGGCGAGATGAGCGAGGTCGGGCAACGCCTCGTGATCGCTCGTGGCGGACGGGGGGGCAAAGGCAATACGTTCTTTAAATCATCGACCAATCAGACTCCTCGCCATGCTCAGCCCGGTGAGCCGAACGTCGAGCGCAATGTCACGCTCGAACTCAAACTGCTGGCGGACGTGGGGCTCGTGGGCCTGCCGAACGCTGGCAAGAGTACGCTCGTCTCTGCCATGTCAGCGGCGAGGCCGAAAGTTGCCGACTACCCATTCACCACGCTAGAGCCGGCGCTGGGCGTCGTGTATGTGGAGGATTACCATTCTTTCGTTATGGCGGATATCCCGGGCATAATCGAAGGTGCGCACGAAGGGAAGGGATTGGGCCTCCAGTTCCTGAAGCATATCGAGCGAAATGCCGTGCTGCTCTTCCTCGTGCCCGTTACGTCGAAGGATCTCGCCGGCGAGTACGAAACGCTCCTTGGGGAGCTCGCATCATACAGCGAATCGCTGCTTGCAAAGCCCAGGTTGGTCGCACTGTCAAAAATCGATTTGCTTCCGCCTGAGGAGCGGGATCTCCTTCCAGAGGTAGTCAGGGATGATTTTCCTGAGCATGTCGACATCCTTCCGATTAGCGCCGTTGCCGGCTTCGGGCTCGATCGGCTGAAGAGACAGTTGTGGGTCGAAGTGCAGAAGGCAAGACGCTCCGAAACGGTCGAGCGATGAGTCGACGCGTTGCGCCTGAGGCACCGAACGATCTAAGCGAAAAACGAGCGTTGATCGCACTTTCGCTCGTTCAGGGAGTCGGGACCGGCAGGGTGCGCCAGCTAATCGCGAAGTTCCGAAGTGCGCGGCGGATCCTGAGCGTGCCCATCGGGGATCTCGCGCGGGTACCGGGCATTGGCCCGCAGACCGCCGCTGCCATCGCGGGTTGCGACAATGACGCCGAGGTCGACGATCAGATACGTCGTGCCGTGCGACTTGGAGCAAAGATGGTAATTCCCAAAGACAGCCGGTTCCCATGTTTGCTAAAGGAAATCTACGACCCTCCAGCGTTTCTGTGGGTGCGCGGCCAGGTTCCGCCCAGCAACAACCGGGAACTCGCCATCGCCATCGTCGGGACGCGAAAGCCGACCTCGTACGGCAAGCGAATCGCGCATAATCTCGCCAGGGAGCTTGCAGCAGTGGGGTTTACGATCGTATCGGGCCTGGCTTACGGGATCGATGCGTGCGCGCATCGCGGTGCGCTGGAAGCTGGAGGACGTACCATTGCGGTGCTCGGTTCGGGACTCGACCGCATCTACCCGGCTCAACATACCCGGCTCGCTCAGTCCATCATAGAAAGCGGTGCGATGGTCTCCGAATTTTCGATGGGTGCCGCGCCGGAAGCGGGAAACTTTCCGAGGCGAAACCGGATCGTGAGCGGACTTTCTCTCGGCGCCCTTATCGTAGAGGCGTTCGAGGAAGGCGGTGCGCTGATCACCGCACGCCTTGCTTTGGAGCAGAATCGCGAGGTTTTTGCGATTCCGGGGCCGGTGACGAGCAGAGCCAGCGCGGGCGTCAATCGGCTTATTCAGCAGGGTTACGCGAAGCTCGTACAGGACGTCGACGACATTCTGATCGAACTGGAGGTAGACCTGCCGGCGCGCTCCATACATTCGGAGAGGACAGTCGATCTTGACAAACTTGCTCCTGAAGAGCAGGCTCTCTGCCGCTCACTTGATACGGAGGCGAGACATATCGATCGCATTTGCTCTGAGTCGGGGCTTGATCCGTCCACGGCGCTGGCACATCTTCTAACTCTGGAATTTAAAGGAATGGTGCGCCAGCTCGCCGGCATGCAGTTTTTCCTCAGCCATCCGATCGAGTTTCCGACGCAGCGATAGATCCGTCACGAGAGCCGCTTCCATGCTAACATGAAGATCGTCCTCATCATACTCGCCGCGTTCTTTATCGGGGCGACCGTGCTCCCCCTCATCCGTCACGAGGCGTGGTGGATTCGGATCTTCGATTTTCCCAGGGTCCAGATCGCGGCTGCCGGCATTCTCATCACCGGCATCTATGTGGTTTTCTGGGACACGACGAGCATATTCGAGGATGTCGTGCTCGGCGCACTTCTCCTCTGCGTGGGATACCAGGTGGTCAAGATGTATCCCTACACGGTGTTTGCGTCGAAGCAGGTTCAAACGGCGGAAGCGGCGGACGATTCTCCCAGCCTTTCCATCCTCATCGCCAATGTCTTGATGACGAACCGCGAGGTTGAGGGTTTTCTGACGCTAATTAAGCAATACGACCCAGACGTGATATTGACCGTCGAAACTGACGAGTGGTGGTCGGAGCAACTGGACGGACTCGATGCGGACTACCCGTACTTCGTAAAAAAGCCGCTTCCCAACACGTATGGGATGATGCTGCATTCTCGAAAGAAGCTCATCGATCCGAGAGTGAGATACGTCGTCGAAGATTCGATTCCCTCCATCCATGCAAAACTGCGCCTTGGCAGCGGTATAGACGTATTCTTGCACTGTCTGCATCCGAAGCCACCTTATCCGATGGAGGATACCGATACCGAAGCCCGCGACGCAGAGCTTTTGATTGTCGGCCGAGAAGCGTCGGAACGTGACGCGCCGACGATCGTGATGGGAGACATGAATGATGTCGCGTGGTCGTATACGACGACGCTCTTTCAGAAAATCAGCGGTCTGCTCGATCCCCGGATTGGGCGCGGGTTCTACAATTCGTACAGCGCAAAGAATCCCATTCTCCGGTGGCCTCTGGATCACCTTTTCCATTCTGAACATTTCGAGCTTATCGACCTTCAACGCCTTCCGGCGTGGGGCTCGGACCATTTCTCGATTTTCGTCCACCTCAACTATACCGCAGCCGCCGACGGCGACATCGACGAACCCGATGCAGATGCGGACGAGAGAAGAGAAGCGGCAGAAAAGATCCGGAGTGCACGAGAGGCTGACTGAGCGTATGGAGGACGATCAGTTCGAACAGGTGGTGACGCTCGAAGTGCCGCAGGGCTACGATGAAGGTGTGCGCATCGATAGATACATCACGCGTTTCCTGCCGAATGTTTCGCGAACAAAGGTACAGACCGGCATTGCTGATGGATTGGTCACCATCAACGACGAGGTTGTCGAGAAGGTGTCGCATACGGTGCAGGCGGGGGACGTCATTGTCTGCCGGATTCGCAAGCCGCCTCCAATGGAAGCCAAACCCGAAGCCATCCCCCTCGACATCGTTCACGAGGACGAATTCCTAATCGTCGTCAACAAACCGGCAGGGATGGTCGTCCATCCCGCATATGGTAACCGCGCGGGGACGCTTGTAAACGCCCTTCTGTACCATGTAGGAGCGGGAACGATCGCGCTTGACGATGAAGATGATGAATTGGATATCGACCTTGATGACGAACCGGATGACGACGAGATCGGCCTTTCCACACTCAACGCGACGCCTCTTCTAAAGGGTGACCCCTCCATTCGTCCGGGCATCGTGCACCGGCTGGATAAAGGCACGTCGGGACTTCTGGTCGTCGCGAAGAACGACGACGTCCATCGCAGACTCGCCAGCCAGTTCGCAGATCACACGATCGAGCGTAGATATCTGTCCATCGTATGGGGGTATCCGGATCCGCCACGGGGACGCATCGAAACGGATCTCGGTCGGGATCCACGCGACCGGAAAAAAATCGCCGTACGCCCGGATGGCGGTGGAAAGCGCGCCGTGACGCACTACGAGGTGATAGAACCACTCAAGCATACGTCGCTGGTAGCATTCCGCCTCGAAACGGGCCGCACGCACCAAATCCGTGTGCACGCCGCGCACCTCCACCATCCCGTGCTTGGCGATGAGACGTACGGTGGAACCTCGATTCGCTACGGTCCCGATTCGTCAAATCGGAGGGCATTCTTCAGAAACCTGTTCGCTGTGTTGCAGCGCCAGGCACTGCACGCCGAAACACTCGGGTTCGATCATCCCGGAACGGGGGAGCGGGTGTGGTTTCAAGTCGATCCGCCTGAAGACATGCAAGTGGCGATCGACAAGCTGCGTGAGCGATCAGAAGACGAAGAGTAGATCGCAGGCAATGTAGATTCCGAGCAAAGCGCGTTGATGAGCGGGGGTGCCGAGAGCGTGACAGATTAGAAAGCGGGAGGTTGTATATTAAATTGCCGTGCAAATCGAGGCGGCCTCTCGCAAGGCAGCGAACATGGCGGATTTGCGGACGTTAGCGCCTGCTAGAGAATGTCGGTCCGTGGAGACCGCATTATTATTATTGCTGACGAGTATATATGCCCGCAACCCGCCTTTTGGACATACACGACCTGCTGACAGATGAAACGGTGCAGGTCGGTCTTCCCGGATCCTCTAAGGAGGACGTACTTAACAATCTCATCGACTGTCTGGCTGCAAGCCCTGTCGTCCGCGATATCGAAGAGGTGCGAGAAGCCATCATTGGTCGCGAGCAAATCATGTCGACCGGCGTCGGCAAAGGTCTTGCCCTTCCGCACGCGAAAACCCGGGCTGTAAGCGAGAGTATCGCAGCATTTGCGGTTACGGATCAAGCAGTCGATTTTGGATCCATCGATGACCAGCCCGTTCGCCTGGTCTTCTTGCTCGTCGGCACTGAAGCTGCCAAATCTGAGCATATCAAAATATTGAGCCGCGTGTCTCGTCTGATGAACCGCGACCCCTTTCGGAAACGCCTTCTCGAAGCGAAGAGCCCTCACGAAATAATGTCGATTTTTGAGGAAGGAGAGACAGATCTCATGGAGAGTTGATCGCGCTTCTTCAACCTACCTGTCGTCTTTCGATTTGCGTTTCCATTTGACACCTTCTGTGTGCGCAAGACTTACCAGAACATAAAAGGTACGTTTGATATACTTCCGGAGGCGTCGTCGTCCGACGGTGCTACCATACCCGGTACGGCCTCGTGGCAGTATGTCGAGGCAACGGTACGCGACGTGATGGCGCTCTACAATTTCGAGGAGATTCGCACCCCCATTCTCGAGGATACGGAGTTAATTGCGCGCGGGGTCGGCGAACTCACAGACATCGTCACGAAAGAGATGTTTGCTTTCGAGCGCGGCGATGTGAACTACGTTCTTCGGCCGGAGATCACCGCACCCATCATGCGCGCATATCTTCAACATCATCTGGACCAGCGCGGTGGCGTTCAGAAGCTGTACTATATCGGACCGTGCTTCCGAGCCGAGCGGCCGCAGAAGGGGCGGTATCGTCAGTTTCATCAGTTCGGATGTGAGGTGATAGGCGCCAACGATGCACGAGCCGACGCCGAGGTCATTTCGATCATGATGGCCGCCTACGAGGCTCTTCACATTTCTCGGAAGCAGCTCCGCATCAATACGCTCGGTGACGCAGCAAGCCGCCCGAAGTACAGGGAGGCGCTGAAAGGTTATTTTGAACCTTACCGGAACGATCTCACAGAAACGAGTCGCACCCGCCTGGATACGAATCCGCTCCGCATCCTTGATACAAAGGTCGAGCAGGAGCGAAAGATGCTCGACGGCGCTCCGCGCCTCATCGATTTCATTGATGACGAGAGCCGCCGGCATTATGACGAGGTGAAGGAATTTCTGACTGACCTGGGAATCGCCTTCCGGGAGGATCCGTTCCTGGTGCGTGGACTCGATTACTATACGCACACGGCTTTCGAGCTCGAAAGTCCGGATGTAGGATCGCAGAGCGCGCTCGCCGGCGGGGGCCGCTACGACCTGCTGTCGCAGGAGATTGGAAGCAAACGTCCCGTTCCAGCTGTCGGGTTTGCAGCGGGCATGGAGCGACTCTTCCTTGCCTTGCAGGCTCATGAGGTGCCGCTGCCAGGTCCCCTCGGAGTAGACGTTTTCATGGTTTCCCTCGGCGAGGACGCGGCGCGATGGACGTTCAAGCACTCGCAACAGCTTCGACGGGATGGAATTCGGGTTGGGCTCGACCTCAAAGGCCGATCGATGAAGGCGCAGATGCGTGAGGCGAATCGCCAGAATGCCTCGTACACCGTCATTGTAGGCAAGGATGAACTGACAACCGAAACGGTTCAACTGAAGGAAATGGTGACCGGAGATCAAACGGCTATCTCCGCAGATAAGCTGTCCGCACACCTGCGCGGTCGATTGCACGAGCACCCCGGGACCCGAAAGGAAGCCGAAGCGGCTGTGGATTGACTGATGCGGCTTTGTGATGCTCTGGTCCAGGACTCTCTAAACAGGGTGATTTCCTGGATGGAGAGTATGATCCTACGCAAACCACACGATAATCATGTACCCCCGTCTTAGCGACGTCTTTCAGGATCTGTTCGGCTTCAGCCTCCCGTTTCCCATTTACTCATTCGGAGCGATGCTCGCCGTTGCCGTCCTGACGGCGATGTGGCTAACACGGCGCGAGCTCGACCGCATGTATGCGGAAGGACGTATCGGCTCCGTGCGCGTGCAAGTCGAAGAAGGCAAGGGGCGATCCAAAAGGAAAACATGGAAGGAGGCGAGTCCGTCGGTGATCATCGGCACACTGACCGTGCTGGCCGTGGTGCTCGGAATCATCGGGTCGAAACTTTTCCACATTCTCGAGAATCTCGACGATTTTTATCAAGATCCGTTCGGGATGATCTTTTCGAGTGGTGGTCTGACGTTCTATGGCGGCCTGATCCTGGCCGGACTGGCGATCACGTGGTATATTCGAAAGAAGGGACTCGCACTTGGCGCGGTCGCCGATGCAGCAGCGCCGGGGCTCATGCTGGGCTACGGCATCGGGCGCATCGGCTGTCATCTCGCGGGAGACGGGGATTGGGGCATCGTAGCGGACATGAGCTTAAAGCCAGATTGGCTCCCCACGTGGCTCTGGGCCGAGACCTATCCGAATAATATCCTCAACGTCACCCTGCCGGATCCAGGGGTCTACCCGACGTCGATTTACGAGTTCATCTTCGCCGCGCTACTCTTCGGCGTACTGTGGTCCTATCGGAAGCACCCGTACAGGAACGGCTGGCTTTTCTCTTTTTACCTCGTCTTCAACGGCATCGAGCGTTTCCTAATAGAGAAGATCCGGGTCAATAATGAGTTCGATGTGCTGGGACTGCTCACCGTGACGCAGGCGGAAGTGATCTCCACGTTGATCATGCTCACGGGATTTGTCGGACTTGCACTCACATGGAAGCGGAGAGAGCCGGAGATGTCCGTTCCCGAACCAACGGAGACCGTTTCCAGTCCCGCGTAGCATGGAAGATTGATGAGGACTGCCAGTTCGCCCGATACGTCCGTCATCGCTGGGAGGAATCCGGTACGCGAAGCCCTCGAGCGAGACCCTGAACGGCTGGACAAAATCATCCTCCAGAAGGGAGCGAGCGGGCGCGACGTCGCCGAGATCCGGCGAATGGCTGCAGAGGCGGGTTTGCAGGTACAATACGTCCCGCAGGGTAAGCTCAATCAGATCGCCGCGGGTCTGAACCATCAGGGCGTCGTGGCGATGGCCTCACCGATCGGCTATGCCGATCTCAACGAAATGCTTGCGGTAATCGCACCGTCGCGTGATGACGTGGCAGAGAGAAAGCCCCGCGTCTTGCTGATCGACGGAATCCAGGACCCGTTCAATTTCGGAGCGATTCTTCGCAGTGCCGTCGCATCGGGCGCAGGTGGTGTAATTGTACCGGAACGCGACATGGCCCCCCTGAATGCTGCAGCGCTGAAGGCGAGCGCAGGAACGGCTGGCCGGATTCCCGTGGCACGCGTTACCAACGTGGCCGACACGATATACGAACTCAAAGAAAGGGGATACTGGATCGCGGGGGCCGCTGCGGACGGAGAGACGAGCGTGTGGCAGATGGACTGGGATCGGCCCATCGGACTCGTGATCGGCAGCGAAGGCGCGGGTATACGACGGCGGGTCCTGGAGGCTTGCGACTACCGCGTCTTTATTCCGATGAAAGGGCCCGTGCAGTCGCTGAATGCGTCCGTCGCAGCCGGTATTATGCTCTTTGCCGCGGCACGAATGTAAGATTGCACAGCCGGCCGCGATACCCGACGATACGCCGCGCGCTTTATGACGTTACCTGTTGTTCAACTTATAGACGATCTTGCGGATCGTATCGAACTGGAGGTACGGATATTCATCTCGAAGACGCTCGATCGCATCATATGCAGCCACTTCGGAGCGGCGCATCCTGCGGAATTTACGGCGAATCTGAAAGTCACGGACGCTCTTCTCATTCAGGAGATTGTGCGTCTCCAGCAGATCGTACACGTCGTCGCTGATTAGCTCCGCAAGTGGATTCGCGTCATTCTGGTGAGTAGAAGCCTGCATAACGAAACTCGGATGTTGGAAGAAACACTGAGCAGTCCCACGCGAAGTATCGCGCGAACTACCGGTCCTGAGCCATCTGTACGACGATAAGTGTACCGAACAGCGAAAGCCCTTCCAATGCATTCGGGTCGAACAGTTGCGCTCGCACCTTGAGTGGTGACATTCGCTTGGTGAATCGTGTGTGAAGGATGGGCCGAGTCATGACCCGCTTTAGCGGCAATCGAGCATCGATCGTCCAAGGAGCCGTAGCCAGGAAATCGGCTCACGTTCGAGGTATGATTGGACCGCCTCGACATGGCCGATCCGAACGAGCGCCTCGACGGCCGCCTGGCGTACGCGCCAGTTCCCTGATTCTAGAAGCGTGATCAATACATTCTCGGCCTGACGAGCATCGTTAGACAGGTTCTCAAGGAGGTGGATGGCCTCCAACCGGACCGGAAGCGGCTGCTCCGGCCCCGAATGAACCCTCGCAGCGTCGAGAGCGGCGGCATCCGCACCCGAGATGAAACCGAGAGCGCGAAGTCCCGCTATTTGAATCACGCCACCGTGCGAGGGTGTGATGAGAGCGGCACGTGCTACGTTCAGCGCCTCGGACGAGTTGATGCGGCCGAGTGCTTCGACCGCTGCCGCCTGTACGTGCTGATCCGCATCTTCATTCGCGGCGCGCAGGCTCAATTCTTCGACTCGCGGTGATCCAGGGTACGCTGTGAGGGCACGAAGCGCTGCAATTCGTACGACTGCAGATGTGTCCTCGTATGCGGCAAGAAGGGCGCGCTCGGCCGCGTCGGATTCCGAGACACGGCCGATCACATCGAGGATTGCTGCCTTGACGTATGGATTCCCTTCTTGAGACGCTGCCGTTCGCAGGCCAAGCAGCACGTCGGGATGACCGGGACGCCGAGCGACAGCTTCGGCGGCGGCCAGTCTACCGGCCGGAGTGGAAGCCGAGCGGAGTTGTGCGATCCAGGCGGAAAGCGACTGCTCCATATTCGTCTTCATCAGATATCGAGCATCCGGATCGACGACTACGAATCGCGGCGCTGCCGTTTCGGTGATGACGACCGTCTCGCGAAGGTCGTCCAGGAGGGCGTCGTATCGCCGTGTATCACTCAGCGTACCGACTTCGACGCCGAGGGACAGTTCGAAGACCTCCGGAACCCCTTCGGCGACCTGCTGCTGTTCGACCGTCACAAAGAGGGTGTCACGCTCCATCGAGTAGCTCGCGACCGGCTCCGGATGTCCCGGAGCATGCACCCACGTATTTAGAAACTCGTCCGGACGTTGACCGGCCGCTTCTTCAAGGGCGATGGCGAAGTCCTCGGTCGTGACGCTCTCGAACGGATTGGAAGAGACCATGAATGCGAGCGCCTCCCAGAATGCATTGTCACCGATTTCGTGGCGCAGGATATGGGCCGCCCATGCACCCTTCGCCCGCGCATGCGCGTCATTGAGCTGCATCGGGTGATGAGCCTTTGTCGAGGTCAGTGCGCGTCGGTAGCGCTCCTGTTCATCGAAATAGGCCTCCGCCCACTGGCGCATCGCGATCTCGAACGTTTCCTCCGCAATTTCGCTCTGAGCGAACACGGCTGCCAGGTAAGCAGAGAGTCCCTTTTCAAGCCAGAGTTCTGCGGACGTTTCCGCCGATACGACGGCCCCGAGCCATTGATCGGCGACGGCGTCTACGATTTCTAAGGTGCCTCGGCGAGGGTGAGCAGATGCAAGCTCTTCGGTAAGAGGTTCGGGAACCAGGATCAGACCGTTTCCGGATATCGGCGACCCGCCATCCGGAATCACGGCCAGTGTCAGAACGCCGAACGGATAGGTAAATTCAAGCTCGGATTCGAAGTACTCGAGGGCTCGGATTGCCACAGCACCCGGATTGGATTCCATCGATTCCTGGTGCATCGTTTCGACGCGGTAACCCGAACGGGAGCTGAGGTACGGACCAGCAGCGAAGAGGACGTCGTCCGCCGTGTGCGGTTCGACTGAAGACGATAGATAGGTCGTTCGACCGTCCTCCGTCTCTCGCAGCGCCAGCGGTGCGCCGGAGGCGGCTACGACGTAGTCGCCGGGTACCGTAACGAGCAGCTCCGAGGTGAATCGATCCGAGGTACTGCCCGACCACGGAAACCAGGCCCCGCCGAGCAGGATCGGATCAATGGTCCACGCAAAACCATTCTCGAACTGAATACCGTACGCAGCCTCGAACCTGATATCGAGAGTAATCGATTCGCGCGAAACGATAGCCGAATCGCGAATAGCGCTTAGATCGACGACCAGCGTGTCCGGGCCAATCAGTCGGAAGGGGAGGGATTCGTCGAGGTCCTGTGAACGGACTGCATTTACGACGGTGCCCGGTACGACGAGCCGCACACTGTCCGCGTCGTCAGTTGCCGTGCGTAGTGTGAGCTGAGCGACGCCGGCGGCCGGCGGGCGGGAGGGATCGAGGTCCAGCTCGAGTCGGATGTGCTCCACGTCGCTGTCCGAAAGCGTCTCGAGCGGAGGAGCAGCGTCTGGTGACAGAAGGCAAGAGGCGTCTTGAGCCGATGCGGCCGGTACACCGGAGACGATCCAGCCGACAGCAAGCATCATAGCAGCCAGAGTCCGCGAGAACCGGAAAGTGTGCTTGAGACTGTTCATGGCCGCAATTCTGGAACTCAAGAAGCCCGTTGCTCCTCCTGCGCTTGCATCGTCCGGGAGCGAAGGGCGCGCACGTTTGAACCCTGCAGCATCAAGCAGGTGGCTCCCGCCAGCACATACAGGACGAGCTGGGCTGCGTGGGTGAGCACCGCGTAGGTCGCGGCACTCTCGCTGTCGACGCCGAACAGGTGCACGAGTGTCTGGATCGTAATGTAATGAAAGGAGCCGGTTCCGCCAGGAGATGGGATTACGACTCCGATCGCGCCGAGCAGCATGATGGACCAGGAATCGAGCAGGCCGATGTCGAACGGTTCCGACATGCCGAGCATGACGAACGGCAGATAGGACATCATCAAATAAAAGAACCAGATCAGAACGGTTGTGACTACCAATCCCAGTCGATTCTCCGAACGAATGAGGGTCAGAACCCCGCTTTTAAATGACTCGAATATTGGAGCGGCACGCTCCGTCCAGAAGCTGCGCATCGGATCGCCCGAGCTGCGAAGGACCTGCCGGTAGACGAGAAACGTGAGAATGCCAATCAAGACGATTACAGCCGCGATTCCGAGTGCCGGAATCCGACCGAGCTGGTTCGTGATCGGCTCGATGAAGAGAGAATTGAGTGTCGCAAACCGATCCAGCAGGAGAAAGCCCACGCTGATGAGCCCAAGTCCGAGCACGATGACGTCGAGGATCCGATCGACCACCACCGTTCCGAAGACACTGCTGAATCCCACCCCGGTTCGCGCCGTGACATTAGCCGTGCGGACCACCTCCCCGAGTCGGGGTGCGGCATAATTCACCATATAGCCGATCATCAGTGAGGAGAAAGCCGTCCCAACTGACGCCGCCTCGCGCTTCCCGGACTGCACCTCCGGCAGCGCCTTGAGAAGTATGCGCCAGCGCCAGGCTCGAACTACGTGGCTGAGCATTACGACTGCGACGAGCGGAATAAGCCACACGTAGTCGGCGCTCTTAAGGGCGACGAGCACCACGCCAAGATCTACGCCACGCAGCGCCAGATAGAGCAATACGCCTGCAAGCAGAAAACTCGCAACCTGAGCAAGAATGCTGCGCGTGCGGGGCGACATCAGCTGCGAAGGTCGACGACTTCAGTGCCCTGTGGCGGCGTAAATGTGAAGACATCCTCCTGCAGCGCTGGATTGAGCTGAATGTTCTCCAGGTTGAAGCGCATCGTCGTTCCGTTCACATCGACCACTTTCAACTCCGTAATCAGGTCGTCCCGATCTCGCATCGCGAGGGTCGCCTCGGTGAAGAAGGCCTCGTCGCTCTTCGGGGTAAGCGTCAGGACATAATGCCGCTCGCCGCCCATCGTCGCTGCAGCCACCTCGGACGCGTCGTAATTCTCGTCGTAATCAAACAGGAACTCACTAATCGAGAAGGTCTGCTCGTCATTGTTGTAATCATTGATGAGCACTTGATTCTCGGACTGCATGTACACCCATGTCACGCGTCCGTCGGTTACCAGCGTCTGACCATCCGTCTCTACCCGATAACGTTCCCCCTGAATGACGAGCACACCCTGAGAGGTCGCCTCATCGTCCATATAGGATGAGGTCATCGTCTGAGAGAATTCCGCGCGGAGAGACTCGACCGAATCGTATTTATCCTTCAATCGCTCGAAGACGGCACTGGCGCTTTGAGCACCCGCAGGGTTGACGACACCAAGAAAAACGGCCACGAGTACAATGCGGCTCAGGGTGTTGAATAGTTTCATATCTTCAGGAAAGATAAAATGATGATGATCGGACGTCTGTCTTAAGACTTTAAGGAGTTTGCAAAGGCCATGCCGAAGCTCGTAAACTCGACGTGTCGCGGATGGTTCGTCGAGCCTGACGAACTTGTAGATCCTTGTGTACCTCGTGTATTACGCGGCAACAGGCGGGCCCGGAAGCCCTGGGGCACGTTGCTGAACACACATTGGATCGAAAGCGCCGTTGTCAGGAATGTTGCGAAAAGCTGATGGGACCGTTTTGCGGGTCCGCTAGGTTAGACGATTGACGTGCTAATATCCCTACATTTGATATGAATGCCAAGATCACGCGCCTTCACGAAGACGATGACTGGGGTGGCATGTCGAGTCTTCGACATACGACCGGTATCGATCTGGACCGCGTCATTGATGACCTGATGGAGACGTATCGCATCTGCCATCAAACCGTCGCTTATTGCATCGATTCGGGCGGTGATCTGGCTACACTCGCTCGATTGAAAGCTTTCGACGACTGCGCGGAGATCAACCTCACGCTCGCCAACTTCCTGCTGCGGGCATCCGAGCACTGGCGCGGCCTGGCCGTGACATGCGTCGACGTATCGGCGGCATGTGCGCGCGAGATCGAGGACATCGAACACAGTGACGGTCAGCTGCGCGCTGCCTATGCCTCATGCAACCGCTCCCGACACGCGTGTCTCGAGCTTCTGGGAGAGGAGACTCAGGCGGATGACGACGATCGAGATGAGACCATCCGAGAATCGTTTCCTGCGAGTGATCCGCCGCCCCCACCGACGTCGCTTTAGCCGCGAGTACCGGTCTGATCACGGCGTCGACCTCGGTGATCGAAGGGGATACTCCTGAAGCACGTTATGCACCGCTCCTTCGGAGCCGAGTTCGCTCTCGTAGAGACGAAACCGCTCAGTAATGAACGGTTCGATTTTGAACTCGCCACGCTCCTGTAAGTATGTGCGAACGTCGCGAGGGGCGGCATCCTTTAGGCGGGCAATCGTGATATGGGGATTGAATGGATTTCGCTCTTCATCGAAGCCCATGGTAACGATGATGTCGTCAACGCGCTCCTGCAGCGCCATAAGTCCGGGTTCTTCGTTGATGTGAACCACGAGAACCCGCGGCTTACGCACCGACGGGAAGACACCCAACCCCTCTCCTCCGATCTGAAACGACGGCAGATCGATATCTTCCAGCCGGGACCTGATCTGCGCAGTCTGATCCGCATCTGCATCGCCCACGAATCGAAGTGTGATGTGATATTGATCCGGGGCGGTCCATCGCGCCGCGAGATCAGACGCCTGGAGCGTCTGGAGCCTCGCGGGGTAATCGGACGGAAGGTCGACGGCGACGAAGAGGCGGGGCATCGGAGCGTCGGATGAATGACGGATCAACGAACGATATGGCTAACGAGACACGCGGGCGAGGGGTCCGATCGATCAAGATTGTTTCAGGAGGCCAGACCGGCGTGGACCGTGCCGCACTGGATGCGGCGCTGGTGTGCGGCCTGGCCGTCGGCGGCTGGTGTCCAGCCGGGCGCCGTGCCGAGGATGGACGCATTCCCTCCCACTATCCACTCGAGGAAACCCCGTCGCCGGAGTATGAGGAGCGCACGGCCTGGAACGTTCGCGACAGCGACGCGACCCTTATTTTATGCCGGGGAGAGCCTGTGGGTGGTACGCTCTTGACGCTGGAAGAAGCTGCGAGGCAAGGCAAGCCTGTGATGGTGATAGATCCGCGTCAGTTCCGCGCGAACGATGTCATAGATTGGCTCCGTGAGCACGACATTACTCGACTGAACGTCGCCGGGGCAAGAGAAAGTGAAGAACCTGGAGTCTACGGCGATGTGCGAAAAGCTCTTCTTAGCTTGCTCGAAAGGGCTGCTCCGAAATATAAGCGCGAATAACAGCTTAGATACCTATGACCTACCACCGGCTCGACGCATCCATCGAGCGGACGGTCCACCTGAACACACATCGGTGACGCTTCAGGCGAGCGCCATCAACATGGAGGACCGGCGGACGTCTTCTATGAGGATGTCTTCACGCTGGAGCGAAAAGACCAGCTTCCATTCGTACGTCGATCGTGGTAAAAATTTCATTCGACTAAATTCAGAGAACCCGAATCAGACGCTACACATCTCGAGAGCAGGCGTAGTCGATCGCCTCGTCAGGGACATTAGAGATTTGCTCATTCGATACCATGCCTCGAGGAAACAGAACCCGTTCTCTACGTTGCATGCGGTCAGACGCTATTAGCGAGAAGGATCTGTCGCGAGCTAGCGTGTCGTGAAATTCGTCGCCGGGTGCTCAACTGAAAACCCATCCAGCCGTACGTCAATCCCGGCCGACCGGAGATGCCGCTTCGCCTCGTCAATGGTGAACTCTCGGAAGTGGAATATCGACGCGGCGAGAACGGCGTCCGCATCACCGTCGGTGAGGCCCTTCTCGAGATGCTGCAGGGTGCCGGCTCCACCTGATGCAATGACCGGAATGGATACGCGCTTCCCGATTGCGCGAAGCAATTCGACGTCGTAGCCGTCCTTGGTGCCGTCGCGATCCATGGAGGTCACTAGCAGTTCTCCGGCGCCGCGCCGGTCGGCTTCCACCGCCCACTCGACGGCGTCGATGCCGGTCGGCTTGCGTCCACCGTGGGTATAGACTTCCCACGACGCGGGTGTGTCGACGCGGCGCTTGGCGTCGATCGCCACGACGATGCATTGCGATCCGAACGCTTCCGCGCCGCGCGTAATGAGGGCGGGATCTCTCAGTGCGGCGGAATTCAATGAGATCTTGTCGGCGCCGGCGTTTAGCATTGCACGCATGTCCTCGACGATTCGCAGCCCGCCGCCGACGGTCAGCGGAATAAAGACCTGGTCGGCCGCGCGCCGAACGACGTCGTGCATAATGCCGCGGTCCTCGTGCGTGGCCGTGATGTCGAGGAAGACGAGCTCGTCGGCGCCGGCGGCATCATAGAACCGCGCCTGCTCGACGGGATCCCCCGCGTCGATAATATCGACGAAGCGCACGCCTTTCACGACGCGGCCGCGGTCGACGTCCAGACAGGGTATGATGCGTTTAGCGAGCGGCATGTATATGGCGCTTCTCCGCGCGACAGGACCGAGCGTCGTTCAACACTCTTCCTTGATCGTGCTATTCAGACGGGCCGTGGAATAGCCGTCCAGATCGACGCGCTCCTTGTAGTTCCAGCACCAGAACTGCTGGCAGGGGAAGCGATTTTCGTACAGGGCGCGTCCGATGATGACCGAGTCGACACGGTAGGGCTTGAGCTCCGCCAGGCGGATCAGGTCTTCATAGCCGCCCACGCCGCCGGATGCCGTGATGCGGGCGAGCTTGAGGCGCTTGCCAAGCGTCCGGTAGCCGTCCAGGTTCGGGCCCTGCAAAGTGCCGTCGCGACTGATATCGGTATAGACGATTCGGCGGACGCCCCGCTGCTCCATATCGACCGCGAGATCGACTGCATTTACGCCGCTGCCTTCGGTCCATCCATCCACTCGAACGTCGCCGTCGCGAGCGTCGATGCCTACGACGATACGGCTGCACGAGTATCGTTTGACGGCCTCCGTTACCAGGTCAGGATCTCGTACTGCCGCCGTGCCGATGATGACGCGGTACACGCCCAGGTCGAGGGCCTCTTCGATATCGGCCATCGTCCGGATGCCTCCGCCGAGCTGGACCGGGATGTCCAGTTCCTCGCAGATCGCACGCACAACCTTCCGGTTTTCTTCGTGACCGCCGCGGGCAGCGTCCAGGTCGACCACGTGAAGGACCCGTGCATTCTGGACGCGCCAGAGCTTGGCCATTTTGACGGGGTCGTCATAATAGATGGTCTCCTGCTGATACGACCCTTGATAGAGTCGCACGCATTTACCATCGCGAAGATCTATTGCCGGAATGACAAGCATTGGAAGATCGCTGCCGGCAGACAGGTAGTTTTAGTCCAAAATAAAAGGCAGGAAGCCCGCGGCTTCCGCCTTATGAAGCATTGAGTCCACGCTCGGCATCCGCACCGTGCAGGGTCAAATGCGCTACGCACGCTCTGCGAAATTCTGGAGTACACGAAGGCCGTTCTGTTGGCTCTTCTCGGGGTGAAACTGGACCCCATATATGTTGTTCCGTTCCACGATGGCGGCGAAATCGCGGCCGTATCGGCATGCAGCGAGCACATCCGCGTCGTCGTCCGGAATGCACACGAACGAATGTACGAAATAGAAATAGGCGGCGTCGTCGAGACCGCTCAGAAGCGGGGACGGCCGCTGGGTTTGGACGGTATTCCAACCCATGTGTGGGATTTTTAGGCTCTCCGTCCACGTTTCAGGAGCAGAATCCGCCGCGTCGCCCGCGCGTACGGCGGCACTACCGGCGGGCACGGGCACTGCGTCTAAACGAACGACGCGGCCTGGAATCACTCCGAGACCCTCGTAGGTACCCATTTCCTCACCTTCGTCGAAAAGAAGCTGCATCCCGACGCAGATGCCTAGGAAGGGCGTACCGTCATCTATCACCCGGTGGATGGCGTCCTCGAGCCCGTGGCGCTTCCGGATTTCCGTCACGCACGCACCGAAGGCGCCAACCCCCGGCAGCACAACCTTCTCTGCCTCTACGATGTCGGCGGGCCGGTCGGTCCGGAGGACGTCGGCCCCAACGGCTGTGAATGCCTTCTCGATAGAACGCAGGTTGCCAATCCCGTAGTCGATAATCGCAATCATGTGTGATGCAGCGATTCAGCTCTGTGAATACTCAAAATCGATAAACGCGCATTCCATGGGCCGGATTCGCGTAGGGCTCACGTTTCGCTCAACTCTTTCGACCGTGCCGTCGCCGTAGCCACGGCGTGGATCATCATCGTGCGCAGCCCGTGCGCCTCGAGCTCGGCCACCGCCGCGATGGCGGTCCCGCCGGGAGTCGTCACTTCGTCGCGCAGGATGGCCGGGTGTTTCCCCGTCTCGATGACGAGCTTCGACGCGCCGTAGACGGTCTGCGCGGCAAGCCGGGCGGCAATTGGACGCGGAATTCCCTGCTTCACGCCGGCATCGGTCAGTGCCTCGACGAACATATACACGTACGCGGGGCCGCTGCCCGAGAGGCCCGTAACCGCATCCATCAGATACTCCGGAACGATCTCGACCTTGCCGACCGCTTCGAAAATGTGCCGCGCGAGGTCGACATGCTCGTCGGTCGAGAAACGCCCGCCTGCAATTGCGGTAGCTCCTTCATCGACCAGCGCGGGTGTGTTGGGCATCGTCCGAACCACGGGCGCGTCCTTCCCCAGCCCCTGATGCAGCGCGTCCGTTGTGATGCCGGCGAGGACCGATATCACGACGGTATCGGCTGAAACGCTCTCCTTGATCTCGTTCAACACGTCGTACATGTTCTGGGGCTTGATCGCCAGTATGACGATCGTCGCGTTGGAAACAGCTTCCGTGTTGTCTTTCGTCGTCCGGATGCCCGGGAAATTCTCGGCCAGCGCCTCGAGCGCCGACGGATTGCGCCGCGTTGCCCACAGCTGTGAAGGATCGAATTCGTGACCGTTTACGAGACCGCCTATGATCGCGCGACCGATGTTGCCGGCGCCGATGACGGCTACGGTATGGTTAGAGAGCATGATTGAAAAGTGGCGTTTGAGACCGATAATTCGGCGAAAAACGGTTGTGCTGGTCAACGCAGAGGCGGCGGCAGAGGTGCGGGTAGAAACGCGTACCGAAGTAGCTCGCGTTTGAGGTCCATCGCCGACCAGTCGGGATGCTGTTCTTGAAGCCGACTGAGAGCTAGTTCCCGTGTAGCCAAGCTCATCTCAAGTGCCAGTCGCAGTCGGTCAGCCCCTGTGAGGCCGCGATGGATAGTTGTTTGAAGCGAAGCCGCTTGCGGTGTGGTGTCTCTCATCTTAGAGCACGCCTTTCGTCGAGGGCACGCGCGCGTTGGCCGGATCACGGAGCACGGCGGCGCGAATGGCGCGGGCCGCAGCCTTGAAGATAGCCTCGATCTGGTGGTGCGTGTTCGTGCCGCGCAGCACGTCGACGTGCATGTTGCACCCGGCGTGCTCGGCGAAGGAATACCAGAAATGCTCCACCATCTCCACCGGCAGATCACCGACTCGCTCGCGTGCAAAGTCAGCCTCGAAACGCAGGTAGAACCGACCCGAGAAATCCACGACGACCCGGGCAAGCGATTCGTCCATCGGCACGTAGCTGTGGCCGTATCGGTGGATGAATCGCTTGTCGTCGAGCGCTTCGCGAAAGGCTTTTCCGAGGGTGATGCCGACATCCTCCACGCTGTGGTGCTCGTCTACATCCAGATCCCCCTCGCACGAAACGCGGAGACCAAAGCTGCCGTGCTTCGCAAAGAGATCGAGCATGTGATCGAGAAAGCCGACGCCCGTATCGTTCTCGCGCAGGTCCGATCCGTCGAGATCGAGCTCGACACGAACGTTCGTTTCGTCGGTTCGCCGCACGACTGTCGCCGAGCGCGGACCGAAATCGCCGTTATCCGTAGTGTTGGACATGGTGGAGGGGGTCGAACATCAAATCTGGAGTGTCGTTCTTTATAACTTACGCCAAAATTTGTTCGCACACGGCGGCGGCGCGATAATGTGCAGCCGCCGTTTCACAATCCGCCACCGAAACCGCCGTTCATGCCGAAGCAAGACTTCGAACGCATCCTCGTCACCTCAGCCCTTCCGTATGCCAACGGGCCGATCCACCTCGGCCACGTCGCCGGCGCCTATCTGCCGGCGGACCTGTACTGTCGGTATCAGCGCCTCAAGGGGCGTGATATCGTGTACGTGTGCGGCTCGGACGAGTACGGTGTGGCGATCATGATGCAGGCCCGCGCACGGGGAATCTCACCGCAGGAGATCGTGGACGAGTACCACCCGGTCATCGCAGACAGCTTCCGGCGCTTTGGCATGAGCTTCGACTACTACGGCAGGACGACGACGGAGACCCATCGCGAGACAAGCCAGGATTTTTTTCGAAAGCTTGCCGCAAAGGACGCCTTCAAGCTCAAGACGGACAAGCAGCTCTTCGATCCGGAGATGGAAATCTTTTTGGCCGACCGCTTCGTCCGCGGCACCTGTCCGGTATGCGGATACACGGACGCGTACGGCGACCAGTGTGAGAACTGCGGCTCATCACTGAGCCCGCTCGAACTGAAAGAACCGCGCAGCGCGCTGACGAACGCAACGCCGGAGCTTCGGGAGACTACGCACTGGTATCTGCCGTTGGGGGATTACCAGGCGAAGCTCGAAACGTGGATCGATTCGCATCCCGAATGGAAGCCGAACGTTCTGGGGCAGGTGAGGAGCTGGCTTCAGGATGGCTTGAAGGATCGAGCGATCACGCGCGACGTGCCGTGGGGTGTGGCGGTGCCGGAGGATGTCGCGAAGAAGGTGGGTGTGGATGTGGAGGGTAAAGTGATCTACGTCTGGTTCGATGCGCCGATTGGATACATCTCCGCGACGAAAGAGTGGGCGGCGAAGGAGGGGGAGCCGGATCGCTGGAAGACGTACTGGCAGGACGAGGGGTCGAAGCTCGTTCACTTCATCGGCAAGGACAACATCGTGTTTCACTGCCTGATGTTTCCGGCCATGCTCATGGAGTACGGCGATTTCGTGCTGCCCGACAACGTCCCCGCCAATGAATTCTTGAATCTCGAAGGCCGCAAACTGTCTACCAGCCGCGGATGGGCGGTATGGCTTCATGAAGTGCTGGATGAGTTTCCGCCCGACCTCTTGCGCTACGCACTCGCCGCGACGCTTCCGGAGACGAAGGATGCGGACTTCAGCTGGGCTGATTTTCAGGCGCACGTGAACGGCGAGCTGGCCGACGTTCTGGGCAATTTCGTCAATCGTGCCATGACGTTCGCACACCGCTATTTCGATGGAGACGTTCCGGAGCTGGTCGAGCCGTCTGATGTCGACGATGACGTGCTGGCGGCACTGGCCGACTTCCCGCGCAAGGTCGGCGAGCAGTACGACTCCTTTCGCAATCGCGAGGCGGTGTTCGAGACGATGAATCTTGCCCGGATCGGCAACAAGTACTTCAACGACACCGAACCGTGGAAGACGCGCAAATCGGATCCGCGAGCTTGCGCGAATACCATCCACGTATCACTGCAGATCTGTGCGTCTCTCTCCGTGCTCCTCGATCCTGTGCTGCCGTTCTCGGCCCGGGCTATCCGGACAATGCTGCGGATGCAAGGCGTTCGGCCGAGCGTTCCTGCCGAGTCCGGCTCCGACTTCGACTCCGACTTCGGCATGGACAGAGGCGAAGGCGATATCGGCTGGGATGATGCTGGAAAGCCCCTGCTGCCGGCGGGCCACCGCCTGGGCGATCCCGAGATTCTGTTTAGAAAAGTAGAAGACGAACAGATCGAAGAACAGCTCGAAAAGCTCCGGCGCAGGTCGGCGGAAGCTGAGTCGGATCGCGAATCCGTCGAGAAGCCTTATGAAAAGGCAAAGGACACGATCGAGTTCGATGATTTCGCCAGGCTGGATTTTCGAGTAGGCATCATCGAGGTTGCCGAACGCGTCGAGAAATCCGATAAGCTCATTCGAACAGAGGTGGATCTAGGCTTCGAGAAGCGCCAGATCCTGGCCGGCGTCGCCGAGCACATGGCGCCCGAGGATCTGATCGGACAAAAGGTCATCGTAGCGGCAAATCTGGCGCCGCGAAAGCTATTCGGACTCGAGAGCCAGGGTATGCTTTTGATGGCCGAAAACCGCGAGGGGGCCCTGGCGCTCGTGTCGACAGACAGCGAAGCCGGTGCGGTCGTGCGGTAGCTGGCCGGCTTCGCCCGTGCCCAAACTTCGGTGAATATTCCCCTGCGCCTATCTATATTCGCCTGCGCCTAAATATTGATTGATTGTCCGATCGCATCGCGCGACGCCTCCATGACGGCCTCCGAGAGCGTCGGATGGGGATGCATCGCCGTGATCACCTCATGTACTGTGGTTTCGAGCTCGCGCGCTGTGACGACCTCCGCAATCAGCTCGGTCGCGTCCCGCGCGATAATGTGGCAGCCGAGCCACTCGCCGTATTTCGCGTCGTAGATCACCTTCACGAAACCGTCGGTATGTCCGAGAGCGGATGCTTTGCCGGACGCGGAAAATGGAAACTTCCCAATCTGGACCTCATGGCCTGCTTCTTTGGCCGCCTCTTCCGTGTATCCGACGGACGCGATCTGCGGCTGACAATAGGTACAACCCGGGATGTTGTTGTAATTGATGGGATGCACGTCTTCTCCGGCGATCTTCTCGACGCACAGAATACCTTCGTGGCTGGCTTTATGTGCAAGCCACGGCGGTCCGGCAACGTCCCCGATGGCATAGATGCCATCGACATTGGTCCGATAAAACTCATCTACGTTGATCTGGCCTTTCTCGGCCTTCACTCCGGCATCCTCCAGACCGATGTTCTCGATATTGCCCGCCACGCCCACCGCCGATAAAACCTGATCGCACTCGAGCGTTTCTTCCCCGTTCTTCGTCTTGACCTTGACCTTCACGGTTTTCCCCTTCGTGTCAACGGACTGAACCTCCGCCGACGTCATCATCTTGATGCCCTGCTTCTTGAACGCCTTTGCGAGCTCCTTCGAGACGTCCTTGTCCTCGACAGGAACGAGCCGGTCGAGCAGCTCAACTATCGTAACCTCGGTCCCCATCTGGTTGTAGAAGTAAGCAAATTCGACGCCGATGGCGCCGGCGCCGCAGATTACGAGCCGCTTCGGCGGCTTTCTCTGAAGCAGCGCCTCCTTGTACGTGATGACCTTCTCGCCATCGATAGGAAGCGGGGGGATTTCACGCGCACGAGCGCCGGTTGCGATGATGATGTGCTTCGCCTCAATGGTCTTCTTCTCGCCAATCTCCTCGCCGTCCATGTTGGTCGACGGCTCGATCGCGATCTTCCCCTTCCCGGCCAGACGTCCCTGGCCGAAGTGGACGTCGATCTTATTCTTCTTCATCAGATACGTGACGCCCTTATTCATTTTGTCGGCGACGCCCCGGCTTCGCTCGACGACTTTGTCGAAATCGGCCTTCACGTCACCGTCGAGCATGAGCCCGAAATCGGCCAGGTGCCTGGACTCTTCCAGCACCTCGGCACTCTTGAGAAGAGCTTTCGTCGGGATGCAGCCGATATTGAGGCAGACGCCGCCAAGCTTGTCCTTCTCCACGACCGCTGTCTTCAAGCCGAGCTGGGTCGCTCGAATGGCAGTTTCGTACCCGCCCGGGCCGGTACCGATCACGACGACATCATATTTGGAATTGGCCATAGTCTAGTATCCGGGTGATTGTCCATGGATCGTGGAAGTCACCAGAAAATACTATGGCGCACCGTCGGTTGTCGCCGGACGAGGTAAGCTTTTTATGAAAACCGTCAGCGCGGCGACAGCCACGGGACGGGATCCACGGGCGATCCGTCTTTGAACAGCGCGAAGAACAGGGCAGTACCCTTCGGCTCGGCTTCCGTGCCGGCGCGCCCGATGACCTGTCCGGCCGTCACCCGGTCCCCCTCCGAGATGTACGTCATCGAGAAGTTGGAATATACGCTCTTGTACTCACCGTGCTCGATGACGACGTACGTGCCGTATTCCGGTAGTAGTGAGATGTCGATGATCTGGCCGTCGAATATGGATCGGACTTCGGCGGATGACGAGGTTTCGATGATGACACCGGGATTCGGCGTTTTCGTACCGTAAACGGGATTGATGATGTCGCCGTACGGCTCGCTCACGACACCGGAAGAAGGCCACGGGAGACGCCCTCGATTCTGTTGAAACGAACCGGTCATCGCGGCGAATTCGGCTGCAGCCCTTGGATCGGCGGCTTCGGCGACTCGGCGGCGCGTCGATGCCGCTGCCGTAAGTTCTCGGATTCGGCTCTCCAGCTCGTGTGCAGAAGCCTGACTCTCTTCGATGGAACGCTCGATCGACGAGCGCTGCTGCCGAAGCTCCGTGATTACACGGCGCCGATTCTGCTGAAGCTGACCGAGATTCCGCTGCTCGTTTTCTGCCTCGCGAAGAAGGAGCTCATTTCGGGCGAGTACCTCCTCCAGCTCTGTTCGGCGAGTCCGCAGTTCATCGCCCTTGCGCAGAATTTCCGACAGCTTCGTGCGCCGCTTGTCTGCAAACCGATGTAGATATCGGACGCGCACGAGCATCTGGTTGATCGACTTCGACGAGAAGATCAACGCAAGATCATGCATCCGCCCATACTTGTATGCGTGCGTGGCTCGGGTCGCGTATTGCTGCTTCAGCCGCCCGAGATCCGATTCCAGATCCGTGAGCGAATTTCGCAGCGTATCGGACTCGTGGGTGATCTGACGTACGCGGCGCTGATAGTTGCGGATGAGCTCCTCTCTAAGCGCGATCTGCCGGTCCAGGCTCTGGAGCGTCTCCATCGTCGCACGCTCTGCCTCCGTGGTCTCGACCAGCCGGCGCTGATCCTCCTCGATCTGCTGCTTCAGCTCGGATAGCCGGGCTTCCGTCGTCTCGCGGTCGGAGCGATCCTGGGCCCACAATGCCGGCGCAACGAAGCCGAGCAGCAGGCATGTGAGGATGAGACGTCGAACGGGTGCCATTGGAATCTATCTGGACGCTTGGATGCGGTCGGTCGAATCACGAATTTTGAGGTCGAACGACAGGTTTTCCGGATTCAATGTGAGGCTTCGATAGTAGAGGGAGGCACGACTTTCCTCTTCGGGCCGTCGAAATTCCACCCGTCGGGGCAAAACGATGCCGCCGAACCTATCGAACTCCGAAAAGGATCTCTCTTCAACAAGCGTTCCGTTCTCTCGGTGCTCTGTCATCTTGATGACGCGCCAGAAGGCCGGATCTACGGTGTACGTGAACCGTCCGGCCGGATCGGTCAGTCGATAATACGATGAATCAGCGTCGACGCTGAAATCGACGTCGCCGGGAGGCGCGATCAATCCGAGCAGATTCTGAAAGAGATCCTCAGACGTAAACGGCTCCGGGAGAACGCCTCCTGCCTCCGCAAGCGAGCCGTAGAGCAGCCGGTCCTTTATCCTATCGAAGAAATAAAAACTGTCGGGGGTGACGAGTGCCCGCGCCGCTTCGATCCCCAGACCTGGACTGATGCTCACGTACAGGGAATCCCCTTTCCGGTCGTGCATCTCCGCGGAGAACGATCCGCTCCGCTCCGGGGACCGGATTGCAAGACTGGCCTTCGCTCGGAACGAGTGCAGGGTATCCGGCAAGGCGTCGAACAGGCTCATCCGAATCTGCTCGAAAGTATGGTTTGGGAATCCGGAAGGGAGGTCCCGCTCCAACGCTGCGGGCCTGGGCCCGGAGCATCCATACAGAAGCAAAACCGCCACTGCCGCGAGGGTGTTGCGAACGAGACGAGACGTGTCGGGCATAAAGACGCGCGAAATGGATAGAAGAGGTTGGAACGGTGCCTACGGATTGCCTCCGAGTTTGCGCATAATAGACGTGCTTTCCGGGTTCATTTCGAATGCCTGGTTCCAGGCGTCACGCGCTTCGGCGGTCGCGCCGAGGGCGTCGAGAGCATCTCCCAGATGCTCGTATACAGCGGCGGATGCGCCGTCGCTTTGCGCAGCACGCGAGAGCCATTGTCGTGCCGATTCGTGGTCGCCGCGTTTGTAATACACCCAGCCGAGGGTATCCAGAAATGCGGCGGACTCGGGTTCCAGTTCGACTGCCCGTTCGGCAAGCTCTTCGGCGTACTCCAGCCGGATGCCTCGATCGGCCAGGCTGAACGCATAATTGTTGAGAATGCCGGCGTTGTTCGGGTCGGATGCGATCGCCTCCTCATAGGCTTCATCGGCGGAATCGAAGTCGTCTACCCGCATATAGAGCAATCCGAGGGCACCCAGTAGATGCGCCAGTTCCGTCTCGGCCTCAGAGCGATCTTCTCGGATGATGCGCGTCGCTTCCTCGAACCGGGCGATGGCCCCGCGATTATCGTAGATGTCCATCAACGCATATCCCGACAGGCGCAGCAGCGGCAGGTAGCCAGGGAAGAGGAGGAGCCCCTCGTCGGCCACTTCAATCGCTCGCTCCTGGTTGCCGGACTCGAGAAAGGCACCCGCGGCCTGAATCCACAGCTGAGGATCACGCGGGTTCTGCTCGAGCGCCCGGTACAGCAAGCTGCCCGCTTCTTCGGCGTCGCCGCCGCTGAGTCGGATGTCTCCTAGCATTATCAGCGCTTCGGCGTTTTCCGGATCCATTTCCAGCGCACGTTCCACGAGCTGTTCGGCGGCGCGACGGGCATCGAGGTCTGTTTCTGCGCGTGCATACAATGGGGCTGCTTGCGCCAGCAGCTCTTCGGGCGTGGATGCCTCGACTCGGACTGCCCGCTCGAGCAGGGAGTCGGCACTGCCGGCCTGGCCGAGATCACGATACAGATCGGAGAGTGCAAGCAGCGTCCCGACATCTCCGGGATTCAGTTCGAGGGCCGCCTCCAATTGCCTCGCGGCGTCTGCGCCTCGATCCTGACGCGCGTACATTTCCCCGAGCATTCGCCGCAGCTCAGCATCGTGCGGTCGCTCCTCGACTATTTTCTGCAGGAAGCTTTCCATTCCGGAATCATCGCCGAGGCGTCCGTACAGATGCAACATTTCCTGTTCGATGTCGCGGTCGCCCCCGAGCTCATTTCTGAGGACCCGATACGCCTCGATAGCACGTTCATATTCTCCCCCGATCGTATAAATGCGCGCCAGCTCGTATAGAACATCGAGATTCTCGGGAAAGCGCGATCGCATCTCTTCGTAGACCGACGCGGCGCGGTCCGTCTCACCGCGGGAAAGATAGAGCTGGGCGAGCTGCGAGTGGAAGTGCGGATTATCAGGTTCGATTTCTCGCGCGCGGCGGGCGTGGTAGCCGGCACTGGTCTCATCTCCGAGTGCTTCGTGCGATTCGGCGGCGGCCGATAGTACGGCTGCTGCGTCCGGTGTGAGCCTCAGCGCTCGTGCATACAGATCAATGGCCGCTTCATGGTTGCCGATGTGCGCCTCCGTCATGGCCCGGATGAAAACTCTTTTCGCTTGCTCCTGCTTAGAGAGCAAATCATGCTCGTGAGGCGACGCCTGCAATTCTGCGTCGACTTGCGAGCTCTTCGAAGGGGCTGTCGTGGTGGCGCAGCCCGCAATGGCTACGAACGCGGCGACGGTCCACCAGTGCGAAAATACTCTGCGTCGGCTGTGTAACATCATCGCGAATCGTACCCCTGGATGTGCTCTGGACAAAACGTGAACCGGAATTAGAGGTTTCCGTCGCGTATTATGACGCTATCCAGCAGTGGCTTCTATGAGTTATTATCCGAGGTATCGTCGGGCGTGCGCCGCCCAACGTGAACGCAATGGGACAACATGACGTGGACCAGGAAGCGGCACAGTCCGCAATTCGTCAGTTCACCCGGCAGCTCATCCAGGATGTGCGGGCTCTGGAGTACATGCTCGAGGAGGACATGTTCGAGCGCGGCGTTCGCCGGATAGGGGCGGAGCAGGAGCTCTTTCTCGTCGACGAACGGTGGCAGCCTGCTCCGGTCGTCGAAAAGGTGCTCGAAAAGAATGAGGATCCTCGGCTCGTTGCCGAGTTGATGAGATTCAATCTGGAGTTCAATCTCGATCCCGTCGTGTTCGAGGGTGACTGCCTGCGGCGGATGGAACGGCAAATTGACGATGTGATGGAACAGGTCCACCGGCTCGTCGAAGACGTCGGAGCGCGCGCCATAATGGCGGGCATACTTCCGACCATCACGCTATCGGATCTGAAGCTCGCCAACATGACGCCGCTGCCGCGGTATTTTGCGTTGAACGATGCAATTACGCGCCTGCGCGGCGGGCCGGCGGAGCTGCAGATCCGCGGAACGGACGAGCTCTTCTTCAAGCACGACACCATTACGCTGGAAGGGTGCAATACAAGTTTCCAGACGCACTTCCAGGTGCATCCGGATGAGTTCGCCGGCCTCTACAACATTGCGCAGACCGTTGCGGCACCAGTTCTGGCTGCCGGAACGAACTCGCCGACGCTCTTCGGCAAACGGCTCTGGCGCGAGACGCGGATAGCTCTATTTCAGCAGGCGGTCGACACGCGGAGCTCGAATCTATACATGCGTGAGATGAGTCCGCGCGTGCATTTCGGCAGTCGTTGGGTCCGCGACTCAGTGCTCGAGATCATCAAGGAGGACATCTCGCGATTTCGTGTCCTTCTCACGGCGGGCGATGTCGAAGATCCGTTCGAGACCCTGCAGCGCGGGGACATTCCGCGCCTCCAGGCACTGCAGTTGCACAATGGAACGGTGTACCGGTGGAACCGTGCCTGCTACGGCATGACGAACGGGGTCCCGCATCTCCGGATCGAGAACCGAATTCTGCCTTCGGGTCCGACGTCAGTTGACGAGGTCGCCAATGCCGCCTTCTGGTTCGGCCTGGTAAGTGGCTTATCGCGCGAGCATCCGGATATTACCCGTGTGATGGATTTCGACGACGCCAAGTACAATTTCATCGCTGCCGCGCGGTTGGGGCTCGCCTCCCAGCTCAACTGGCTGGAAGGTCGGCGCATTCCGGCGCACGACTTGATCTGCCGCGAGCTGCTTCCGCTTGCTCGGACCGGGCTCGAGGCATCCGGAATCGATACGGACGACATCGACAGGTATCTTTCCGTTATAGCGGAGAGGGTGGAGTCACGTCAGACAGGCTCACAATGGCAGCTTGATTCCCTGGCCGGGATGAAAATGGAAGGTACACGTTCCGAGCGGCTTCACGCTGTTGTTGCGGCCTCGATCGCTCGTCAGGCGACCGGCGATCCCGTGCACACGTGGCCGCTCGCGAAGCTTCACGAGGGCCATATGACGAGGCGCATGGAGCGAACGCGGGTCGAGCAGTACATGAACACGGATCTCTTCACCGTAAATGAAGAGGAACTCGTCGAATTTCTAGCCTGCTTGATGGACTGGCAGCGAATTCGACACGTGCTGGTAGAGGACAATGAGCACCGACTCGTCGGACTCGTGACGCACCGCAGTCTCTTACGATATCTTACGGATCAGAAATCGAATGCAGCGCGCGGCGACGGACCGGACACTGCGAAAACAGAGGGCGTCGCCGTAAAGGACATCATGATCAGAAATCCTATCTCGGTGACGCCCGAGACGCCTACCATCGACGCAATTCACGTGATGCGCAAGCACAAGATCGGCTCACTGCCCGTGGTGCGAGAGGGTCGTCTTGTGGGCCTCATCACGGAACAGGAATTTATCCACGTCGCCGGACAGCTCCTCGACGACAGCTTGAAAACGGAAGAGGCGTGAAAGTGGACGGCTCAGAGAGCGTCCTCCGTTGTGGACCCGGATTCCTCGTCGGGCTCTACGGATAGGCTTCCGGCGTCGACGTCGAGATCATTGAGCAGAGCTTCGACATCGTCGTCCACGGATATTGATGCACCGGTGGACCGGCGCGGATCAACGACGTCGGCAACGTTCGCGAGCTCATATACCTCGCCAAGTGGATGATCCCGGACCTTGTGAACAATGCCGTCTTTAATCATTCGACGCGCCACGTCGTAGGCACACATTTCATAGCCTTTTTCTTTTGAGTAGAAATTGGCGTTCTTGCGCGTTGTACCCACGATAAGTACGTAGCCTCGGGACAATTTGATGCGAGCATGATTCGCCCACTTGTCCCTTGACACCGACGGTCCGATTTTACGCTCCTGTGTATCGCGTTCGCTTGTGGGTTCCATTAATTTCCTCTCCGGCAAAGGACAACCGGGCGCGTATTGTAGGTTGTCTGGAAGTTGCTCGAGTCGCTGTCGCGCCATGAAAATTGCCGCGTCAACCTTTCTGTTTTCGGAGGGTTCCTTCGGGCGACGTTGCCCTTAGGAATTCCTTTCATCGCACTTACAATACGTTGTTCATGCTCGAAAATATTACTACAGACGTTCTCGATTATACATTTCTCGGCGCGAATATCCGTTCCTGGCTGATAATGCTGGCGGTGTGGGCGGCCGCGATCGGGGCGATCTTGCTGGTGCGGAAAATTCTCGTCTGGCGATTGGCAAGGATAGCCGACCGTACGACGAACGTCGTTGACGACGTGCTGGTCTCAGTGCTCAGGGCGACAAAGTTCTATTTCATCATCGCGCTCGCCCTCTATGTGGCCGTGTCCGTCGCGCCGGTCGGCGAGACCGTGACGCTGTATATCTCTAGAGTCGCCTTCGTACTCCTGCTTCTACAGGCCATTTCGTGGGGAAATCATCTCATAACTGATTGGGTCTCGAGGTACAGGGAACGCAAGCTGGAAACAGACGCGGCTGCGGTCACGACGATGCAAGCGGTAGGGTTCGTCGCCAGGCTGCTCCTCTATACGATCATCCTCCTTCTCGCCCTGGACAATTTCGGAGTCGATGTTACGGCGCTGGTCGCCGGTCTCGGCATAGGCGGTATCGCGATCGCGCTGGCGCTTCAGAACGTTTTGGGGGATCTTTTCGCTTCGCTGTCGATCGTTCTCGATAAGCCGTTTGTCGTCGGAGACTTCCTCAATCTCGGGGAATATGTGGGCACCGTAGAGCAGATCGGACTCAAGACCACGCGCCTCCGGAGTCTCTCGGGCGAGCAGATCATCATTTCCAACAGCGATCTGCTCAGCAGCCGCATCCGTAATTTTAAGCGCATGTTCGAGCGCCGGATCTTGTTTTCCTTCGGCGTGGTGTACCAGACCTCGAGTGCGCACCTCGTAGAAATCCCCGCGATCGTTCGCGAGATCATCGAATCACTCGACGACACGCGGTTCGACCGGGCGCATTTTAATGCATTCGGCGACTCGTCTCTTGACTTCGAGGTGGTGTACTTCGTGCTGGTCCCGGATTACAATACCTATATGGATCGACAGCAGACAATCAACCTCGCGCTGTTCGAACGATTCGAGAAGATGGGTGTGGACTTTGCGTATCCCACACGAACGATCTTCGTGTCCGGGGCCGACGGAGAAGAGAATGCAGACGCTGCGCGCGTAGGTGACCTTGCAGAGGCACCGGGCGCATCTCAGGTGGCGAAGTGACCGCGTACGAAGGTTGTCAGGCTGCCATCGAAGCGGGTTCGGTGTCGGAATTCGGGAGCTCGACGTCACCGGATGCCGTCTCCTCCCATTGGCGGAAGGTTTCGAGCTGATCGTGCACGGCGCGGACGACGGCGGCTATGACGGCGGCATCATCGACGAAACCTATTCCCGCAAGCACGTCGGGAATAAGGTCAATCGGATTGACGAAATAGATGATGGCTCCTACGATATAGACGAGAGACTTCCATGGCACGGTCCGGTACTCTCGAAAGGTCCAGGCCCTCGTCATCCGCAACATCGTACTGAAATCTTCGCGGACCCGTCCCATGGCATCGCTCTGGATGCCGTGCTTCGCATAGGCTGTTTTGAGCAGCCTCAGCAGACGAAATCTGCGCCGCAGCACGTGTTTCGCCGCACGCTGTGACGTGGTGAAGGCGCGGCGAAGGCCTGGGGAGAGCCGGCTCTCCGGCCCATCAGATTGTTCGATCGAATCGTTCGTTTGGACTGGAGACATGAACGGCGAGTTTGGATTCCTGGGGGCGTTCGGCGCGTAATGGCCGCCGAACAGGACAGGTATGGGTAACTCCTTATTCCGGAATCGTTCCCAGCTTCTCTGTCGTCTTGCGCCATGCGTGAATATCCTCTAGTTTCTCACGACGAGCGTGTTGGAATATCTCGGGCTGCACCCAGGACGAATCCACGCGGATCGCAACGGACGTCGTGCACGTGGAGAAAACAGCGAGTCGTCTATGAGATTATCAGCCGGTACGCCATTCAGGTCGTCCCTAGGTACGGCACTCTCGCTGTGTATTCTCGCATCAACATTCGCGTGGGTTGGATGCGAGGCAGCAAGCGAACCGGATCCGCTGCAAGAAGATGATATCACCGGTGTGGTTTCCGGCCCCGACGGACCGGAAGCCGGCGTGTGGGTGATCGCCGAGACGACGGAGCTGCCGACCAGGTTTGCAAAAATCGTGGTTACGGACGAAGACGGCCGTTACGCCATACCAGACCTTCCGGACGCCACCTACAGCATCTGGGTGCGCGGCTACGGACTGGTAGATTCGGAGAAGCTCGAGGTCGAACCGGGCGAGACGATGGATTTGACTGCGGCTCCGGCGGCAAGCCCAAACGAGGCAGCAGAATACTACCCTGCCGGCTACTGGTTCTCGATGATACACGTACCTGACGCAGGCGAATTTCCCGGGACGGGGCCTGACGGCAACGGGATTTCTCCTGAAATCGAGACGCAGGCTGATTTTCTCCGGACGATAAAATCCGGTAACTGCATGGCCTGCCATCAACTCGGCAGCAGAGGAACGCGCGCGTTCCACGAAGATTTTGAATCTTTCGATTCGTCCATCGAAGCTTGGGAGCGCCGCCTCGAGTCAGGGCAGGCCGGCGGCAGCATGATTTCGACGGTTCATCGACTCGGGCGGGATGGGACGCTCGAAATGTTTGCGGATTGGACCGACAAGATCGCCGAAGGCGAGATACCTCCCGAACCGCCGCGTCCGGAGGGAATTGAGCGGAATGTGGTAATCACACAGTGGGACTGGGCCGACCCCACAGCGTACCTGCACGATCTGGTCTCTACAGATAGACGAGATCCGACCGTCAACGCGAACGGACGATTGTACGGTGCCCTGGAAGTCAGTGCCGACTATCTGCCGGTGCTCGATCCCGTGACACACACTGCGAGTCGCGTCCCATTGACCGTCCGCGATCCCGAGACCGAGCCGGCCTCGTCGCCCTCCATGCCCGCGCCTTCTCCGTACTGGGGCGACGAGCCGATATGGGACAGCAAGGCCAACGTTCACAATCCGATGCTAGATGCCGAGGGCCGGGTCTGGATCACCGCAACCGTGCGGCCGCCTGAAAACCCGGACTTCTGCAGAGAGGGATCGAGTCATCCGTCGGCAGAGGAGTTCCCGGTCGGCCGTGCCTATCGTCATCTTGCTGTTTACGATCCGGATTCCGAAGAGCTCACGCACATCAGCACGTGCTTCAGTACGCACCACTTGATGTTCGCCGAAGATGAAAACAATACGCTCTGGACCAGCGGCGGCGGTCAGGTGGTCGGCTGGCTCGACACAAACATGTTCGATGAGACGGGGAATGAGGAGGTGTCGCAGGGTTGGACGCCGCTAATTCTCGATACGAACGGCAACGGTCAGCGCGACGATTACGTCGAACCCGATGACGCCGTCGATCCGACGATGGATAAACGCATTGCGTCTGGACTTTACGCCGTCTCTCCTGCACCTGACGGATCGGTCTGGGGGTCGTCTCTCGGTTATCCCGGGGCGGTGATAAGACTGGACCCGGGCTCGGATCCGACCACGACGGCAATCACGGAGATCTATGAACTCCCACTGGATGATCGGGGCGAGCCGATCGAAGGATTTTCTCCGCGCGGAATGGATATCGATCGCGATGGCGTTGCGTGGGTTGCGCTCGCGAGCGGGCACCTTGGCCGATTTGACCGCCGAGACTGCACCGGGCCGCTGAACGGACCTGAGGCCACCGGACAACACTGTCCCGAAGGCTGGGAGTTCTATGCGGAGCCGCTGCCGCAGCTCGAAGGGGTCGACTACGCGGGCAGCGGTGAAGCCAGCTATTATACGTGGGTGGATCAGTTCAATGCCTTCGGACTCGGCGAAAATGTGCCGATCAACACCGGCAATCAGTCGGAGGGGCTACTCGTTTTTCATGAGGGTGAGTGGGTCGTGCTTCGCGTGCCGTATCCTACCGGATTTTACACGAAGTGGATGGATGGGCGGATCGACGATCCCGACGCCGGCTGGAAAGGGAGGGGGCTATGGGCAACGGTGAGTACGCGCGCTCCTTTCCACATGGAAGGAGGCAAAGGTACGACGAGCAATGTGGTGAAATTCCAGCT
>CAZKNF010000002.1:0-79743 GCA_964554105.1 uncultured Rhodothermales bacterium | reverse complement strand
AATTCGCTAGCAACTTACCTTCATGATCATCTCGCTGGAGCCGAAAGTGCAATAGCTCTGCTTGAGACGTTGCGAGACAAACATGAGGAAGACGATATAGGTCGACTGGCAGCCACGGTTCTCCAGCAAGTAGAAGAGGATCGGGGCGTTTTGGAGCAGATAACCGACCAGCTAGGGACCAGTCCCAGCACCCTGAAGCAGGCGGGTGCCTGGCTCGGGGAAAAGGCGAGCCGGGCCAAGCTTCGTCATATCAGCGGGGAGGGGCTTACCACGTTCATGGTGCTTGAAACGCTCTCGCTCGGGATTCTAGGAAAGCTGGCACTCTGGAAGGCTCTCGCGAGGCTCTCTACGCGCGATCCCCGTTTGCACGGAGTGGATTTTGATCGTCTCATTACCCGCGCAAAGAAGCAGCACGCGATGGTCGAGGACCGCCGACTTCAGGAAGTCCATACCGTCTTCCAAAGAGACGAGGCGTCCGGGTGACGGAGATGGCTTGTGTACCGATGTGTAATTCCGAAAGATCGCCGGGTGTGCAATTCAGCCGCGGAAGCTTGCCGTAACTGGCTCTACAGCATCGCCGCCACTGAACCCTGCGCGGACTTATTCGCGAGTCTGAGGGGTGAATCGAGAAGCTGCGGCATCAGGGAGTCACGCACAGCCAGAAAGCGCTCGCGATACACGGCGTCGACGGGATGGGCGGGTGGAATCTCCTCTTTCAATGGATCGACCTGCGCGCCGTTCTTCCAGAAGCGGTAGCACAAATGCGGGCCGGTAGCGAGACCGGTGCTTCCCACATATCCGATCACTTCGCCCTGTTTGACCTTCGCGCCGGGTCGGAGCCCCTTCGCAATCCTGGACATGTGGAGGTACCCCGTCGTGTACGTACCATTGTGCCGAATCTTGACGTAATTCCCGTTATAGCGTGCGTACCGCGCCTCAAGGACTACGCCGTCACCTACGGTGCGGATCGGTGTCCCCGGATTCGCGGCATAATCCGTGCCCAGATGGGCCTTGTATCTTTTCTGAACAGGATGAAAGCGGCGTTTCGTATAGCGTGAACTGATTCGCTTGTATTTGAGCGGCGCCTTCAGCAGTGCCTTTTGCAGACTATTGCCTTTTTCGTCGTAGTAGCCTGCGTGTTCGCCTCCGTCGAAGTAGAACCCGTAGTAGTCGGACTCCCCGTGAGCAAAACGCGCCGCGACGATTTCACCGATGCCGATGGGTTCGCCGTCAATGGACCGCTCCTCGAAAAGGACGTTGAATTCATCGCCTTTCTGAATTCGGTAGAAATCTACCTGCCAGGCAAAAACTTCCGACAGATCGGACGCCAGCATTGGGACCAAACTACTCGAAATTCCGGACGACTCGAGGGTTGCATACAAAGAGTTGTTGATGACGCCGCTCAGGCGTCGTTGTGTGACCTCGACCTGTCGTTCGCCCTCGAAAACATGACTTGAGTCCGACGCAAGATCGAAAACGACGTACCGGATCGGATCTTTCTGATAGACCACGTAGCGCGTCTTTGCGAGCGAATCTCGATAGACGTGCATCGGCTTGCCGGCCTGCATCAATCGGACATCGAATACAGGTCGCGCCGTCTCCACCAGGTCTACGACATCCGAATAGTCGACGTCGTGCGCGGTCAGAATATCCGCAAACGTCTCGTTTCGCCTGATCTGGCGGCTGACGACCTCGAAACTCTTCTGGATGCCGAATTCATCCCGTTCGATGATCGGCGGAGGCGCTTCGGGCTCAGAGGTGACCTGCGCTACCTGGTAGACCGGTTTGTCTTTACCGACGTACAGCGCTGTAAAACACAAAATTCCCAGTACGGTGATGGAGGCACCGACTCTCAACAAGCTCTTTGGCCGCATGTACCTTCGTATTCTTCGGTGAGTTGAACGTGCTCCAAAAGCCGTCCGGGTGGAGAGGCTGCGGAGGAACGGCGAAGCAGTTGTGAAGCCCGTTCAAGAATGTCAACAGGCGGAGGCGGGGTGGTCGCCAAACGTGACAGGTTCAAAATACATGCCGAAGGTGCTAAGCGCAACCTCGAAACGTCTATTGACGAGGATAGAGCACCATTCTCATTGCTTGGGTGGCCATGTCGTCTCTTTCCTCCCCTCCATCTTATTCGTCCAGCGGGCCGCAACGAAAAGGAGGTCCGAGAGCCGATTGAGATAGACGGCGGCCTCGGCGGAGATCTCCTCCTCTTCGGCTGCCTCAAGCACCAATCGTTCGGCGCGGCGACAGACCGTTCGCGAGGCGTGCAGCGACGCCGCTGCCGGCGATCCACCCGGTAAGATAAATTGCCTGAGATCCTCCAGGTCCTCCTCGAGGCGATCGATGTCGCGCTCTAGATTCGTAATGTGATCGCTCGTAACGCGGGGAACCTCGGCTTTCGAACCGGACGGCGTCGCGAGGTCTGCTCCAAGCACGAACAAATCGGATTGCACGTCAAGGAGGATGCGACGTACGGTCGCAACGTGGTCGCTCGAGGGAAGATGGGCACGGGCGAGTCCGACCAGCGAATTCACTTCATCGATGGTACCGTAGGCTCTGATTCGTGGGTGTGTTTTGGACACACGATCTGCACCAAACAGTGCCGTAGTGCCTTTGTCGCCGGTACGGGTATATATCTTCATCTGGCGGTCGACGTCGAATTTGGTGTGGTGCTCTGGAGAGGTCGGCTATACTCGATCCGTAAAGTGCCGTCGGCCGATGTCTGGAGTGACGCATCCATCCGAAATACGTCGGCGATGAGCTTCTCCGTCAGGACGTCGCGAGGTCGGCCATCAGCCGCAATCCGGCCTTCCTGGAGCACGATCAGCTCGTCAGCGAAACGCGTCGCAATCTCGAGATCGTGGAAAACCGCGACCGCCGTCCGCCCTTGCCTGACTATTTCACGAATGAGATCCATGAACTCGAACTGATAATGCACGTCCAGATGTGCGATGGGCTCATCGAGGAGGAGGATTTCCGCCTCCTGCATGAGCGCCTGAGCGAGAAATACGCGCTGCAACTCTCCGCCGCTGAGCGTAAGGGCGCTCCGATCTTGAAACCCGGTCAGATCAACGCGCTCGAGGGCACTAGTCAAACGGACGCGGTCCTCAGACGAATAATCCTGGAGCCACTTTTTGTGCGGCGATCGCCCCAGCAAAATGAGGTCCGAGACGGTAAAGTCGAAGGAGAGTGAGACGGACTGCCGGACGAAAGCCAGTCGGCGTGCCAGATCACGCGGCCGCCACAAAGAAATTGCTTGCCCAAGTACCTCGAGTCTGCCCACATGCTGCTGCAGCCCACCGATGCAGCGCAAAAGTGTCGTTTTGCCGCTTCCATTCGGACCCAGCAGTCCGGTGAGGCTCCCTGATCTGACGCGGAAGGTAAGGTTGTGGAGAATCGGTACGTCGTCAATGGATGTCGAAAGTTGCTCTGCGAGGACGGCGGGCGCCCCGGGTGACGGGTCGACCCGACCAGATGGTGCAGCGGAATGTCCCGCGAGAACACGACCATCGCCGTTGGAAGGTGCAGGGTTTTGGATCGACGGTTCGTGCATCAAAGTGTGGTGCTGCTTCGTTACGGCGCTCGGCACGTGCGGCGGAACTTCAACGGGTCCCGCCGTCGTGCAATCTCGCAGTACGAGTTCGACTAGATCAGGGATCCGAAGGTGAACGACGGTAGGCTCAAGCTGGTGGTAGTTCTTCTAGCGATGGTTATCGCATCCGGATGCGACACGATGGGAGAGCAGGATAAGTTTGCGAACGACGCGAGCGCGTCGCCGTCCGGCTTCGCCCGCACGGAAGACGGGACGGAGATCCTGGATGATGACCTCGATGATTGGAGGACCGCGCCACTTTATGCCGGAAAAGTGAGCATACGCCCGGCGTTTCCCAATCCGGTTGAATTGGGCGATTTTGCAACGGTGCCGTTCAGTGTCACTGCGTTTAATTCGGTACGCGCGCCGGTGCAGCTGAAGGCCCGCCGCGAAGGAGATGGGGCTCTAATCACGCTCGAATCGATCGACCACGCCGGTGACCCAGGATCCTATGCGTTTACTTTCAGCGCGGCTAGGTTGGGACGCACCGGCCTGCATCGACTCTTTATCTTCGACGCAGCAGGTGAACTCGTGTCGTACGGCGACCTCATGGTGCAATGACGGGCGCCGGGCTCTAGTGGGACGTGAAAGCGTTACTTCATTAGAGTCATCTGACGCGTCGCCGTGAATGACTCTCCCGTCACGCGGTAGAGATAGATCCCGCTCGGGAGGTCATCAGCCTCGAACGTGAAGGTGCGCGTTTCATCCGCATCCATCGTTCCGCTGAACAGGTGCTTAACCGAGATGCCGAGTACGTTGAAGATCTCTACAGTGACCTCCTGACGCTCCTCTATCGTAAGAGAGAAGGAGGTTGTCGGATTGAAGGGATTCGGATACGCCGCGGACAGGACGAAGCCCTCGGGGGTCTCGTCCGCGGATTCGTATTCGCCGTCTACGAAGACAACCTCCAGATCCGACGCGGCTTGCGCCACACCGGGGGGAATCACCGCAACGGCAAAGGATAACAAAAGCAGTATCGCCAGTCTCATAAGCTGGTCCCAACTTGAAACGGATCAACCTTGCTGCAGGAACGGCTGCATCGAGCCGACCACAGATATTTGTATCCGATTACCCTCGAAAGTTCCCCCCGCATGCCGGTTATCACGGAGTCCTCACCAGATGAAGATAGCATCCATCGCGATGAAAACAAACGCGGCGATTGCGGCTTGGGATCAGTAGTCAGCAAAGCTGCATGATGTTCAGCAAAATTCGATCCACAAACATAGTGGAAAAGGTCGGGCGAAGCCTAGGCCGAAACCCAAGTGCACCAATTTTGGCCCGACGGGCATCTCACGACGCTGCAACCTTCGATGGTTGATAAAAGTATGAGAATCGCAGCTGCAGACTGCGTTTGAACGCAGCCGTCCAAGTCTTATTTTAGTCAAGCGCAAAACGCCAGTAGAATCGAAAGCATATCTGAGGTCGGGTCTTCCCTACGAAATTCCGTCACATACGATTCGAGCACCTTCTCGATGGATCCCGCCATCGTCACGTCGCCACCATCCGCTCCCACGTTTGTGCGCTATGACTGGCCACGTTCTTGTCCTCAATCAAGATTATCGGGCGCTCACCATTTGCAGCGTTGAGCGTGCGCTGGTTCTCGTCCTCCTGCAGAAGGCAGAACTGGTGGAGGCGCTGCCTGACCGATTCGTGCGCTCGCCCAGTCGACAGTTCCCCTGGCCGAGCATTGTTCGGCTTCGTGCGTACGTCACGGTGCCGTACAAGCGCATCATGATCTCACGGAAGAATATCCTCCGCAGAGATCGCTTCCGGTGCCAGTACTGCAATAGCCGGGAGCAACTCACGATCGATCACGTGCATCCGAAGTCGCGAGGCGGGCGGGATTCCTGGGAGAATCTTGTGGCGGCGTGTACACCCTGCAACAATCGAAAGGGCAACAGGACGCCGGATGAGGCGAGCATGACGCTTCAGCGAAAGCCCTATCGACCCAGCCACGTCATGTTCATTCGAGACTACATCGGCAACCTGCACGATGCATGGAAGCCGTATCTCTTTCTCAAGTAGCTCTTCTTTAATCAGGTCGAATTTGTGCCGAAGCGCAGTGGAATGCTGATCGCACGATTGCTGTGGATTCTTCCGGCAATCCTGCTCTTTCTGACCATCAACCAGGTCAACGTCGCGTACGACATCCGCGAAACACTCGCGACAGGCACGCCGGCTACGGCCGAGGTGATGGAAGTGTACAAGACGAACCGCGTCGACGTAACCTACGGCTACATTCGACTTCGGATTCCCACCGAATCGGCGGTCATCGAGACGCAGCTGTCGATGTCGATTTCCCTGCTAAACGAACTGGAGGGCAGGGATACCCTGGACGTGCGGCTGCTGCCCGGCGAGGATGTGGAGGTTGTGATTACGGATGTCGCGCGTCCGCAGTGGCGAATGGCCGCCATCAATGCGGGCATCAGCTTCATAGGATTTGTCTTGCTGACCATCGGCGTTTGGAGCTGGAATCGCTACCTTCGACGGAAAGGCGATCCTGCAGACTCAGCCGCGTCGTCGCGCTAGCGTCTCGCGCACCACGAATGTCTCACGCACGATCCTTCATCTCGGTGCGCTGCATCCCAGAGCGAAGCGACGACACCTCACCTCGCCATCGGTCCGCCCGGCTCTCGCGGCTCATCGGGGTACAGGTCGGCCACCCAGTCGTCGTATCCGTTGAAGAGCCTGGTTGGCACGCGCTCGTCATTGTTCAGAAGTCTTTCGGTCGCCTGGCTCCAGCGGGGATGGGGGATATTCGGATTGACGTTCGAGAGAAAGCCGTACTCTTTCGGCTGTAGATCATTCCAAAAAGTTGGCGGCTGCTCGTCCGTGAACTCGATTCGTACGAACGCTTTGGGACCTTTGTAGCCATACTTCCACGGGAGCGCGAGTCGGAGCGGCGATCCATTCTGTTTCGGAAGCGGGGCCCCATACATCCCCGTCGCAACGAATGCGAGATCGTTCATGGCTTCGTCCATTCTCAGGGCCTCATAGTAAGGCCACGGATACCAGTGCTGGCTTTCGATGCCCGGCATCTCCCGCGGCCGGTTCACTGAAACGAACCGCACGTGAGTCGCTCGCGAAAGGGGTCGGCACCGTTCGACGAGCGTCTTGAGAGGAAATCCGGTCCAGGGAACGGTCATCGCCCAGGCTTCCACGCAGCGGAACCGATAGATGCGTTCCTCGAGATCCATTTCTCGGATGAGATCAGCGACGTCCAGTTTCAATCTCTTCTCGACCAAACCACGAACCTCGATCGTCATCGGAAATGGATCGTAATCCTCAGTCAGAGGCCATATTTCCTTCCGCGTGGCGTCGAACTCGTAAAAGTTGTTATATCCTGATGCCTTGAGTCGATCTGTTACCTCCCGCTCGGGCACCTCGAAAGTCTCATTGCGTGCCGCGGGAAGTCCAGCTTTCGGCGCATCGCTCGGAATGGTATCGAGTGGTCCGTCGACCGTCGAACCGTTTCCGCGCACCTCATCCGTGCAGGCTCCTATTGTAGCGGTTGCAAGTCCCACCGCTCCCAGCCCCATCTGCTTGATAAACCGCCGCCGGTCACGATACGTGCCTTCCGGCGTCACGTCGTTTTCACTTGCCTGCCAGTCCGGTGGTATGATGATGTGAGACATGGTGTACCTTCCTGTAAAGTACCTGTGTCGAGCGAGACGAGGAACTGTCTGAAGTACGACTGAAGTTCGCACGGGTTCGCGTGGGCTTCATCCGGGCTTCATCTGAACGAGGCTGGGAAATCACGGTCGCAGGATTATATTGTTCAAGATTTGATCTTTGCCTTAGGGCAGTCTCTGACTGTGGGGGTGTCCCGGTGGATTTTCTTCCGGGGCTGAGATAATACCCTTCGAACCTGACCCGGCTCACACCGGCGTAGGGAAACAGTGTGTCGCTTCGTTCGCGAGCTTTGTGCATCGAGGAGGACAGCGTCAGCATCACGAAGGATATCCGCGCCCCACATCGATGAGATGTCGGGCTTTTTTTCGGATTTACTTTCACGATGTAATGACGTACGAACCTGTTCGCTGCGCAGTCGCAGGCATTCTCGCGATCCTTCTTACTACTGCGTCGACAGTGCCTGCTACCGCGCAAGAGGGCAGCGTCTCCGGTCTCGTCATAGATGAAGCCGGGCGGCCGCTGCCAGGTGCGACGGTCGTGCTGGAGGCTTTGGGGCGTCCACGATTCGGAACGGCGGCCGATCACAGGGGATGGTTTCAGATCAGCGATGTAGGGCAGGGGCGCTACGAACTTGTCGTCACCTACGTCGGCTTCGCTAAGGAACGGCGCGTGCTCGACCTTCAGCAAGCGCGGCCCATTGAGCTTGAGATCGTGCTCGAATCGCGTGCGCTCCCTCAGGACGAAGTCGTCGTGACGGCCTCCAGAGCCCAGCGAAGCTTGAATCCAATTACCTTCTCAAACATGACGGTGCGCGAACTCGAGCAGCAGCCGTCGATGAAGGATCTCCCCGTGCTGCTCTCGACGTTGCCGTCGATTACGCATCATTCGGAAAACGGCAACGGCATCGGCTACTCGACGCTGCGAATGCGCGGGTTCGACCAGCGCCGGGTCGCCGTTTCAGTGAACGGCATTCCGCAGAACGATCCCGAAGACTTCAACGTATTCTGGATCAACTTCTTCGATCTGCAGGGCGCCGTCGAAGACATCCAGGTACAGCGCGGCGCCGGATCCTCATTTTACGGCCCAACGGCGATCGGGGGGGCGATAAATATCGTAGCGCGGCCATACAAGCCGTATCCATACGCGGAAGCCGAAGTCGGTGGCGGGACGTACGACACGCAGCGATATACCATCGAGGCCAATACGGGTTTGATGGGCGGCAAGTACACCGCTTTCGGGCGCTTCAGCCGGCTTCTGTCGGACGGTTATCGGGACTGGTCGTGGAGCGAGTATTACCGGTTCTTCGCAGGCGTCACCAGATACGGTGATCGATCCGTACTAACGATCCAGACGTATGGCGGACCGCAGCGCGACGGGCTTGCGTTCGGCGGCATTCCTAAGGCCGCCAATGAGTCGACCGTCACGGATGTATTCGGTGTCGAGATCGACCGAAGGTACAATTTCAGCTCGGTAACGGAGGACGTCGAATCATTTCATCAGCCGCACGTCGAGTTGCTGCATGACTGGGATATTGCTCCCGGCGTAGGCCTGCACCAGGCGCTCTTTTGGGTGAAGGGTGAGGGTTATTTCGACTTCGGCGGCACGTTTAGGTCGGCCGACTACCTGCGTCTTCCAGCGGAGTTCGGCGATCTATCAGCGGACGAGCGCGCATTGCCGCTCTTCATTACGGCGCCGGGAGTGGAGCTACTTTTTCGTGCATATCTGGACCAGTGGCAGGTTGGATGGCTTCCCCACGTCACCGTCCGCCACGACCAAGGTGAAACGACCGTTGGAAGCGAGGTGCGACTGCACCGATCGGAGCGTTGGGGACGCATCCAGGAGGCCGCGGGTATTCCGGATTCGGTCGTCGGCGGCGAAAGCGACGTTCGCGTCTATACATTCCGCGGCGAGAAGGCGATCTCGTCCGTTTACGGTCAACATCTGATGCGGCTCGGCGATTTGTTCGCTGTGCAGGCGGATGTCCAGCTCACGTACCGCCACTACAGAGTCTTCGATGAGCGCTTTTTCGGGAATGAATTCCGGAAGCCGTACACGTTCATCAATCCGCGACTGGGTGTGACGCTGCATCCGGATCGTCCACTCAGCGCGTATGCGAGCATCGCGCTTGCGCATCGAGAACCGCGTCTCAAGTCGCTCTACGACGGCGAAGAGGCGGGGGCCGGCTTTGAACCGCGATTTGAACGTAACCAGGCCGGCGAATTCGATTTCGACCGCCCGCTCGTCACACACGAGCGCCTTCTCGACATTGAAGTGGGCTCCGAGTTAGAAACAACGTGGACCCGGCTTGCCGCGAACGGCTTCTGGATGGAATTTGAAGACGAAATCGTGCCGAGCGGTGGTCTCGATCAGTTCGGTGTGCCGCGCAGCGGCAATGCAGACCGAACCCGGCACGTCGGATTGGAGATCGAGTCGACGGTTCGCGTGGCCAGGTGGATCGACGTGTTCGGCAACGCAACCATCAGCCGCAACCGCTTCGTGCATTTCACCGAGTTCGCGGCGGGTACAGACGGATCACCGGAGACGTTCGAGCGCGACGGCAATCCGATCGCAGGCTTTCCTGAGCGGATGGCGAACCTGGGCACGGTCATTCGACGCGGTGGGGCGATGCTTCGAGTCGATGCGAAGTATGCCGGGAAGCAGTACGTCGACAATTCAGCCGGCCGTCTGCCCGGTGGCGAGAAGTCGGATGATCTGGTCGTCGATCCGTATGTGCTCGTAAACGCGTCGATGCACTACGAGCCTCCCTTCGCGCGCGGGCTCCGCCTGTCGGTAGACGTGGTCAACGCGCTCGATCGGAAGGTGCTGCTCTTCGGCAACGTGGGTCCGTCGGGACCTCAGTTCTTCCCGTCTGCGACCCGGCACGTTTTCTTCAGTCTGCGCTACCGGGTACAGTAAACAATCTGGATTGCACTAGAATCACTTGATATTCTGTAGAAAGACCGGCTGGTAGTCGGGATGAGACGCTCGCAGTGCAGCGGGTTTCTCGGCAGATTCGAGACGTAAGGTAAATTCACCGCTCGGTCCGGAGACCGCGCCGATAGCTGTCCCCTCAACCGATAGATTGACACCGGCGAGCCCATCCTTGGAATTCGAGTCGACGACGCGACCGCGCACGGCGTTGCCCGAAATATTGTATGAGATTTCAATCGACCCACTTCCTGTAGCTTCCGTTCGGTTCCCTGTGTTTTCGGTAGATCCCGGCAGTTTGAACGTAATAGGCAGCGACATCTTTACTTTGACGGGCTCTCCCCTCTGTCGACCGGGCTCGAAGGCTGCCGATTCAACGGCCTTCAAGGCTGCGGCATCGAGCCCGCTTCCGATACCTCGGACGACCTTGAGATCCTGCACGGCACCCTTCTCGTCGACGACGAACTGCACGATCACACGTCCCTCCACTCCGGCTTTCATCGCGAGTTCAGGGTACCTGAGATTTTCCTGGACGCTCTGAAGACCCCCCACGAGCTTCGGCATTTCCTCGACCACGACGAAGATATCGGGGTTTTCCTCCTGAGCTGCCGTGTCGGGCACTCCTTCCGCCGTCTGTGCCTCGTCAGACGCCTGCGGATCCGTTGTGACGAACTGTTCCGAGCAGGCTACGAGTACGGCGGAAGCTCCGAAGAGCAGCAGGGCGAGGAGGATTCCGATACGTTTGATCGCCGTGATTCGGGAGAAATCGACAAAGTCTTTCATGGCGGAGATACGTTTTTGTAGATGGTTTTCCTGTAGCGAGATTCCGACGGCCATAGTCCACGCGTTCGCACGTGTCGTCGAAAAACGGTAGAGGAGGCGTGCATAGTGCGCCCGGCCGCCCGCGATGCTCACCACGTCGGCGTCGCAAGACGTCTCGCGCAACAGCGACGATTCGCGCCGCAGGATCGCGACGAGTGGATGGATGAAGAATGCGGCACCAACGATCTGCTCGAACCAGTGAACGGCGTAATCATGCCGTCGAATATGCACGAGTTCGTGGAGAAGCGTGAGCCTCATGTCTTCCGGCGTGTCGGCCAGGTCGGAGGGCAGTACGATGACGGGATGCCGCCATCCGAACGTCATTGGGGCACGGGCGTGCGCGGACAGCGCCACCCGGATCGTGCGCGAAATTCCCAATTCCGCCGCGAGCGATTCAAGCATGTCGCGGATTCGCGTGTCCCTTTCATAAGGAAGCATCTGGTTCAATCTGCGCAGTCGCACACAGCCGGCAACGAGTAAACCGCCCCGCCACAGAGCCGCAAGAACGGAGGCGACCAGCAAGAGACCAGCCGTGTGGAAGACCGTCCAGGCCAATACGCCACCATCCCGGGAATCGGTACCTGCCTGGATTACCACTTCCGGTAGGGCAAGCAATCCCCCCGACGTATCGCCGGCGATCCCCGGAGCGAGCAGCTGTGCCGCGAGGAGCCCGCATGGGAGCGATGCGATGATAGCCGTCACGATCCGATACTTCACGTGTACGGCGCGTCCGCTACTTCGAAGTAGAAGGGCGGATGCTGCAAGCGCGACGAGCGACCAGACGAGTACGGGCACCCAGACAGCCGCAATGCTCCAATGTCCGAGTTCATGTAGAAGATTAAGTACGCCCATTTTCTTCCTCCTCGAGATCGCGGATCAAGTCGATAATCTCGAGCCGCTGCTTCTCAGTCAGCTCCTCGTACTTGACGAGTGTCTGCACGAGCGCCGTGGGGGACCCCTTGAAGACTTTCCGAAGCAGTCCGTGAAGGAGGCTGTGCCGTACCTCGTCTGCGTCACGACTCGGGAAATACACGTACGCGTTGCCTTCCTTCTCGTACTTGAGGAAGCCTTTGTCGGCTAAATTCTTCATTACGGTCATCACGGTCGTGTACGCGACGTTCCTGTTCGCCAGAATTCGGTCGCGCACTTCGGCAACCGTGGCGCGGTCGAGCTCCCAGACGAGGTGCAGCACCTCCATTTCCGTCTCTCCCAGGGGCGAAAGCGATCGTCGCTTCATGATTCGAGAATAATTACTATGATGATAGTACGATCATCATAATAGGAAAGAGCTACGGCGGTGTCAACTCCGAACCGCAGAACACTTACAACTCTGTTACAGATGGCGGACCCATATGAGGGTCTCCGCGGCAGAGGCAGGCGCGACTCTCGGGCTTTCCATTGTCTTAGTACCGCCGCGCGCGTATTTTCGCATATCACAAATCCTCCACATTCTCCGGTTGTACTCATGCGAATTGCTTCCATCGTCCTCGCTACGCTTCTCATCACAGGCAGCGCCGTCGCGCAGGAGACCGATTTTGTATTCCGAGCGCCGCTGACAGATGACCCTGCTGAGCCGTATTCCGACGAAATGGTGGGCGGTCAGTTTAGCGGCCCGCTTTCCGTCACGGGCCCATTTGATCTGGATGATGACGGCAATGTGGAGGTGCTTCTGACCGATTACTCAGGCGGTCAGCGCGTCCACGTTTTCGAGGTGCGGGGCGACGGCGACTGGGAGATGGTCTATTCGACGCCTTATCACGAAGTAACCAGCGTCGGCACGCGGGGCGCCCGCTATGCCACGGCGGGTGATCTCGATGGAGACGGTCTCCAGGAGATCATCTTTGTCAGCGGACAAAACTGGGTAGAGTCGGAGGACCATCCGATCGCAGACCGCGGGACCGGCATCTTCGTTTACGAACACACCGGAGAAGATGACGACTATGGATCGACGTGGGCTGCCGCATTCGGTACGGATGCATTCGAAACGCCGAACCCCATCTTCGTTAAGGCTGATAATTTCAGCGTCGTGGACGTTGATGATGACGGGATCCAGGAGCTGCTATGGCCGAACGATGACACAGATGACGAGTGGTACGTCCTCTCAGTGAACGGCGATATAGGCAGTGGATTCGAAACGCTCGTGACGGAGCTTCGATTGAGCACCCGTGGAAGCGATGCAGATCCAGTCAATAGAGGCGGCGGCAGCCCGTACGCCGTAAATGCGGCCGACCTCGACGGCGACGGTTCATATGAACTCTCGCTCCACGCATGGAATAACTTCAACTTCACGAATGTGGATGTGATCGAGGAGGACACGTACGAATTTCCGGGTGAAGGCGACCCGAACATCAACCTGCAGGTGACCGGCAACGACGATCTCTCGTGGTTCAACGGCGTCGTAGTCGACATCAATGACGACGGCGACGATGAAATCTTCTATCCGCGTGAGTACGGGTACGACGATGCGAGCGGCGGAAACGTATACGAGTACGTATCGGTGATGAACTATGAGTCCGGTGAGGACGTGCTGCAGGTAACGGAAGATCAGCTCGTGTTGGATCTGGTGGGACCGCTGACCGCCTACGGCATCGATGCCGGCGACCTCGACGGTGACGGAACCCCCGAACTGATCGGTGCGGGGCGCGGGTTTGACGGCCAGGATCTTACGGCCGGTCAGAATCCGGCGTATCTCAGGGTCGCGCAGTGGACCGGCGGTCAGGGCGGCGATCCGGAGGATGCGGGCAATTACAGCATTTCCGAAATCGAGTTCGATGTCACGGCAGACGACTCGCTTTTCAACGTCATCCATCGTGATTCGCTTGGCGTAACCTCCACCTATTACGAGAATGCAGGCAACAGCGGCGCATTCCCTCCGGGCCGCGCTGAGGAGCTTACGCCGAATCGCGTCGCGTTTCTCGGAGACGCCGACGGCGACGGGATCGCCGAAGTCGCTGCATCTTTCTTCGGCATCAATGACACGCTGTCAGTTTTTGACGAGACGTGGAATGAAGAAGAAGAGAGCTATGAGCGGACGGTACGTGAGCGGAATCCGGTGGAGCAGCGTCCGATGCTGCGAATTTTCGAGGTGTCGGGGGACTTCACTGTCGCCGTTGACGACACCGACAGAACCCTTCCGAACATGTACCGGCTCGACCAGAACTATCCGAATCCATTCAATCCGGTGACGAACATCGCATTCGAAGCGCCTGTTCAGGGCGACGTGCGGATCACGGTATTTGACGCTACAGGACGGCAGGTTGCCGTGCTGCTGGATCGAGCGGTTTCGCCCGGACGTCATGAGATTTCGTTCGATGCCACCGGTCTGTCGAGCGGCGCGTATCTAATCCGGATGGACACGCCGCAGGGCCTCCTCACGCGGAAGGCCGTCCTGATTAAGTAGGCTGTACTGATTAAATATGGTCTCGCGGCAGGCCGCTTCGTCGCAGTCCGCGCCAGATGGGGCGGCTGCGCGCTGCGGCCAGGTTCTGCGCAGCGACGACGCGGAACCCTCAGTCGTATGGGTACAGGTGCTGGAGCTCGTGCGGGTCGGTGCCCGCTACGTAATGAAGCCACAGATACGTGTTTCGAAGCTGCTGTCGGAGCGGACCGCGGCGGAGGAACCGCCGAGGCGACGTTGTGACGTGGTCTTTCAGAAAAGCGAATCGACCGCGTTTAGCGAGCATTCGGACTAGTTCGAGATCCTCGAACAGGGGTATCTCAGGATATCCCCCGATCTCGTCGTAGATCTCCCGCCGGATAAAGATGCCGCGGTCCCCGAAACAGAGGCGCGGTACCGGAAATCGGGAGCATAAGCTGTAGAGCCGAAGTAACGGCGTCCAATCGTCGAACGCCAGCCGAAAGGCGCCGCCGTGTGCGCCGTCGTTGATGACGTCCCGGACTCTGCGAAGCCCTCCGGTCGGCAGACGTGTATCGGCATGCAGGAACAGGAGCACATCGCCTCTTGCGGCCGCCGCGCCGCAGTTCATCTGGCGTGCACGCCCGCTTGAGGATTCGATTAGCCGAGCGTGGCGGCCGGCGAGCGACGCTGTCGCGTCATTCGAGCCGCCGTCGACCACGATGATCTCATGTGCTTCATCTTGAGATCGTACGGAAGCGATCGCTGCTTCGATACGATCCGCCTCGTTGAGAGTGGGAATCACGATAGAGAGAAGATGCGCGGCCGGTGCGCCTGCAACATCTGCTTCATCTACAGCCGGTGCATTCACCAGAACATCTGCTTCATGCATGATACAGAACCGCCTGCCTTGAGGAATTCGCTCGTGTCAACCTCGACCGGCTCGAATCCTGCCTCGCTGAGAAGCCGGTTGGTCACCTCACAGCCTGCTTGAATGATGACGTGTTCTCCATCAGGACAGTGGGCATTGCACGCGAGCAGCGACCGAGCCTCGTTCTCCGGAGCCTCGATCACACGATCGAAGAAATGGTGGATTAGGGGCAGTCCCTTTTCGTCGAACGCACCGGGATAGATGAGCACCGACGTTTGATCCAGCGGGGAGAGGCACGTATCGAGATGGTAAAAATCTTCGTCTTCGAGTCGCAGGAGAAGGATTCGCAGCTCGAGCTCTCGCGAGAGTTCGTCGTATACCTCTCGATTTGAACGAACGCCGTATCCGCCCCACAGCAGATATCTTCGCGGATGCCAGATTGCATCCCCCATTCCTTCGAAGTCGAGAGCCTGATTCTCAGAGACTTTGAGAATGTCGTATCCGATCTTCCGGAAGAAACGTTCGAAGTGCTCGACTTCACCGCGGCGCTGCGGCGCGTGCATGCGGCTCATAACTACGCCGTGCGCGCCGTCTCGCGGCAAATAATAGGGGAGCGTCTGATTGGCACAGAAGACCATGTCGAAAAGACCTTCGATGCCTTCGATGACATTCACCGTGAGACCGAGCGACTCGTAGGCATCCTGCAGCACGCGCCACTGGCGCCCGGCCTCCCGGATGTTCACCTTGCCTACGTGATCCGCCATATGGGGGTTGATGACGTACTGGACGTCGAAATGCGCCGGCGTCGTCATCAGCACGCGGCCCGGACGCGAGAGCGACGGTACGTCATCCAGCGTAAAATCGACATCCGAAATCGAGTCGTACGTCATAGTGGATCAGTCCGGCGTCTGAGAGTCCAACGGATGGCGAAAATCTACCTGTCGGTCAACGCGGCAATGCCCGGCAGGGTCTTCCCTTCGAGAAATTCCAGCATCGCTCCGCCGCCGGTAGAGACGTGGCTGATCTGATCGGCGAAGCCGGCCTGAGTAACTGCGGCGACGGAATCACCACCGCCGACGACGGTGAGTGCGCCGCTCTGCGTTGCCTCAGCCATTGCTTCGGCGATCGAAATGGTACCTTTTGCGAAATTCGACATCTCGAAGACTCCCATCGGCCCGTTCCAGACGACGGTTTGACCCTCCCGGATAATTTCCTGAAATGCATCGATTGTTCGAGGCCCGATATCGAGACCCATCCATCCATCCGGAATGTCGCGTTCCACGGTCTGCTGCTCTGCATCGTTGTCGAACGACCGCGCCGCAACATGATCGGTGGGCAGGACGATCTTCGTTTCTCCCCGCTCGTAAAGGTCGCGCGCGATCTCCAGCTTGTCGTCTTCCACTTTTGAGCTCCCGACGTCGTGGCCCAGCGACTTTAGAAAAGTGTAACTCATCGCGCCGCCGATGAGCAGCGAATCGACGTATTCGAGCATATTTTCGATGAGGCCGATCTTGTCGCTCACCTTCGCGCCGCCAAGTACGGCCACGTAGGGATGCTCCGGCTCTTCCAGCAGTTTGGAGAGGTAATCGATCTCCTTCTGCAGCAGATAGCCCATTGCGGACTGTTCCACCCTGTGCGTGACGCCCTCGGTGGATGCGTGCGCGCGATGAGCCGATCCGAATGCATCGTTCACATACAGATCGGCGAGTTGGGCGAGCTGTGAGGCGTAGCCTTCATCGTTTGCAGTCTCGCCCGGATTAAAGCGTGTATTTTCGAGGAGGATTACGCCACCTTCGGGCAGTTCTCGAACGGCCTGCTCCACGGCTTGCCCTCCCGAGTCACTGATGAAACGAACGGGGCTGCCCAACAGCTCCTCGAGTCGTTCTCCGACAGGAGAGAGGGAGAATTCCGGTTTCGTTTCACCTTTCGGGCGACCCAGATGGCTCATCAAAATCACTTTGCCGCCGCGTTCTGCGATAGTGCGGATAGTCGGAAGGGCGGCGCGTACTCGATTGTCGTCGCTTACCGTCAGGCTACCGTTTCGTCCTTTCACCAAGGGTACGTTGAAATCGACACGGACGAGGATGCGTTTGCCGGAAACGTCGAGATCGTCTAGGGTGAGCTTATTCATCCTGTGGAGCAAATTTCTGAATGGCGCAAATAGAAACGGGAGAGCAAAACATGTTTACTCTCCCGTAGAATTTCCGAAAGAACGCTTTACGCAGGTTCGGCGACCTTCATGAGTCTCTCAACGAGCTCAGCGGTGCGGCAGGAATAGCCCCATTCGTTGTCGTACCATCCGACAACCTTCACCATCGTACCGGACACCATCGTCGATTCGGCATCGAAGATGCAAGAATGCGAGTTGTGGATGATGTCGGCCGAAACGAGGGGATCCTCACTGTACTGGAGGATGCCTTTCATACGACCTGCAGCCTCACGGAAGGCGGCGTTGATTTCGTCGGGAGTGACTTCCACGCCGAGATCCAGTGTGAAGTCGGTGAGGGAGCCGGCGGGTGTGGGAACGCGCAGGGCCATCCCGTCGAGTTTTCCCTGCAGATGCGGCAGGACGAGTCCGACTGCCTTCGCGGCACCCGTAGTCGTCGGGATGATCGAGAGGGCGGCGGCGCGGGCGCGGCGTAAATCTTTGTGAGGACCGTCAACGAGCGCCTGGTCGGCCGTGTAGGCGTGTACGGTCGTCATGAAGCCGTTCTTAACGCCCCACTTGTCGTCGATGACCTTCACCATCGGCGCGAGGCAATTTGTCGTGCAGCTGGCATTGGAGACGACCTCCTCGTCGCCCGTGAGGACATCGTCGTTTACGCCCAGGACGATCGTCGCATCGATGTTGCCGCTGGCGGGAGCAGAGATGACGACCTTCTTCGCACCTGCCGAAATGTGCTGGGCAGCTTTCTCCCGCGTGCGGAAGATTCCGGTCGACTCGACTACTACATCGGCGCCGAGCTCACCCCAGGGAAGATTCGATGGATCGCGCTCGGCGAAGACGGGAAACTCGTCCCCGTTGATCACGAGCTTGTCGCCCTGGACTTCGACGTCCCCGGGAAACTGACCGTGAACCGAATCAAATTTGAAAAGGTGGGCAAGGGTCTTGGCGTCCGTGAGATCGTTGACACCGACAATGTCGATTCCGCCAAGATCGCGCTCGAGAATCGAGCGAAAAACGAGGCGTCCGATGCGTCCGAAACCGTTAATGCCGAGCTTTATAGCCATCTGGCAGTTCTCCTAATTAGGTGAAAACGACAGGTCGTTTCAGAATAAACGGATGGAGGAGATCTGCGATCCACATCGCAGACGCTGATTTTAGTGAAATTCGTGTCGAGAAAAGAGCCGTTTATTTGTGGAAGCCCTTTTACGGGAAACGATGTTCTGGATCGGCGTACAAGCCGTCCGTCGTCTTGTAATCGGTTCAGGCGAATCCGATCTTGTCGATCTTTTGTACGCTCGTGCGACGGATGCGCCCCGCGAGTGTATCCGGCCGGGCGCTCACTTCCAATGGTTAATCTAATTCAGGATTCATGTCTACTCTAAATCCCCCGAAAAGAATTTCTAAGAGGCACGAGCTCCGGGAGGATGCCGTCATTACCTGGTATGCCCGGGCGTGGGGCTATTTCGACCAGAATCGAACGCTGGTATACGGAATACTCGCGGGTCTCCTCGTGGTTGTGCTGGGGATTGTCGGGTATGTGTTGTACCAGAACCAGCAGAGCCAGGAGGCCGAGCAGATGCTGGGCGCCGTGGTCGGACTTTACGAACAGGGATCCTATCAGGAGGCGCTGGACGGTACGGCTGACAGGCTCGGACTGCTGGAGATCGCAGATCAGTACGGCGGTACGAGCGCAGGGAATCTTGCTCATTTCTACGCGGCCGACGCGCTCTACAACCTCGGCGAATACGATCGAGCGCTCGAGCATTTCCAGGCATTCGATAGAATCGACGGATTCATCGGCGCCAGTGCGCTTGCCGGTGAAGCGGCGGTGTACGAAAATCTTGGAGAATATGAGCGCGCCGCCGATCGCTATCTGGATGCCGCCCGATTTTTTGAGAATGAGCTCGGGTCTCCGCGGTATCTGTTAAGCGCCGGCCGCGCCTTCGAGGCTGCCGGTGCATACGCGCAGGCGCAGGCGGCGTACGAACAGATCAGGGAAGATTACCCGAATTCGGATCTTGCGAATCAAGCCGACATTTATATTGCCCGCGCAGCAGCGAAGCAGAATTCCTAAAGAGGTCACAGGCCCTCATGCCCACGATTCTCGTTGTTGACGACGAGCCAAGTATTCGCCGCACTTTGCGCGAAATCCTCGAGTATGAGGATTTTGAGGTCGAGGAGGCGGTAGACGGTGAAGAGGCGCTGCAGAAGATGCGCGGCAACCAGTATGACCTCGTCATGCTGGACGTGAAGATGCCCAAGCGGGATGGCATGGACGTCCTCGAGACGGCACGTGAGGAGATGCCCGAGGTCCCCATTATAATGATCTCGGGGCACGGCACGATCGAGACCGCGGTCGAATCGACGAAGCTCGGCGCATTCGATTTCATCGAGAAGCCGCCGGATCTGAACCGCATGCTGCTGACGGTTCGGAACGCGCTGGACCGCGGCGAGCTCGAGGTGGCCAACCGCCGAATGCGGCAGGCGATCGAAGAGTTTGACGGTGAGTTGACGCCGATTCTCGGAGAGAGCTCAGGGATCAAGCGTATCAAGGACACGATCGAACGCGTCGCGCCGTCTGAGGCCCGCGTCCTGATTACCGGCGAGCCGGGGACAGGCAAGGAGCTGGTCGCGAAATGGCTCCATCATATGTCCCCGCGAAAGGAGCATCCGATGGTCGAAGTAAACTGCGCGGCCATCCCGAGTGAGCTTATCGAGAGCGAACTGTTCGGCCACGAAAAGGGGGCATTCACGGGTGCGACCAAGCAGCGCATCGGAAAGTTCGAGCAGGCGCACGGGGGAACCCTCTTCCTCGACGAAATCGGTGACATGAGCCTGTCGGCTCAGGCGAAGGTGCTTCGCGCGCTGCAGGAAAGCAAGATCCAGCGCGTCGGCGGTGACCGGAATATCAGCGTCGACGTCCGCGTGATCTGCGCGACGAATAAAGATCTGATGGAGCAAATGGAGGAAGACCTCTTCCGCGAGGATCTGTACCACCGCATCAGCGTGATTCTCATCCACGTCCCGCCGCTTCGCGAGCGCCGGGACGACGTTCCGATCATCGCCCGACATTTCTGTGATCGGCTCGCGCGGCGAAACGGCATGCCGGGAAAGCACTTTCTCGACGACGCCCTCGAACGTATGAAGAAACACGAGTGGAGGGGCAACGTGCGTGAGCTTCAGAACGTGGTGGAGCGCCTCATCGTTTTGACCGCCGACGACGCAATCGAAGCTGAAGATGTGGACCGCTATGTTCGTCCGGGAGCGACGACGACCGATCCCATCCAGAATCTCCTCGAACAGTACGATGAGTTCAGCGACTTCCGTGATATGGCAGAGAAGGTATTCATCGAAAGGAAATTGAACGACTTCGAGTGGAACGTTAGCCGGACGGCGGATTCCATTGGCATACAGCGGTCGCACCTTTACAACAAGATGAATAAGTACGGCATCGAGCGAGGGGACTAGTCGCAGTTGCGCCGCACGGCATTTCTTTGAGGTACTCGCCTTGCTACCAGCGAAACGATAGGCTGTGATCGAAGAGAATCGCATGAATCGAGCCGACGATGCCTTTCTCGTAGCGCGCGGCCTTGAGAAAAGCTATCCGACCGGCGGAGGGGGACGACTTCAGGTCCTTCGCGGTGTCGACATTTCGGCGCGTGCCGGCGAGGTGATCGCCGTCGTCGGAGAGAGTGGGACGGGCAAGAGCACGCTTCTGCACATGCTCGGGGCCCTGGATCGGCCGGATGCCGGGTCCGTTCTCTATCGCGGAGACGACATATTCCGCAAGAAGGATGAGGAGCTTGCCGCGTTCCGGAATCGCGAAGTAGGGTTCATCTTTCAGTTTCACCACCTTCTGCCCGAGTTCACGGCGCTCGAGAATGTGGCGATGCCCGCACTTATTTCGCGCAGACGGATCTCGGAGGTGAAAGATCGTGCAATGGAGCTGCTGAGGACGCTTGGCCTGGAGGAACGCGCGTCGCACCGGCCCGGCGAGCTCTCGGGTGGTGAACAGCAGCGTGTGGCCGTGGCGCGGGCGCTGATGAATCAACCCGGACTCGTGCTGGCCGATGAGCCGACGGGCAATCTCGATACTGCGACCGCCGACAGGCTTCACGACGAGATTTTCCGGCTCAGCCGAACCTTCGATCACACCTTTATCATCGTGACACATAACCTGGCGCTTGCCGCGATTGCCGACAGGATACTGCGTCTCAAGAACGGCGTTCTTGAGCCCGTTGAGTCCATCACAGACGACGTGTGATACCCTGAGTCCTTCTGAACGGCCGTTGATAAATACCGCATTTCTGCGTTGCACTCCTCGCGGCTCATTGCAGAACGGCATCGCTCTGATACTGCGGCGCAGCGTCTCGGGCCGGAGAACGTACAAGATCGGCTTGCGTTAACACCGCAGCGGTAACCCATCGAAATCCGAACACCTACAATGGCTGGGATTCCAATACTTGATCCGGTCATCGGCTTCGTCGACGAAGCGGTAGATCCCGCGATGGACCTTTTCGACGAGATCGATCGGCTGAAGAAGGAGAAGAACGCGATTCTTCTCGCGCATTACTATCAGGAGGCGGATATCCAGGATATCGCTGATTTTATCGGTGATTCCCTGGGTCTTTCCCGGAAGGCGGCAGAGACGGATGCGGACGTGATTGTATTCGCCGGCGTCCATTTCATGGCGGAGACGGCTAAGATTCTAAATCCGACCAAGAAAGTGATTCTCCCGGATCTGAATGCAGGATGCTCTCTGGCAGATTCGTGTCCAGCTCCAGAGTTGGCGGAATTCAAGAAGCAGCATCCCGGCCACATCGTCGTCTCATACATCAATTGTACTGCCGGCGTGAAGGCGCTGAGCGACATCATCTGCACGTCCTCGAATGCGAAGCACCTCATCGACCAGATTCCTGAGGATCAGCCGATCATTTTTGCTCCGGATCGGAATCTCGGCCGGTATTTGATGAAAGAAACAGGACGCGACATGGTCCTGTGGGACGGTGTCTGCATCGTGCATGAGACGTTCAGCGAGCAGAAGCTGCTTCGTCTGAAGATGCGTCATCCACAGGCGCTGGTGCTGGCTCATCCCGAGTGCGAGGAGGTTGTACTTCGGCACGCGGACCACGTCGGATCAACAAGCTCAATTCGCCGATTCGCGCGTGATAGCGCAACGACGGAGTTCATCGTGGCTACAGAGGAAGGCATCCTCCACCAGATGCGGAAGGATAGTCCGGGCAAGACATTCATTCCGGCGCCGCCGGAGAGCGGCTGCAACTGCAGTCAGTGCCCTCACATGCGGCTGAACACGCTGGAGAAGCTGTTTCTTTGTCTGAAGCACGAGCAGCCGGAGATCACTATGGACGAGGCGACGCGCCGCCGCGCCCTGAAGCCGATCGAGCGCATGCTGGAGATGAGCGAAGGGGTGAAGTAGAACGCATTGCGGGGCGTGCTGCGGCTGTCTCCTATTTCTTAACTCCGCGTTGCAGGCTGACGTCGTTGATCGGACAGATCTCGCATTTCGGTGAGCGTGCATGACAGATCTGCCGGCCGTGGCGGATGAAGGCGTGGCCCAGGAAAATCCATTCACTTCGAGGAAACAGCTCCATCAGATCCCGTTCCACTTTTGCGGGGTCCGTCTCGTCGGTGAGGCCGATGCGATACGCGACGCGCTTGACGTGCGTGTCGACGACGAAGCCTTCCGCCTTGCCAAAATAGGTGCCCAGGACGACGTTCGCGGTCTTGCGTGCAACACCTGGTAGGGCAGCGAGCTCCTCCATCGAGTCAGGCACTTCGCCGCCATAATCTTCGAGGATTTTGTTCGCCGCGCCGATGACGTGCTTCGTCTTGTTGCGAAAGAATCCCGTCGACCTGATCTCGTTCTGAAATTCCTCCGGATTCGCGGACGCGAAATCCTCAAGCGACTGATACCTCGTGAACAGGCCTTCCGTCACACGATTGACGTTTACGTCGGTTGTCTGCGCTGAGAGAATGGTCGCCACGAGGAGTTCGAGCGCAGTGGAATAGTTGAGCGCACAGTCCGCATCGGGATACACCTCGTGCATCATCTCACGTGTGCGCTCGGCAAGCAGCTTGCGCCGAGTCGAAGGGAGCGGCGGAGAGGGGCTTGAGCTCATGCAATTACTGACAAGAACGATGGCACTGAATCTGGGACTGAATTTGAACGCCTGCACCGTCAAAGATCGAAGCGAACGCCCGTAAAAGGTTCGAAGCGCCTCTCGACTAGAAACATCTGCGTGCCGTCTTCGGCAACGCCCGCGCTTTCGAAGGTATATCGCGAGCGGAAAAAGACCCAGAAGGGTCCGATCAGGCGATAGTCCGTACCGAATGTGAGGGCCGTCTGATCTCCGAGATCGTTGAACAGGCTGAAAAAGCCCTTCAATCCTCCACGGTCCATGCCGATATCGATCCGTAGCCGATTCGGGCTATGAAAGAACATGCGGAGATGGTATTCACTGAGACTGTGCGATCCATAGTGCCGTCGAAACTGGTACCAGAATTCGAACCGCTCGAAAATCAAGATGCGCAGCTCCGTCTCGAAGTCATTGCCTCCGAGCGCATCCGCTAGATCTATCCCCTCGAAATCAATTGTCCGAGATCCACCCAGGTACTTATCGGCGTTGAGAATTCGTTCCCTCGGATTGCTCACGTGATAGAACGAGCCTACATAACCGGGGATGAATCGGCGGCCATTATAGTACAGGGCGGTCCGCAAACGGAACCGGGCCAGATCGATGAAATTATCGCTTTCGACGCTGGCGCCGAAGCTGATGCCGCTGCCATATTGTGGATAGCGCGCGAAGCTGACGAATGGGATAAGGCGAATTTCACCCGAAGTTAGTGCGTTGAAGCTCATGTCGAGATTATATGCGGTGATCTCACGCGTATCGCCGGTCCTGGTGCCGAGGTCCGTAACGTAGCTGAGTCCGATTTCCAGAGATCGGGTCCGAAGGTCATCGCCAAAGAACAGGGGGCGCACAGCGGCTCGTCCGCCCACGACCCCGTTGACCAGGACATTGTCGGTAAATCCGGCGACATCGAAAAGAGGGGTGGAGTGCAGGGCTTCGGCTCCGACCGTTCGTTCGTTCCACGCGACCTGCGAGTTAAAGAAGTTGACCAGATGCCCCGTCCCGAGTCGCATACGCTGGATGAGTCCTGCTCTCGCATACAGTCGCGAGCGTGGCGGCGGATTGTAGCGGGCGAACTCGACGACACGAAGGAGGTCGTACAATTCATCGGTATCCGGTTCATATCGGCCGTAGATGCCGCCGCGCAGGGTGCCGCTCATGCGGGCGGTCAATGGACGTGTGACAACGTTCATTGCGGCATTCATGCCGCCGCGCCAGTGGTCCGATATCAACGAGAGGCCGCCATTCAGGTCCAGGCTACTCTGGTATTGCCACCACACGACCTGAAGCTCTTCTCTGGGATCGTCCGACGAGCCGAAATCGACCGGCTGGGCTGTGACGACGTCTGCCGTCGCCGCCAACACGAGCAGCCACGCGCCCACCACGGCTGAGACTCGCGCCGGTCGAGGAAGAAACCTTTGCGTGACAAAGAACGGCTTCACTGTATACTTTCTTGAGGAAGAGCTATGTTCACGCGCGATTTCGAGGCGGTCTCGCGTAGATTGCCTCGCAGAAAACGGGCTCTGACGGACAGGAGATTAACGCGCATCGACCGTCTATGCAATTAATAGACTGGATCATCGTATTCGGATATATGGCGGCGACCCTTCTCCTGGGGTTATATCTCGCCAAGAAGGCTTCGGGTTCGATGGAGGATTTTTTCGTCTCTGGTCGTGCACTGCCGTGGTGGTTGGCGGGCACCTCGATGGCCGCGACGACCTTCTCGATCGATACGCCGCTCTACATAGCTGGCATCGTCGGCACCAGGGGGATCGCTGGGAACTGGGAATGGTGGGCGTTCGCGATCGGCCACGTCGTCCTGATCTACGTGTTTGCGCGTCTCTGGCGGCGGAGTGAGATCGTCACTGATGCGGAGCTCATCGAGATGCGCTACGGTGGCGACGCCGCGGCCTGGCTTCGCGGAATTAAAGCATTCCTCTTCGCCGTTCCGATCAACTGCATCTCAATCAGCTACATCATGCTCGCCGCTGTGAAGGTGATCGGTGCGCTGGGGATCTGGACAGATCTAGGGATTGCGGAGGGAGATCTGGTATGGGGGATGGATCCGAAGCTACTGTCCGTAATCGGCGTGTCGGTGCTGGTACTGCTCTATTCCGGGCTTGCCGGACTCTGGGGCGTAGTCATTACCGACTTCTTTCAATTCTTTCTGGCGCTCTTCGGCGCCGTTGTCGTAGCCATGTTCGCAATCAACAGCGATGCGGTTGGTGGACTTTCCGGCCTCGTCACCAAATCACAGGTGCTGACGGATTTCGACGTTCTTTCATTCATTCCGGTAACGATCGAGACGGACGGCGGATTCGATGTGCGGTGGAGCGACATCGCAGGCATCACAGGTACGACATTTTTCGCCTACACCTTTGTGCAGTGGTGGACTTTTCGCCGCAGCGACGGGGGCGGCGAGTTCATTCAGCGGCTTGCGGCTGCTCGCGACGAAGCGGAGGCCGAGAAATCAGCTCTGTTCTTTAATTTTGTCAACTATGTCGTGCGGACGTGGCCGTGGGTGCTCGTCGCGCTTGCCGCTCTCGTGCTCTATCCAGACCTCGAAGACAAGGAGCTGGGTTATCCCATGATGATGCTGGACTTTCTTCCGGTGGGTGTGTTGGGGATCGTCGTCGCATCGCTTGTCGCGGCGTTTATGAGCACGGTGTCGACGAATATCAACTGGGGGGCGTCGTATCTCACGAACGACTTGTATCAGCGGTTCATGAAACCGGATGCGACGCAGGCGGAGCTCGTGGCGGCGGGCCGCATTGCGTCCATAATCATCACGGCATTCGGTGCCGCGGCCGCCTTTTTTGCGACCGACGTGGCGACGGTGTTTCGGCTGGTGATCGCGATCGGCACGGGTCCGGGTGCAGTGCTGATTTTGCGGTGGTTCTGGTGGCGAATCAACGCCTGGGCGGAGTTGTCGGCGATGATAGCGGGCTTTTTCACGGGATTGTTCACGACTGTCATTCCGGTCCTGACGATCGATGATTTCGGCATACGCTTGATGGTGATTACGCTGGTCACGGCGGCGATTTGGATAACAGTCATGTTGATCACAAAGCCGGAGAACGAAGAAACGTTGAATGCTTTCTACCGCCGGGTGCGCCCGCCGGGGCCTGGATGGGCACGTCAGCGAGAGGCGACGGGCCTTCCGGCGGCGACATCGCTTCGGTTTGAACTCCAGCGGGTTGCGGCCGCTATCCTGATTCTGTTCGGGTTGATGTTCGCAACCGGGTACGCACTGCTGCTGCAGTTTCCCAGGGCGGGTGTTCTGGGCATCGTCGCCGTCGTTGGATTTACGTGGCTCCACCACCTGAATCGTCGTATTCGGCCGTGACGCGGAGGGAAACACATTAGCGAGCAAGCGTTACGATGAAGTGCTTGGAAATCATCGGGCGCGCGAACGCAACTCAGGATGAACGTCCTGTCCCTATGGCCACCATACCGTCGCTTCCAATTTTCCCGCTCGGGGTCGTCTTGTATCCGCAGGAGCGACTGCCGCTCCATATCTTTGAGCCGCAGTACAAGGAGATGATCGCGAAGTGTCTGGAAGAGGAGCGCGTGTTCGGCGTCGTCTTGTTCGAGGAGGGTACGACGGCGGAGATCGGGTGTACGGCTGACGTCGTCAATGTCGTTTCGCGCTATGAGGATGGTCGGATGGACATTCTGGTCGAAGGCCGTCGTCGATTCCGCATCATCCAACTTTATCCGGAGAATCCCTATATAACAGCCGAAGTGGAGCTTCTTGCCGAGCCGAACGAAGCACCTGAGAGCGACCTCAGAGAGCGAGCCATCACGCAGCACATGAAGCTGCTCGAGCTAGCGGGGCGGACCGTTCGTCCCAGCCTGTACCAGGACGTGCGGGAGGTGTCGTTTGTGATGGCGCACAATGCAGGGCTCACACTGCGTCAAAAGCAAGAGGTGCTGGAGCTGCCGGGCGAAAAGGATCGCATCGCGTACCTTGTGGACCATTTCGAGGAGCTGATACCGCGCGTCGAACAGATGGAAGACTTGAAGCGAAAGATTCAGTCGAACGGTCATTTTAAGGATTTTCCAACGGAAGACACGGACGACACCTAATGCCGAAAATCGGATCCTACGCCCTTTACTCGATTGAAACCGGACGATTCGGGCTGGACGGCGGCGCGATGTTCGGCATCGTTCCGAAAGTCCTGTGGTCGAGCCGGATCGCTCCTGATTCCGCCAATCGGATTCCGATGAACATGCGCTGCCTGCTGTTGGAAGGGGAGGGGCGTGTTATTTTGATCGACAACGGTCTCGGTGACAAGTATGACGAGAAATTCGCCGACCGGTTTGCCGTGGATTCCACTTACGCTACGCTCTCCGGGTCTCTGCGACGTGCGGGTTTTTCGGAAGAGGACGTGACCGACGTCATTCTCACACATCTGCATTTCGATCATTGCGGAGGATCGACCAGGCGAACGGCCGACGGACTCGAGCTCGTATTTCCGAACGCCAGATATCATGTGCAGCGGGCCCACTGGGAGTGGGCGAAAGAACCGAATGACCGGGAGCGGGCGTCCTTTCTTCCCGCGAACCTGCAGCCGCTTGCGGAATCTCCTCAGCTGTCGCTGCTCGACGGGCCTATGGAGCTCTTTCCCGGAATCGAATTGATTATCGTCAACGGACATACCGAGTCGCAGCAGCTCGTTAAGGTAAAGGGTGAGGACGAGGCACTCGTGTTTGTGGCCGACCTTCTCCCGACATCCGCACACCTGCGACTGCCGTGGATCATGGCCTACGACGTGCGTCCACTCGTGACCCTTGATGAAAAGAGGCGATTTCTGGACGATGCTTCGGCAGGGGGATGGCACCTCTTCTTCGAGCACGATCCGGAGGTAGCCGTAGCGACGCCTCATCGTACGGAACGAGGAGTAGACGTGAGGGATCATCGAAATTTAGAAGATCTCTAGAGGCCGTGCAAAAGGAGAAGAATCGAACAACGTGGCGCGGCGGTTTAGGTGTCGTACCGGCTGCGCGTGTACTGACCACCAATACTGACGACCATGCGTTCGGACCTGATCGAAGATTTTGATGCGTCGACCGAGCCTATCGAGCTCATACGGAAGCTCCGGCAGATCCTCGGCAGCATCTTTCATGACACGAACAACCCACTCGCCATCGTGTCCGGCAACGCCCAGTTTTTACTGGAGCTAGGGACGTCCATGGCTCTCGAGGATGATCTCATCCAGCCGATGAAAGATATCGATGAGGCGAGTGAGCGTGTCGCTGACGGACTCCGAGACATTTCGGTGCTGAGAGATCGAATCGGCGACTACCTCGAACGGCATGACTAAATGGAACTTCATAACCGACGCTTCTTAGAATAGCGCCCCTGGTTCGGACGCCCCCAAGAGATACATCGATTCACCTTGTGCGGCGCCGCGTCTCGCGGTATTTTATTCAAGCATTCGCGCACCTCAGCCTAGACGCCAGCCTATCGAGTCAGACTGTTACGAAACATCGGCCGCAACCGCATGGCAATGCTTTGTGGTCAGTGAGAAAAGAAGACACTTTTCGTAACAGTGAATCCGTCGCGCACGCGGTCGTTCGACCGCGGTACGGGATGCTTCCAGCAAATGAGCGTTAAAGCTGCTTTAATTCTAGCGGTCCTGACCGGCATCCTGTTCCTCGGTGGAGGGGTAGGAAGCGCCGGCGCGCAGCATGCCGTCTTCAATACGATCGAGCAGAATGCAGACGGTCTGGTCGTCGACGTTTCTATCGACTGGCGCCTCCCGCTTAGATCCATCGTGGATTCGACCGGCATTGAGGTCTTCACGCCTGCAGCCGCTCTAGCTCTCTCTATGGGCGTTACCGATGCCTTCAAGACGTACGACCTGCCGACCGCGGATCGTCCGCACGTTTCAGTTATGGCTTCGGATTTTGACGAGATTACGCTGCCGGCAGGTGACGGCGAGCTCAGCGCATATGCCGGCGATTTGGTGGAGGCGCGGAGCGTCGGCTTGAGCCGCAATCAGCCGATCGCAAGTCTCGTCGTGCGTTTGCTTAGCTATGACAGCTCGAGCGGTACTGTGCGGCGCTATCGAAGCCTGCGTATCTCGATTCGTTACGCACGCCCCCAGCCATCGGGAGATTTAAGTGTTCTCAGTAAATCGATCGGTGGCGGCAGCTCCCATCTTCAGGTCGAAACCAGCGTTCTATCCGACGGGGTCGTTTACAAGATTCCGATCACACAGGAAGGTGTCTACCGGATCGATCGAGAGTTCTTAGCGGATCTTCCCGGGCTAAATCGCTCGCCGGACGACATCGATCCCGATCATGTGAAGGTCTACGGCAACGGCGGTGCACCTCTTCCGGCGTTGAACTCGGAGCCGCGTCCCGCTGATCTCATCGAAAACCCGGTAGCGCGTTCGGGGGGAGGAGACGGACGGTTCGACACGGGGGACGCCGTCCTTTTCTACGGCAAGGGTCCAGAGGGCTGGACGTACGATGCGACGGCCGGTGAGTGGGATCATTACGTGCATCCGTTCTCGAACGAGAACTTTTATTTCGTCAAGATTGATGACGAGGGAGACGGTGCGTCTGTGGGTGGAGGACCGTTTCCGAATTATGGCGATGCCCAGGTCGTAACGAACGTCGAAGGACGGTTTTTCCGCGATTTCGACGAATTTATGTGGAGCAAAGAAAACGGGACCGGGCACACCTGGGTCAGTCGTACGATCCGGACGGGTACGATGCGGCCGCTGCTCGAGAATGAGCAGCTTCCCGGATTGGTGGCAGGGCAGATCCGATACCGCGCCCATGTCGCGATCCGATCGAATCCTGCGGCGCACGTGTTCTTCGAATCAGGAGGTACGCGTCTTGCGGAGGAGCGTGCCCGCCGATCTCTTACGTCCTCTGAAACGTCCGCGATTGCCGCTGCAAGTGTCGCCGCATTCTCACAGGATGTGACATCCGGTGCGCCGATCACTCTGTCGATGCGGCTAGATCCGCAGGCGACGAACGTACCGGAGGCAGCGATCGATTGGATCAGGGCCTTCTACACGCAGAATCTTCAGGCGTCCGGCGATACCCTTCGATTTTCCACACCGGCGGGTGAAATCGGGCGCTTCGAGATGGCTCTCGGCGGATTTAGTACGCAGCCTCAAGTCTGGGATGTCACCGATCATGGAGCCATTCGACGCCTGGGAGTCCGTTCCGAGAGTGGTACCTACCGCATTCAGGTGCAGGTGGAGGATCCCGCACAGCCACGAGAGATCTTCGCGTTCGTTACGGCGCGATCGAAGCCCCTCACCGCAAGCGCAGCACAGCGTGTCGAGAATCAGAATCTTCACGGCGTGGCGGGATATCCGGATTTCATCATCGTCACGCCCGCCGAGTTCCGCCAGGCTGCGAATGAGCTGGCCGAGTACCGGTCCCAGGACGGCCTGCAGGTCGTGGTGGCAGACATCCAGAAGATCTTCAACGAATTCTCGGGCGGATTGCAGGATATGCGGGCGATACGCGACTATTTCAAGTTCGTTTACGACCGTGCGCCTGACGACAACCGACGCCTGAAATATGTCCTTCTTTTTGGAGACGGGCACTTCAACTATCGTAATCTGGGCGGCGAATCGGATCGGCCTGTGCTACAGAACTGGATTCCACCCTACGAGACGGAAGAATCGTTCAGTCCGATCGAATCCTACACGAGCGACGACTACTTCGGACTCCTGGACGATAACGAAGGCATCTGGGATTGGCCCGGAAGTCAGGGCTACGGCTCTGAGGTAGTTGATATCGGCATCGGCCGCTTTCCCGTGCAGACGCAGGAAGAAGCGGCTGCGATGGTGGCGAAAGTGAAGCACTACGAGAATCCGGAGACGTACGGTGCGTGGCGAAGTCGCTACCTGTTCGTCGCCGATGATGCGTTCAACGGAGTTCGGGCGTCGCAGGAAAATCCGCCGGATCTGCACACGCAGAATGCGGACGTCGTAGCCGAACTGGTTCATCAGGAATATCCGCGCATCGATCTCGAAAAGGTGTACGCCATCTCATACACCCGCGAGTTCCAGAACGGCTGGCGGATTCCGGGTGTGAAGAACGACCTTTTGTCGTCGCTGAACGAGGGTGTGCTGGTGATGAATTACAGCGGTCACGGTGGCGAGCATGCTCTGGCGCAGGAGGAAATCTTCACGATGAATGACGCGGAGAACCTGCAGAATCGGGACAGGCTTCCGATTTTTGTGACAGCGACGTGTTCGTTCGGATGGTGGGATCTGGGCCACGAGCAGAGCGGAGCGGAGGCCCTTCTGCTGAACCCCAATGGGGGCGCCATCGCGCTCATGACGACCGTGAGGCTCGTTTACACATCTCGGACCATCACCACGCTCAATGTGGGACTCAATCGCGCCTTGAACAGCGAGATGTTCAAGCGAGACGAGGATGGTCTTCCTCGGCGGCTCGGTGACATTATTCGATTGACCAAGAACACGGATCCCGGATTGCAGGGCAACAATCGGAAGTTCAATTTGCTTGGAGATCCGACCGTTCGGCTTGGTACGCCTCCCGGTGAGGCCGTGATCGAGACGGTGAACGGCCAGCCGCTGAACGAGCGTCCGAACCTCCGTGCACTCGACCGCGTGCAGGTAGTGGGGAGCGTCCGCACGATAGACGATCAGGTCGATGGCAGCTTCGACGGACAGATGAGCTTGACGGTTCACGACGCCGAGCGGCACGTGCAGGTACCGCTCAGAAGCGCTATGCCAAGGGAATACTACACGGTGCGCGAGGACCTGATCTGGCGGGGGATGGTGCCGGTGAGCGGCGGGCGGTTCGAGGCGACCTTCGTCGTGCCTAAGGATATATCCTACAGCGACGAGTCCGGACGAATAAGCGCGTACGCATTTAATAGCGGTGGGCATGCCGGTGGATTTACCGAAGATGTGGTCGTAGGCGGCACGTCGGCCAATCCCCCCGATGACGAAGACGGGCCGGAGATTGCACTCTTTCTGAACGACACCACGTTTGTCTCGGGCGGGATGACGCCGCCGACGCCGAGGCTGATCGTGAAGCTGCGTGACGACAGTGGAATCAATGCAGTAGGCGCGGGAGTTGGTCACGAAATGCTGCTGGTCGTCGACGGTGACGAACAGAGCGCGGTTGACGTCAGCCGCCGATTTGAAAGTGATCCGAACTCGTATCGCAGCGGCAGCGTGACGTTCGATTTCGAAGAGTATCCGTCGGCGCTTGACGAGGGCCCGCACACACTTTCCGTTCGCGCCTGGGACGTACTGAATAATTCGGCTGAAGAGAACCTGGACTTTTTTGTCTCGGCGACGGATGACCTTGTGCTGCGGAATGTCTTTAATTATCCAAATCCGACGAGCGGTCGAACCCGGTTTGTTTTCGAGCACAATCAGCCGACAGGTACGACGGCAGACGTGCAGGTTCGGATTTATACGCTCAATGGTCGTCCGGTCCGGACGCTCGACGCTGACGAGGCGCTTCCTTCGGGAATTCTAGGTGGGGGTCCTGTACAGATTTCGTGGGATGGAAGGGATGAGGACCTAAACCTAGTGGCATCAGGTATTTACCTGTATAAAGTCCGGGTAGCAGTTGACGGAATGGACGGGGAGCGGCACGTTTCGGAGCGGATCGAGAAGATTGCTGTGATCCGGTAGACGAGCTTTGACGGTATGCATTGAGCGTGGGAAGAGACGTGCCGCTTGGGGAAAAGGCGAAAGTCGTTTAATAGTGTTGTGAGTTCAGGGTATGAGTGACGACAATCAGGCAAACGTGTAAAAAATTATGAAACGTACAATCATTACGGCGGTGCTCGGGATTTTCATTCTCGCCGCATCAGCGAGTACTGCGACCGCGCAGATCGGCGGCGCTGCCGTTGTGTTTTTGCAGATCGAACCGGACAGCCGTGCTGCGGGCATGGGGAATGCCGGAGTGGCATTGAGCGACAATGCATACGCGATATACTGGAATCCGGCAGGTCTGGCAAAGCAGGAGGGCACGGAAGCATCCCTGACGCACTCGAACTGGCTGCCGGAGTTCAATGCCGGTCTATTCTACGAATATCTGGTGGCGAAGCACCGAGTCGACGGGATCGGCACGTTCGGAGCTCACCTTACATACCTCTTTCTGGGCGAGCATGAGGGGCGCGATGCGCAGAACAATCCAACCGGAACGTTCCGCTCCTATGATCTCGCGCTCGGCGCCTCGTACGGCACGTATCTGACGAATAACTTCGCCATCGGTACGGGTGCCAGGCTGATTTATTCGAATCTTGCACCCGGGCAGACGGTCGGTGCGCAGTCGACGCGTGCCGGGGTAGCGGTCGGATTCGATGTCGGTGGGCTGTACGAGATCCCGCAGTTCAACCTGGGCAACGTCGACGTAGGCGTCAATCTCGGTTTCAACCTGGCCAATATGGGACCGAAGATCCAGTATTCCGACCAGGGGCAGTCGGATCCCATCCCGACAAATATCCGGTTCGGCTATGCCGCGACATTCGAATTTGACGAATACAACAAGATCACGTTTGCGAACGATTTCAATAAAATGCTGATTCGCGTTGAGGCCGACACGCTCAACAACGCGAACGTGGCCGATCCGTTTTATAAGGCACTTTTCACCGCATGGCAGCCGATAGAGGTTTGCACCGCGTCGATGCAGGAATGTGAGGAGGATCCGTCACAGATGGAAAACATCGGCGTGATGGACCAGCTTACGATCGGTTCAGGACTCGAGTACTGGTACCGCGACCTATTCGCAATGCGGGTAGGCTACTTCTATGAAAGTCCGTACAACGGCAATCGACAGTTCCTGACGTTCGGCTCGGGTATTCGTTGGAATATCATCGGCGTCGATTTCTCGTACATTTATGCACTCGAGGAAGGGCACCCGCTGGCCAACACGATGCGGTTTTCCCTGCTTCTGAATTTCCTCAAGTAGTAGATAACATTCGACTCGGCGGGACCAGAGTCACGTTTACCTCTCCAGATAAGGCCGGACACGACGATCATACGCATGGGCATCCACCGGAGGAGTTCTCTCCGAAAAGCGCTGCGGTTCATCGTGTGCGGCCTTCTTATCAGCTCTGCCGGTCGCGCAGTGTCGGCGCAATCCGTCGCGTTTCCGGCTGACGTGCTAGCGATGCGATCGGCACTGCAGACGCCCGACGGACAGCTTCGCCAACCCGCTGCCGCGACCTACGACCTCGTCGCGCTGCGCGTCGAATTCCAGCCGGACACATCTCGGTTTACGACTGGGGACGGCACATTTGGCGGTTCTTTGTACGACGGTCTTGAACCGTCCATCGACCCGCTCCCGCATAATCAGGCCTACTTCGATGCGCACCTCGACTTCCTGACGGACTACGTAGCACGGGTATCGGACGGCATCACGGAGGTCGAGACTCACCTCATCCCCGAGACCGTGCGGCTGTCGCGGCACATGAGTGCGTATGCGCCTACGGGTCCCGAGGCGGACAGCGACGCCGAGCTGCGAAAACTTGCAGACATGATCGACGAAGCGTGGGCACTCGCATCTCAGCAGTCCTCTTTCGACATGACCGGATTCGATCCTTCGCGGACCGCATTTGTCGTCTTCCATGCCGGAGTCGGGCGCGACGTCGAGTTGATCGGAACAACGCTCGACAAGACCCCTGAGGACCTCCCATCGTTGTTTTTCGATCAGCCGTCGCTTACAAGACTTATCGGCAAGCAGACATTGAGGTTCAATGAGTTTCCGATCGATCATACGATGGTTCTTCCCCGCACCGAAACGCGCCGTGCGATGGATTTCATATCGGATGAGCCGTTCCTTTTGGAACTGTCTATCAATGGCCTTCTTGCGGCGAGTTTTTTCAACTATTTGGGCGTGCCGGACCTGTTCGACACGGAGACCGGAGAGAGCGCGATCGGTCCGTTTGGTGTGATGGATACGCAGGGGATCTTCGCCTACCGCGGTCTTTTTCCGCCGGAGCCGATGGCATGGACCAAGTACTTTCTCGGCTGGACGGATCCTGTGGATCTAAAAGGCGCGGACCAGCGGACGATTTCACTTCTCGCGGCGTCTCTTCCTGGTGAATCCCAATCGGCTCGTGCGATCATTTCGGATGTCGAGTATTTCATGATCGAGAATCGACATCGAGATCCCGAATCGGATGGTCTGACGCTGCGCGTGTGGAACGACGGCGAGATCATCGAGCAGCACGTCGAGAACGGCGATCCTGATTTCAACAGCGTCAATGTGGAAGATTTCGTAGGCGGCGTCGTGGTGAGCGTTGACAACTACGATTGGGCGCTGCCGGGTGGACTCGATGAGGACGATAATGAGCTAAATGGTGGAATCCTGATCTGGCACATCGATGAGCGACGGCTGCGTGCGGGTATGCCGGAGAATTCCGTCAATGTCGGTGTGCAATCGAGGGCCGTCGATCTCGAAGAAGCTGACGGCGCACAGGATATCGGTTTTCCATCTGAAGGACCGTTTGGTCCGCAAGCGGAGCTCGGATCTCCTTTTGATTTTTTCTATGAGGGTAATCCGGTACGTGTACAGGTGACGGGCGGCCGTGAGGTCCAGTTGTATGAAAACAGGTTCGGTCCCCGGACCTTCCCAGGCTCGCAGACCAATTCCGGTGGTTCGAGCTTTATCGTGCTCGAGGGTTTTTCGCCGCCGGCTGCGGAAATGGCGTTCACCTATCGGCAGGTGACGGAGGGCGGAATCGAACCGCTCTCGAATCTGCCGATCGGCGTCGCGGGTGGTTCGTTCGGCCCTGGCTCCTTCGTGGGATGTTCCGTCTCCTGTCCCGAGATCCTCTATTCGGCCGGCGCCGACAGCGTGGCTCTGTATTCGGCCGGTGTTGGCCGGTTCGCTTCCACCGCGCCGCCGGCGACCGGTGAAGTCCTCGTGACTCTGGAGCGTTTCGAAGACAGCCACCGGTTCGTTTTGTGGTCTTCGTCGGATGGGCCTTCGTCTCCATCAGAGACGATCGAACTTCCAGACGACCTCGGATCGATGAGGGCGGTGTCACCGATCGTGGTGACTAATTTTGAGCGCATGACGACCTACAGCCTGCTGCTGCGCGGCGACGAACGTACGGTGGTAGTCCAGGCTGCCTTGTCCGACGTATCGGTGACGACAGAGCCGGCGGCGCGCGAGGCGGTTTCGCTGGCGTCGGCGGCGACGGATCTCGGATCGGTCGCCGTTGTCGTCGGCAGAGAGGGCGTCTCAGGGATTGAGAACGACTGGAACTACCGTCTTCCGACCAATGTCCGGGTTGGTCAGGCGGTATTCGGCCGCGATCAGGGCGGATTGATGGGCGCACTGCCCATTACGAGTACCGGCGAGATTCTGTTGTTCGGATCCGCGGGAAGCGTTACGACCGTCGACGTCGGAGCCGCGGCTTCACGATTCGGGGTTGAACCGAACGACTCGCTCGCGGCTTACCCGGTAGTGGCAGATCTGGACGGCGATCACCGCCTCGACGTCCTGGCTTCATTTGGATCGATGTTGCTCGCCTTCACGCAGTCCGGAGCCCTCGTGAGCAATTTCCCGATTCACGTCGAGGGGCGAATCGCCGGTCAGCCGCTGATAGCTGAATTCGGAGGATCGACCGCCATAGTGGCGGCATCCACGAATGGGTACATCTACGCGATCGACGTCGTCCGCGATCAGCACGCAATCGACGGCTTTCCTCTGGAAGTAGGCAATGCCGCACCGGCAACTCCTGGACTTACGGCCGACGGTACACTTGTCGCGGTAGCCGAGAACGGTAATGTTAAAGGGTGGGCGATTCCAAACGTATCTTCCGTGCTGTGGGGCCGGATGTACGGTTCAGGGGAGAACGCCAGCTTTGTGGCTATTTCGGACCCGGGATCTGACCCGAACGAGCCACAGGAGCCGCTCATCGTGACGAGCGAGACCTACAACTGGCCGAATCCGATTCGAGACGGCTCGACACATCTGCGGATTGCCACGCGCCGCGACGCACGGGTAAGCATCCGAATTATAGACGCGGCGGGCCTTCTCGTCGACGATATCGATATGGGTGATGTGCGAGCCGGCCTGCCTACGGAAGCAGTCTGGCAGGCCGATGCCGAGAGCGGTCTCTACTTCGCACGGTTTACGGCCAGAACCGCTGATGGCGAAGAGGAGACGAAATTAGTGAAGATGGCGGTGATGCGATGAGTTCGAGGCTCAGGAATCACAGGGCAGCATCTCGGGTTGCGATCGTCGGATTTGCGGCGGCGGTGCTTGTGATATTGCTTGTGGCCGCTGGGACGGTGCGCGCGCAGACGTCGCCGGATCTGTATGATTACGCGCGCCCGACGCTGACGTGGTACACGATCGAGACCGATCATTTCCAGATCATATTTCATCACGATTCTACGGGAGCGGGGAGCAGTCGGACGGCCCAGGTCGTCGCACGCATTGCCGAGGATGTGTACGAGCCGATCACATCGCTCTACGAACACGAGCCCGAAACCAAGATCTCCATCATCCTGAAAGACTTCGAAGATTACTCGAACGGTGCTGCGTACTTCTTCGACAACAAGCTGGAGATCTGGGCGCCGGCTCTCGATTCGCCGCTGCGGGGTGATCACAACTGGCTGCGCAACGTCATCACGCACGAGTTCACGCACATCGTGCAGGTGCAGTCCACGATGAAGGCCGATCGGAAGATGCCGTTCCTCTATTTCCAGCTTCTCGACTACGAGGATGTCAAGCGGCCGGACGTGCTGTACGGATATCCGGATGTTATCGTCACCTATCCTGTCCCGGTCCTGAACAATCCAGCGTGGCTTGCCGAGGGGACGGCGCAGTATCAGCGTGCCTTCCTGGATTATGACCGCTGGGATACGCATCGCGACATGCTGCTTCGCACCCGCGTGCTCGCCGGTGAGGAAATGTCGCTGAATGACATGGGCGGCTTCTATTCGCATTCGAGCCTGCTGCGCGAAGGTGTATACAACCATGGCTTTGCATTTACGCATTATCTGGCCGGCACATACGGCGAGGATGTACTGCGTCGCGTGTCGAGCGAGCTGTCGAAGTGGACCAATTGGAACGTACAGCGCGCGCTGAAAGACGCTACGGGGGTGAAGGGCTCGCAGATTTACGATGAATGGATGAGTACGCTGCGTCATGAGTATGCGGTGCGGACCGCCGATGTCCGGGCACAGCCCATTGAAGGACGTCTCATCGAGGAGGAGGGCTTCAGCAACTTCTATCCAAAGTTTTCGCCGGACGGCCGGAAGCTGGCCTACGTCTCGAATCGCGGTGAACACTTTAATCTGATGAGCCTCTACGTCGTTGATGTCGAGACCGGAGCGAAGATGAGTTATCGGATCGACGGTTGGAGCGACGGCGCAGCAGACTACGTCTGTTCACTGGGCCACGAGCACAAGGTAAAGTCCGGCGTCGGGGGCGCAATAAGCTGGCATCCCGACGGTGACGACGTGGTTTTCGCGCGAACGAAAGATACCCCCCAAGGCTTCCGCTACTCCGACCTGTATCGCTTCGACCTGTCTACGGAAGAGCAGGAACGCCTGACGCACCGAGCGAGGGCATTTGCACCCGCCTACTCGCCGGACGGATCGCGGATCGTCTACGTCGGCCATTCGGATGGATCCACAAATCTTTTTGTGATGGATGCGGATGGTGGGCAAACGCAGCGTCTTACATCCTACGATGACGGGACGCAGGTCAGCGAGCCGGCATGGCATCCAGATGGTGAATGGATCTACTTCGCGAAATCCGGCTCTGGAAGTCGTGACATATTTCGCGTGCACGCGGGTATTGATGCAGACGCTGACGCGGGTATTGATGCGGTCGCTGATACCAAGCCGGAACCGGTTGTCGCAGGGGAGGCCGACGAGCGCTCGCCGGCAATCGATCGGTCCGGAGAGCATCTCTACTTTGCTTCAGACGCATCGGGGATATTCAATCTCTACCAGGCGGATATTGATGCGCCGGAATTGTCCGAGCCGATAACGAACGTGGTCGGAGGCGCGTTTATGCCCGATGTTGCGCCCGACGGATCGGTCGCGTTCGCACGATATCAATGGAACGGGTACAAGATTGCACTTGTCGATCAGCCTGTCGCGGCCGTGGATGCACCGTTCTACGAGCCTCCTCCCATCACGCAGAAGGAGGACGCGCCGGCCCCGGCGGCCTCGACCTGGAGTCAGCTCACGGCGTTCGACGATACGGATCTCCAGACGATGCCGGGTTCGGTGGTGACGGACGTGGCGACGACGGGCTCGTTTCCTCTCGGAAATCGGGATGGTGCGGAGATGGATGAAGACGGTCAGGTCCCGGACCTCGCTGTCGAGCGGTACGGGACCTCATTCACGAGCTTCAGCTTCTATCCCGTGCTACGGTTCGACAACTATTCATCGCGGCGTGGGAGCGTTTCGCAGCGGCGCCTTCCGGCACGAACGTATGGTGAGACGCTCGCGAGGAATACGAAGGTGGGCGTCTACATGTCATCTCGTGAGATGCTCGAAGAGATGACCATGATGGGAGGGCTTCTCGTCGGACCTGCGTCGCACGAAGCCGAGTCGCTGAGCGATTATTTCTCGCCGTCAAATCTTCTGAAGCTGGAACGCGACGCGTTCATCGTTTTTGAGTATGGGCGCGGCTTCGGAATCCTTCCGAAGAGGTGGTCGCCGCAGATCGCGTTGGAACTGTACAATATTCGCCGAAATGTCGAGAACGGGCTTTCGGTAGAGGAATTTCCCTGTACGGCATGCTATCCGGACACGACGCTTGTGGACCTGGCATACGGTTTGTGGGAAGCCGACGTTTTCGCGCGCAGCAAGATCAACTCAAGTCTACTCGCCGAAATCGGGTACCGGTACAGTCCATATCGAGTCGTGACAAACCGATTTTTCTCGAAGGAAGCCGATACATTCGTCCCTGAGACCGGTTCGAGGTATTTTATTGGACGTGCTTTTATGGCCGGCCTGTACTTCGAGAGCGCGCATCCACACAGGCACAGCAATGTACTGCCGGAGCGCCTGAAGGCAGAGCTTCGCTACGAAAATGAGAGCGGGCGCCTGCTCGATCGCTTCGATGTGGAGGACGGCGCGCTTGTGCCGACCTATGAGGAGGACCGCAATCATCGCATCACTTTCGAGGCGGAAATTGGTCTCAGACTCCCCGGTCTGCCGACCCACGCGGCTCACGGCATCGGCGTGCGTTTCCGGGGCAGCACCATTCTAGGTGGCGAAGTCGATGATTTCTACAACGACTATGTAGGCGGACTCATCGGCGCCCGGGGATACCCGTTTTACGCGCTCGGTGGAAATGAGACGCTCTGGATGCAGTTGTCATATCAGTTCCCCATCCTCCCGGATATATCGACTCAGGTACTTTTCGCCTATGTAGACAAACTGTACGGTCGCATATACACGGACGCGGCGCTTGCCTGGAGCGGTGCCTGGCCCGGGTTCGGAGAGATGCGCAAGGACGTTGGCGCCGAGTTGCGGCTCGGTTTGGGCTCATTCTACCTGCTTCCGTCGGCCGTCTTTTTGAGTGCGACCTACGGCCTGGACGCCTTCGATTTTCGTCTGGATGAGGAATTCCTGACCCCGGATGGTCGGAGTACCGTGCGCTACGGGAATGAACTTCTGTGGCATTTCGGGATATTGTTCGACTTTGATCTGTAATCAAGCTGCAGCATTCGATTCACCGGTATTGGAAAGCCGGAGGTACGCGCAACCATGAGCTATACACTTGTCTACGCCTTTGTCTTCCTGATGCTCGCCGTCGGCGTTGGCTTCGTCGTGTTCGTCTACCGAAGAACGGGGCGGCTGCTTCCGGACGACGTGACCGACCGATTGGGTGTCATCCTGTCCCTGGTGCTCGTTGCCGCAGCCGGTCTGCTGCTGTTTGTTACGATGCGCGTGGAATCGGGCGAGAGTTTTGTAATTCCTGAAGGACCCCATCTGACCGACGAAGAGCTCGATGCGCCAGCGCCAAACTTCTCGTTTCGACTTGTCGATTCGGATGAGACGGTAGAGCTCGAACGCTACCGCGGTGACGTAGTACTGATCAATTTCTGGGCTACGTGGTGTGCGCCCTGTCTTCAGGAGCTTCCGGATTTGAACGAACTGCACGAGGCCTATGCAGATGCCGGGCTGACGGTCATTACGATTTCGGACGAGGCGCGAGAGGTGCTTATCGATTTTCAAGATCGGCTTCCGCTGCAGACGGTGAGCGGCTACGTCGACCGCCGCGGGAATCTTCCCGATCCGTATCGTCGAACACTCGAGATGCGGCCGACAAGCTACGTGATAGACCGCGCCGGCATTGTCCGCGATTTCGTACTGGGGGCTCAGGACTATGGGACTTTCGAGCGGATGGTCATGCCGCATTTGAACGATGGACTTGCGAGCACCGGACTTTGAATCCTTTTCGCTATAACGTCTAATCCGGGGGTGTTGTGCTGATCAAGCTTTTCGCTCTGCTTATTGCAGTGCTCGCGCCGGTGGCCGGTGCAATCGCAATGACTCCCATGGCCGATTCGTCTGCCGCCGGACCTGCCTCGCGAGCAGAAATGCGATCAGCGCTTCTGTTCGACGACCTGCTGGTTCGACCATCCGCACCGGCCGAGTCGCGCCACGTTGCGCTGGGATTCGGACTTTCCGCGGTTGTACCAGGTGCCGGTCAGTTCTACAATCAGCAATGGATAAAGGGCGTGGTCGCCGTGGCACTGGAAGGTGCGATGGCGGCAAGTTATTTCGTGTGGCGATCGAGGGGGCGAGATGCAGAGGCGGATTACAAGGTGTATGCCCACGAGCACTGGGATCCGAGCCGGTATGCGAGCTGGCTCAACGACTATGTGGTTTTTCTTGAAGAGGAGCACGGGGCGACGATCAACGCAGCCACGATCGCGCCTCCGGGGGCCATTGATTTTTCATCTCCGGGATCGTGGACGTCGCAGGAGCGGCAGTCGGTGCGGGACTTTTTCAACGAAGTGCGAAGTGTCGAGGAACGGGTGTTTCATCCGGAGACCGGTGCCTCGTTCTCCCATAAGCTTCCGTACTTTGCCGAGCAGCAGTATTATGAGCTGATTGGTAAATACTTTCAGTTCGCTCCGGGATGGGCCGATTATCCCACCTGGAAGGAGGCCGGTGAATTCACCGAAGCGATCGATCCGGAGCTAACGGGACCCGGAGGGTCGAAGCCGAACGTACAGGGCCGATTTCGGGAGTACGCTGAAGAGCATGCCGATGCGAACACGCTCCTGCGCAGGGCCTCCCGCGTCTCGGCACTCATCGTCTTGAACCACGTCGTTGCTGCGATCGACGCGGCCATTACGGCGAAGCTGCACAACGACAGGCTCGACGCGGGTATTAATTTGAGCTATGATGTCATGAACGAGCCGCAGCTGTTGGCCTCCCTCAGCTGGCGATTCTAGATTCCCCAGAGCATCCCTATGGACTGGTACAAACAGCTACACTGGCAGATCGTCATCGGACTCGTTCTGGGTCTGGCTTTCGGGATCGTCGCGGCTGCGGCGGGATGGAGCCAGTTTACGTCCGACTGGATTGCGCCCTTCGGGACGATCTTTTTGAATTTGCTGAAGCTGATCGCGGTGCCGCTGATCATCGCTTCGCTGATCACAGGGGTGGCGTCGCTGTCCGATCTGAAAAAATTGTCTCGTATCGGCGGAAAAACGATTGGAATTTATCTCGGCACGACCGTAATCGCGCTCCTCATCGGCCTGACGGTCGTGAACGTCATGCAGCCCGGGAGGGCCGTGCCGGAGGACATGCGCACGCGGCTCCAGGAGGCGTATGAGGGGGATGTCGAGCAATCCACGCTACTCGCGGAGGGCGCCAGGGAGCGTGGACCGCTGCAGCCGCTGGTCGACATGGTGCCTGAGAATTTTCTCGGGGCGGCATCAGAAAACGCCGACATGCTGCAGGTCGTTTTCGTGGCGATTCTTTTCGGCATCGGCCTGCTGCTCATCCCGCGCCAGAAAGCGGAGCCGCTCATCATCTTTTTTGACGGCCTGAACGATCTGGTCATCAAGCTGGTCGAGCTGATTATGCTCACGGCACCCATCGGCGTTTTTGCGCTCCTGGCTGACACGATCACATCGATCGCACAAGACAATATCGGACAGATTGGTGAGCTGCTCGCGGCGCTGGGCTACTACATGCTTGCGGTCGTCATCGGCCTGTTCATTCATACGACGATCACCTATCCGCTGCTGCTGAAGCTGTTTACGCCGCTGTCGCTCAGGCGATTTTTCCCTGCAATCGCGCCGGCGCAGCTCGTAGCCTTCTCGACGTCGTCGAGCGGGGCGACTCTGCCGGTCACGATGGAGGTGGCCGAGAAGAATGTCGGCGTGTCGGAGGAGGTATCCTCGTTTGTACTACCGCTCGGCGCCACGATCAACATGGACGGCACGGGACTCTACCAGGCCATTGCGGCCGTTTTCATCGCCCAGACGCTGGGACTCGGCCTCGGAATTGGCGCGCAGATTACGATCGTGCTCACCGCCGTGTTGGCCTCTATAGGAACCGCCGCCGTACCTAGTGCGGGGATTGTGATGTTGATCATCATCCTGGAAGCGGTCGGCATACCTGCCGCCGGCATCGCCTTGATTATCGGTGTCGATCGACCGCTCGACATGCTTCGGACCGTTACCAACATAACCGGTGACTTGACGGTCGCATCGATCGTGGCACAGACCGAGGGAGCGCTTCTCCAGCCCGAGGAAATCGGGGAGTCGCCCGTTAGAGCAGGAATAGGGGCTGAGGAGATCGAAGAGCTCCGGTAGCCGCTCGGGCCTGGGCTAAGGCGGTATCAAGCGATGGCGACAGCCCCTCAAGTACGCCCGGCAGGATTCGAACCTGCGACTTTCGGCTCCGGAGGCCGACGCTCTGTCCCCTGAGCTACGGGCGCTTGTTGTGCGGATTCTACACCTGCGTTGCTGCGTATGATCCGCGAGAACGACGGCCGAACCGCCTATCGATCCGGTGAACTCGACGGGTTTCTTCACATTGGTCGATCCTGACCGGCTATCTTGTGGACGTTGATGGAAGGCGTTCGTATCGTCCTATCCTGATGTTCCTGCCGCGAATTGCCTCCTATGTCTGAGTCTGAACTTTCTGCCGCGCCAACGCCCCCGACACTGCCGGACCGCTGGGAGCGCAATACGCCAATTCCGCTGGACGGCCGGTTCGAGCGCAAGGGGATCGGTCCACTCCTCATGGCTGCGGTCGGATTGATTCTCGCCTTTATTCTGTTTCAAATCGTGATCAGTCCGGCCGTAACGCTGCTGCTGCTCAGTTTGCAGGGCGTCTCGCCCGAACAGTTGCTCGAAGGCATGGCGGACGTCATCGACGAACATGCGCGCACCCTGCTCACCGCCAATACGATCGGGCAGGTTTTCGGGCTCGCACTCCCGGCCTATCTTCTGGCACGGCTGCATTCGAGCCGCCCTCGGCCATTCCTGCGAATTCGATCGAGCGATGTCGCCTTCATCATGCTTGGCGTGGTCGGGTTGATCGCGATGACGCCCTTAATTCAGTGGCTCGGGTCTGTAAACGAGACGCTTCCTCTGCCCGAGTTTGTTCGGCAGTTTGAGCAATCTCAGATGGAGTTAATCGAGCAAGTACTTCGCGCGGACACCGGATTTGTCTTCAATCTCGTCGTGCTCGCGATCACGCCCGCACTCTGCGAGGAGCTGCTGTTTCGCGGGTATGTGCAGCGGCAGCTCGAGCGAGGCGCGGGAATCGTCGCCGGGATTCTCCTTTCGGGCATCGTGTTCGGCCTCTACCATCTTCGTCTCACCCAGGCTATTCCCCTCTGCGTGCTAGGTATCTACCTGGCATGGCTGACATGGCGAACGGGAAGTCTCTGGCCGGCGATCGTCGTCCATTTTCTCAACAATGCGATCGCGATCGCGGTCGGCGCATACATTGCGAATCAGCCGGAGCTCGACATGGATGCTTTAGAGACCATGGACATTCCGTGGTACGTCGTCGCGCTGGGACTGCTGATTTTCGCTGCAGCGATGACGGTACTTCAGCGCCTGGTGCACAGGCGGACGGACACAAGCGAGCCGTCCGCGCGTTACTAGGAATCAGCCGATTCGATGAGTCGCGGCCGAACTAGCGAGCACCAGCCGAACTAAGGAGAGCAATCAGAATGGCAAACGACACATATGAGGACTGGATCGTCGTGTTTCAGAGCGGCACCGACTACGAAGGCGATCTCGTGCGAGATCGTCTCGACGACGCCGGGGTTCCAGCCGTCGTGCTGACGCAGCGCGACCATGCGTTTAACCTGAACGTCGGTGATCTTGCGGAAGTGAACGTGCTCGTTCCACCGGACCACGTCGATGCGGCACGCGAACTGCTCGAGAGCGAGCCGTTGAGTGATGAAGAGCTCACCGAAGCTGCGATGAGTGCGGATCCCGATGCGCCGCCGGCGCACGATGCCCGCAGAGAGGCCATGCTGGACTCCGGATCGGACTCGATCCGCCTGTCAAAGCCCGAGGAGGAGGATGAGGAAGACGACGATACGTCCGCTTGAATCGAATTGCCGGCTTGTCGAATAATCTGCTGCGCATCCTGACGGGTCTGGTCGGCATTCCGGTCGTCCTTGGGTTGGCGTACGTGGGCGGGTGGCCCTTTCTCGCGTTAGTGGCTGTTCTGGCGTTGCTCGCGCAGTTCGAGATGTACCGCCTTTTGCAGGCGGCCGGTGCAGCGCCCAGGATCGTACTAGGAATGACCCTGGGGGGACTCATTCTGCTGCACCAGGCGTATGATCCTGCGCTAGGCATTGCTCTCGCGATTCTGGTTCTGGCGCTGGTGCTCTCGCCGTTCGAATGGTTATTCGGAGATGTGTCGGAAGGACATGCTGGGGAGCCGGACGGTCGCTCGAGCCATGCAGCAGCCGCGGCTGGACCCGTTTCTATGGGTGCCACGCTGTTTGGCGTGATCTACCCGACCCTGCTGCTCGGATTTCTCGCCGAGATTCGCAGCGGACTGGGTGGACTCGACGACGATGTGCAGGCATTCGCATTGACGGTCGCGACGCTCGTCCTTGTGTGGACCACCGACACGTTCGCCTACTTCGTCGGACGTGCGATCGGAAAGCGGCCCCTCGCGCCCACCATCTCGCCCAAAAAGACCTGGGCGGGGACGGTCGGTGGCGTTGTCAGCGCTCTCGCCGCCGGAGTCGTGCTCAAGCTCACCTTGCTCGGGTTTTTGGCGTGGATTCACGTACTCTCGATTGCACTGCTCTGTGGTGTTCTGGGGCAGCTCGCAGATCTCGCCCAAAGTAAAATGAAGCGGCAGGTGGGAGTGAAGGATTCGGGTTCACTGCTTCCAGGGCACGGGGGAATGTTGGACCGATTCGATTCGATGATCCTCGTTGCTCCGGCAGTCTACCTCTATCTGCGCTATGTCGTGCAGCTGGCAGCATAGCGACGTTCGTTAGAAATATTCCGATGGCCGAGCTTGTGGCGGCAAATTTGGATTGGGCGGTGTGAAGGAACGGTGTCATATCCAAATGGTAAAATTGGTATCTAATTATCGCTAAATAGAGATGCCTTTAGTCGCGCTGCACCATGAGTATATTCCTGCCGCGAGCACGGGCTAAGCACAGGCGGTTTTCCTACGAGCCGCGTTACTATGATCCGAAGAAGGACGAGGATCTGCGACGACGGATACGGGTCAAGAGCCTCTCACGTCGCAAGCGTCGAAACCCTGCCGGAATCATTATCTTCGCGATTCTTTTCGCGCTAGCCCTTTTCATCTACCTCCAGCTGGGTTGAATCATCGAGCGGATCCCTATCGCCGGGTCTTCTCGCTCGTCCACTCCGTAGAATTAACGGGAGAAGTGTGTCTGACGTAATCGCTGATCCGGACAGCCTAATCCGACTGATGCCGGATGCTCTGGCCAACAAAATCGCGGCCGGGGAGGTCGTGCAGCGGCCGGCGTCTGCGCTTAAAGAGCTGATCGAGAATGCCGTTGACGCCGGGGCTGATTCCATCGAGATTCTATTGAAGGGCGCCGGTTCGGAGCTGATTCAGGTGATCGATTCCGGTTCGGGAATGAGCCCTGCAGACGCGCAGGGATGTTTCCGCCGCCACGCAACCAGCAAGATCGCGTCGATCGAAGACCTCGAACGGATCCGAACGCTAGGATTTCGAGGCGAAGCGCTCGCGTCGATCGCGTCGGTCTCTCAGGTCGAGCTCCGGACGAAACGATCTGCCGATGCGGCCGGTTTTTGCGTGCGCATCGACGGCAGCGAAATTGCGGCATCTGAGCCGTGCGCTACGAAGAACGGCACCTCCATCGCTGTTCGCAATCTCTTCTACAACGTGCCGGCCCGCCGTAACTTTCTGAAGACAACCGCTACCGAGCTCAGGCACTGCGTCGAGACGTTTCAGTTTCTTGCGCTGTCGAATCCCTCGATCGCGTTCGTTCTGCATCACGACGATCTGGAATTACACCGTCTTCCCGCAGAAATGGACGGCGGGTTTATGGAGAGGCTTCAGGGCCGCATCCGTTCGCTCTTCGACGACGACCACGTACACCGCATCGTACCCGTCGAGGAGCAGACGAGCTATCTCACCGTGCGCGGGTACGTCGGCGAGCCGGAGCTGCACAAGAAGAGCCGAGGAGAGCAGTTTCTCTTCGTCAACGGACGGTACGTGCGGAACCGTTCGCTCGACCACGCCATTTTTTCGGCGTACCATGACCTGCTGCCTGAAGGAGCCTATCCATTTTTTGCACTCTTCCTCACGCTCGATCCGTCACGCGTCGACGTGAATGTTCACCCGACGAAGGCGGAGGTCAAATTCGACGACGACCGAGGCATCTACAATTTCCTCAAGTCCATCGTCCGCAAAGGTCTGGGCTCGGCACTCCAGACGCCCCAGATGGACCAAGCCAACGGGCACTGGTCTGCAACGGAAATGCCCGCCTCGTTTCGCTCGAATTCCTCGTTCGAGGCTCGCCCGTTCGGTCATCAGACATCCGGAGAAGCATTTTACTCGCAGGCTCCGGGCGCGATGTCAGATCGCCTTTTCGGCGATGCGTCAACGCAAACTTCGCTTCCCGGCCAAGATTCCGACCGCAGTCCAACCGTCGACGACACGCTGCTCTGGCAACTTCATGATAAATATATCCTGACGCAGATCCGCTCGGGGCTCATGATCCTGGATCAGAATGCGGCGCATGAGCGGATCCTTTATGAACGCTCGCTGCTGAACATGCAGAACGGTCTCGGTCTGTCGCAGCAGCTTCTCTTTCCGCAGACGGTCGAGTTCGGGCATGCCGATCTGACGCTGCTCAAGGAGCTTTTACCCGATCTGCGTGCGCTCGGATTTGACGTCGAAGCATTCAGCGGCCAATCCGTCGTGGTTCGAGGCGTACCCGCCGACATCCACTCAGGCGACGAGCGGACCGTTCTGGAGGACGTGCTCACCCAGTATAAGGTTAATCGGCAGCGAGTGAAGGTCGACAGCCGCGAGAATCTGGCCAGGAGTATTGCACGGCGCAGTGCGATCCGCTCAGGTGGGCGGCTCTCGCCGAAAGAAATGCGGTCCTTGATCGATCAGCTTTTTGCCTGCGAGATGCCCTATGCCTGCCCGCACGGTCGTCCGACCATCGTGAAGATTCCAATCGAGGAACTGGACAAGCGATTTAGTCGGTAGGACGCTTTGGTCAAGCGGCGCGGCCAGAAGCATTCGCCCAAAATCAGAACAGCGTGGCGAGGATGTCCACGAAGCGGCAGGTTGAAAAGGTACGCGATTATATCGAGCGGCATGCGCTCCTCGGCGACGATCGACGCGTGCTCGTCGGATTGAGCGGCGGAGTAGATTCTGTGGTGCTCGCCGACATTTTGCTCCACCTCGATTGCGATGTCACCGCCTCGCATCTCAACTATCGGTTGCGAGGAGGCGCTTCTGACGGTGATGAATCGTTCGTTCGAGCCTGGTGTGCGCATCGGAAGGTCCCCCTACACGTGCGCCGGTTCGATACCCGACACGTGGCCGGCGCACGCGGCGAGTCCGTCCAGGAAACGGCGCGACTCCTTCGCTATGAGGCGTTCGCCGGCATAGCGGCGGAAGCGGACATCCCGGCGGCGGCCGTCGGACACCACCGTGACGACCAGGTCGAGACCGTGCTGCTGAACCTGTTCCGAGGGAGCGGCCCCGAGGGGCTGGCAGGAATGCAGGCATCCCGCCGGCTTCACCCGGATGCGCCCGTTACACTTATTCGGCCGCTGCTATGCCTGTATCGACGTGATATCACAGCGTACGCGCGTGAAACTGGGCTCGAATGGCGAGAAGATGCGACAAATACGGCCGTCGTCTACAAGCGCGGCGCTCTCCGGAGCCGAATCCTTCCGGAACTCGGAGAGTATTTCGGCCCGGCCGTAACTGCCAATATCGCGCGGTCTGCGGACCTGATGCGGGCATACGTCGAGAGCGGACTCGCAGCGGATCTCCGTGATGCGTTCGAAGCTGCGGCATCCGTGAGCGTCGACGGCTTTGCCCTGGATCTCGACACGCTGCGCTCTATGGATGAGGTCACGCGCGGCCGGGTCATTCTTGAAGGAATTCGGAGATGGCTGCCGGGGCTCGGCGGCACGAGGTCGACGGTTGCCGAAATCGACCGGCTGATTAGATCGCAGCCAGGCAAACGCCTGGAGCATCCGACCGGAGAAGTGTGGCGAGAGCGAGGCAGGTTGCTCTTTGCGCCGGGGCAGTCGGAGGATGCCGAATTGGACGACTCAGCGATCCTGAAGGCTGATACACCGGTCGAGACGCCGCTGGGATCGGTCGTACTCCTGTCCGACGTCGATCTGCCGGATCACCTCGATACAGGATCATCAAACGCGGAGTATGTGGATGCGGACCGTCTGAGAGCGCCGCTAATAATTCGACGCTGGCGACCCGGAGACCGGTTCGTGCCGCTAGGGATGCGAGACGAGAAGAAGATCAGCGACTTTCTGACGGATGAAGGGGTCCCGCCGCACCGCAAGCAGAGGGTCCAGGTGGTTCAGGCGGATGATACCATCGTGTGGGTGATAGGATATCGGATTTCCGCCTCCGTACGTGTACGCACAGATACCCGGCGCGTCGCTCAGCTTCGATTCCATCCAACTGAAAACAGTTCATCGACGGCGGCGTAGTCAATCGTCTACCCCAAGTGAGATTCTGCATGCCCGATTCTAATTTCGTCGCGCACGAGGAAGGTTACGTCGAATGTCGCGGCGAGCGATTTCGCCTGTATCTGGATCGAGAGACGATTCGCAAGCGGGTGGCGTCGATCGGACAGCAGATTTCAACGGACTACGAAGATGTCGTGCCGATTTTAATCGGCGTGTTAAACGGATCGTTCATGTTTCTGGCCGATCTGATGCGGGAGATCGACATTGAGTGCGAGGTGGACTTCTGGAAGCTCTCGTCGTACGGTGCGAAGAAGGTATCCAGCGGCGAAGTTCGTGAATTGAAGAAGCTGGATGCCGATCTCGAAGGACGTCACGTCGTCGTCGTCGAGGATATCGTCGACACGGGAACGTCGATGGCTTACGTAATGGACCGGATTCGTGCGTACGACCCGGCATCGATGCGCATCGCCACGTTGCTTCACAAAGAGGAGGCGTCAGAGGCGGATGTCGAGCTCCATTACGTTGGATTCAATATCCCGAATCGATTTGTCATCGGATATGGCCTGGACTACGGACAGCTCGCCCGGAATCTCCCCGACATATACATTCTAGATGATGAATCGTAGTCGCCGGGTCTCGAACAGTCGTCCGTGCTGAGCCCGGGAAGCGTGATCGTGGTCGCCATTTCTCTGCCGTCGAGCAGCTGGATTCAATCCTGACGCAGCAGTTGCTCTACCTTTCGAAGATGCTCTTCCAGTACTGCCGGCTCGCCCGGAGCGTCGCCGCAGGGATCTTCCACCTTCGCGTCCGGATCGTTGAGTACTTCAAGCGTCGCGGCCACCGAATACGTCAGTGCATCGATGTGATAGCCGCCCTCCAGCGCGGCAACGATACGGCCGTCGCAGCACGAACCCGCCCAATCGGACACTTCGCGCACGATCTCCGCAAATCCATTCGTGGTGACACGCATTCCGCCGAGGGGATCCTTCCAATGCGCGTCATATCCCGCAGACAGAAAGATGAGTTCCGGGTCGAAGTCCCGTGCAAATGGCCGCAGAATATCACGGAAGACAATGTTGTAGGTCTCATCGCCGGCACCACTCGGCAGCGGGACGTTCACCGTGGTATGGGCTCCATCGCCGGCGCCCCGTTCGTCTGCCGCACCCGTGCCTGGATAGAACGGTGACTGGTGGACGCTCATGTACATGACACCCGGATCGTCATAGAAGATGTGCTGCGTACCGTTTCCGTGATGCACGTCGAAATCTACGATCAACACGCGGTCGAGCCCGGCCTCCCTCTGCGCCCATCGCGCAGCGACGGCGACATTCGAGAAAATGCAGAATCCCATCGATTGATTCTGTGTCGCATGATGACCGGGTGGTCGGATCGCGGCGAAGCCGCTCGTTGACCGTCCGTCCAGTACGTGCCTGGTGACCGCCATCAGCGCACCGACTGCATCGAGAGCGATGTTCATGCTCTTGCCGGTGATGAAGGTATCGGGATCAAGACGATTGAATCCCGCTCCTATCGCACTGGCCACGCGCTGCACGTGCTCCTCATCGTGGGCCAGATACAGTTCTTCGAGACGCGCGCGCTCGCCGGAGACGAATTCGAGGTGCCGGCGAATGGGAGCGGTATTGAGGTGTCGGAGGACGCCGTCGAGACGCTCCGGTCGTTCTACGTGTCGCCCCATGTGCCGCGTAGCGCGGTGGCCGGCGTGCGTCTCATTCCAGGCGAAAGATACAGGCATGCAGGTGGTCGCTACGAGCGCTCCGCGGTTGCGAGTTCCATATCGATTTCTTTCGGATAACACACGTACGGCTTCACGACGGATCGGCTCAGCGCCGAAACGGCTGCAGCATCGACTGTCTCCGAAAGTTCATGGACGCGTCCGCCCCTGTCGACGACAAGGATGGTATCCCCAAGCATCTCGTATGCCGCGTGTCTGGTGTCGTCCGAGGCGAGGTAGTAGTCAGCGTCCTCCAGCGCACGATCCTGCCGGCTGATCCCCTGATCCAGAAGCCATTCGGCAATGCGATTCTGCCAGGCGGTGCGACGGTTCGCATCCGTTTCATCCTCGAGAAAGGTGACGCGGAAGAAATCACGCTGTACGAAGCGGCGGCTGAGATCGGAGAGCACGGCATCTTTACTCTTCATGCACTGCTTCAAGCTGTAGATTACGTCCGTGTCGTCCAGCCGGCAAAACGCCTCCACCACATCGGGCCGCTCGATGTCGCCGACGCTGATATTATTCGTGAGGAAATACAGGAGGGCCGGCGAGCACAGGCCGGGCACGTCGGAGGCGCCCGTTCGTAGCAGCGCTCGAAGGCGGCGAAACACGGCCCGGAGGAGGTGGTCTCCGGCAAGGACGGTCTTATGCAGATAGACCTGCCAGTACATCAGACGCCGCGAAATGATGTAATTCTCGACGGCGTAGATCCCCTTGGATTCGATGACGATATTCGAGTCGGGTCCGCCGCCGGTCGGATGCACACGCATGGTTTTGATGATGCGCTGAACGCCGACTTCTCCCTCCACAACGCCCGTGTAAAATGAATCCCTGCGCAGATAATCGAGCCGATCCATGTCAAGTTGACTGGAGACGAGCTGGTGAAAGAACGGCCGGTCGTACGTCGCGTCGAACATCTGGAGAGCGAGTTCGAGTGCGCCGTCGAATCGCTCATTCAGCTCAACGAGGAGCACCCGGCTCATGTCCTCGTGTTTGAAGTCAGAAATAAAGTCGTGCTCGAGCGTGTGCGAGAATGGACCGTGGCCGACGTCGTGGAGAAGCGCCGCCGCAAGAGCAGCGGTCGCTTCCTCACTCGAGATCGGCGTGCCTTTTTCGGCCAGATTCGACAGTGCGTCCTGCATTAGCGCCATCGCACCGAGCGCGTGGCCGAAGCGCGTATGTTCGGCGCCGGGAAAGACCAGATGGCCGATGCCGAGCTGCCGGATTCGGCGGAGCCGCTGCACCTCCGGTGTCTGGATAAGGTGCATGATCAAGTTCTTCGGCACCGAGATGAAGCCGTGAACAGGATCAGAAAATATTTTGAATCGGCTGGTCACTATGACTAAAATAAGGCTTTTCTTGCGCCGCGCACGTCCATCTAAATTTGATGTCGATTCGATTTGCCGCTCGTAGCCGCCGGTAGGAAAGTCGCTTGTCGTGTAAATGTCCCGGAAACACTTGCGGAGAAGGCTCGCTACGCTATCGGTGCGCTGCTGATACCGCTCGGGCTCGAGCCCCTGTGGTCGGGGTCGGCCGAGGTGCGCATCGTTTATGGGGATGACGGATCAGGGAGCACTCCCGGACCAGCAGGAGGCGAGGCAGATCTTGCGGCGGTGAATTCAAAAGTTGTGCGCCTTCCTTGTGCGCCGGCAGCCATACGGTACTTCACCGAACGAACCCCGTACGACGCCTCCGCAGTGAAATCGTTCGAATTCGAAGGAACGCAATGGCCGGCGCTGTTCGTGACGGAATCGGGTCGGCCGGATGTGGTGGCATCCACATTCCTATTTTTGAGCGGATGGCACGAGGCGGTTTCGGACATTCGAGACGATCACGGGCGCGTGCCGTATGAGGCGACACTGCCGGGCCTGATCGACGAGGCGGATCGCCCGATCGTGGACGCATATCGAACGTTTCTAGCGAAGCAGCTGGTTGCGGCCGGCGTTGAATGCAGGCAGCGATCCTGGGATGGATGCGAATGGCTGCTCGCGCCGACGCACGACGTTGATTACATGCGGAAGTGGCGCCCGGGAATCGTATACCGAGAATTGGTCGAGAATCTGATCTTTAATCGCCGCAATACCTCCCGGAGCGGGCGCTGGAATCGGATCGCCGCCGTGGGGAAGCAGTTTGCCGCCGGCGACCCCTACCGGAGCGCGTTCGTCCGCATGATCGACGAAGTAGCCCAACGCGGCGGCTCGGCAACATATTTCATGAAGGCGGGCGCCGGCGATCCGCATGATGTACCCTATGCCCTTTCCGAGCGCTTCATTAGCGAACGGATTGCGGATCTTTGCGAGCGTGGTTTCGAGCTCGCGCTTCATCCGAGTTACCGGGCGGCCGATGAGCCGGACCGGCTTCGACATGAACGGGATCTACTCGCGGCAGCGACTTCGACCGATTTAGTGTCCGTACGACATCACTACCTAAGATACGATCCCGCACGGACGCCGCGCATGCATTCCGATTTGGGAATCAAAATCGACAGCACGCTTGGTTTCTCCGATCGCGTGGGCTTTCGGCGGGGGACCTGCCTACCGCATCTGCTTTATGATCTGGTGGACGACACTGCGCTCGACGTATGGGAGATGCCGCTCACGATTATGGAGTCGGCGCTCTTCAACCGCCAGGGGCTGGACGCGGAAGAGGCTGCTGCTCGTACAAATGACCTGATCGCTGCATGCCGTCATTTCCGAGGTGCATGTGTAGGCCTCTGGCACAACACGCTTTGGGATGAGATCGATTGTGCCGGATGGGGTGACCACTTCATTCAGACGCTCGAGACGGCGACGCGGGAGGGAGCACTGATCTCTTCCATCCGAGACGCGCTCAGACGATGGAGGTGAGTGAAATGACGCGCAGCGGTCGGCTCGTGGTGCAATTCGAGCAGGCGATGTAGTGAACTACAGACCGTCCGCCGCGAGACGCCTCACGATCTCGCAGTAGAACGTATTCGAATCCAGCGAGCCACTGCCTGCGAAGTTCAGTCCGATCTGCCGGTAGTGGTCGGCGTCTATCGTGCCGAGGAATTCACCCCATTTAGCACTCTCGAGCGACACGAAACCATCATTCTCGCCTTCGCGCTCATATAGCATGCTGTTCTGGATCCGCAGTATCGGTGTGATTGGAATATCGGTCCCTTTGCCCGCCCTCCCGGCATAGGAGTAGTACCGGACAGATGGGTGGTTCTCCGTTTGTGGATTGAACTCAGTGCAGACAAACTCCGGCGTGAGCTCCGAAACGGTGCCGAGAACATCCGCGGTGGCATCTGTCAGTGCCGCCTTGCCCATCCGATTTAAGAAGTCGGCCGTCCACTCGCGCAGCTGCTGCGGTTGCTTGAGGACGATCTCCGCGACACCGGTGCCTCTGTGCGGCGTTGATACGGTGACCAGGGATGCGATGACGTCATGCATGCCGAGAACGCTAATAAGATAGCGCGCGTCGAGACCGCCCATCGAGTGAGCAATGAGGTTTAGACGTTCCGCGCCTGTCTCCTCAAGGACGAAGTCCAGACGCGACCGCCACAGTTTCGATCGTGCCCTTACCGTGTCGTAGGCCGCGACGTTGGGTGCATAGGCAGTCACACCGTGTGCTCGAAGATTCATCGCCTCATGATGGAGGTGGCCCCCGCGGCGCATCGATGCAAAATAGCCGAAGCCGTGCATCAATACGACGGGATGCTGCACGCGAATTAAGGGCGGCTGCGGAAACGGAACCAGCTCAGTCAGGCGCTTCAGGGTAGATTCGAACACGTAGCGGTCGTTAGCTGGGGAATAGGTGCACGGCGTAGAGTACGGTCCCGATTACGAGAGGGACGCGGATGTTGTCGTTGAGAGGCCGGTACGGGATTTCGGCTGCTGCGCCCGCGACAACCGCGAGCACGCCGATCCATCCAAAGGTCCAGCCGAAGAGGAGCATGACCGCAAATCCCACGGCGAGGAAAGCTGCCGTCCCCTCTACAGTTCGCGTCGTATGACGCCATTGGTGCCGGCCAAACCGCCTGCCCACGATGGCTGCTGCGGCATCTGCGAGCATAAAGGTCGTAAAGGATATTATGGCGATCTCGAGCGGAAAAATGATGACGAGCAGGGTCGCCGAGAGGATGACCCATGTGGCTCCGTTAAGAACCACCGGGCCTCCGACAGCCGGACATTCTTCCGGCCGCATCATGACGGCAAAAAACCGGTATATAGTGCCGGCAAATCGCTCTGAGCGAACGCGCAGGACGTCGGCACCCACCGCGATGAGTGCCACGACGCCGAGTACGACCATGGAGACTGTTCTTCCGGCGAACCACATGAAAAGCGGAATGATGAGCGCAAGGAGATGAAGCGCCTTCCGCTTGAGCTCGTCGGAGTAGGGGAGTTCGTGGCGCGCGCTGCCCGGCACGGCGCCATCGTCTCTGCCCGGATATCCGTCGTTCGTCCCTTCCATGGACGAAAGCCCGGTTTGTGGTTCGTGTGAACCTGCCATGTGCTGTAATTGTGGTGTAACACCCCGGTTGGATTCGCGCCGAAACAAGTGCTCGCCTGTACTACTACGGCGTGCCAGGGCGCAGCGTGCATACTGCGGCGCGAACCACCGGTCCACGCAAATGTTCGCATGCACCCTCCGAAGCGAGCTCGCCTAGAGAAATGCTGGAGATCATTTACATGGTAGGCGGCGTCGTTCTCGGCACCGTCATCTGGCTGTGGATACTTCGCCGGTACGACCGTATCGAGCCGGAGTCGATACGTCATCTCGTACAGGTCGGCCTGGTCGGTGGACTCGTCAGTATTATCGCGGCGGCGCTGTTGAATGAGGTCGCCCGGCTATGGACGGGCCTCGGGTTGAACATCTTTGAGGATGCAACCGACGTACCGATCATTCGGCTGCTGATGTTTTGTATTACCGTTGGTCTCGTGGAGGAAGTCTCCAAGGCGGTTGGGGCGGTCGCGGTGACCCGGCGGCTCGGCGACCTGAACGAGCCGGTGGACGCGATGGTGTACGCGATGACCGTTGCCCTAGGCTTTGCATCCTTCGAGAACATTTTCTATGCAATGCGTTTTGGCAACGACGTGCTTTTTGCGCGATTTCTCTGGCCGGTGCCCGCCCATATGGCGTACGCAGCGCTGTGGGGATACGGACTTGCGTGGGCGCGGTTTGTCCATCCGGACCGCTCGACGGCCATTGTGATGGCGCCGTCCGTCATTGCGGCCGGACTGTTTCACGCAGCCGCGAATTTTCTGCTCTTTCTGCAAGAGACGGTCACGGCGGCGATCAGCCTTCTTGCTCTCGCGGCCCTGGCGATACTGGCGCATGTCCGCCTGAGAAAGCTCGTTGCAGAATCGCCGTTTCTTCAGCCGGGTGAGTGCGTGGAGTGCCGATATGTCAACGATCCCGATGCATTGATATGTCTTGAATGTGGTGCGGAGTTGGAGGATACTGAGATTTTCGTGACCTGTCGGTGCGGCCGAGCTCGGGTGCCGTCGCGCATTGGGACGTGCCCGGCATGCGGAGATTCGATGGAGGATGCGGAAATCGAGAGCGTCCAATCGACGTGAGTTCGTATCGCTTCACCTGATTTCCACAGGATCGACGTCCAATTCGCAATTCGCAGCGTCGATATTGTGATCCAAGTGTGAGAGGAGCTCATCGGTTCAGATATGCCCGACTTTCAACCTCTGCAGAATGACTTGTTTCTTCGCGCTGCACGCGGCGAAGCGACCGAGCGGACACCCGTGTGGATCATGCGGCAGGCGGGCCGCTATCTGCCGGAGTACCGGGCCTTGAGAGCAGGAGCGGCATTTTTCGACGTATGTCGGACGCCGGAACTGGCCGCAGAGGTGACCATGCAGCCGATTGAGCGCTTCCAGCTCGATGCGGCGATCATTTTTTCGGACATCCTCGTTGTGCCGCAGGCGATGGGAATGTCCGTGCGGATCGTTAAAGGAGACGGGCCAAAATTTGACGATCCGCTCGAGAGCCCGGAAGATCTCGCACGGATAATCGATCCCAACGTTCACCGCGATCTTGGCTATGTATTCGATGCGCTTACGCTCACGCGCCAGAGGCTTCGCGGGCGCGTGCCGTTGATCGGCTTCTGCGGCGCCCCATGGACGTTGATGGCGTACATGATCCAAGGAGAAGGCAGCAAGACCTTCGCACGTGCGAAATCGTGGATTTACCGGTATCCTGCGGCCACGCGAGATCTGCTCGAGAGGCTAGCGGACATCTTGATCGATTATCTCGTCGGGCAGATCGACGCCGGAGCACAGGCTGTTCAGATTTTCGACTCGTGGGCCGGACTTCTCGGTCCGGATGAATACGAGGCCTTCATGATTCCGAGTCTGCGTCGCATCGGCAAAGCGCTGGCGGCCAAGAGACCGAATGCGCCTCGCATAATTTTTGCTCGCGGCGCGCACTACGCACTCGATTGGCTGGCGAACTCCTCATACGACGTCATCGGATTGGATTGGACGATGAGCCCATCCAGAGCGCGGAAGATTGTGAACGGGCGAGCGGCGCTGCAGGGGAATCTCGACCCGTCGGTTCTCTACGCCGAACCTGACGTCATTCGCCGCGAGGTTCGGCGGATGTTGTCTGAGTTCGGTGCTACCGGACACATTGCGAATCTCGGCCATGGAATGCATGCAGATCACGACCCGGAGCATGCGCGGGTGTTCATCGACGCGGTCCACGACCTTTCGGAAGAGCTGCGGCTGACGGTGTGATAGACGTTCTTTACCTGGACAATCACCTTTTCTTCGTGAATAAACCGCCGGGCGTGCTGGTGCAGGCAGATCGCACAGGCGACATCGATCTGCTCACGATAGGGAAGGCCTACATCAAGGAGCGGTTCGAAAAGCCCGGTGCTGCGTATCTGGGGCTGGTGCATCGGCTCGACCGACCGGCATCCGGCGTGATGGTCTTTGCGCGGACGTCGAAGGCGGCGGCGCGCCTTTCGGAGCAGTTTCGCATGCGAACGGTCGACAAGCACTATATGGCACTCGTGCAGGGGTATCTCGAAGGTGGTGGGATTGCCCGCGACCGCATTGTCGCGAGCGGTGCGGGTGTCCGTGTCGCGGACTACGACGCGTCGGTGGGCAAGCCGGCCGAGATGCAGTGGCGTGCCGTTGCGGCAGGAGAAGACGGGACGCTGATCGTCGTGCAGCTTAAGACAGGAAGAAAGCATCAGATTCGCGTCCAGCTCGCAAGATTGGGCCATCCCATTCTGGGCGACTTTCGGTATGGAGCGACGCAGCCGCTTGACGGCAAGAATCTGGCGCTGCACTGCTATCGGCTGGGCATCGAGCACCCGACGACGGGAGAGCGCCTTACCGTTGAGGCCCATCCGCCGTGGAAGGGGCCGTTCAAAGAGGCCATCCGAGCAGTCATCGCGGACGATACGTGAGTCCTATTCTTCCATATTATAGATTTTCGCGCCCTTGGCACACTCTGACGGGGAGGGGAGAATGCACACCGAGTCTGTGCGTGACGGATCGACCACGATGGGAATGTAGTCGTACGTCTCGAAGGCACCGGGAGTGCGATTGAACCGATCGCCCATCGCCTCGCGCAGGAGATTATACGCGTCGGGGCCGGTGAGAATGTACTTAGGTTCGACGTCAGCGGACCGCATCTCGCGGATGCGATCGTTGATGTAGTCGAGAATTTCCTCCCGTCCCGGATTGTATTCGAGAATCGTCATGCCAGCGAACAAGGTCCATTTATGTCTGATGATCCACATGGTACGCCGATAGGTGATCGAGATTCCAGCGAATCCCTTGCCCATCGGGTGCATGTCACCGTGGAAGGGCTCCAACAGCGCATATGCACGGCATTCGAAGACCTCGACGGGCGGGGTCGTTTTCATGCGGATCGATGGGATCGCGAGGGCGGCGGCGGGGGCGTCTCGTCCGTGCTGGAGGGGGGGAATGTTTTCGAAAAGGCCGGTGTGAACACGTCGGCTGTCCACGGGATGCTTCCTGATCGCATGACGTCTCTGCTCGGCATAGAACGCCGGCCGTTTTTCGCAACCGGGATCTCCCTGGTCATCCATCCATGGAATCCTTATGTGCCGAGCGTGCACGCAAACTTTCGCTACTTCGCGCTCGGGGAGGACCTCGCGGATCCGGCCGATCAGTGGTTTGGCGGCGGTGCCGATCTGACGCCGTACTATCCGTTTCTAGAGGATGCACAGCATTTTCATCGGATCTGGATGGAGACATGCGGACGCCATGAGATCGCCGACTATCCGGCGTTCAAACAGGAATGCGACCAATATTTTTTTCTCCCGCATCGTGGGGAAGCGCGCGGTGTGGGCGGGATCTTCTTCGATTATCTGCGGGATGACGGTGAGGCCGGTTTCGAGTTCTTGCAGGACGCCGGAGGAGCCTTCCTGGAGGCCTATTTACCGATAGTCGCACGACGCATGGGGATGTCGCACGGCGATGACGAGCGGCGGTTTCAGGAAATTCGCCGAGGCCGGTACGTCGAGTTCAATCTACTCTTCGACCGGGGAACGAAATTCGGCATTGAGACGGAAGGCCGGACGGAGAGCATCCTCATGAGCCTGCCTCCAAGTGTGCGCTGGCCGTACGATTGGACGCCCGAGCCTGGATCGGCGGAGGCACGATCGGAGTGGTTTTTTAGGGCACGCGATTGGCTGAAGCTGACGGAGGACGACGTTCCATAACCCTTGGTATATCAAGCGCTTATGGATTGCGGCAATGCGATGGCACCGGATGGGGAGCGATAGATGCGTGGGAGGATGGAGTTAGTGGAAAGTTCAACCATCAGGAGGAACTGAAAGGCTAGATTTCCTGCTAAACAGGTGTATGACCGCGTCACTCACGACGAACCACCGCATGACACCGCGCGAGTTTTTAAAACGGTACCGCTACGACAAGAGGCTCGTCACAGGTGAGTATTTTTCAAGGCAGCCTCTTACCATCGAGCAGGGCGACCGCATCGGGGTGGTGCTGTTAAATCTCGGAGGTCCGAACAAGCGGGAGGACGTTGCACCGTTCCTCTACAACCTGTTTATGGATCCCGCCATCATCGATATCCCGCTTGGCGGCGTTTTGCGGCACTGGCTCTGCAAGTACATTTCTTCACGACGATCACAGCGCGTAGGGGACGACTACGACCAGATTGGAGGCGGTTCTCCCATCAACCGACTCACCAGAGAGCAGGCCCGTACCCTCGAAACTCGATTGCAGCGTCAGTACGGCGACGACGCCGGCGCCCAGTTTCGCACGTACATTGCGATGCGCTACTGGCATCCTCTGAGTGAAGAGACTGCGGACGAGATGAAGCGAGACGGCATCAATAAGGTCGTCCTGCTTCCGCTATACCCTCAGTATTCGAAGACGACGACCGGCTCGTCACTCATCTACTGGTGGATGCTCGAGGCCGAGTCTGAGATCCCGAAGTGGGATACGACCTACGTCTTCGAGTATGCCGCCAATCCCAAGTACGTCCAGGCGGTGTCGGAGCGCATCGACGAAGCGCTGCAGCGATTTCCACGCTCGATGCGCGAGCGAGTTCATCTGGTGTTCAGTGCGCACGGCACGCCTTTGAAGGAAATGAAGGGCCGCCGCGATCCGTATTGCTGCCTGATTCATTCGACGGTCGACCGTGTGATGGTCCAGCGGAGTCATGACCGGCCGTTTCACGTCGCCTTCCAGAGCAAAGTGGGGCCATCCGAATGGCTCACTCCGAGTACGGCGGACAAAGTGACGCAGCTTGCCAAAGAAGGACGGGAGGCACTGCTGATCGTGCCTGTCGCGTTCGTCACGGATCACATCGAAACCGCGTTTGAGCTCGACGTCGAGCTTCGTCATGAAGCCGAGGAGGCCGGCTGCCGGCATTTCGAGGTCACATCCGGACTGAATTGCCATCCTCTGTTCATCCAGGCGCTTGCCGAAGCGGTTGTAGCCCAGCTTGATCTGCCTGGAGGCGTGGGCCGCGTGAGCGCCTCTGGCGACGGTACAGCCAGCGGCGAGCCGTATCCGCTTCGTCCGCTGCACGCGCTGCCGCGGATCCGCTCAACCGAGCGTACCACTCGATGCCATCAGTGCGAATGCATCACCGAAGCGCACCAATGGGATACACCCCGGATCGAGCCCAGCGCGCCGGTCAAGAATGCAGGTAAAGAATAGAAAGCAGGCGCGGAGTTTTCCGGCGCCAATCCATAGCTTATGGGCAGCAGATCTGCGTCGAGGTAAATCCATCACCGAAGAAGCTCACCGTAACATGCTGGACGAGAGCAGTCGACTATTCGATCGAGCCCTCCGCGTGATGCCCGGGGGGGTCAACTCGCCGGTCCGAGCCTTCAAGGGAGTCGGAGGAGTGCCGATTTTCATCCGTCGAGCGGAAGGTGCGTACGTCGAAGACGAGGATGGAAAGCGATACATTGACTATGTTGGATCATGGGGCCCGATGCTTCTGGGCCATGCCGAACCGGCCGTCGTGGAGGCGGTCAGGAAGGCGGCGATCGATTCGACCTCCTTCGGCGCACCAACACGTCTCGAGGTCGAGATCGCCGAACTCGTCTGCGAGCTGGTGCCGTCGATTGAAATGCTTCGGATGGTGAATTCGGGGACCGAAGCTACGATGAGTGCGGTTCGGTTGGCGCGCGGTTACACCGGACGGGACAAAGTCATCAAGTTCGAGGGCAACTATCACGGTCACGCGGATTTTTTTCTCATCGCAGCGGGCAGCGGCGCTACGACTTTCGGCCGGCCGAACTCCCCCGGAGTTACAGCAGGTACGGCCCGTGACACGTTGATCGCTCGCCACAACGACATCGACGACGTGCGCCGACTAGCCTCTGAGCATGCCGGCGAAATTGCGGCAGTGATTGTCGAGCCGGTAGCCGGAAATATGGGCTGCATTCCACCTGTGCCAGGGTTTCTCGAGGGGCTCAGGGCCTTGTGCGATGAAGAGGAGATCGTTTTAATTTTTGATGAGGTGATGACCGGGTTCCGTGTCGCGAGGGGAGGGGCGCAGCAGCGCTACGGCGTGAAGCCCGACCTCACGACGCTCGGGAAAGTGATAGGCGGCGGACTTCCAGTGGGAGCTTACGGAGGACGGCGTGAAATTATGGACCATCTGTCGCCGAACGGTCCGGTGTATCAGGCGGGTACGCTGTCGGGGAATCCGCTGGCGATGGCGGCCGGACTGGCGGTGCTGCGCCATATTGCGGATGACGCGGGACTGTATAACCGTCTCGAGGCTTCCGGACGCCGTCTGGCCGAGGGCACGGAAAAGAACGTGTCCGAACTCGGTCTTGATTATTATTCTACACACGTCGGTTCGATGGGAACGCTGTTCTTCACGACGGAGCACGTAGCGAACTATAGTGATGCACGCACGTGCGATACGGAAACGTACGGACGCTACTTCCACGAAATGTTGAACCGCGGCGTATACCTTGCGCCGTCTCAGTTCGAGGCATTCTTCCTCTCCGTCCGGCATGGTGAGGAAGAGATTGAGCGGACGCTGGCAGCGCAGCGCGAGGCATTGACTGTAATTCACGACGACGTCACTACAAGATCCGGATGATCGATTTCGGTTCGTATCGAACAAATATCAGGAACGCTGCAAGCATTCGTAACAAACTCACAGCGCAAGCGGAGCCATCTACGTCATGAAGAACTACTCTGAGCGAGCGGTAACGCGAGATGTTGGCCCATCGCCGGGTCGAACCTCCATACCCGGTGCTCAACTCGAACGTGTCCCGGTGCTCATTTTTGATGATCCGGGCGCTATGGCGCGCCAGGTCGCAAAACGCATCGCGGGATTGATCGAGGAAGGGAAAACGGTCGGCAAGAACGTCGTGCTCGGGCTGCCTACCGGATCGACGCCGATCGGCGTGTACCAGAATCTGATTCGGATGCACAAAGAGGACGGTCTCGATTTCTCGAAACTCGTCACGTTCAACATCGACGAATATTATCCGATCGAACCGGACAGCCTTCAGAGCTACCATCGGTTTATGCGGGAGAACTTCTTCGATCACATCAACATCCCCGAGAACAACATTCATATTCCGAGGGGCGATGTTTCGGCGGATGAAATCGAGTCGTACTGCCATATGTACGAACACGAGATCGAGAAGGCGGGTGGCCTGGATCTCGTTCTCCTTGGCATCGGACGAAGCGGCCACATCGGTTTTAACGAGCCGGGCTCCGGCCCCGACACGCGGACGCGCCTGATCGTACTCGATGAAATCACGCGGAAAGATGCCGCGAGCGATTTCTTCGGCGAGGAGAATGTGCCTCGCCAGGCGGTTACGATGGGCGTCGGCACGATTCTCGATGCGCGTGAGGTGATTCTCCTGGCAACCGGCGAACACAAGGCGCCCATCGTGCGCCGGGCGGTAGAAGAGGAGCCGAATCGCCGGGTGACGGCGACCTACCTCCAGTTGCATCGCAACGGCACGTTTTACGTCGATCGGGCTGCGGCCGGCGATCTCACGCGTGAGAAGACGCCGTGGATCGTGAAACCGGTAGAGTGGGACCCGGTCATGGCCAAACGCGCCGTGATCTGGCTTTCGGAGAAGCTCGAAAAAGCGATTCTCACACTAGAGGAGGCGGACTTTTATCGCAATCACCTCCACGAGCTCGTTTACGCGTACGACAGCATCGACAATCTATGTCGCACGGTTTTCGAAGACCTTCGGCGGCGCGTGACCTACAGGGACGGGCTGATAAAGGATCAGAAGGTGATCGTCTTCAGTCCGCATCCGGACGACGACGTGATCTCGATGGGAGGCATGCTGGACAAGCTCGTCTCGAACGGAAACGAGTTGACCGTGGCCTACATGACCAATGGATCGGTCGCCGTCTTCGATGCCGACGTACGTCGTTACCTGCGTTTCATCGAGATGAGCATCGACCTGATGGGCTTCGACGAAAAGAGCCGAAGAGATGTAGATGCGCGTCGTAAAAAGATCCTAAAGTTTCTCGAGCAGAAGGCGCCCGGACAGGTCGACATCGAAGACGTGCAGGCCATCAAAGCATACATCCGATATGCTGAAGCCATCGAAGGGCTGGAAGTCATGGGTCTGAGCGGCGACAATGCCCGTTTCCTTGACATGCCGTTCTACAAGACGGGCCGGGTTCGCAAAGATCCGATAGGCGAGGCGGACGTCAAAGTGGTCCTGGACCTGCTCGAGGAGCTGAGTCCGGATCATATCTTTGTGGCGGGAGATTTGTCCGATCCTCACGGGACGCACCGGATGTGCTATCAGGCGATCGGTCAAGCTCTCGAGCGCTATAATCAGCACCGCGTAAAACAGGCTACCATCGACAAGCCGGTCGAGTTCGAGGCGGAGTCCAAATCGGAGTTGACGGGCAACGGTGCGTCGTCATCTGGCGACGGCGCGTTCCGGCGGCCTCTCGTGTGGCTGTATCGAGGGGCATGGCAGGAGTGGGAGATTTACCGGGCCGATATCTTTATGCCGATGTCGAAGGCAGATCTGGATCGCAAGGTGCAGGCCATTTACAAGCACGAGAGTCAGAAAGACCGAGCGATGTTTCCCGGCGCTTATGATGAACGGGAATTCTGGCAGCGCGCGAGCGACCGAAATCTCAATACGGCGAAAGCGATGAATAAGCTGGGACTTCCCGAGTTCTATGCCGCAGAGGCGTACGTTACACAGTACGAGTTATGAGTCCGGACGCACGAGCCTGGAATCGAAATGCGGCATTCCAGGCTCGGTGTTCAGATCTCTGAGTTCGGAGCGTCAACACTCAGACTGTCACCGTCGCTTCCCGACAAATTGGAAACGTTGGACTCAGAATGAGCACGGTTGAGGAGAGCGGCTATGTCGACGCCGGTCGACGCCTTCAGGCTTTCTAGGAGTGCTGGTGTGGAGCCGGCGATCTGACTGAATACGGCCGGGACGCCCTCGCCGGCACGTCCGCCGTCGACCACAGTGAGTTTGTCGATTTTTAGATTGTCGACCGTTTTGATGACCTCCTTCAGGATATCAGGGAGCATCTGAATGAGGAAGAGACGCTCAGCATCGGGTCCGGCCTGCTGCCAGAGCGAAAGCTTGCGGCGCAAGACCTCGACTTCAGCCTGACCGTCTTCGAAGATGCGCGCCGCATTGCCTTTCGCGGCTTCTTCTTTGGCGCGTCGCTCAGCCTCGGCCTTGACGACGATCTGGGCGCGCTGTCGTTTCTCGGCAAGCTCGATCTCCTGGACGGCCAGCTCCTGCTCGGCAGTGGCTCTGGCCAGGTCGGCGGCGACGTCGATTTTCGCTTCCTCGGCTTCCGACTTGGCGGCGAGCTGGGCTTTGATGATCCTCACCTCATTCTCTGCTTCCGCAACCGACTTGTCCACCCTCGCTTCGGCCAGGCGTGCGGCCTCGTGCCGGTCGGCTTCGGCAATCTCAGCCGCAGCAATGATGTGAGCGGTCTGCTGACGGCCGATGGCATTCAGATATCCCCGGTCGTCCTCGACGCTCTGAATTTTGAACGTATCGAGCTGCAGGCCGAGGGCCGATAGATCGGTATCGGCTTCCTGGACGAGCTCCCTCGCAAACTTCAGACGGTCCTCGTTCACCTCTTCCGGCGACAGGAGGGCGACGACTCCTCGCAGGTTGCCTTCGAGCGTCTCCTTGGCAATGAGCTGGATGTCATTGAGCGGTTTGCCGAGCAGCCGTTCGACCGCGTTATTGAGCTCCGGCTCCGTCGAGGCGACCTTCACATTTGCGATGGCCCGCACGGCTAGAGGAATGCCGCCTTTAGAGTACGCATTGGTAACCGTCAGGTCGATGGGTATCGTATTGAGCCCGAGGCGGTCGACGCGCTCAAGGATCGGAATCCGAAAACCTCGCCCACCTCGGATGACGCGGTAACCAAGCGATGAGCCGTCCGTAAGCGCGCGCCTCCTGCCGCTGAAGATGAGAACCTCATTGGGCTGACAGATCTTGAGATTGGCGCGGACGATGCCGAGTATCGTCAGGAAGGCGGCAACGAGTATGGCGGAGATGACGAGTGCGGTCATATCAGGATCCGGTCTGGTTGAGGCGAGCGTTCACGTGAACAGGAGAGACTCTCGTCCGATCCGATCTCAATATACGAACGAAAGTGCGCGACGTCCCTATTCCGGCTTGACGACCTCTGCGACGGCACCGTCGAACCGGACGACGACGACGTCGTCTCCCGGACGGAAGGTATCGATCGTCTGATTTTCGAAGGCACGGGCCATGATCTGAAGTCGATGTCCCCGTGCGACAAGGCTGATCTTCCCTTTTTCCTGCCCGTCGAACGGAACGACAACCTTTCCAGTCATTCCTTTTAGCTCGCGGCTTTCAACGTCGCTGGAGATATGCGCATAGCCCACGCGCTTGATGATGTAGTTGCCGCCGAGGCCGGTGACGAGCCCGACGACGGTGGCGAGTACGGCTGTCATAGGTTCGCTGCTGCCAAGCAGTGAGAGTGCCGTGCCGGTGAGACCAAAGAAGGCGGCAAAGAGAAAGAGCGCCCGAACGGACAACAGGTCGACGAGCCCTGGACCGGCGTCCGCCATATCCGCTCCACTAATCGTATCGGCCTGCGTGTCGAAATCCCCCTCGATTTCCGTCTCGAACTCCACGTCGATCTCCCCATCGAAATCAACGTCCGCATCTGTGTCCCCTCCTCCAAGCATGGAAAGGAGGACGAAGAACCCTCCGACGAGCAGGCAGATCAGGTAGATGGCCTCCATTACACGGGACCCGTCGAGTGTGTGACGTCGATAGGTGGTTGGGAGCGCAGCGTTTGGTAGACGACGCAGTATCGTTCCGTCAGTTTACGGAGCGTTGCCAGCTCTTCAGGGGATGCATCCGTGTCGAGATCGAAGTGGAGGCGGATGGCACGAAACCCGACGGGCGCCTCCTTCGAGACGGCCAGCGTGCCACGAAAATCCAGGTCGCCCTCTGCCGTTACGACGCCGTCGCGCAGGGAAATGCCGAGCGACGTTGCGACGGCATTCATTGTGACACCAGCACAGGCTGCAAGCGCCTCCAGAAGCATGTCACCTGAACATGCTGCCATTCCGTCGCCGCCGGTGGCAGGGTGGAGGCCGGCTTCGGCGACTGCCCTTCCGGTTTCAATCTTGCAGGTTACGCCCTCGCCGATGCGTCCACGCGCGCAAAGCGTCACCACGGCAGCGTCGGGGTCGTCGCGGTATTTCGCCTTAATTGGGGCTTGCAGGTCACGCAGGTTCTGGCGTTCCATAGCGGAGTGCTTTGCAAGTCTATTCTAATATGTCGCGAGTCTCGGATTCATCCGAGAAATCAATCCGCAAAAGTAAAGTCGATCTCACGGCTCTCGGGATTCGCCCCGGCCACTACGACCTCGACGCGGTCTCCAAGCCGGTACGTTCTTCCGGTATCGCGGCCGACGAGGCTGTAGGTGCGCTCGTCATACTCGTAATAATCGTCGTCGAGCTCACGAACGTGAACCATTCCCTCGACCAATAGATCGGAGAGCTCCACAAAAACACCGAACTTCGTGACTCCGCTGACGACGCCGGGAAACTGCTCACCGAGGTGCTGCCGGATGTATTCCACCTGCTTGAGTTTGACGGATTCCCTTTCGGCCTGCGTGGCCGTCTTCTCGCGCTCCGAGCAGTGCTCGCATTTTTGCTGAAGGCCGTCGGCATCCGGGTCGAATCTGCCCAGGGCATACAGCTTCAGAAGCCGGTGAACAATGAGATCGGGATACCTCCGGATAGGACTCGTGAAGTGACTGTAGTGACCGAAGCCTAGCCCGTAATGCCCGATGTTCACCGTTGAGTACACGGCTTTCGACATAGCCCTCAGGGCCGCCTCCTCGATCACCGGTTCTTCGGGCGTACCCTTTACGTGCTCCAGCAGTGCATTCAGGTGCCTCGACTCGACGGTCCCGCTTTTCGTTTGCTCGAGACGATACCCGAAAGCCCTGACGTATTCGGCGAGTTTTGCGATTTTCTCCGCATCCGGCTTGTCGTGGATCCGATACACGAAAGGATTGGCGTTACTTCGTTTGCCGATATGCTCCGCAACCGTGCGGTTCGCGAGCAGCATGAACTCCTCGATCAAGCGGTTCGCTTCCTGCCGCTCCTTCCGAACGATGTCCACCGGATTACCATCTTCATCCAGGACTACGCGAATCTCCGGCAAATCAAAATCGACAGACCCTGCGCGCATGCGCTTTTGCGTCAAAGTGCGCGCCAGCCTGCCGGCTCGTACCACGTGCTCAGCGAACGGATGCTCGGGATAGCCTCCCTGGACGAACTGCTGAGCCTGTTCGTACGTGAAGCGATGGTGGGATCTAATGACCGTCTCTGCTATCTCGTAATCCTTTACGGCGCCGTGCCGAGAGACCTCCATTATGATGGAGAAGGCGAGCTTGTCTTCTTCCGGCCGCAGCGAACAAACCTTGTTCGACAGCTTTTCGGGAAGCATTGGAACGACGCGGTCTACGAGATACACGCTCGTGGCGCGCTCCAGGGCCTCGGCATCAAGCGCCGTTCCGGGAGTTACGTAATGGCTCACGTCGGCTATGTGAACGCCGATTTCGTAATTGCCGTTGGGGAGCTCTATGATGTGGACGGCGTCGTCGAAATCCTTCGCATCCTCGGGATCGATCGTAAAGATTTCCTTGTCACGTAGATCGGCACGACGGTCCATCTCCTCCGGCGCGATGCGTTCCGGGATCGCATCCGCTTCGGCAATCGCCTCATCCGGGAAACCCGACCGGACGTCGAAGCTCATTGCCAGCGAAAGAACGCGCACACCGGGGTCCTTGCTGGTACCCAGAACCATCAGGATGCGACCCTCCGGCGAGGCTCGCCGGTCATCGAATCGTTCGATGGATGCGACGACTTTGTCGCCATCGGATGCACCGTTGAACTCCGATTCCGGCACGTAGACGTCTTGTGTGACCCTGTTGTCGTCCGGCACGACGAAGGCGAAGTGACCCATCGTCTGGAACGACCCGACGACTTTCGTGCGCTTGCGCTCCAGTACCTTCAGTACTTCGGCTTCCACCCGGCGATCACCCCGGCTCGGGGCCGCCAGTCCGACGAGAACGCGATCACCGTCAAGCGCCGTCTTCATCTTGGATTCGCGAACGAAAAGATCATCCTCGCGATTCTCGACTTCGACAAAGCCGAAACCCTGCGGATTCACCCGAAGAACGCCCTCGATGATGGTCGGGCGAGGCTTGTAGGCATAGCGCCCTCCTTTCGCCTTCTCGACGAGATTTTGCTCGTCCAATTCGGAGAGCACGTCCTGAAATTGGCCAAAGACACGGTTGTCCTTGTAGCCGAGTTGTTGGGCAAGCTCCTTTGGACGGTATGCTTTTTTGCCGTTCTTCTTGAGAAGGTTTAAAACGTCACGCTTGATGCGCTTTCTTCCGATTGGTTTGCTCACGAATGGTCGTCCATGTGTCTGTCATTTCGATAACGTAAATGGCACCCGCAGATACGATGCATCACTTGGCAGCTCCCGCCACCACGTCGGCCTCGGGTGTGCCGTCCTCCTCCTCGTCGCGTTCGCGTTCATCTTCAGGGTCCTCTCGGCCGTCATCCTCGCTGTCCCCTTCGACCTCCACCTCGTTCGGGAGGAGCCACCCAAAGAGCCGCCGTACAAAGCGATCCCAGGACGTGAACTGCGTCTGGTATGAGACGCCCGCTCCTGTGGACGTGTTAAAGGATTCCGTCGCACTCAACAGGTCGCCTTCACGCCGGTAGAACGCCTCGACCGACACGTTTGGATTCAAACGTACTTCCACGACGAATTCATCGAGACCGCTCTGCTGCCGGCGACTGTCGGTCGTTTCGTTCCGGTAAATACCCTGGCCGCGGATGATCAACCGTTCATCCAGCAGGCGCAGTGCGACTCCGTAAGTGACATCCAGATCCTGCGCGCTTTCTCCCTGTACGCCGAAGTTGAGGTCAATGTTGGGGAGAGCGTAATTCAGGTATCGGTTGAGCTGACTTGCAACAAGCTGCGAGAGGCTGTTGAATGCCAGCTGATTCCGCGTATCGGACAGTCCCACCGATTGCTGAGATCCGAGCGCCGACGTCGTCAAAAGGAAGGAGTTCGTCAGCAAGACGCTGGTCGCGAACTGCGCGGTGAGTTCCGGCTGGTTCAACTCGGATTCCAACCCTTCGTACCCACCCAGTATCCTCCGGTCGTCGCGATTCACAGCGAGCGAAAGCTCGACGTTCGGTGTGGCTACCCGGCCGAAGACCTTCATGTGGATGATCAGCGGTATGAGCCGCGATTCGCCGACAGCCGTAAGGCCTTCCGTAGAGGCGCGCGTGCGATACGACGCCTGTATGTCAAGCATTGCGTTCAGCGGATCGCCATCCCACGAAATCGAGCCGTCGTCGATCAGGAATCGGCGAAAGAAGACTTCACCTGCCGTGAAGAGATAGTCACCGGCATCGACGTCGAACGTGCCGTACGTGAAAAATTCGCCTTCAGTGCGGATCAACTCGATGTTTCCGCTTCCTACCGCATTGATCTCATCGCCGAGCAGCGGATCAATTACGAGGTGGACCGTCGAGCCCTCGGGAACAGTGATGTTGAGATTCATCTCCATTCCCTCCAGAAACGGCCGCTCGCCCATCGGTCGCGGCGCCAAAAGATGTTCTCGTGTCGTCAGCTCGTAAATATCCGGTATGCGGCCGACCGAGTCAGCAAATACGATGAAGCCGGAATCGATGCCACCGCTTGATTCCGTAATGGGGATGTAGAGGTCGCTTTCAGGGTTTACCACTGCATTGTCGATCTCCAGAAAGGCATTCGAGAGAGGACCCTCGAGCGTGGCATGACCGGAGGCCCAGATCTGACCGTAGAAGGGAAGGTCGCGCGATTGATCCACGTTCATGATGCGCAGATCGTCGAGATCACCTCGAAGATCGAAGGAGAAATAGCGGTACTCATTGAAGAGAATGGATCCGAAAACTACGGCCCCTCCGTCGACAGCATCGGTCACCACTACGTCGTCGAGATGGATGCCTTCCTCGTTCACCCGCACGGCACCGGCCAGGTCGTACGTCAAATCGAATTCCGGAATATGAAATCCGGCCGTTTCTGTTTCTACATCCACATTGAAGATGGGTCGTGAAAACGTCCCGCCGATCCGTCCGTCGCCCTCGAAAAAGCCACGGACATCGGCGATCTCCTCTGCGAAAATGTATTCAAAAAAGAATGCATCGAGCTTGTCGATGCTGAGGCGGAGATCCAACGCACCTTCATCCGTCGCGCCTGCGGCGTCAAAGCCGGGCAGCCGAAACGTGCCATCTACCGAGAGATCGTTTTCCTTGTATATCCCGCCTCCGGATTGATTGTATTCTATTGGAGATATACGCGCGTCGAGGGCGACGTCTGGAGAGCCGGGGAGATACCGGCTCTCTACATGAATCGAGCCCAGCGTGCGATCGTCGTATGAAAGCGACGCGACGTCGATGGAGCCGGTCAGCTCCGGCCTCGCAAATCCGGTGTAGGCCAGACGGCCGTTGATCGCCCCTCCGATCGGCCGCTGCACGGCCAACAGCGCCGCCGCATGTTGAATCTGGATGTCGTGTACGTCTGCAAACAGCGTGTCCGTCGGTGCGGGAGAGAGCGTCCCGCGGATCTGTATGCGTTCTCTACCGGTCGAGCCGGCATCTACGCGGTGAATCGTGACATCTCGCACGACCACGGCGTCTTCATACACGTCGATGGCGTTTGCCGCATCGGCGCGCCAGATCTGATCCTGCGCTGAGAGCTGAAATTCTTCCAGGTGAACGCGATTTCGGTCGGAAAGGAGGTCGACCTGAGCGCTCAACCGGAGCGGCTCAGAGGTTCCCGGCACGTATGAATGGATGTCGAGCTGCATCGTCCGATCGTCGACAGAAGCGGCAACGGCGGGCCGGATGAATTCGTGATCACCGAACCTAAAGTCGGAAGCCGCGGCTTCGAATGTCGTTGCGATCGACTTTGACTGTTCGGCCTGAATGCTCCCATTGGCAGCTACGGTCATCTCGAATCCGCGAGCGTGCATCGTTCCCGATTGAACGGAATCTGCGGACAGTGCGAGATCGAGATCGAATCGCTGCTCGTCTAATGTTAGTCCGGCACGAACGACGGCGTTGGTGCGTATCGGCGGCGCAAACGGTACCAGGGCTGACAGAATATCGGCACGCACCACGCGGATGTCAGCCTGGACGGATTGACTCGTTAGCCCGGCTCGATCCAGCCCGATCCGAACCTGGTCGTGCGTCTGCTGGTGTGTTAACGGCGTCGGTCGGTGCGGTCGCTCGGATGAAGCTGCCAGGACGGTGTCCCGGCGGAGCGGTTTCGCAAATATGTTTTGCGCCGTCTCGATGACCGTGTCGGCCCAATATCTAGAGAGCGTTACGAAGGGATCGATCGCGACGTCTCCTGTTATGCGAAGCGCAAGTGCGTCACCGCCGATTTCGACTATCGGATTCGAGCTTCCGAGCTGCCGGACAGTCAGGCTGGTGCGATGCGGAGCAACGATGCGCTCGCGGCCGCCGAATATCGTACGGGACGAGTCGAAGTCCAGGCTCGCCTGACCCTGGAATGCCTCCATCGAATTACCTGCACCATCGACTTCGAATCTAACGTTGAGTGAGGATGCCAGAGAATCGCCGCGCAACACGGATCCGATGTCGAACCGGGAGAGAACGCCCTCGGCGACGTAGCTGGTGCTCTCACTGTCGATCCGAGCCCGGACACCGGCATCGACGGAACCGCCGCCCATCGAGGCCGACAATCGTCCCGTCAACAATCCGTCGTCGCCGGTGACGTTAACTCGCAACGTATCTGCAGAGCGTCCGGCAAAGTGGGACGGCGCGAGTGAAACGGTAGCTGTGCCGGTCGAGTGCAGAAGGTCGATACCAGATCCGTCGATCGTCGCCCGTCCGTTCAGGTTGCTTTCCAGGGCGGGATTCTGAGTGATGATGCCGACATTCAAATCGTGAGCAGCGAGCGTACCAATGACCGTTACCCTGGGATCTCCACCGAGAGCGAGTTCGATATCAGTATCGAGTCGGCCCGCGACACTTTCGGTCTGGACGGCCGTTCTCGATTGCCAGTAGGGGAGCGCACGTTCGCCGCCGCCAAATCGAACGATGCCGGTTGAAGCGCCGGAGAACGCGATGCTGCCAAGGTGTTCGAACGAAGCGATGTTAGAACCCGAATACACGGCGTCCACATCCTTCCACGAAATGGAACCGGGTTGAAGATCTAGTTCGTATCCGAGCGAGTCGGGTAGGCCGTTGAGGGTGCCTGCGGCGGATATGCGGGCGCTTCCATGTGAAACCTCGAGATTTTCGAGAGACAGCGCCGAAAGCGGCCCGGTCGCATGAACAGATGCGGTGATCTCGTCGGAGAACGGCAGACGCGGGAAAATACGCGTCAGCTCGTCGGCATCCAGCGTGCTGGGCCCAAGATCGATATCGACCAGCGGACTCTCGTCTGGGGTATGGAGAGCCGCAAGCGACGAGAGGGATCCCGAGAAATGGAGCCGAGTCGCGCCGGTCCGCACGTGCACGGCATTGAGCTCGAGTCCTCCGTCATCTATGACGAACTGCCCCCGAAGGCTGTTTAGTGGAAGAGACAGATCAGGTACGCGCCCGCTGAGCTGCAGAACGTCGACGAACTTCATATCCGGCTGCCATTCGACTATCGCCCGTCCGTTCACGTCTTCCAGTTCACCGTTCGTGTAGTCGAAGACTAGCCCTTTTTGAATAAATTTGGGTTGATCCCCGACCGAACGCGTCGTCAGGCGTCCGTCGACGACTGTGATATTTGCCGAAGAAAATGACCACGGCGATGCGGGACCGGATCGCACGGTTTTCGGACGCAGGCTGCCCAGTCTCCAGGCGCCGTTGGGGCCGCTGAGTAAATGGACTTCCGGCCGAATCACCCGTATGCGACCCGTAGAGACCGTTCGCTCCAGAAGGTCACGCCAGCTCGGATGGGCTACGATTGAATCGGCGGAGAAGACAATGCTGCCGGAGGAATCACGTATTTGAATCCCACCCGCGGAGAGCCGATTCAGTAGATTGCCTCGCAGCGTTCCGATTTCGAGATCGCCGTCAAACCGTTCGCTAAACTGTCGCTCGAGCTCGATACGCAGTCCTTCCCGGCCCACTTCAGTGCGGGTCAGGGCGAAGAACACCGTCATCCCGGCGAGTACGGCATAGAGCGCGTATCGAATAGTGCGCCCAGAAAACGATATGATGCGGCGAGGTGACAATAAATAGATGCGATCAGTGTGAAAAAAGACGTGCCTGTTACGATGGTACGACACCAAATGTGCCGACTCGTTTGGACGTGCATTCCTCGAGCGAATTAGTGAGAGCGCAACGTGAGATTCAGCCGGTGTCTTGCCGGACAAACTTCCACGCCGCCTCTATCGCGGAGGCTTCGACGTCGTCGACAAGAGTTGCACGTCCAATCTCTTCCAGTATGACGAGCCGAAGACGGCCGCCTTCCACTTTCTTATCGGCCGTCATTGCGTCTATTAGAGCACCAAGGTCGAGACTTTGCAGTCCCGGCGGAACGGGTATCTGTGCGACCAATCGATTCGCTCGCTCAAAATCAAGTTCCGGATGCAGACTGTGCGAGAGATGGAGGGCCGCCGTCATTCCGGCCGCAACGGCTTCTCCGTGCGTGTACGTGCCGTAGCCCGCCACCCGCTCGATCGCATGTGCGAACGTGTGGCCGAAGTTCAGGATGGCGCGGCGACCTGCCTCTCGCTCGTCTCTTTCGACGATGGCGGCTTTCACGCCGGCGGCCTGACGCACGAGGGTGGGAATGGCCTTATCCCTCCGTCGAAGAACATCACCCCATCGCGATTCGAGGTCGGCGAAGAAGTGCGCATCAGCTATCAGGGCATGCTTCACCACTTCGGCAAGACCGCTCGTCCATTCGCGATCGGGCAGAGTTTCGAGCGTGCTAGTGTCGGAGAGGACGAGCCGCGGCTGATAAAAGGCGCCCACGAGATTTTTGCCTCGGGCGTGATTGATGCCGGTTTTTCCGCCGATCGAACTATCAACCTGAGCAATCAGGGTCGTCGGTATCTGGATGAGCGGAAGGCCCCGGAGCAATGTCGCTGCGGCGAAGCCGCCGAGGTCCCCGACGACTCCGCCGCCGACGGCGAGCAGCGGTGTGGTGCGCTCGATGCGATGTGCCAGCGCAACGTCATAAATCCGGCTAAGGTTCGAAATCGACTTGGTTGCTTCTCCGTATGGAAGGGTAATCGGTATGGGCGTCCAGCCGTCGTCTCGAAGGCCCTCGATGAGCCGGTCGGCAAACAGTCCGGCGACGTTCTCATCGGTTACGATCAGGCAGGGTCCACGTGAGAGTTCGACCTGAGCGAGCCTGCGTGGAAGGGATGAAAGCGCGTCGAAGATAATGTCATAGGAGCGCGTCCCCAGATGTACGCGGATGAACGAGGGAGTGTCGGTAAGAGTCATGATCAGTAGTCAGCCGCAGGCGTTAAGGTATGAAATTTGCTCTACTTACAGGGTGCGCGAATTGTCTCAAATTGAGCCTGCGGATCGTCAGCCTGTTACGGTAGCCATTTCGCGGCAGCACGGTGAACACCACCGGGATTCAACGCCCAAATCGCCATTCATCGAAACATTGTATTTACGAAGCCCATGCTGCAGAGAACGCTTATCACGCTCGGTGCCGTTGCGGTGGCTGGATTTGCTGTCTTCGGATTCGGACGCCATCTCGATTTATGGCATCGATCGACTTTAGACTTCGACATCCCGTTCGAAGAACTTTTCATCTGACGATTTACATTGCAGGTCAACTTTGCGGCGTGTTCGGCATTTCATTAATGCCGCAGCGAGGCGTGGATCCGATCGCGAGGGTTCTCGATCCAGTGAAAACCAAAGCGCCGGAGTCAAGTTGAATAACTTTGATGCGTTCTGGATAACGCCGATCTGTAAAGAATAAGCACCTGAGGACCGCTATGCTCGTCTTCCGCCTCGCACTCCTGACATTTGGCGCGTTCCTCGTGCTGACCGGCTGCCGTTCATCTTCCGAGATAGCCGAAGGAGGCGAAAGCAGCGATGCTGCTTCGGATAGTACCATGGTCTATACGCAGGCAATCCACGTCCTTGTCGACGGGAACGACGTCGGTGTAATTCCGCGTACGGTGCGTGTACGCCGCAGCTTCGGCACGCAGGAAGTAAGTCTATGGCAGGCGGGAGAAGAGATTCGAACGTACGAAATAGAGATGGTCTATACGGCTGACGGAATCCAGACGCAGCAAGGATTCTGGTCGACCTCATCCGCCCAAGGTGAGACGTACGATGTGAGAAATTTACCGACATCGGACGATTCGACGTTCCAGGTGCCGTTCTCCGAGTATCCGATCCGGGTTGAAGATCAGACCTACGGTGTCACGCTTCTCGTATCGGATTAATCGGTTTGGGAGGACCTTGTCGCGACCGGACGTGTCCGACCGACGCCGACCCCCGCTGTATTCCGCCATGTTCTCTTTTGGTGGTCCGGTAGGTCCTCGATTGCTCGCGATATTGGACCGTAAACGATGTGTTTGATCGTCTTTTCGTACAAAGAGCGGGCAGATTACCCACTTATTTTTGCGGGTAATCGTGACGAGTTTCACGGGCGCCCATCGGCTCCGGCGCGGTTCTGGATCGATCATCCGCACGTTCTTGCCGGCCGCGACCTGAAGGTCGGCGGCACGTGGCTCGGCGTGACCCGAAACGGCCGCTTCGCGACCGTGACGAACTACCGTGAGCCGGACGACGGAAGCACCGGTTTTCGTTCGCGCGGAGAGCTCGTGACGAGATTCCTTCTGGGATCCGATTCACCGGAATCGTATATCGCGGATCTGGAGCGGCGCGGGTCGGATTACAAGGGGTTCAATCTGATCCTGGGTGCCGCCGGCTCGTTGTACTACTGTTCGAACCGTTCGTCGCGAGACACTGGCGGCGCCGCTGCCGGGGAACAGAAGCAGTACGATGCAGCTGCCGTGCTGCATCAAAGTGAAGATGCAGCCGTGGGACCGAGGATTCGACCGATTGAGGCCGGACTTCATGGATTGAGCAACGAACAGCTTGATACTCCGTGGCCGAAGGTTCGCAGGGCCAAAGCACTCTTCCGTGAAGCGGTCGGGGAGCACGAACCGACGCCAGATTCACTGCTCGAGCTGCTTGCTGACACCCATCAGGCCTCCGTCGACCAGATTTCGTCTTCAGGGCTGGATACCGAGTCAGAGCGTGCGTTGTCTTCGATCTTCATTAAGGGCGACGTATACGGTACACGAGCCTCGACGGTTGTTTTGGTTAGAAATGATGGACTCGTCGTGTTCGCGGAACGGACGTTCGATCCGGGCGGAGAAATCTCCGGCACAGAACTCTTCGAATACACCGTCGACTCTATCGTGTCTGACGCTCACGTATGATGCATCGGATGTTCAGCGGATCGTTTTTCATCTCATGCAGCATGCGAACTACATGAAGGCCGTTCTCGTCGAGAAATCGGGCGGGCCAGAGCAGCTTTCGATCGGCACGGTCGCGAAGCCGGTTGCGCGTGACGACGAACTTCTCGTACGAATTCACGCGGCTGCCCTAAATCGGGCCGATCTGATGCAGCGAGAGGGGAAGTACCCGCCCCCCGACGGTGCGAGCCCTGTACTCGGTCTCGAGATGGCCGGGACGGTTGAGGCCGCCGGAACGGACTCACCTATGTGGAAGAGCGGCGACCGTGTCTGCGGCCTTCTCTCTGGCGGCGGATATGCCGAATACACGGTCATCCACCGCGATCTCGCGATTCCGATTCCGCCATCACTCTCATTCGAGGAAGCCGCGGCGATTCCCGAAGTATTTCTGACCGCCTTTCAAGCACTTCACTGGTATGGCGGCCTCGAAGCCGGTCACCGGGTCCTGATTCATGCGGGGGCAAGCGGCGTCGGTACGGCAGCGATCCAACTCGTACGCACTGCCGATGCGACGGCATACGCCACGGCATCGAAGGGCAAGCATGAGACGTGTCTGGAACTCGGTGCCGAGGCAGTGATCGATTATCGATCGGAGGATTTTGCGGCACGCATCGAAGAGCTTACAGGCGGTCGCGGAGTAGATATCATTATAGACTTCATAGGCGCACCCTATTTCGAGCAGAACGTCAAAAGCCTGGCCGTAGATGGGCGCATCGTTCTTCTCGCAACGCTCGGTGGCTCGCGCATCGAGGATGTCGATCTGCGATCGTTCTTCCGAAAACGCGCGACACTCGCTGCAACCACGCTTCGGAATCGAGAGCTGGAATATAAGATCAAGTTGACGCACGATTTCATCACTCAGAAGATGCCTCTGTTCATAG
>CAZKNF010000001.1:95594-153165 GCA_964554105.1 uncultured Rhodothermales bacterium | reverse complement strand
CGGTGTGGTGCCGGAGCCGGTCGAGACCTAAGTTAACTTTATGCAGCGGTGACTGCACAGAAGGCATGAGCCGCCGTTGCGATCAGGAAACCGCCGTGGGCAAATTAGATATAACAGGCACTTGCCACGCCTGTGCACGAATTCGTGAAATTGCATGATTGCAGAGCGTATTCATAGCATCAGCCGACGTCTCGGGATATCTCGACGGGGTGACGACCGCCTTACGGCTCGAGACCTCAGTCTCGCACGCCGCCTCTACAATACGTTCGAACGCGATCTTGAGCTAGTAGAGATAGAGGGTGTCCACTTCTACGTCCAGAACGGCGTCGTCACGCTGTATGGAGCGGTTCGGCACGAGCTCGACCGGGACCTCTTGATGACGCTCGTTCGCGAGACGCAGGGTGTAAAAGGCGTCGTAACCCACCTGCAGCTTGTTGATCCACGTTTTCAGGATTCCGGTGACGTGGAGCCAGATCCCGAGCTGACGCTCGACTAATAGAAGTCGACTTCGCCTACGTTTGAGCGTGGTGCACCCAGGCGTTCTCGACGCGCTCGAATCCAAGATACTCATAGTACGTTGCCGAAATATCCGAATCGCGCAGTACGAGCTCAGTACCGGCGCACCGATCCAGTACCTCGGCGATCAAGGTTTTGCCCACCCCGAGACGCTGTACATCCGGCTCAACGGCCAAATCGCACAGATAGCTGTATAGCACGCCGTCGGTCAAAACGCGTGCAATACCTATCAGATGCTCGTTGTGCCAGGCTGTCAGTACAAATGAGGCATTTTCGAACATCTCCCATACCTGATCCGGATTGCCTACGGTCCGCAGGAGCGGTGCGCGGCGGTAAAGCGTAACGATTCGAGCGGCAGTCAGACCATCCAGCCCCTCCCTTATCGTCAGATCATCAATTTTCGGCGGTGATTCTCGATCGCGAGTCAACCTCGCCATGGCCAGATGCTAATTGAAATGATGGATATCCCGTGCAAAATAGGGTCGGACGACCCTTCCAGCCGGGCGTGGCTCCGAATAACTCTCCGACATCGGAGCTTCACCGTGGTACCCACCTCAGAGTGAGATTAGTTCCTTATGACTCAAGGACCCACCGATAGCGACTAGCCTCGATCCGAATGGTAGGTCGCTGCTCGAATCCAGGCTCCAGCCACGCGCGGAGTGCTGACCCGTCCACATTGAGCGACCATTCAGCCATCGTTCCCAGGAATTGTCGCGACACGACGTCGGCTCCAATTCCGCCGTTGTCAACCGGTCTGATGTGTTCGGGACGAATCGCGAGCACGTGGCCGTCGGGTCGGCTTTCACCGGTGAACTGCGCAATTAGTCCTGTATCACGAACGATGTTGCTGCCTCCCAGAAATTCGGCCACGTAGGCAGACTCCGGCTCGCTGTAGAGCTGCTCGGGCGCACCCACCTGAACAATCTGGCCGTGGCGCATCACGGCAATCCGATCGGACAGAGCCAGCGCCTCCTGTTGATCATGCGTCACATACAGGCTCGTGATGCCCAGCCGCTGCTGCAGCACCTTAAGCTCGCGTCGCGTTTGCTCCCGCAGGGCAATGTCAAGGTTCGAAAGCGGTTCATCGAAAAGTAAGACGAATGGTTCTACAGCGACAGCTCTCGCGACCGCTACACGCTGCTGCTGCCCTCCCGAAAGCTGGGTAACGGGGCGATCAACCAGTGCATCCAGTTCCACCCGCCGGAGAGCATCGAGCACCCGCCTGCGCCTCTCCTCTCTCGCCACTTTCCGCACCTTCAAGCCGTACTCGACATTCTCTCCAACCGTCATATTGGGAAAGAGCGCGTAATTCTGGAACACCATGGCGGTGGGTCTTAGCCGCGGCGCCACCCGCGTTACGTCCCGGCCCTGGATGTGCACACGTCCCGCGTCTGGATTCTCGAAGCCCGCCACTATCCTCAGAAGCGTAGTTTTACCGCAGCCTGACGGACCTAAGAGCGAGAAGAATTCCCCCCGCCGGATGTCTAACGTCACTTCATCAACCGCGATGGTCTCTCCGAAACGGCGTGAAACTGCGTCTAAGATGACAGCAGCTTCAGCTAGGGATGTACTCTTCACGATTGGGATCCGCTCTTCACCTGGTGTCGTCGCGACAGATGTGCGTTTGGACGCCTGTTCTCCGGCCGTCGGATTAGGCCGCGACTGAGGTTTTGAGAGCCTTCGTTACCTTTTCGGCAGCTTCCTTCAATAGAATAGCCGTCTCAATTTTCAAATCGCTTTTCTGCAGAATATCCTGGCCCTCTTCTGCATTCGTGCCTTGAAGGCGGACAATCAACGGCACGGTGATATCCACATTTTTCGCTGCCTGGACGATCCCCATCGCAACCCGGTCGCAGCGAACGATTCCGCCGAAGATATTGACCAGAATTGCCTTTACATTCGGATCTTTGAGGATGATTCGAAAACCCGCCTCGACGGTTTCGGCGCTCGCCGATCCGCCGACGTCAAGAAAGTTAGCGGGCTCACCACCGGCGAGCTTGATGACGTCCATGGTCGCCATCGCGAGTCCCGCCCCGTTCACCATGCAGCCGACGTTGCCGTCCAGACGGATATAGTTGAGACTGTGCTCGCCGGCCTCTACTTCGAGTGGATCCTCTTCGTGCAGGTCGCGCAGGGCGGCAAGATCCTTGTGTCGATAGAGCGCGTTGTCGTCAAGCGTTATTTTCGCGTCGACAGCGACCACGTCGCCTTGCTTGGTCACGACCAGGGGATTGATTTCGGCGAGCGACGAATCCGTTTCTTCGAAGGCACGGTAGAGCGAGGCAATGAACTTCGTCGCTTTCTTGAGAGGACCGCCGTCGAGTCCAAGGCCGAAGGCAAGCGCACGTGCCTGAAATGGTTGCAGCCCAATCGACGGCTGCACCCACGCTTTCTCTATTTTATCGGGCGTTTCCTCCGCAACAGTCTCAATCTCGACACCGCCTTCCGTAGAAACCATAATCACGTTCATGCTCTCGCGGCGATCCAGTGTCACTCCGACGTAGTATTCCCGATCGATATCCACCGCATCGGCGATGAGGACCGATCGAACCTGCTGTCCCTCAGGCCCCGTCTGATGCGTGATCAGATTCATGCCGAGAATCTGCTCGCTCGTCTCCCGGACCTCCTCAATGCTGCGAGCAAGTTTCACGCCTCCGCCTTTGCCTCGGCCGCCAGCATGGATCTGAGCCTTCACGACCCACATGTCCGCACCGTCCTTCTGAAGTGTTTCCGCCGCAGCCACTGCCTCGTCGACGGAGCGCGCCACACGTCCGGCCTGCGTAGCCACACCAAATCTATCGAGAATGTCTTTAGCCTGGTATTCGTGGAGCTTCATCTGTAGTAACGATTAGAATGGGGCCATACTTACGTGGAAAGTACGGCATGACTCTTTAAAAGCCTGTTGAAGAATGTGAAGTCAGAGCCGGAAGAAACATTGTGCAGATTAAGGCGCGCGGTAAGCGGTGTGCGGCGCACGTTTGTACGCCGCAGTGAACCGCGCGGAGTGCAACGCAGAGATGCAGATTTTGTCAACGGAACCTTAAAGAAGCCGCGGGATCAGCGGGTTCGGCAGCCATGAATCGGTTTGATTATCACATCATTTCGCGCTTGCTTTTCAGCTTTACCGCGCTGGTTGCGGCGCTGGTCGTCTTTTTCATCGTGCTCCACTACGTGGAGTATGTCGACGACTTCTTCGACCGCGGCGCCACGACGAGACAGGTCTTTCTTGTCTACTATCCGAGCTACATTCCGGAGATCGTAAAGCTTACGTCCCCCCTGGCCCTTTTTCTGGCCTGCGTCTATCTGACCGGTAAGCTAGCCCAAAGTTTGCAGCTCACGGCCCTGCAAACCAGCGGCGTGTCGCTCTATCGGCTCATCGTCCCATACGTCGTAGTCGCGTCCATCCTGACCGGATTCATGTTCTGGTTCAACGGCTGGATCGTGCCAAATACGAACAGAACAGTTCTCGAATTCGAGCAGCAGTATTTCAAGGATGCACCGCGAGCCGTGGACGTCACGGACATCCATCGACAGAACGCCCCGGGGTCGTTCTTGACCGTCGGATACTACGATCGCCGCTCGCAGGTGGCGCATCGAATTTCTCTCCAGCACTTCGATGAAGAGCATCGTCTTCTCGAACGGATCGATGCTCCGAGCATGACGTGGAATGATTCCCTCGCTGCGTGGAGGATCGAACAACCCGTCGTCCGCGATTTCAATCACGAAAACCGTACCGAGCACCGACGTCGCGTCGCACAGCTCGACACTGTGCTCCAAATTCTACCGCGCGATCTTGCACGAACGCAGAGGGATGTGGAGTCGATGACGATCCCTGCGGCAGCGGAGTATATCCACGATCTCGAACGGTCCGGAGCCGCTAACATCGGGCGTGCAAAAGTCGGCTATTATGGAAAATTTGCGTATCCGATCGCAAATCTCATCCTCACCCTGATCGGCATGCCGCTGTCGGCCGTTCGGCGGCGCGGCGGACAAGCGGCTCAGATTGGGATCGGATTAGTAGTTGCGTTCGCCTATCTGGCGATCATGAAATTGACGGAACCGTTTGGCTACACCGGCGAGGTTTCGCCCCTCGTCGCAACATGGCTGCCGCATGCTGTCTTCTTCATTCTTGCACTCGTGATTCTCGTCAAGGCGCGGAAGTGAGGTCTGAGGCGTTACGCTTCGCCGCCCATACCACCAAACCGGATCGGCTGATCCGGTGGTGTCCGCTCCTCGATCTCGCCGTGGGCCGACTCGTACTTTTCGATGTTGTCCGCAAGCGCCCTGAGCAGCCTTTTCGAATGCTGGGGCGTGACGATTATTCGGCTCTTCACTCGTGCCTTGGGCACACCGGGCATGACCCGGATAAAATCGAGGATGAACTCCTCCGGTGAGTGGGAGATCATCACAAGATTCGAATACACGCCTTCAGCCGTTTCATCACTAAGTTCTATGTTGATCTGTTGCTGATCCTGCTGGCTGGTCTGGTCATTCATGTAGTCTTTCCATTCTGCTTACTTCCGAGTCCTTTCGCGGCGAGGGCGCCTATCAAGTCGCTTTTCGTGATGATCTGATAACTCTTGCCGTCTTCAGGCTCTACTAGAACGGCTCCCACGCCCTCCTCGAGGTAAGCCGATAGGTGCTCCAGATGCAGCGTGCGCGGCACGATCGGAAACGGCTTTCCCATCACCTCTCGCACCTTTACGTTACGGGCATCCGGATTCTCGATGAGCCTGTTTAAAATGACGGATTCCGTAAGACTTCCGACGACCTGACCCGCCTCGATGACAGGCATCTGAGAGATGCCCCGTTCCGCCATATTCCCGATCGCGTCACCAAGCGTGTCGTCCGGCGAGACGGACATTACGGCGCCTGCAATTCTACGCACCGAGAGTACCTGATTGACGGTCAGATCCGGGCGTCGCTCCAGAAAGCCGTGATTCCGCATCCAGTTGTCGTTGTATGTCTTCGACAGGTATCGGAAACCGGAATCGGGCAGGATGATGACGACAAGCGCATCGCTCGACAACTCATCGGCATGGGCGCCCATCCACTGGAGGGCACCGGCCAGAGCCATGCCGCTCGACTGTCCGCAGAACAGGCCCTCGTCGCGGGAAAGACGACGTGTCATCTGCATAGACTCGCGATCCGTCACTCGAACATAATCGTCGATGATGTCGAAGTCCATGTTCTTCGCGAGAATGTCCTCGCCCACACCCTCTGTCAGATAAGGACAGATTTCATCTTCATCGAATTGCCCGGTGTGAAAATATTTGTAGTACACCGAACCGTATGGGTCCACTCCGATAACTTTGATGTCCGAATTCTGCTCCTTCAAATAGCGCGCGGCACCCGATATCGTACCGCCCGTTCCAGCACCTGCAAAGAAATGCGTCACCCTGCCTTCGGTCTGCTTCCAGATTTCCGGTCCGGTCGAGACGTAGTGCGCCTTCGTATTCGCGGGATTGTCGTACTGGTTCAGGTATACGGCGTTCGGGATTTCCTGCGCAAGGCGCCGCGCGACCGAGTAGTATGATTTCGGATCGTTCGGCGCGACATTGGTGGGACAGACGATGACCTCGGCTCCGAGCGCACGAAGCATGTCGAGCTTCTCCTGGCTCTGCTTGTCGGTCGTCGTGAAGATGCACTTGTACCCCCGAGCCACCGCTGCAAGAGCAAGAGCTGCGCCCGTATTTCCGCTCGTCCCCTCGATGATCGTGCCACCCGGCCGGAGATCGCCGGCCTTTTCGGCTTCCTCAACCATAGACACTGCGATCCGATCCTTAACCGACCCGCCTGGATTGAGATATTCCACCTTCCCCAGGACGGTACAATCAAACTGCCCCGCCGGCATATTCAGGCGTACGAGAGGGGTATTGCCGACAGTACCGACGATGTTATCGTGCCACATGGCCGTGCTGTTCTTTTTGCTGGTTCAGAGCGTACCGTTTCATCGTACGCATCGGTCGGATGAAATGTAAGCTCAATCGTTTTCGATCATGATGCCGATTGGACTGGCGTGGTTCCTTTTTTCCACGGGGGCACTGAAACAGATCCCTTGAATTCTGTGGTCGATCCGGTCTCGGCGCTAAACGGGGTGACGATGTCCGTATTTGTGGCAGGCGTTGCTTAGCTTAAGCAAAATTTACGATCGGGTTCGTATTCAGATCTCTCCAATGGCCATCGACGTCGAATCCTTTCCTCATCTCGAGCCGGAGCTCCTCGTCTCTACATACTCTATTGACGGAGCATTCATCTATCGCAACGACCCGTGGCAGAACATCGTCGGAGCGGGCTGGTCACGCTTTTCAGATGAAGATCGTGAGAGGACTACGCAGTGTCTGCGAGAGGCATCTTCGGGCTCGCTTGTAACCAATCAGTTCTTCTTGCTCAGCGTCCCTGGCATCGATGACGCTGTCCCGCTTCTCCTCAATTTTCTTCCCATATACCTTCCCGATGCTGATCCCGACGCCCGTGCCGATGCCGACGGCACGATTCGCGTTCGGGGTGTCACCATCACCGGTGAGGTCCTTCGAGAGCCCGAAACGTGGATGCAAAGTCAGACGCAGCGCAATCGGCTGGAAACGCTCGGCCGGATGACGATGGGCATCGCGCATGATTTCAACAATTTGCTCAGCGGAATCCTCGGATACACCGAACTCTTGATCGGATACGTCAGCGATGAGAACGGCGATGATGCACTAGCCGAGCATCTTCGAACGATCGAACGCGCAGCCCTCGACGGCGCCGCCTTGATCAGAAAAATCCAGCAGTACATTCGACAGGAGAAGCAGACTCATTTCACGCCTCTCGATATCCCCACGCTCATCCAGGATTGCGTGACGTTGACAAGGCCATACTGGTACAACGAACCGCGTCGACTTGGCATCTCCATCGAAGTCCTGCAGGAATTTCACCACGTTCCACCGGTCCTGGGATCGGCGACCGAGCTCCGCGAGGTTTTCCTGAACTTGATCTTGAACGCCGTTCAAGCCATGCCGGAGGGCGGCACCATTACCTTCCGCACGGAGAATGTGGATGCGGGCGTGCGGATCGACGTGTCCGATACCGGCGTCGGCATGTCCGACGAGATCATCCAGCATATCTTCCAGCCCCTCTACACCACAAAGGGTGACCGCGGAACGGGGATGGGCCTTGCCGTCAGTTACGGGATTGTCCAGGAACACGAAGGTACCATTCGAGCGGACTCCCGACCGGGTGAAGGCACCTCGTTCTCCATCGTCCTACCACGAGCCGAAGAATCACGCCAGGAACGTGAAGAGAAAATCGCTGCCGGCCCCCGGCGATCCGCCCGCATCATGGTCGTCGACGACGAAAAAATGGTACGAACCATTTTGAAGAAGCTGCTAACGCTAAAGGGCCATACGGTCGTCCAGGCTGCATCGGGAGTCGAAGCGCTCAATCTGATCGGCGACCATGAGTTCGACGTCGTCTTTACCGATCTGGGTATGCCGCAGATGAACGGCCGACAGCTCGCTCATGAAATTCGTACGCGCCACCCCGACCTGCCTATCGTTCTGCTCACCGGAGATACAGACGCGGGAGAACCGAGCGAAGACGTCGATGTGGTTCTTTCGAAACCATTCAAGGTCGATCAACTCGACGGCACCATTCAGGATATTCTCGGAAGCATTCCCTTCCGCAAGTCTGAATAACTTGAGTTCGTGTCTACGGCCGCTAAGACCGCCTTTGGAACTGGGAGCGCAGGACGTAACGCGGGTGTTTCATCGCCTTTCAATCATTTCACACGTCTCCATCATCATCGTGGACCGAACCGAGTAGTATGTACAGTCACCCGACAGTTTGGCAGTCCGTTGCCTTGGCTTGGTTTTTGAACTTCAGAAAACTCGAAATGAAATCCTAGCTGAATTGCGCATCATGACGGACCGGCATGTATCGCTGCTCCGCCTTTACAGATAGACAAATAGCATGTTTGATCAGAATTGGATACATGAGACCCCTGCTTTCGTAGCGATGGATCCGGACGATCCGGAGCAGAGCATACCGCTTCCGACGGCCGATGAGGAAAAGGAGATGAGCATGGCGGACGTGCCGGAGACGCTTCCCGTCCTCGCCCTCCGTAATACGGTTCTCTTCCCAGGCGTCGTGCTGCCTATCACGGTAGGCCGGGATGCGTCCCTCAAGCTGGTAAAGGATGCCTTCGACAGTGATCGTCTTATCGGCGTCGTGGCTCAGAAAAGCAGCGACGTTGAGAATCCCGATTCCAGCGATCTATATGACGTCGGCACCGTGGCCACGATTCTCAAGCTCATCAAGATGCCCGATGGATCTAAATCGATCGTAATTCAGGGCAAACGCCGCTTTCAGGTTGATAAGTACGTCCAGACCGAGCCGTATTTTGAAGCGAAGGTAACTCCGATCGACGAAGAGACATCGGCCGATGACGTAGAGCTCCATGCACGGATCCGATCGATAAAAGAATTGGCCATCCAAATCGTCAATCTCTCCCCTAATCTTCCAAGCGAGGCTGCATACGCGATTCAGAACATCGATTCGCCTGCTTTCCTGATTCATTTCATCGCATCGAATCTCCAGATCGACGTCGACGATAAGCAGGACCTTCTGGAGACAAAGGCCCTCGTCGGGCGTGCCGAGAAGGTAATGCGACATCTCAATCGGGAGTTGCAGGTTCTTCAATTGTCAGAGGAGATCCGAACCCGTGTGAAGACCGACGTCGACCAGCAGCAGCGTGAGTATCTCCTGCGCCAGCAGATGAAGGCGATCCAGGATGAGCTCGGCGAAGGGGACGGCGGAGGTGCCGAAATTTCTGAGCTGCGTGAACGTCTCGAAGAAAAAGAGCTCCCCGAGCACGCCCGAGAGGTCGTCGAGAAGGAAGTCCAGAAGCTCGCAAGGACAAACCCGGCCGCTCCGGATTATGCCGTCACCCGGAACTACGTCGATTGGATTCTCGACCTGCCCTGGCTTGAGTATTCTAAGGACCACCTTGAGATCAACCGGGCCGAAGAAGTGCTCGAGGAAGATCACTACGGCCTCGAACAGGTAAAGAAGCGCATTCTGGAATATCTGGCTGTTCTGAAGCTGAAAGGCGACATGAAGGCACCCATCTTGTGCTTCTATGGTCCTCCAGGGGTCGGGAAAACGAGCCTGGGAAAAAGCATTGCCCGAGCCCTCGACAGGGAGTTCGTGCGCATGAGCCTTGGCGGCGTACGTGATGAAGCAGAAATCCGCGGCCATCGCAGAACCTACGTAGGCGCGCTTCCAGGCCGTATTGTCCAGGGATTGAAGAAGGCCGGTACAAACAATCCGGTCTTCATGCTGGACGAGGTCGACAAGCTTGGTGCTGACTTCCGAGGTGATCCGTCAAGCGCATTGCTGGAGGTTCTGGACCCTGAGCAGAATGACAACTTCAACGATCACTACCTCGAGATCGACTACGACCTGTCGAAAGTGCTGTTTATCGCGACGGCGAACTTCCTGGAGAACATTCCAGGCCCGCTTCGCGATCGGATGGAGATCATCGAGATCAACGGATATACGCAGGACGAAAAGCTGCAGATTGCGAAACAGTACCTGGTGCCCCGACAGATCGACAGGAACGGATTGAAAGAGGGACAGCTCTCGCTGTCGGATGATGCACTAAACCTCATTATCGACGGATACACTCGTGAGTCCGGTGTGCGCCAACTGGAGCGAACGATAGGTTCTGTCGCACGCGGCGTCGCGAAAGATGTCGCGGTCGGTGAGATCGAATCGAAAAAAATCGACGCAGACGATGTAGAGCACTATATCGGTGCGCGGAAGTTTTTCTCGGATGTGGCGCAGCGAACGGAAGTACCTGGCGTCGCGACCGGACTCGCGTGGACACCGGTGGGCGGCGATATCTTGTTTGTCGAAGCTTCCGTGTCCAGAGGTTCGGGTCGGCTCATTCTGACAGGTAAGCTCGGGGATGTCATGAAGGAATCGGCGCAAGCCGCGCTGTCCTATGTGAAGGCCCACACGGACGAACTCAATATTCCGCTTGATGCATTCAGATACTGGGACGTTCACGTCCACATCCCCGCTGGCGCGGTGCCCAAGGATGGCCCTTCCGCAGGTGTCGCAATGCTGAGTGCGCTGATGTCTATTTATACGCAGCGTCGAGTCAAACATAATATCGCCATGACGGGTGAGATTACGCTCCGCGGATTGGTGTTGCCCGTCGGCGGCATTAAAGAGAAAGTGCTGGCCGCAAAACGCGCCGGGATTCAGCGCGTGATCCTTCCGGAAAAGAATGAGAAGGACATAAAGGAGATAAAAGAAGCGGCACTCGAGGAACTCGAAGTCGTGTACATAAAGCGAATGGAAGAGCTAACCGGATACGTGCTCGACGACGAGCCGATCGCCGACGCACAGGCTCTATTCGCGATTTCGGATGCGGAAAAACGACTTCAATCGGCCATACAGCAACCCGCTAACGGATCCACCGTCGTTACCACCGATTCGTAGCGCGAAAGCGAAGGCTAGTTCTCGGATTCCTCTATGATCTTGGCATCTTCGATATTCGGATCAAGGCCCTGTTTGAACGCCCTCTCCGTCTCGACGTAGATGCCGGCGGCCTGGTGCACCGCCGTGTCGATCCAGCCTGCAGCCAGACGAACGGCAGAGCCTCCAAGGTATGCCGCTTTCCCTAGCAGATTCAGCTGCTCGATATCGGCTGACCTTTTGTCTGATTCATTCATGATGCGAAGTGTAAACGGGCCGGTTATCCTGCTGGGATAGCCGGCCCTTCTCACGTCATTGAGTACCGGGAGGGCGGTGCTCAGGGATTCCCGTCGCCCGGTTCGGTCGCGCCTCCCGAGGACGTAGCGCCGTTCTGATGTTCAGGGGCTTCGCCGCTGCCAGTCTCTGCAGACTGCGCCGAACGCCGGCACGCCTTGTCAAATTCGTCCGCGACGCTCCGGCCGATTTGCTCGATTCCACGCGCTACCGTCGACACTGTGGCCTCGAGAAGGAAGAGCGCCTTATCTTCTATCTCCAGATCCTCGAAATCCATGCGCGCGCGCTTGTACTGCTCTTTTCGCTGCTGATTCTCCTCTCCCATGTTGGCACCTTCGGATCTGCGCGCCTGTTGGCGCTGTATTCGTAATGATTGTCTTGTTTTTTCGTGTAGACGAGAGATCACGATGCAGGTTTCACGCCGCCTGGCACTGCCTGTTCACACCGAGCTCTTGTACAATCCTCCGCTTCGATCTTCGTATGGCGTCTGAGCGAACACCCGAGCAGGGAACTCCGGATGGAACGTCCGACGCGCACGCTGTCGGTGTGGTCATACGGTCGACCGGAAGCTGGTATGACGTGATGGTTGGTGACCACGTGATCCCATCGAAGATTCGCGGGCGCTTCCGCCTTTCCGAGGATGATGTGACGAACCCGATTGCGGTCGGCGACCGGGTTCGGATCCGCCTCGGCTCGGACGACACGGGACTCATCGTAGATATCTACGAACGCAAAAACAAGCTCAGTCGACGGGCTGCCGGCAGGCGGGTCGGGCGCGAACACGTCATCGTCACCAATATCGACCGGGTTTGGACGATTCAATCAGTCAAGTCTCCAGATCCTAATCCCGGATTCATCGATCGCATTCTCGTAGTTGCTGAGGCGCATGAAATAGACGCAGGAATTGTCATCAACAAGTCAGATTTGATAGGCGACCTCGAACGCGAACGCATTGACGAACTGGTCGATCTGTACGATGGCCTCGGCTATCCGGTACTTCGAACGAGCGCAGAGACAGGTGAAGGGCTCGAATCGTTTAGAAAGGAGCTCACGGGCCGTACGAATGTGCTGACGGGGCCCTCGGGTGTGGGGAAATCGTCAATTCTGAACTGGATCGAGCCCGAACTCGAACTCAAGACGTCGGAAGTGAGCGAGAAAACGCGCAAGGGACGTCACACGACAACATACGTATCGCTTCACCCCCTCTCGGAAGGTGGATTTATCGTCGACACTCCGGGGATTCGGGAGTTCGGTGTCCTAGACATCGAGCCGTGGGAGTTGTCACACTTTTTCATCGAGTTCAAGCAGCATCTTCAGCACTGCCGCTTTCCCACCTGCACGCACGATCATGAGCCCGGCTGTGAAGTAAAGTCAGCGGTTGAATCGGGAGAAATTGCCGACGAGCGCTACCAAAGTTATCTCAATATCCTCGATTCGATAAATCTTGGAGACAAAGATGTGGGAAGGTAGACGACTTACTTCTTCGACTTGGCTCTCTTCTTTCTGCTGCGACCGCCCTTCTTACCCTTCTTCTCACGCTCTTCGAGCAGCGTCAGCGCTTGTTCGAACGTGACGTCCGACGGATCCACGTTCTTGGGAAGGGACGCATTCGTCTTTACGTGCTTGACGTAAGGGCCGTATCGCCCCTTCCACACCTCGACCGGCTCCTTCGTCTCGGGATGCTCACCCAGCGTTCTGAGCGCACCCGCCTTCTGCGTTTTCTTTGAGAGCAGCTCGAGTGCTCGGTCGAGTTCCACCGTCAAAACGTCGTCATCATCCGTTAGTGACGCATAGGTCCGATCGTGCTGGACGTACGGGCCGTATGGACCAATATTGGACTTAATCTCCTTCTCCGTCTCCGGATGCTTACCAAGCACACGGGGAAGAGAGAGCAGATCGAGTGCACCTTGAAGATCGATTTCCTCCGGCTGGACTCCCTTTGGTAGCGAGATTCGTTTCGGCTTTCCCTTTTGCTCCTCATCTCCGAGCTGGACGTACGGTCCGTACGGTCCCTTCCGGATTATGACATCTTGCTTCGTTTCAGGATGCGTGCCGACGATTCGGTCGTCCGCATTTCCGGCCTCGAGCAGTTCCTGCAGCTTTTCCCTGGTGATGTCTGCCGGCGCATACTCCTCCGGTACGGATGCCGTTGCCTTCTCTCCTTTGAGCTCACCTTCGACGTACGGCCCGAATTTACCGACGCGTACGACGAATCCGTTCCATTTTGGCGAATCGATCGTCGAGACCTTGCGAGCATCGATCTTATCGAGCCCTGCTTCGACCCGCTTCTGAAGTCCATCCGCACCCAGAAAAAAGCTCTTAAGATACGGCGTGGCGTCCCGGTCACCTGCAGCAATATCGTCGAGAACCTGCTCCATGCCGGCCGTAAATCCGGTATCGACGAGCTGATCGAACTGTTCTTCGAGCAGGTTATTAGCCGCGAAGGCCGTAAACGTCGGGGCGAGCTGCGATCCCTGCTTGCGTACGTATCCGCGGCGCACAATCGTGTCGATGATGGTGGCGTACGTGCTCGGACGCCCGATGCCCTCCTGCTCGAGGACCTTCACCAGGGTCGCTTCCGTGTATCTTGCCGGCGGCTTCGTCTCGTGGCCGCTGGCCTCGACGTTCTTACACCCGGGTTCGTCACCTTCTGCGAGCTCCGGCAGTGGCTTGTCACGATCTTCGAGAGCGGAGTCAGGATCGTCGCTCCCCTCGACGTAGGCGCGGAAGAATCCCGGGAATTCGATACTGCGTCCGGATGCACGGAACCGAGCTGCATCATCGCCTTCACCCGCTTCAATGTGCGCGGTAACGAGGCGGATGCGAGCGTCCGCCATCTGGCTGGCAACCGTTCGCTTCCAGATCAAATCGTACAGTGCACCTTCGATGCCGCTGAGGCCAAGCTCGTCACGGGTCTTCATATCACGGCCCGCTGGTCGAATGGCTTCGTGCGCCTCCTGCGCATTTGCCACCTTATTCTGATAGCGCTTCGGCCCCTTACTTAGAAATTGTTTGCCGTACTTGCGCTCGACCGATCGGCGACTGCCCTCGATCGCCTCTTTAGACAGCGTCGTAGAATCGGTACGCATGTACGTAATGTAGCCATTCTCATAGAGGCGCTGCGCAACCTGCATCGTCGACCTCGCCGGCAGATTCAGCTTCCTATTCGCCTCCTGCTGCAGGGTCGAAGTGATAAACGGTGGATAGGGCGACCGCGTCGACATTCGGTCATCGATGTTGGTGACGCGCCACGACGCGCTTGGCAGGCGGTCGGCGAGTGCACTAACCTCGTCCTCCGAAATCAGAAGAACATCCTCACCAGCCGTCAAATTCTCCTTCAAACGCCCCGTATTGTCATCAAAATCTTTGCCGGTCGCGAGCCGTATACCACCGTAGTGGGTCATGCGGGCTTCGAATTCCGTCCCAGCTTTGTCGAGAGTCGCTTTCAAGTCCCAATAGCTAGCCGGCACAAAGAGCATCCGCTCTCGTTCCCTCAGGACGAGTACGCGCACGGCCACACTCTGGACGCGTCCAGCAGACAGCTTCGGAGCGATCTTCTTCCAGAGCAATGGAGACAACGTATAACCGACTAATCTGTCGAGGATGCGGCGGGTCTCCTGCGCGTCGACGAGATGCTGATCGATGCCGCGGGTCTCGCTGAGAGCCTGCTCGATTGCCTCACGAGTAATCTCGTGAAAAACCATGCGGCGGACGGGCACGGTCGGGGCGAGCACCTGGACAAGATGCCATCCGATAGATTCGCCCTCGCGATCCTCATCCGTGGCGATGAGGAGTTCATCCGTACCCTTCAGCGCTGTCTTAAGCTGTCGCACGACCTTCTTCTTGTCAGCCGCAACGACGTAGATGGGCTCGAATCCATCGGTGATATCGACACCGAGATTGGCCCAGGGCTTGTCCCGCATGTCGTCTGGAATCTCGGAAGCGGAGGCCGGAAGATCGCGCACGTGTCCCATGCTCGCCTCAACCTGATAGTCGCCGGACAGGAAATTGCGGATGGTTCGGGCTTTTGTGGGCGACTCGACTACTACTAATCGTTTCATTAATTATCCATTACAATCGATACTGAAAGACGATCGGCCATGACAGGACTCGTGATTTCTCGCGAGCATCGCATCGTTTTGAGCGGGGCACTCTCACGCAGCGTGGAAGCGAATCGTTCCTCCCTACCGTTCCTGCCTGGCACCAACCGCGTGCGCCGTTCGCCTATTTAGCACGCACTTCGTAACTTCGTCGCGCATCCAATGTGCATCACGGGAGACAAACCATGGTAAGGCGCGAAGTGATTCAAGCAGCTGCATGCGTGACGGCGATCGCCGCCGGCGCGGGAGTCGGGATCGGCGCCGTCGCCGCCGCGCGCGGGAATGTTCGCGGCGCCCCCGGAATTTCAAGGTCACTGTCTCGCATAGGGCACCTTATCGGAGGCGGCATGGTCGCGGGAGTCGGCGTCGTCGCAGGAACCGCGGCACTGGCGGGTGTTATTGTTTACGAGGGATTAACGGAGTTCTAAGAACTCCCTGGCTAATTTCAGCGTAGTCAGACCCCCGATTCTCGCGGCATCTCATTAATCTGGTATGGGGATCGTCGCGGTGTGTCTTATTTGATCGCGTTGTCGCCGCAGATACTCACCTACTTATATCAATATGGAAACGCCTGTAAAAGAGATGTCATCGAACGGTGCCACTGAAACGATTCAGTACGTTTACCGCTTTGGTGGCGGTGTGGCCGAAGGAGATCGTGGGATGAAGCAGCTGCTCGGCGGCAAGGGAGCAAATCTGGCTGAGATGAGCTCGATCGGACTTCCCGTGCCTCCAGGGTTCACGATCAGCACTGAAGCCTGTCAGTACTATTCGTCGAAGGGTCACGAATGGCCGGAAGGTCTTGAGGCCGAAGTGCGCGACGGAATTGTGCATATCGAGAAGATTATGGATGCTAAACTCGGAGATGCGGAGAATCCCCTTCTGGTCTCCGTGCGCAGCGGCGCGGCCGTCTCAATGCCCGGAATGATGGATACGGTTCTAAACCTGGGCATGAATGACGACGTCGTCGAAGGTTTGGCCGCTCGCACCGGCAACGAAAGGTTTGCCTACGACGCCTATCGCCGCTTTATCGACATGTTCGGCGACGTAGTGATGGGCGTCGCACACGAGCATTTCGAGGACGCGATCGAAGTGCTCAAAAAAGAGCGCGGCGTCGAGAACGACGTCGAACTGTCCACCGGCGATCTTAAGACGCTCGTGGACCGATACAAGGCCATTTACCGGCAGCATACAGGGCATATGTTTCCCGAAGATCCGGTAGAGCAGCTGCAGTTCTCAATAAACGCTGTATTCGGCTCATGGGACAGCGATCGAGCAGTTAAGTATCGCCGCATTAATAAGATCGGCGGTCTCCTCGGAACGGCTGTGAACGTGCAGGCGATGGTCTTTGGCAATATGGGAGAGACCAGTGGGACGGGCGTGTTGTTTACACGCAATCCCTCCTCCGGTGAGAACAAGCTCTATGGCGAGTTCCTGGTGAATGCACAGGGAGAAGACGTAGTTGCCGGAATCCGCACGCCGGAGGATATGTCTCAAATGCCGAACGAATTTCCGCAGGCCTATAAGGAGCTGGTAGAGGTCACGAATCGGCTCGAGAAGCACTACAAAAACATGCAGGATATCGAGTTTACGGTCCAGGACAACAGGCTCTTTATCTTGCAGACGCGGAACGGGAAGCGCACTGGTCCGGCCGCACTTAAGATCGCCGTGGACATGGTACGTGAGGGTCTCGTAGACGAAGCATTCGCCGTCCGGGATCTCGTCGAACCGATCCATCTCGACCAGCTGCTCCATCCGCAATTCGAGAATCCGGATGCATACAGGCAGCGGGTGATCGGGAAGGGGCTGCCCGCTTCCCCCGGTGCGGCTGTTGGGCAGGTCGTGTTTACCGCCGATGAAGCTGAGGAATGGAAGTCAGAGGGCAAGCAGGTTATTCTCGTCCGGATCGAGACGAGTCCGGAGGATGTTGGTGGAATGGACGCCGCAGAAGGCATTCTTACGTCACGCGGCGGAATGACGTCGCATGCCGCCGTCGTCGCGCGTGGATGGGGTAAACCCTGTGTCGCCGGCTGCAGTGACATCGTCATCAACTATCGTGAACGCACATTTACGGACGGCAAATCGACCTTCAGCGAAGGCGATTGGATCTCGATTAATGGGACGACCGGAGAGGTCATTTCCGGCAAGGAGCCCCTCGTGGAGCCGGAGCTTAGCGGCGAATTCGGTACGTTCATGGAATGGGTCGATCAATTTCGGACGATGAAGGTCCGTACGAATGCCGACACGCCCCAAGACGCCAGAAAGGCTTTGGATTTCGGCGCCGAAGGCATCGGACTCTGCCGCACAGAACACATGTTTTTCGAGGGTGATCGGATCTCTGCGATGCGCGAAATGATCCTCGCCGATGATGAAAAGGCCCGACGAGCAGCCCTGGCAAAGCTACTCCCCTACCAGAAGGCGGACTTTGCCAGTATTTTTCGGGCAATGGACGGCAAGCCGGTGACCATCCGCCTACTCGATCCTCCGCTCCACGAATTCCTTCCGCACGACCAAGCCGGCCAGAAAGAGATGGCCGACAACCTTGGCGTGTCGATCGAGAAGATTAAAGCTAAGGTTGAATCTCTCCACGAATTTAACCCAATGCTTGGGCACCGCGGGTGTCGACTTGGGATCAGTTATCCGGAGATCACCGAAATGCAGGCCCGCGCGATCATTGAGGCTGCAGTGGAGGTGAAGAAAGAAGGCATCGATGTTCTTCCTGAGATCATGGTGCCGCTGATCGGCACGGTGGCAGAGTTTACTAATCAGAAAGCTCTTATCAACGCAACGGCGGACTCGGTATTCAAAGAAACGAACGAAAAGGTCGACTACCTCGTGGGAACGATGATCGAAGTCCCGCGGGCCGCCCTCGTTGCGGGTGAAATCGCGAAGGAGGCCCAGTTCTTCTCATTCGGCACGAATGACCTGACCCAGATGTCCTTCGGATACAGTCGAGATGACGCGGGGACATTCCTCCCATTTTATGTGGATAACAAGATCCTGGCCGATGATCCCTTCCAGGCCCTCGACCGCGAGGGAGTGGGACAGCTCGTGCGGATGGGTACCGAACGCGGCCGCGAAGCGCGCAGCGATCTCAAGGTTGGCATTTGTGGCGAGCACGGGGGAGAACCTTCTTCGGTGGCCTTCTGCTATAGCGTTGGTCTGGACTATGTCTCCTGCTCCCCGTTCCGCGTCCCGATAGCACGGCTCGCGGCGGCCCAGGCGGCGTTGAATAACTAGCGTCGGTCCAGGCGAATGTGACGCTGCATTCTAGCGCGCCGCCTCCCTCCCGCAGCCTATGAGCTGGATTCTCGGTTACGTCGGCAGGAGCCTCTCTCACGAACAGCGAGAGAGGCTCTCTGCTGTTGGGCCCGATCCACTGGTCGAGTTTGCCGGAGAAACTTTCTTCATATCGGCGGGGGGGCTTCCCGAGACCTGCCTCGGTGGACGTTTGCCGAATGATAGTGGGCACTGGTGTGTAGTAGGCTCAGGAGTCCGGTTGGATGGCGGACAGGCAGCTTTTCTCGCTGCATCGGATTGGATCCGATTCCTATGTTTTCAACGGCCCCGATTCGATTCCCTCGGAGGTGGCTTCATTGCGTTGCGCATCTCCACAGCCCGCGTAGAGGCGTTTACCGACGTACTCGGTCTACGGAGCTTATACTGGCTGCGTGTCAATGATGGCTACTACTTTTCGTCGCGTTCCGAGTGGCTCGCCTCTCTTTGCGGCGGCCTTTCGATCGACTGGCCGACATTTGGATCGCACTGGTTGACGTACAATCAGTTGTCGGCGCGGAGCCTGATAAACGGCCTTGAACGACTCGGTCCGCACGGGCGTGTCACGTTTGCGGATACCGACTTTGTCGAGGAATCGCACACGTATGACTTGCCGGCCCGCCATTCCGACAGCGAAGTTGAAGAACTGCTGCAAATGCAGCTCCATTCGGTCGACGCGCGGACTGTGAGTCTCGGCCTCTCCGGTGGAATGGATTCGCGTACGCTGCTTGCATTACGCGGCCGATCCAAGAAGTTTGCCGTCCATGTATTCGGGCCTACGACGAAGGCGGATGTGCGGGTTGCGCTGAAGATTGCCGAAGAAGAGGACCTCAACATCAGTCATTTCAGCGAAGCGATGCCTCCCCGCGATGCACTGCTCGAAGTGGTCCGACGGCATGCGGTTCAGACACAGGCGGTCTCACCTGCTTCGTCCGCTTTATCGCTCCGATATTACCCTCAGCTGAGATCACAGCAGAAAATCGTCGTCGACGGCGCGTTCGGCGAAATCCTGCGACGCCAGTTTATGAATCGGCTGCTGAGGCGCGGCTCACATGCGTTGAAGAAGCGCTCCGTGGTTCAGGCTCTAGAACACATCCGATTCAAGCGTGCGCCGATCTTCAGTGAGGAGGTCGAACGTGATATGGAGATGGGTGCGCGTCGGGACTTCGCCGCCTGTCTGAGCGAATTACCGGATTCGACGAGGCACGGCATCGAAACTGCGCTGGACGTTCTGAACGTTCGCACGAGGCTGCCTAATTTTTTCGGGTATGAACAGGCACGACTCGATGAGATCGTCCAGTCCTTCATGCCGTTTGCACATCCTCTCGCCGTAGACGCGGCATTACAAGTACCTTCTGCTCGTCGGAAATCCGGGCGGACGGCCCGCCGGATTATTTCGAGACGTGCACCGCAGCTGCGACGATACCCTCTGGTGAAGGGAGGAATCGAGTATCCGTATGGGCTCCCGACAGCTGCAGCTGCTCTGTGGGTGATGATGAAGAAGAAGGTCGGTAGCGCCGCAGATTCTGCAGACCGGACATTCGTGCTCGTTGCCCTGAAAGAATTTATCCTCGATCGGATTCACTCAGCCGATGTGCAGAACCATCCTGCATACGACCGGATCGGACTGACCAACATGGCGGAGGCGTATTATACGAGAGGCGATGGAGGTGCACAGGTCGACTGGTGGCTGGCATTCGACCTGTGGCGCGAAGCGGTCGAGTCGCCCTGACGATGCTGAGCCAGCAACTACGACGTAAATCGCTCCCAGTCCTCCTCGGTATCGATATCTCTCGATATGCCGGAATTCGTTACTTGCAATCTGATTACAGCATCGGGGTGTTGCTCGATGAGGCGGCGGCCGCCGACGTCGCCGCCAAGTCGAGCTAACGATTCGTAAAAGCGAGCGCCGAAAAATACCGGGTGTCCATCCATTCCACTGTGATTGGGAAGTACGATTGCACGCGGGTTCTCGCCTAGCGCACGCGCCAGAGTTTGAAACGTGGCGACGTGAATCTCGGGCAAGTCCCCGACGCACACGGCGTAACCTGCCCGATCCGGCCCGGCCGCGCGGACACCCGCACGTATCGAAGAACCCATGCCCTCCTCGTACGCGGCATTAAAGACAACCTCAGTCGGAAGCCTGTCGAGAACGGCGCTGACCCGTTGTCGATCTGAACCGACTACGGTAATCACATCACCGATATTAGCGGCTATCGCTGTGCGGACTACGCGTTCGATGACCGTCGTCTCACCGATTCTCATCAAGAGCTTGTTTCGCGAGCCCATTCTCGTAGACTGCCCAGCGGCCAGGATGATGAGCACCGGGGAATCAGACGTCGTCACCACGACACATCCTCCGATGATGTACGCCTGGCGTGATAATATTCAACGAGTCCCTTTCGGAGAAGGCGCAGGCCAAGGCCCATGCACTCGAGGCGCCGCGGCGACAACGACGTTGACAGCATTTCATAAAGGCGACTGTCGGAGAACCGAACAACCTCGTCCAGTGAGAGGCCCTCGACGAGCGTAGTAAGCACGGATGCCGACGCCATGCTGACGGTACAGCCGTTTCCCGTAAATCCTACCTGATAGATCGCTCCCACTTGATTCACTCGAGCCTGCATCCGGATGACATCACCGCAACCAGGATTGGACCCTTCCATGTCGACGTCCGCATCGGCCAAAATGCCATAATTTCTCGGATTTGAATAGTGGTCGAGAATTAATTCCATCCTTCCGGCACCGACCGAGACTGTTCTACATGATGTTCGGAAATCGCAGCGTCGAGTGACGCCAAGTAGAAATCACACCTTCTCTGCAGCGGCATACTCAGGCGTATCCAAACGCATCGAACCTCCCGGCCTCCCTGATCGTATGGCGAGCAACTCGGCTGAGATGCTCACGGCAATCTCTTCCGGCGTAACCGCTCCGACGTCCAGGCCGACCGGTACGTGGACCGCCTGTAGAAGGGCAGGATCGGTGCCTGTCGTTCGAAGAAACTCAATGACGGCGGCCCCGCGGCGTCGACTGGCTACAAATCCGAGATAAGCAAGATCCTGAGACACGAGCTCGCGCAGTACAGGCACTTCATACTTGTAGTCGTGGGCACATATCACGACGAAGCTGTTCGCATCGAGGTCCAACTCTAAACAAATTTCAGAAGGCATGCCCGATCGCACCATATCGGCTTCCGAAAAACGCTCACCCTGTATTTCGCGGGAGGCCACCAGAACTACCTGAAATCCAAGCATCTTTCCCAACCGCACAAGCGGATCCGCGATCGGAGACGCGCCGACGACGATGAGGCGAGATGGGCTCGCAAAATGCTCGACCAGCAGATCGGCTCCGTCAACGGGTAATAGTTGAGCGCCGCCGGATGGTACCTCGCGCACAAACTCTGGAAGCTCGTCAGCCGTCGTATTCGCCGTGAAGGCCGTATAACGATCTGTACGGTCGTCGAGATGCACGGCGATCTGGGCTGCCCGACCGGCGGAATTCTCTTCGGACACACGTTCGAAGGCGGCGAGTATATTCGGGCGTATTGGGTCGAGAGGCTCAACAAATATGCCGACTGAGCCTGCGCAGCTCATGCCGAAATCCATTCCGCCTTCACCGAGCTCTACACGCACTGTTTCCGGGCAGCCGCTTTCAATGACACGCTCGGCGACTCTGGCGGCTTCAGCATCGACACATCCTCCAGAGGTGAGTGATCCGACCATCTGACCGTCTCGCATCACGATTGCACGCGCGCCCAGCCGTTTGGACGAACCTCCACTCACCCGGATGACCGTCGCAAGCGCAACGGCGTCGTCTCTTCTCAAAAGATCGACGATCCTCTGATTATAGAGCATGTATCCGTCTACTTTAAAGCTTCCTGATCGCGCTGAAGAGGCGGAGATTCTGGCTTTATGTCCTCAAGGTCGTCGTTCTGTCTTCCTGCTGGAAGCAAACGAGGCTCTCTCATCGCTTCGAGCTGACGCTCCAGCTTTTCAAACCGCTCGTCGATGACGTCCTCGACGGCCTCTTCTACAAGCGCCTTAAGTTCACTTGCTTTGAGACTCGATCCATTGGCGGGACTACGGCGACTGCGGTCCTTCTCCTTAGCGTAGTCGATTCCGAGCTTTATTACGGCGAACGCAAAGCCGAAAACGATCAGGACGATGATAACTTCCATGACGTGGGGATACGATTAACGGCGAATGACGCATCGATGTAAATGGTACGGCAGGTCATGTCTGGAGTTACAACGCTCCGCATCGGCAAACGGATGACGTACGAACTATGAATCCGCTTCGGCGAGCTCTCGGTTGTCGGCCGGTCCATCCTCCGAAACGCGTGTATCATTGCCACGCGGGACAAATGATTGAAATCCGGTCAGCTCGCGCCCGAGAATCAGACCATGAATATCGAACGTTCCCTCATAAGTGTTCACGCTTTCGAGATTCACCATATGATGAATCACCCGAAATTCTCCGGTAATACCGTTACCGCCGAGCATGTCGCGCGACATCCGCGCGATTTCCAGCGCTTTGCCGCAGTTATTGCGCTTCCCCAATGATACCATCGCGGGAGCGAGTTTGCCTTCATCCTTTAACTTTCCGAGACGCCACGCAAGCAGCTGCATCTGGGTGATCTCCGTGATCATGTGTGCCAGCTTTGTCTGGATAAGCTGCATTGCGGCAAGCGGGTATCCGAACTGATGGCGTTCGGCGACGTATCTCCGGGCGCGTTGATAGCAGTCCTCCGCTGCACCGAGCGCACCGAACACAATGCCGTATCGGGCGCTGTTCAGGCATTCGAAGGGACCACGAAGCCCGGTCACATCCGGCAGCATGTTCTCGTCCGGAACGAAGACATCCTCCATTACGATCTCTCCGGTGACCGAGGCCCGAAGAGACATTTTGTTGTGGGTTCTTGGAGCTGATAGGCCATCCATCCCCTTCTCCAGAAGAAAGCCACGGATTACCCCCTCCTCCGACGCATCGCTGCGCGCTTTGGCCCAGACAACGAAGAGATCCGCGATCGACGAATTCGTAATCCACATCTTCGTCCCATTCAGGATCCATCCGCCATCGACGCGTAGGGCTGATGACTTCATAGATCCCGGATCTGATCCGTGGTCGGGCTCCGTGAGGCCGAAACATCCGATGAGTTCGGCTTTCGCAAGCCGGGGCAAAAAGCGCTGCTTCTGATCCTCCGTTCCAAATACGAGGATCGGATGCATTACGAGAGAGGACTGCACCGAAGCAAACGATCGATAAGCGGAATCAACGCGCTCGAGCTCTCTCGCAATGAGACCATATGCCGTGTGACTCACGCCGGCACCACCGTATTTTTCAGGAATGGACGCCCCAAGCAGCCCTAGCTCACCCATCTCGCGCGGAATTTCATCATGAAAAACTTCGTCCTGATTTCCTTCAAGCGCGCGTGGTTCCAGTCTCGTCTGGGCGTACTCGCGTGCCGACTCCATGATCAGACGGTCCTCCCCCGAAAGCATCGCTTCGAATAGGTACGCGTCCTCGACATTAAAAAAGTTTTTCGGCATAGCTTGGTTTGAAATGTCTATTCCAGTGGCCCGCGACTAATGAAGCACAAGATCCGCGGTGTACGGTTCCTCTGTGGAGATATGATGCCGACCGGCGGCGCCGCACACAAGACAGCGTCATCCAAAGTGCCAGTTGACACCCCGGCCCTCTTCAGGATCGGGGTAGTTCCAGGTAACGGCACCCTGATCGCAGGCATACATGCATGTGCCGCACTCAATGCAGTCCTCGAACTGGAAAATGACCTGACCTTCATCATCGTACTTGTAGCATTCAGCCGGACAGACATAGGTCGTACAGTGGTGCGGGCAGACGGTATTGCAAATGTCGGTCTCCACGAGAATATGAGGTCGGGCGTCGGTGCGCCCTTGGTTGCGGTAAGCAACCAGTCCAAGACGTTCGGAAAGGGTTCGCTTCATCATAGCGACTAGTTCAAACGGCTATGGTAATGCGGTTGATAAGCATATTGCACTCCAACCTGCGTCAGAGAGATCGTGCCGCATTAATTCCGAATTTAATGAGCGACCAGTACGATGTATGGTCCTTGATCGTTTCTCGGAGCAGTTCCTGTGACTTCGGCGTCGGCTTGCTCCCAACGGTGAAAAACTTTCTACCAAAATCGCAGGCAAGATTCGGAAGGGTCTCGTACATCATCGGGTCGTGGAGGAGCTCGACGGCACCCTGAAATTTCCTCATGTCCTTCATCACGAAGCTGGACTCGAGGTTCGTTCTATATTCTTTCAGGCTCTCAGCGCTGAAGTCGTTCCGTTTGTGCGCCGCAACCGCGGTTTCTGCGGCGATAATCCCGGAGCGCATCGCATAGTCCATCCCCTGTATCGCCTTGCCCGCGTTGATCAGAAGATTTGCCGCCTCGCCTGCGATGAGAACTCCGTCAGCGTACACCTCGCGCGGCATCACGCGCATGTCGCCACTTGACACGGCGTGTGCTGAGTATTCGACCTCTTCCCCTCCACGCAGCATATCGGCCACGACGGGATGCGCTTTGAAGTCGTTCAAAATGTCGTGCGGCTTTAGACCCTTTGCGCGTAGATCTTTAATTCCGAGAACGAGACCAACCGAGATCGATTCACGGTTCGTATACAAGAAACCGCCTCCCTCCACACCTCTGCTGGCATAGCCCACGAACTCGTTCGAGAGCCCGGAGCAGCCCTCCAGTTGAAAACGATCCTCGAGGACGCGGCGATCGAGACGTATTACCTCCTTGATCCCGATCATCATGTGATCCGCGGGAACGTAGTCGTCCTGAAGGCCGACCGACCGGGTAAGCAGGTTGTTTACTCCCTCGGCGAGTATGACAACGTCGGCGAAGAATTTTTCCTCGCCGGCTCGTATTCCCACGACTCGGCCATCCTCCTTCAGAACTTCCTCGACGAGAATGTTCGTCGCAACGAACGATTCAGCGGCTCTCGATGACGATTCTACAGCCGCCTGAACCTTTCCAGCGAGCCAGTTATCGAATCGTGCCCGAAGCACGATGAGACCGGCATAAGGCTTCTCATCGTAATGCGTGGATTTGAAGTCCAATGAGAACGCCGACTCGCCATCCATCAGCGTCAATCGGCGGTGCCGAACGTAACGGTCAAACGCGTCGCTGTCATTCCAGTACTCAGGAACGAGGCGCGCGAGATCAGTTCCCCAGAGAACACCTCCGGACACATTCTTGGCGCCTGCAAACTCGCCGCGCTCGATGAGCAGAAAGCTCTTGCCGGAATGCGCGAGCATCATAGCCGCGCTCAAACCGGCAATCCCACCTCCTACAATTATGCAGTCAAACTTCTCGTCCATGCCGGGAGATTAGCGGCGAGGGCGACGTGAAGCAAGTGGGCTCGTGCGGCAGAACGTGTAGCAAACTCATTCAGCCGGTTTTGATCGCTTCGATCAGCTTCGGAAGGATGGAATAGAGGTCACCTACGATTCCATACGTCGCGTACTTGAAGATAGGTGCGTCCGGATCCTTGTTGATGGCTACTATGACGCGGCTTCCGGTCATTCCGGCGACGTGTTGAATGGCGCCCGAGATGCCGATGGCGAAGTAGAGATCCGGCGAAACAACCTTGCCGGTTTGTCCCACCTGCGACGACGGAGGCAGAAGACCTGACTCGACGATGGCTCGCGAGGAGCCGATAGCTGCATTGAGCTCCGATGCGAGGTCTTCGATTAGGCGCTTACCCTCCTCGTCCCGAATGCCGCGGCCGGCTGCCACGACGACCCTCGCTTCGGTCAGCTCGATCTTTCCTTCCACCGCCGTCTCGACCCTGCGCACCGTCTGCTTCAGATTCGCTCGATCGAAATCGAATGCGACTGCCTCTATTTCCGGACGGGCGGGTTTTTCTTCGGCCGTGTAGGAGCCTGCCCGTACCGACACGAGAACCGGGCGACCCTCAGCTCGAACGCGCGCGCGAAACTTCGCGGCAAGGACAGGGCGGAGAGCCTCTACGCCGCCATCAACTCGATCAAACTCCGAGACGTCCGGCAGAGCCGGAGCACCCAGTCGGACTGCAAGAGCACCAAGGATATCCTTCACGGCTTCGCTGGACGGAAACGCCATCACGTCCGGATTCGACTTCTGTGCCGCGAGCGCGAGCGCCTCTATAAGTGGCGCGTTGATGTGCGTCTCGAAAATTTCATGTGCTATAGTAAAGATGCGTGTCGGTCCGAAGCGCGCGATGGAGTCAACAGCCGCGGCGGCGTCCGGAGCCGCGACGACGACTTCCAGATCGTCGGCCGTGGTTTCGGCGATCTGTCGGCATCTCGTCAGAACCTCGAGAGAAGAACGTTTCGGCCCGTCACCGTGGATTTCGACGTATGTTAAAATCTTGCCCATTGGCCGATTACAGCACTCTTGCCTCGTTACGGAGCAGGTCGGTCAATTCCATTACGGTTTCTTGCTCGTCACCCTCTAAGATGCGTCCGGGCTCACGCTCCGGCATCGCCTCGTAGCGGCGTAGGCGAACGACGGGTATCTCGAAATCCGGCGGCAGTGTAGCCTCTCGCACTTCAATTTCCTTGCGCTTGGCCGCCATTATCCCCTTCAAGTTGGGAATGCGGGGATCGTTCATATCATTCGAGCAGGTGACCAGACACGGAGTCGTGAGGACGATCTCCACACGCCCGGAATCTCCCTGCCGGGTCACGACGAGTGCGTTCCCATCGAGTGCGAGCGCGACGGCATTAGACGCATAAGGCAGGTCGAGAAGCTCGGCCAACATGCTGCCGGTCAGGCCTGCATCCGAATCCTGTGCCTGTTTGCCGCACGCGACGACGTCGAATGACTCCCCATGCAAATAATCTGCCAGCAACTCGGCGTAAACGCGCGAATCGATTTCGTCGGATTCATCCACAACAATGTGCGTCGCGGAATCTGCGCCCATGGCGAGCCCCTTCCGGATTGTCTCCTGTGCGCCCTGAGGTCCGACGAGCACGACGTGGACCTCACCGTTTGCTTCCTCGTTCAGCACCAGGGCCTCTTCTAGTGCTGAGGCGTCATACGCATTCAGTATCATGCGGCTGCTCCCTCCCGCTATGTCTCCGTCTCGAAGATGGATCGGAGCGGTTACATCCGGTACCTGCTTGATGCAAACAATGAATCTCATTGCGCGTCTTTCTTTCCTATTTTGCGATCTCATCCGACAGTTGAGCCATTCCGCAAACCCATCAGCTCCCAAGGATGACGGCTCGACGCCAATCATCAAAGATGCGCCGTAACTTAACCAATCGATCGACTCGTTTGAAGCGAAGATTTGCCCAAGGCAATACGGAGCTGCGATGTCTTCGTCCAGCCTCGTCAGTTAATCTTCACCCGCTCTCCTCATTCTCGCATTTCGTAAAAAGCACCCAAGAGCTCCGTATGAGATTCCGTCGTTCCTTCCATCTTATGTTGACTCTGGCAGCCTTTGTCGGATTCTCTGCCTCAACTGCTGAAAACGCCGCGGCACAGGCCCCGCCGCGCTTCGGCGTGGGCTTGAATACCATGCTGAGTACGGCCGACGGACTCGGCGTCGGTTTCCGCGGTCGCGCATCGGCGCCTGCCAACCAGGACGTATCTTTTGCAATTGATCTTGGTTTCACCGGTTTTGTTTTCGGCGGCCGCAGTGATGCAGAGTATATACTCGATCCACAGCTTTCAGCAATTGTCAATCTTCCGGCCGGGCAGGACCGGCTCCGCTACGTTCTTTTTGGCCTCGGGGGATATATTCCGTTGAGCAGCGACAATCAGCAGAGCGGTCCGACCGTTCATGTCGGGATGGGCTGGGTTCATGCCCTGTACGAAACTTCGCTTTACTACGAAGTCGACCCTGCCCTGATCATCGGAGAGGAGAGCGTAGGCCTTGCCATTCCAGTTCGCATCGGGATCATTTTCTAGTTAGCGGCCGCCGGTGGACGCCTTGGTGGCAACGCCGTCCTGGGTCGGAAAACTATCTATCTCGGCGGAAAACAATCATGGCGGCACCGGCGTTTGGGACGCCGACCATGGCCGGCCTCTACCTCCATATTCCCTTTTGTTCGCAGCGCTGTGTGTACTGTGACTTCTATTTCGTCACCACACAGAAAACGCACGGCGCGTTTGTCGAGGCGATGAGCAATGAGATTGCTTACTATGCTTCGACCTACGCCGAGCGTGAGCCGATCCGGACCATCTATTTCGGCGGCGGCACGCCGTCCCTGCTGGAGGCCGGCGAACTGGGGATTTTGCTTCAAAGTATTCACACCCATTTCGACGTTTCTGCACTCGAGGAGACGACGCTCGAGGTTAATCCGGAGAATGCAGACGTGGATTTTCTTAGCAGTCTTCGATCGCTTGGTTTCGACCGCTTGAGCATCGGAATACAGTCGTTCTTTCCGAGTGATCTCGAGTTTATGAATCGGAGCCACAGCCCCGAGGATGCCGAGGCATGCATCGAACATGCCCGCAAAGCAGGATTCGACAACTTCTCGGCGGACTTGATTTTCGGGATTCCGGATCAGCCGGAGGAGTACTGGTACGCGAATGTTCAGAAGCTTATACGCCTCGGAACGCCGCACATATCGACGTACAGTCTGACGATCGAGGAGAAGACGCCCCTCGGGAAGATGGTCGATCGAAACCTCGTACAACCGGTCCAGGATGAGGAGATGGAGGAGCGTTACCGCTTTACGATGGGATACCTGAAGGAACAAGGCTACGAGCACTACGAGATCTCCAGTTTTGCCAAACCGGGTGCTCGGTCGCGGCACAACCAAATCTATTGGGACCACAGTAATTATCTTGGATTTGGTCCCTCCGCACACTCGTTCTGGTGGCGCGGTCTGCCGGCGTACCGCTGGTTCAACGAACGAAATCTGCGTCGCTACGAGTCCCTCCTCCGCCAGCATGAAGTGCCGATCGGCGGCCGAGAATCGATGTCCCTGGATATGTTGGCAGACGAATATATTCTGTTACGACTCCGCACGTCCGATGGAATCGACCTCTCCAGGCTGGAAAAGCACTATGGAGTCGACCTCCTCTACGAGAAGGAAGAAGAGATCGGAAGGCTCGAATCGGAGGGGTACCTCGAGACGGTCGGCACCGATAGAATCCACTTAACCGATGACGGCAAATTACTCTGCGATTCGATCACCTCGAAACTACTATTGGAAACCCGGTGATCGGCCCGTATCGACTCTCCCATACGAGCGCGCCGCAGCGTCCCTCATACCTCAACGATTAGATGCACTGTTGCATTCGACTTCTACTTCTAAGTGCATTCCTTCTTGGCGGAGGATGCCGATCCGGCGAGAAAGAGCTGCCGACGGTACAGTTGGATGTTCCGTTTCGGACAGACGGACACCTGTCATTCTTGACCTCCGGGGGAGACACGCTGACGACCATCGACATTGAAATTGCGGAGAACGATCAAGCACGTGCACGCGGGCTGATGGGCCGCCGAAGTCTTCCGCGACAGAGTGGGATGCTCTTTATCATGGATCGCGCCGATACGACCGGATTCTGGATGCGGAACACGCCACTTCCGCTCGATATCATTTTTGTCGGCCAGGACTCTCAAGTGGTTAACATCGCGAAGCGGACCACGCCGTATTCCGATGACGTCATTCACCCGGCAGCGCCAAAGAAATACGTCGTCGAAGTGCGCGCCGGATTTACGGATCGCATCGGCATCGGCGACAGCACACGCATTACGTGGATGCGCACGAGCGCGCCTGCCGGATAATTCAGTTGGATATGAAATCGCCCATTTTCCTTCTCGTCGTCCTTCTTCTTAGCGCAGCCTGCGGAGACGTCGCACAGGAGCAGCACGAGACCGAGGATTCGAGGATCGAATTCCGGAAGGATGGTACGCTCACATTCGTGCGCGGTGAAGAAGATATCCTAGAGATAGATATCGAGATTGCAGAGACAGACTCCGCGCGCGAGCGCGGCCTGATGCAGCGCACGTCCTTACCTGAGATGAGCGGCATGCTATTCATCTTCGAACGCGAGGAGCCGCAGGGATTCTGGATGGGCAACACACCGATGGGACTCGATATCATGTTCGTCGACGCCGATTCACAAATCGTCGACATCGACAAATATAACCGGCCGTTCAATGCAGAGACGATTGCTTCCGACGAACCGGCTCAATACGTCGTAGAAGTGCCGGCGGGATTCTCCGACCTGCACGGAATCAGTGTATCGGACAGGGTGCGATGGGAGCGCACGACGGGAGATACGCCAGATTAAAGGCCGAAGCTTTCGCCGCAGGCGCACGTCCGTGTGGCTTGCGGGTTCATAAAATGAAATCCCTTGCCTTCAAGTCCATCGGTGAAGTCGAGCTCAGACCCGCTCACGTATAAATAGCTTCGCTTATCGAGTACGATGCGAACATCCCCCAGACGATATATCCGATCTCCTTCTTGTTCGGTCGTATCCCACCCTAAATCGTAGGTAAGGCCCGAGCATCCACCCGGTACGACCGCCACACGAAGCATCGTCGCCCCGAGATCAATATCGTCCTTGCCGGCAATCTCGTGAATTCTGGCTACTGCACGGTCAGTGAACTGGATGCCTTCCATAACTATCGGAACTCCAAGTGGTGAACTTACCGTGTCGGTTTATGATAGAGCCGTGCTGTGGGTTCCATTCCAAGAAGGTGCGATCAAGACGCCTTCCACGGAGGAACGAAGACCTCGTGAAAGGGTTCGTAACCCAACGTTGACACATAGTAAAAGTGTAAACGGTTGTTTACACTTCAGGGCAAACCGAGGGATCCCGTGGAGCAGACAGTATTCATTCACCCGCGCTTGAGGCGACCGGGTGGAGTACAGCTCCGCATGCGCCCGGTATAGGACGCTTACACATTTAAAGGAAGCTGGAACATGCCGATTACGGAAACCCAATTTCTTCAGCAAGTCGCTGATACCGACTATAAATACGGCTGGGTCACAGATGTCAAGTCGGACACGATTCCGAAAGGACTAGACGAAGACGTTGTCCGGATGATTGCAGCCAAGAAAGAGGAGCCCGAGTGGCTGCTTGAATGGCGACTCAAGGCCTTTCATTACTGGCAATCGCTCGTTTCGGATCGAGAAAAGTATCCGCGGTGGGCTCATATCACCTACCCGAACATCGACTTTCAGGATATCACCTACTACTCCTCACCGAGCACGAAGCCGCGGTACGAGAGTCTGGACGAGGTGGATCCCGAGCTGCTCGAAACGTTCGAACGGTTGGGCATTCCTCTGGGCGAGCAAAAGCAGCTCGCAGGCGTGGCCGTCGATGCGGTTCTTGACAGCGTGTCGGTTCACACGACGTTCAAGGAGGAGCTTGGAAAGAAGGGCATTATCTTTTGCTCGTTCGGCGAGGCCGTCGCGAATCATCCCGATCTGGTTCAAAAATACATGGGCTCGGTCGTGCCGTACACCGACAACTTCTATGCAGCACTTAATGCTGCGGTTTTCAGCGACGGATCCTTCTGTTACATACCGAAGGGCGTCCGTTGCCCCATGGAGCTGTCGACGTATTTCCGCATCAATCAGGCCGGCACGGGCCAGTTCGAACGGACGCTGATCGTTGCAGAAGAGGGCAGCTACGTCAGCTACCTCGAAGGATGCACGGCTCCGCAGCGCGACGAGAATCAGCTGCACGCAGCTGTCGTCGAGATCATTGCAGAAAAGGACGCGGAGGTCAAGTACTCGACCATCCAGAACTGGTATCCCGGCAACGCCGAAGGGAAAGGCGGAATCTATAATTTCGTCACCAAACGCGGCATCTGTAAGGGTGCAAACGCGAAGATCTCCTGGACGCAGCTCGAAACGGGCTCGGCAATCACCTGGAAGTATCCGAGCGTCATCCTTAAGGGTGACAATTCGGTTGGCGAGTTCTATTCCGTGGCCTTCACGAAGGGACGCCAGCAGGCCGATACGGGTACGAAAATGACCCACATAGGGAAGAACACGAAAAGCACGATCATCTCGAAGGGGATCTCGGGCGGCTATTCGAATAACTCATACCGCGGCCTCGTCAAGATTAATAGGGGCGCGCAGAATGCGCGCAACTTTTCGCAGTGCGATTCGATGCTGCTGGGCGATAAATGTGGGGCGCACACCTTCCCGTATATCGAAATCGACAATCCGACGGCGCAGGTCGAACACGAAGCGACGACGTCGAAGGTGGGAGAGGATCAGATTTTTTACTGCAACCAGCGCGGGATCGGAGAGGAGGCTGCCATCAAGCTGATCGTAAACGGCTTCTGCAAGGACATCCTCTCGAAGCTGCCGATGGAATTCGCAGTGGAAGCGCAGAAGCTCCTAGACATCGAACTCGAAGGGTCGGTGGGCTGAAATAGCCGCTCCTGGATGTTCGTTTTGATCTACTACGGATCGGCTGGCTTATCACTCTGAACTCTGAACTCTGAACTCTGAACTCTGAACTCAAGAATGGCAATACTGGAGGTCAAAGACCTACACGCGAAAGTTGAAGATCAGGAGATTCTGAAGGGCGTCGACCTGACAGTGAATCCCGGCGAAATCCATGCGATCATGGGTCCGAACGGTTCCGGCAAAAGCACACTTGCTGCAGTGCTTGCCGGGCGCGAAGAGTTCGAGGTGACCGGTGGGGAGATCTTGTACGAAGGTGAGGATCTGCAGGAGATGTCGCCTGATGAGCGCTCGTTAGCCGGGATCTTCCTCGCGTTTCAATATCCCGTGGAGCTTCCTGGAGTTAGCATGAATAACTTTCTGAAGCAGGCCATCAACGAACAGCGCGAACACCGTGGGCAGGAGCCCCTTTCGGCGGCGGAGTTTCTTAGAATGATGCGAGAACGCGCGGCGCTCGTCGATTTGGATCCGCAACTCATGAGTCGTGCCGTAAACGTCGGCTTTTCCGGCGGTGAAAAGAAGCGAAATGAGATTTTTCAGCTCGCAATGCTCGAACCGAAGCTTGCCATACTCGACGAAACGGATTCCGGCCTCGACATCGATGCCCTCCGCATCGTTGCGGACGGCGTGAATGGCCTTCGTGCCGCAGACCGCAGCTTCGTCGTTATCACGCACTATCAGCGTCTGCTGGAATACATCGTGCCGGACATCGTCCACGTGATGGTTGGCGGCAAAATTGTGCGTTCGGGTGACAAGAACCTTGCCCTCGAACTCGAAGACAAAGGATACGAATGGGTGCGTCCTGAACCGGCGGTCGTCTAAACTCCGGCGGACACGTCTCGGCATCCACAACTTTCAACTCGTCACGAAAGCATGCCCGAAAACGTAAAAGAGACACATCCCGAAGACCGATTCGTATCGGCGTTCGAAATGAACGTCGGGCGAGCCCTAAACGGGACGAACGCTAAGCTGCAAGATCTGCGGCAGTCAGCAATAGAACGGTTTCGCAAGCTCGGCTTTCCGACTCGGAAAGCAGAAGCGTGGAAATACACTAATATCAGCAAAGTTCTCCAGCGGAATTATAAGGTACAGCTCGCCGCTCCCCTGACGACGTCGATGCGGAAGATCGACATAGCGTCTTATCTCGTGCCGGATATGGAGGCACACGTCGTCGTGCTCGTGAACGGGAGATTCATGCGCGAGCTGTCGAATGTCGGCGAACTGCCGCAGGGCGTAATTATCGAGAGTCTCGAAAAGGCGTCACGTGATCACAGGGATCTTGTGAATAGCTTCTTCGGCGTCGCAACAAACGACGAGGATGTGTTTACCGCCCTCAATACCGCGTTTACCCTCGATGGCCTTTTTATGTATGTGCCAAAAGGCAAGATTGTGGAGAAGCCGCTTCATGTCGTGAACCTGAAGGTCGCCGAGGAAGATATCGTATCGCAGCCGCGCAACCTCATTGTGTTCGAAGAAGGCAGCCAGGCACGCCTGGTCGAGACCGGCGGCTCAATCGGCGAATCTCACACATTTACGAATGCGGTGACGGAGGTCTTCGTCGGCCGCCGTGCCGTCGTTGACATGTATTCCGTCCAAGATGACGGACCCAACGCCTCTCTCGTGTCGAATATCGAGGCGCGTCAGGAGGGTGACAGCATTTTTTCGACGTATACCTTTACGCTTTCGGGTGAAGTCGTCCGCAACAACCTGAGAATCGTCCCCGATGGTGAGTATTGCGAGACGCATCTCTTCGGGCTCTTTCTGCCCATCGGCGAAACACACGTAGACAACCATACGCTGGTCGATCATGCGAAACCGAATTGCATGAGCAACGAGCTGTACAAGGGTGTGCTCGACGATAATGCGTCCGGCGTTTTTAATGGAAAGGTTTTCGTGCGTCCGGACGCGCAGAAAACGAATGCTTTCCAGGAGAACAAGAGCATCCTGCTGTCCACCACAGCTACCATGAACGCGAAACCGGAGCTCGAGATTTACGCCGACGATGTCAAGTGCAGTCATGGCGCGACGACGGGACAGCTCGACCGCGAGGCGCTCTTTTATCTTCGCTCCCGCGGCATTCCGGAGAAGGAAGCGCGCGGCATGCTCCTCCATGCATTCGCCCGTGACGTTATCGATGAAATCAAACTTGAGCCGCTGCGGCAGCTTCTGGATCGCCGGGTATCGGAGCGATTCGGCTGGTAATGCACCGGCGGAGAAAAAGTATGGCCGAAGCTGAGATCCAAACGATCAACAGAGTTAGCGCCGAGCCTTTCGACGTCTACGCCGTACGGGACAAGTTTCCGGCGCTGAAGCGGACGGTCTACGGACATCCTCTGGTCTACCTGGATAATGCGGCGACATCTCAGAAGCCGCAAGAGGTCATCGACCGCTTGACGCGGTACTACACCGAGGAGAACAGCAATGTCCATCGCGGTGTGCACTACCTCAGCCAGTTGGCTACCGAGGCCTACGAAGCCGCGCGAAGCAGTATCGCTGGATTTCTCAATGCCGAATCGACCCGGCAGACGATTTTCACGCACGGCACGACTGACGCGATAAACCTCGTGGCGTCGACTTTCGGAAAGATGCAGGTCGGCAGGGGCGATCAGGTTCTCATTTCGGAGATGGAGCACCATTCGAACATCGTACCATGGCAGATGCTCTGTGGATCGGTTGGCGCCGAGTTGAAAGTGATCCCGGTCAATGACGAAGGCGAAATCATTTCTGAGGCATTCGAGCGGCTGCTCACGGAGCGCCTAAAGCTCGTTGCGATTCCGCACGTGTCGAACACGCTCGGGACGATCAATCCGATCAAGAGCATGATCCGCGATGCGCATGAGGTCGGCGCGGCGGTACTGATCGACGGGGCGCAGGCCGTTCCGCACATGAAGGTCGACGTCCAGGATCTGGACTGTGACTTTTACTGTTGCTCGTCTCACAAGATGTTTGGACCGACCGGCGTCGGCGCGTTGTACGGAAAGGCGAACCATCTCGAGAACATACCTCCCTACCAGGGCGGCGGCGACATGATCGAGACGGTTACGTTCGAAAAGACGACCTATAACGATCTACCCCACCGATTGGAGGCAGGAACACCGAATATCGCCGGCGGAATTGGTTTCGGCGCAGCCGTCGATTTTATGGTGAGGACAGACCGAGGTGCTGTCGAAGCATACGAGCAGGAACTTCTCAGCTACGCAACCTCGCGTCTTCAGGCAATTGACGGCATCCGGATCTACGGTACGGCTGCTAACAAGGCGAGCGTGATTTCTTTTCTCGTGAATGACGTGCATCCGTATGATGCCGGTACGATTCTCGACCGACTCGGAATCGCCGTACGAACCGGGCATCACTGCACCCAACCATTGATGGATCGATTCGGAATCCCGGGTACGGTTAGAGCCTCGTTTGCGCTTTACAACACCCGAGAAGATGTGGATGCATTGGTCGAAGGCATCGTGAAAGTCAAAGAAATGTTTGGGTAATACCGCTAGACGGCACAGAATAGAGTTTTTTATGCCCATACCGACCACCATAGAGGATCGTGCGCGAGAGATCGTCGAGGAGTTCGCACTTTTCGACGATTGGATGGGCAAGTACGAGTATCTGATCGACCTGGGGAAATCCATCCCGGAGATCGAAGGTGAATTCAAAACGGACGAGTACAAGATCAAAGGCTGCCAGTCTCAAGTGTGGATTCGTCCGGAGATGCGTGAGGGGCTGCTCTACTACAAGGGCGACAGCGATGCACTGATCACAAAAGGCCTCGTGTCGCTCTTGATACGTGTACTCAGCGGACAGCCGCCTCAGGACGTCGCGCGAGCCGATCTTTCCTTCCTCGATGAAATCGGAATGAAAGAGCACCTTTCCCCGACTCGCAAGAACGGGCTGGCTTCCATGATGAAGCAGCTCAAGCTGTATGCGCTGGCCCACGCTCAAGCCTCTCAGAACTGAACGCGCGAAAGCAGAGCCAAACTATGGAAGACCAGACGAACACGACGCAAAAAGGCGGCGAGATTACAAACGAAGATCTCGAACTTCAAATCGTCGAAGCGCTGAAGACGGTTTACGATCCCGAAATACCGATCAATATCTACGACCTAGGTCTTATCTACGAGATCAAGGTCCACGACGATAGAACGATATTCATCAAAATGACCCTCACGGCGCCCAACTGTCCCGCGGCGGAAATGCTTCCGCAGCAGGTCGAGCAGGCAGCCGCTTCGGTGCCGGATGTCGTCGACGCGCGCGTGCAGCTGACCTTCGAACCACCGTTCACGCCGGAGATGATGTCTGAAGAAGCACGACTGACACTCGGATTTATGTGATATAGTCTCCGCCGCAATAAGCATCCAGGCACGGACATTCCGCGGATTGGCGACTGACCTAAGCGTCGGTTGCCTCCATTACGAACACGCACTTCCACATCGAAGCTTGCAACACGGTCAAACCATAGCGATAGCGCGCAGCGTGCTCGCCGAGGGCCGCACGCTCGACGCGGCGCGGATGATCGAGCCACTGATTAGGCCCGATGGCCAAGGCGAGGCTGCCGGTTCGGGCGATGTGCTGCTGAGATGTCTCATGGCGCGCATCCGCCTGTTGCGCAACGGTGACGTGAAGAGCGTCCTGAAGCTCCTCGGCGAATTCGACGTCCCGGCGAATCGCCTGAGGCTCGATCTACAGGTCCGTGCCGAGGTGGCGCTGTGGCTCGGGTGGGCGCACGTCTGGCAGGATGACGAGTTCTACGACGATGCGCGCGCATTGAATCTGCTGGACGAAGCGGCCAGGACGTTTCACGAGGATTTGAATGTATCCGGGCGCTGCTGGACGCTGATCGGCCAGGCGCAGGCGTATTTCACGATTGACGAGTATCCACTGATGCTCGAGGCGCTGGATGAGGCCACCGCGCTTCAGAAGAAGGTGAATGACGTACAGGCCGCTACATGGATCGCACATCTTTCCGTATCGGGAGAGCGGTTCAGAGGGAGGTATCGAGAAGCGGAGAATCGCCTCGACGAAATGCGCACGCTCGCCGCCTCGTATGATGATGTAGCCGCGCGCGGGTGGGCCCATGCACACGCTGCCGCCATCGCGTACGAAATGGGGCATTCACCCGCTGAGATTATAGACGCCGCTAGTCAAGCGGAAAGCATTTTGGCGCGTCCCGCCGAGCGCGCGGGCTTCTCCCTACTGAGCGCCTACAACGCCCACGTGGGCGCCCTCCTTCGAACAGGCGAATGGAACGAAGCCGATGAGCTCGTTGACGAGGCTCTGACGCGCACGGGCCATCTCGGCACAGCCTGCGGCTATCTTTCGCTGCACCGCGCCCGAATCTGCATGTATCGGGGCGACCTGACACAGGCTGAGAACGGTCTATCTTCCGTACTCAAAAGTGTGCATCGACATCAGCGACTCCTGACGTCAAACGCTGCGTGCCTCTTCAGCGAATTGACGCTCAGGCGCGATCGACCGGAGGAGGCTCGTGAATGGGCGGAAAAAGCCCTCCAAAATGCACGTGAAGCAGGTCACGACGGCTATGAAGTACACGCACTCTTACAACTGGCGATGGTGTCCGCATACCTCGAAGATGTAGCCGACGTTAGGCGGCGACTTCGGGATATGGAGGCCCATAGCCGCTATTTTAGCCTGCTCCCCTTTGCAGCACAACAATTGGCGCTGCAGGCCACATTCTCTATGCTGGGCGACCGGTTGAGCGAGGCCAGAGCCTTTCTGACACAGGCGCTCTCTGCCTGTTCGATGATCGGCGACACGTTCGGTGTAGCATCTCTGCAGTACGATCTGGCACGGCTCATGCGAACCTCGTCGCCATCTGAATGCCGCGGGTATGCGGAAGCCGCGCTTCGTACGTTCGAGCAGGTGGGCGTCAAGAAAGAAGCACGACGCCTCCGGGATTTACTGCTTGCACTCCCCGGCTCTACAGGCAACGCTCACCAGCTGAGTGAAGCAGACATCGCGGCGGCACTGTCGCGGTCGGCATTGTCGGTCGACCTCGTCGCCGAGACCTGGCTCCGAATCGCCGGAGAAATTGCGCCGAATCGGTGGATTGGCGTTTACAAGTACGACGAGAATACAGGGTGGAGTCCGGTGCGTACGCACGGGCAGCACGCCGACATCGTTACCTATCCCGACTCCACGGTCGACCGGCTTTGTGAGGATGGGGTCGATTGGATCCGTCTGAAATACATCCCCAGTATGGCATTCTTTTTTGCCATGGAGTGTGGCGGGGAGGACGATCCGGCGTGTCGAGTAATTGAAGATCGACTATCAGCGTGGATTCCCGTCGTGGGGCTCGCATTCGAGCATGCACTTCTACGGGGATCGACTTCTCAGAATTCCAGCGAATCACAATCAAGAAGCAGTGAACGTAAAGGCTCGCTCGAAGGCTTCGTCTATGCGAGCGATGCTATGCGTAGGATCGTCAGCCGAGTTGAACGTCTTCGCTCAAGCCATAGTCCGGTGCTCATCACTGGAGAATGCGGCACGGGCAAGGGGGTCATCGCTGCCGTAGTTCATCGCACGAGCGACCGGCGTGATGCACCATGGGTCGCGTTCAACTGTGCGAATGTCTCCCGCGAGCGATTCGACGAGCAGCTCTTCGGACGCGCTGTGAACTGGAGCGACAGCCGGCCGGCCCCGGGCGGCGGCGCATCGTCGGACTCGAGTGGTCTCGGCGCCGCTCTTGCTGCCCACGGGGGCACACTTTTCCTCGACAGAATCGAGGAACTGCCGATGGAAATCCAGCCAAGAGTCCTAGCACTCCTCGAGAATGGACAAATTCAGCCCGTGGGTGCGACTGAGCCAGTAAATGTTAACGTACGGATAATCGCGGCTACGACGGAGGACCTCCGTGAGTTGGTCCGCGGCGAAGCGTTTCGCGAAGATCTGTTCTACCGGCTCAATGTTGTCCGGCTTCGTGTTCCGTCGCTCCGCGAGCGGCGTGAGGAAATTCCGCTGCTGGTTCATCATTTCCTCCGCACGTTGACGCATGCCAATGGCCAACGTGCCTCGCTTACAAATCGGGCCCTCGAGGCAATGATGGGCTATCACTGGCCGGGGAACGTGCGTCAGCTTCGAAATGAAATCGAGCGTGTGCTGGTCTTCACCGAAAGTGAACCCGCACCGATGCTCGACCTTGATGACCTCTCTGATCCCATCGTCGAATCATTTGATTCGACTCCTTCTCCTCCTCCTGTAGGTGTGCAGGAACTGCTCACTGAACCCGACGGCGACGGCGGCTGTCTGGACGAGATTCTGGCGAGCGCCGAGAAGGCGGTTATTGAACGCGCGCTCGCCGGAAACGACGGACAGGTCACGTCGACTGCCGAGGCGCTGGGTTTGACGCGCCAGGGCTTATACAAGAAGATGAAGCGCCTGGGAATTGACTCGTCTCGGTTCCATGCGTCGGGCAATGGGAAGCCCGGTGAAGCAGCGACAGGGAAGACACCCTACACTACAAGCGTCCTTTAGTACGTCGATCGCAGCAAGCATTAGTTCCTTCGAGTATGAATGGCGAAATGTCCAAACGAAACCAGTCGGCCGCACCGATGTGGCTGACGCATGCGGCGATTATGACAACGCGGCTGGATGAGTCGATCGCGTTCTATCGTGACATTCTGGACCTACGATTACGCGTCATCGAGGACGATCCAATCCGAAAGGGCCGCCGTCGCGCACTGCTGACGGATTCGGAGGGACGTGATATCATCGAGATCATCGAAATGACGGAAATGGCTCATCCGTCTATCCCGGGTCGCGGCGGCATTCACCACATCGGCTTCACGCTTCCCGCACGAGAATGGCATTCGCTGCGATCACGAATGGACGCCCGTGGCTACGCATATCAGGAAATTGGAGAACGGCTTTTCGTCCGCGACGCAGACGGTCTTATTCTGGAGATCGAAGGGCCTTCACCAGCCGCCCGAGGCACCACCACCGCCGAACGAACCACCTCCGCCGCTGAATCCTCCACCGCCGCTGAATCCGCTACCGCCAACGGCGCCTCCGCTACCGGACCCTCCTCCTGACGGACCTCCAACCTGTACAGAGAAGGGCCCCAGGTCTACTGAAACGCGTTCGCCTTTCTTTGCGGCCTCCGTCACCCGCTGTCTCAGCCGCATAACCGAAGGACGTCGAGAGACAAATATAAATAGACACACGTACAGCATTGCCGCGACGCCCCCAATCGTCGGGGAACCGCCGGCGAGCAGCCCGACGACAAACACGAACGGCGTCAGAAATGCGAGAATTATATAACGTCCCGGTCGTCCAGACAGAAGTGCGCCAGATCCGGCGAGAAGTGCGATAATTCCGAAGCCCAGACTGATCAGAATTCGTGCAACGAGTGGGGGCGGCTTCCCAATCCCACTGCTCTCGGCGCGGTACTCCCCTTCGACCGCATCCAGCAGCGCGACCGTTCCCGCAGAAACACCCGCGTCGAAATCGCCATCTCTAAATTCCGGGATGAACTCATTTCGGATTATCCGCGCCGCAATAACGTCGGGCACGGCGCCTTCCAGCCCATATCCGACTTCAATTCGCACCATTCTTTCTTCAGGCGCCACGATGAGGACGATTCCGTTATCGTTCTCGTCTGTTCCGATTCGCCAGAATCGTGCAGCCCTCACTCCGAACGACTCGATATCCTCTCCCTGAAGCGACGCTACGGTGGCGACCACGACCTGATTTCCGGTCGAATCCTCGTGCGCCCTGAGCATCTGGGTGAGACTTCGCTCCGTTTCGACGGACAGAATCTCAGCACGATCCATCACCCGGCCGGTCAGCGGCGGGATGTCAGTCTGCGCCACCGCTGTAAGCGAAGATGATAAGGGGAGCGCCACCATGAAGATCGCGAATCCGACGCCGACAATGGTCATCCGGCGTCGAATGCTCCGTGCGTCAATCATTCTTCCGAAAACGAACGGCATCAGGCAGCTCATTCCGATCATCCTTCCGAACTTCGACGCCGCTCTTCTCCAGAAGCCGACCGCACATCCCTATTCCCTCAACGACGCCATCGACCAGATTTCCACCCCGGATGGCGTCACGAATGTGTTCGACGATCTCGACCCAATCATCCTCCGATACCTTTTCATTAATACCGGCATCACCGAGCACTTCGATCCGATGTTCAAACACGGAAAGGAAAAGGAGGATGCCTGTTCTATCGCGTGTATTGAAGACTTCCTCTTCGACGAACGCCTTCATTGCATTCCGGTGCACGGTGCGTGTCATAGTGTCGGCACCGATAAGCGCCCGTCGAACGGGGGACACGAACGAAGCGATCAGACCGCCAGCCGCACCGGATGCGAGGGTAAAAATGGCCGTCCCCCACCCGGTGTGCAGCCATCCAAGTCCCCACCCGTGATAAAAGTTAAAAATTAGCATGGCGATCAGAAGGGCGAGCACGGCCGCCATCACCACACCTTTCCAGACTGCCAGCTCATAGCGGTCGCTGCTTGCTACGAAAAAGGGCACGATCTCACCCGACGTTCGCGCCTCGGCTTCTGAAACCGCCGCCCGAATATGCTGTAGATCTACGTCCGAAAGCTTGCTTTTCATCTCCTCGTAAGTGCGTCCTTGAATGCGTGCTCAGGATGGGTTCATTAAAATACCACGCGAGGGGTACTCACGCAGGCGACTCGCGGCCCTTATGAGGACGTCACCTCTGCGGCCGTCAAAGGTGCGCCGTGTCGGATGTGCCCGCAAGCCTCTTTCTAAGCGCCGAATGTATCAGAAGACTGGCGGCGGACAATCCGATAGCGATCAATACAAGCCGCACGACGGCACCCCCTCCCTCGAGACGATTGATATTCGTGAAAATGGCCAGCGGGATCGTTCGCGATTCCCCCGGGATATTGCCTGCAAGGACGATCGTGGCGCCAAATTCTCCTAGTGCGCGACCGAACGCCAGCACGACGGCGGCCGCCATGCCTTTCGAGGCGAGGGGCAGCGTGACATATCGAAAGACGTTCAGTCGTGTGCCGCCGTACACGTAACCCGCTTCCTCCCATGCCGGGTCCACCTGCTCAAACGCCACGCGCATTGTCTGCACCATCAGCGGGAAGGCGACTATGCCTGCCGCGATCGCGGCACCGGCCCAGCTGAAGACGATACGAATACCGAGTGCGTCGTCCAACCATCGGCCCATTAAGCCTTCAGGGCTGAATGCAATGAGCAACAGCCATCCTGTAACGACCGGCGGTAGAATGAGCGGAAGCTGGATCAGGTTTTCGACAACGAATGCAGCCGGTACACGCCGTCGGGCCATCAAATACGCAACTATAATCCCGATGGGCGTCGTGATGATCACAGCAGCGGCGGACACGCGGATGGACAGAAGCACAGCCTCCCATTCCGCAGGCGTGAGGACCGTCATCTCTCTGCCCTCCTGTTTCTCAGTTCCAGACCAAATGCTACCCATGTCGGCAGTCGGCCGGAATCCATTATATATTGTGCAAACTGCTCTGCCAGATCATCTGCGTCGCGTACGACACCGATCGTATAGATGATATCTGGCCGACATTCCGACGAGAAGGGAAACGATACCTGGAGCTGCGGCGCGAATCGGCTGTCGGATTCATATACGATGGCGGCATCGGCAGCCCCTTCATAAACGGCGGCGAGGGCCGCGCGCACGTCGATCACGGCGGCTACGCGATCGGATACGAGCGTCCAGAGGTTTTCACACTCCAGAGCAGCCTTCGCGTATTCGCCGGCAGGCACATGATCCGGATCGGCAAGGGCGAGCCGCTGCACGTCCCGAAGTTCCACAGATGAGTCCCTCACAACGAGGACGAGACGATTGGTGATCGGGAGCTCGTGCGGCTCCTGGATCATTCCGCGCTCATAAAGATAGGTGGTCCACGCCGGATGTGCTGAGATGATGACGTCCGCAGCAGCACCATGCTCGACTTGCCGGGCAAGAAGCGACGATCCGGCGACGTGCAGGTGGACTAGTACCTCGTCATCGAGATCGGCCTTAAACGAATCCGCCAGAACCTCGAGAACATCCGTCAAGGAAGCCGCGCCAAACACGCGAACGGATGGTTCGGAATCACCGGGCGAGCGGCAGCCGGACCCGCATAGCAAGGCGGCTATGGCCGCGGCATACACGGCGAAGACAATCCTTACCAACCTAGCCTGCCTCCCGCTCGGCCTGCGATTCCCTTATCGCGTCGATCCACATATCGGCCTGTCGGTAATAGGGCGATTCGGCACCCGCCAAATCCTTTACCCGTTCGAACTGCTCGACGGCCTGATCGATTCGATTGATGTGCATCAGGAAAACCCCCTTGTTGTAATTCGCCATCAGGTGGTCGGCATCCTCTTCCAAAACAAGATTCGTCTGTTGGATCGCCTGCATTGGATTCTGGGGATCGTACTGATACGCCCATCCCAGATTCGCCCTGGCCTCGAGATCACCAGGCTCCTGCTCGAGGACCCGCTTGTAGGAGTCAATCGCCAGAAGAGCAATCTCCGGCTTCGTCTCGAGAGCCGACATCTCCATCCAATCGAGGAGCAGGTTGCCCGATTTCTTCCAGTCAGCCGTCAAATCGCTGATCCCCGCCAGACGCATCTGCTCGATGGCGGCACGATCGATGCGACCCATCTCGACAAAGTATTCGACGAGTCGGTGACGTGCCTCTATTGCCTGGTCCCCATTACCCTCTTCAACAGCCGCTCGAAGGGAATCGATTCTGGGCCGGTACTGTTCTGCGACGGGAATCGCCTCGTGTTCCTGTATTATGGATGCAGTACGAACATCCGAGGGTGCCGCTACGGCATCGTCGGGCTGCGCCGCAGGAGGCTGCTTCGATATGACGGTCACCATGAACAGTGCCACGACGACCATTACGGAAAGACCGACCAGCGCTGCGACGTGCCATCCGAGTGAGCCGGTCTTTTCTGTGGATGATTGCTCGTCGGATGTCCTCTCGGGCGGGAGTACAGGCGCAGAACGACCTTCGGCAGCACGAGGAACCCTATCTCTCTCGACCTGAAGCCGGGCACCACATTCGCTGCAGAACTTTGCTCCGGACGGATTCTCCCATCCACAGTCGGTGCATAATCTGGTGCCGTGGTTACGCTTCATTCCTGCGTAAGGTCTGTCATCTTCCTGCCGGGACGCCTTGAAGTCTGGCTTTATTTCCCGGTCGGACGGAGCTGCATTTGTTGGCGGCTCATCCGCCGATTCCTGCAGCGCACCGCAAAGATCACATCTCTTCTGCCCCTCAGGCAGGCGCGCTCCACATTCGTCACAAATTGGGCGATCCATCGATCTATTCTTTCTCTTCATTCTGGCCGACTGCCTTCATCGACCGATCTACCATCCTGCGCAGTTCTTTTGAGGGCCGAAACACCGGTACGTACCGCGGACCGATCTGCACTTCTTCGTTCGTTTGCGGATTGCGCGCCTTCCGCGCTTTGCGATGCTGAACGCGAAACGACCCGAACCCTCGGAGCTCGACTCCGTCACCCTCATTCAGCGCCTGAATCAGTGTCGAAATGAAGCCGTTCACCACAGCCTCCGTCTCGATCTTGGTCAATCCCGTACCCGTGGCTATGCGGTCGATGATATCAGCTTTTGTCACTTCCGAGACGGATTTGCTGTTGAGAGTAGCGGCATCATGTAGAAGTGAAAGCTAAACGCAAGATATTCGTGCATGATTCCACCAGTACGGCATGCCAGTCGACCGACCGGTCCGCATGGCAGCAGAGCGACGAAACGTGCACGCCACCACGCGCGTAATCCGTCTGCTTTTCGCGGGAAGTTCTGGGATCTCCCTCGGGGCAATCCTGTGCGTACCTGCTGTCGTCGTTGATTCCGATAAATGGGCCGTCAGATCCGTGCATGTTTCGTTCCGCTGGACCAGAACCAGAACTTTATGCTGTTGAACCAAAGATCGAAGTTCGTTTCGGGTCTTCGGGCCGCGATCATCGGGGCTTTCCTTTTTTGTACATCCCTTCTCCTTACGCAGTCAATCGTCCCCACCTCCGCGCTTGCTCAGGGTTCTCCGTTGTGGCAGCAGCGCGTCGAGTACGATATGGAGGTTATTATAGACGTGGATCGACACCAGATGGACGGTCGTCAAACGCTCCGGTATCACAATAATTCGCCCGACACGCTTCACAGCGTCTTCTACCATCTCTACTTCAACGCCTTCAATCCGCAGTCCGCGATGGCCGAACGAAATCGGCACTTACCCGATCCGGACTCGCGGATCGTGCCGCGGATCTTTGAGCTTGGACCGGATGAAGTCGGCTACCATCGGATCGCCCATCTTACGCAGGACGGCCATGCGGTCGACTTTCGAATTCTGGATACGGTGATGGAAGTCGAGCTGGCGAGGCCAATTCCGCCCGGAGCCGATTCGCGGTTCGAAATGGAGTTCACCTCTCAAATCCCGCTTCAAACTCGCCGAAGTGGCCGCGACAATGTCGAGGGAATCGATTACTCGATGACCCAGTGGTATCCGAAGATGGCAAACTACGACGAGCGCGGCTGGCACTCCGACCCCTACATCGGCCGTGAATTCTACGCACCGTTCGGGACATTCGACGTCCGCATCACGTTGCCGGCCGAATATGTTGTCGGATCGACGGGCGTTCTGCAGAACCCGGAAGAGATCGGACACGGATACGGATCCACAGAGAGGGGACCCGCCGAAAACGAAGGTTTGCTTACGTGGAATTTTCACGCGGAAGATGTCCACGACTTCGCATGGGCCGCTGACCCTGACTACGTTCACGATATCGTCGAGCACGACGGTATCGAGCATCATCTCCTCTACCAACCCGATGTAGCCTCGAACTGGTTGGAGCTCAGAGATTTGCTTCCCGAGATAGTTGAGTTTTTCAGCGAAGAATTCGGTCAATATCCCTATCCGCAGGTGACTGTAGCCCAGGGAGGCGACGGCGGCATGGAGTATCCGATGATCACCCTCATCGCCGGCCGCGGGTCTCTAGCAGGCCTGCGCAGCGTCACCATTCACGAGATCGCACACATGTGGTACTACGGTATTATCGGCACCAACGAAGCGGACTATGCCTGGCTGGATGAAGGCTTTGTGACCTACACGGCAGCCGAATTTCGTGCCCACAGTGCCGGCCGATCCGGCGCATCCCACCTCGCCTCCCAATTGGCGGTTCTTCAGCGGCATGATCTCGGGTTGTTCGAACAGATGAACACGCCTTCCGACTGGTTCCGGACGAATAGCGCGTACTCGGCCGCCACTTATTCGGCGGGATCGATGGTCCTGGATATGCTCGGATATGTCATATCGGACTCTCTCCGCGATCGCTTTCTGATCGAGTATTTCGATCGCTTCAAGTTTCGACACCCTAACCCCTACGACGTAGAAAAAGTCGCCGAAGATGTCTCCGGACTCCGTCTGGATTGGTTCTTCGAACAATTAACAAATACGACCTGGACCCTCGACTATGCTGTAAACGATGTGTCAAGTCGACGCGAGGACGGCGCCTGGCGAACCGCTATTTCTATCGAGCGAAAAGGCGATATCGCGATTCCAATCGATCTTCGGTTGACGTACGAAGATGGATCGCAGCAGTGGATTTCCATCCCGCTGGGCATAATGCACGGCCATAAACCCGTTCCTGACAGCTGGATCGTCGCCGATCCGTGGATCTGGACCTACCCCGATTATCATATCGATCTAAAAACACCACAACGAGTCAGTCGTGTGGAGATCGATCCACATTTGCGCACGCCTGACATCAACCGTCTGAATAATTCCAGCCGATTTCCGATCGATTTTTCGTTCCTCGAGGCACCTGTTCCCAGCATGTCCCGCTACAGCATCGGGTGGCGTCCGCTGCTCCAATACGCCGATAATTTCGGCTTCGGAGGCGGTATCCAGTTCCGTGGCACCTCTCTTTTTGGTCAGCATCGTACGCGTGCGATGGTGAAGTACTGGCCCGAAGTTATCTTCAGCGGGGGTGACGACCGGCGCCCGGCTGGACGCTTCTCGCCCGGTATTGACTTCGAGCTGCAGTACGCCGATCGCATCGAGCAGTTTGGACCGTACGGATTCGGATCCCTCCAGACGGAGAAGCATCTCGGTATTCTTGAATCGGAGGCGGCATTCACCACGCCGCTGAATAGATACTTTGCACTGACTGCAGCCGAACATCGCCTCACACTGGGATTGCTGCACCAGCTTCGGACTACGCGGCGCGCCGCAGCTACACCCGCAGCTTTCGGCTTTTCTCCCGATAACATGCTATCTGCGCACGCCGCCTACTCGTTTTCGAATGAACGTACACGCATCGAATTGCGGGGAGAAGTTGGTGGGACGGTCGAGGGCGACAGCCAGAGCGGCAGCGCAAACAAATTTCAATTGGATGCAGCACGAGCTGCTGCTCTCGGTCCATTCACCGCAGGCGCACGGATTCGCATTGGCTGGGGCTCTCCGGATCTGGCAGCACAAAAACGATTCAGGCTCGGCGAAGCATCGTATGAAGATCGCTGGGGGAACGATGCCTACCGGAGCATCGCCGCCATCTTCGCTGATCCCCCGTCCGACCCGAGCTGGGTGGCCTTCGAGGGGCCGGGACCCGTGGCGTATGCACGTGGCATCGTAGATCGAGAACGCGCCTCCAGTACGGTAGATACTCCCGCGGGCAGCAACGTATTGGCGGCGAGCGCGGTGCTTGTCGCTATGCCGTTCGAGGCCGTTTCGTGGCTCGCCCCCCTACGAGCAGAGGTCTTCGCCGGAGCTGGCAGTGCCTGGAGCGGAAGCAGCTTCTTTGACGGTTTCTCTGCCGATCGATTCCTTTTTGACGCCGGCGTCGGAGTCCGATATGATGTATCACGTGTCCCGTTGCTCCGCCGATGGACCGCACAGTCAGACGTCCTCACGGGCTTGAATTTGACGGCAAAATTCCCAGTTTGGGCGAGCGACACGACTGCAATCGACAAAGCAGACGGATTCGCCTTTCGGTGGATGCTTGGCGTCACAATCGACGGTGTACCGTGGTACTAGTACGAATCATCGCACAATCTCTGCCACAATGGATATGTCGAAAGCCGTTTCTCTGGCACTACTCGTCGTTTTCGCAGGACCTCTGACGGGCTGCGGTGAAGGTCAACCCGATCCGCAGCGTATCGTGGATCGCGCTATCGAGGCCCACGGCGGAGCAGATCAACTAGATGGTACCGTACTGCAATTCGATTTTCGTGATCGGCGGTTCATGCTACGCCATGACGGCGGCCTTTTCCGCTATGAGCGAACGTTTCCGGATTCAAGCGTGGCTATCCATGACGTGCTGACAAACGATTCCGTATACCGAAATATCGACGGAGAACCCGTCGAACTTTCAGATCAAATGCGCTCATCGATTACTTCAGGGATCAATTCGGTGGCATACTTCGCTCTCCTGCCGTTTAAGCTCAACGACCCGGCGGTTCGGAAAAGATATTTGGGAGCCGACTCAGTTCGAGATCAGCCATATAACAAAGTAGAAATCACGTTTCGGGAAGAAGGTGGCGGGGCGGCTCATGAGGATCGCTTCGTCTACTGGTTTCACCGCGATCGGCACACAATGGACTACTTCGCGTATGCATTCGCGGAAGACGGTGGAGGGACGCGCTTTCGAGAAGCTGTACGACCGCGACACGTTGGTGGACTTCTTTTCCTGGATTACCTCAATTACACGTCTCACCGCTTTCCATCACCCGGCGATTCGATTGAGCACTTCGATCGGGCTCTGGAAAAGGGAGACGTGCAATTGCTTTCGGAGATAAATCTCGAGAACATTTCTGTTGAACCCATCGCGACAGAGTAGCTTTGTTATATTGATGGGCGGCGTACTGCCGTACCGACGTCACAAAAATGTCCATTACCTATCGCTGCCATGAATGCATCGCGGATACGGTTGATCTCCTTTCTTGGCGCCCTGGCGCTATTTATAACGGCGGCCGCGTCTACACAGATCGTCGCTGCTCAGAACGTTGTACCCGCCCCGGATACCCGTCCAAGTCCTCTTGCGCTGGCCCAGATCACGCTCGAGGACGGCACGTACATAAAGATTCACTACAGCTCGCCTCGAAAGCGCGGTCGCGAGATTTTCGGCGGGCTCGAACCATTCGGCGAGGTCTGGCGCTTCGGAGCAAATGAAGCGACCGAACTGACAACCACCCAGCCTATTTTGTTCGGCGACTCAGAATTGCCGGCCGGGACCTACGCTCTTTTCGCCATTCCGACTGAGGATACGTGGACGATCATCGTCAACGAAAATCTCGGTCAGTGGGGTGCCTTTTCATATGCCGAAGAAGACGACGTCATTCGCGTTGACGTACCGGCCCAGCGAACAGAGCAGACGTACGAGGCTTTTACCATCAGCCTTGAAGAGAACGAGGATGAACCGGGAGCAGCGATGGTCGCGGTGTGGGACGATACGCGGATCAGCGTTCCGATTCGTCCCCAGGATTAACGACGGCACGGAATGTCAGATGGCCAACATCAGGGGCTTAACGTTGAAGCGGAGGGGACAGGTATATCTCGTCCACTCAGCCGGCAGGTAAATCTGCTTGGATTCCTCCTTGGCCAGGCTGTCGAGCAGCAGGCAGGTGAGGGCATGCTCCGTCTCATCGAGGAGCTTCGTCTTTCCTGCAAGCGTGCCGCGCAGGAGAACGACCCCGCACTTCGCGACCGCACGGCTCAGCGCATCTCTGAACTGGAGGGGGATGAGATCCTCTGGCTTCTCCGCTCATATACGGCCTTTTTCCATCTCGTAAACAAAGCCGAACAGGAGGAGATCATACGCATCAATCGAGAGCGGGCGCGCGAGAGCACACCAGACAGCCCGCGCTCCGAGTCGATCTCCGAAGCCATCGCTCGTCTCAAAAATGACGGCTACACGCTGCAGGAAGTCATTGACCTGCTCGCGACACTCGACATCCAGCCGACTCTTACCGCACACCCGACGGAGGCTCGGCGCCGCAGCATCCTGTATAAACAGCAGCACATCGCTCATTTTCTCTCCGAAATGAGTCGCTCCGTGCAGTCCCCCGAGGAAGAGGAGCGCTCCTTTACAGAGATCCGTAATCAAATTGCATTTCTTCTCGCCACCGACGAGGTACGGGCCGAACGGCCAAGCGTGGATGACGAGGTGGAGCAGGGAATGTACTTCATGCGGAATGCGATCTGGCAGACCATTCCGCAGATATACGAGGACGTGCGAAGGGCTCTCGAGACCTACTACGACGCGACACCCGATTTGCCCACATTCCTGCGGTATCGATCATGGATCGGAAGCGATCGTGACGGCAATCCGAACGTAACCGCTGACGTCACCCGTCGCACCTTCGCCAGGCAGCGCGTGTCGGCGCTCACCTTGTTCTACGGTGAGCTGCGTGAACTCCGGCGTGAGATCAGTATCTCAAATCTCCAGGCTGCCGTTCCACCCGATCTCTACGACTCGATCAAGAGCGACAGTGAAGAAATCGCGCTTGACGAACAAATGCTGCGAGTCTATCAGCACGAACCGTATCGGCTGAAACTCACCTATATAATGGCGCGCATCAACCGGATGCGCAAAGAAATCCAGGCCCTCCTCGAAAATAAGGGGGCCTCACTCGCCGGCGATCCCGACGAAGTGCGGCTCTGGAAGTATGACAGTTCGGATTTCGTCGATGATCTCGAACTTCTCGCGCAATGCCTCGAGTCGACCGGCTTCGAAGCCTACGTCACGTCAGGACAGCTCAGTCGCATGCTGATCCGGGCTCGTACGTTTGGCTTCCACATGGCTGCTCTCGACGTACGCCAGCATTCCGGCGTGCACGAAGAGACAGTCAGCGCACTGCTCCGCGTAGCCGGCGTACAAGACGATTATGCATCTCTCAACGAATCGGAGAAGGTGGATCTTCTCAGTGCGGAGTTAGCCAACCCGCGCCCTCTCCTGCCCCACGGTGCCGATCTCCCCGAAACTGCGCAGACTGTCGTGGAGAGCTTTAATGTAATTCGTGAGATCATCGAGCAGGAGCCGCAAGCAATGGGCGGCTACATAATCAGCATGACGCACTCGGTCAGCGACATGCTCGAGGCAATGCTTCTGGCTAAAGAAGGTGGACTCTGGCGCATTCGCGACGGCGAGGTCGACTCACCGCTCGACTTCATTCCCTTATTCGAAACTATCGAGGATCTGGAGGACGCCGATAAGCTAATCGACATTCTTTTCACACACCCGATTTACTGCAAGCAGGTGGAGGCCCGTGGTAGATTTCAGGAAATTATGCTTGGGTATTCGGACAGCAACAAAGACGGCGGATACTGGATGGCAAATTGGGCGCTTCATAAAGCGCAGCAGCAGCTGGGAGCCGTCTGCCGTTCGCACGAAGTCAGCTTGCGGCTATTCCACGGTCGCGGTGGAACTGTCGGACGAGGTGGCGGGCGAGCCAATCAGGCTATTCTCGCCATGCCTCCGGTCGTACATAACGGACGAATCCGCTTCACCGAGCAGGGCGAAGTCATCTCATTTCGCTACGCCCTGGCTGATATCACACGACGGCACCTTGAGCAGATCGTCAACGCAATGATCGTCAGCACCGGCGTTTCCGTTCGAACGGACGGCCGGGCTGATCACAATCATCCAGGGGCCGACGATGCCCGAATCATGGACGACGTCGCCAGGCGAGCCATGACGGCGTATCGCGGTCTGATCGAGGACGAGGATCTTTGGCCGTGGTATACGCAGGTAACGCCGATCGAACAGATCAGCCGCCTCCCCATCGCCTCACGTCCGGTATCCCGCAAATCGGCGCAAGAGGTCGATTTTGAGGGCCTTCGTGCAATTCCATGGGTTTTCGCGTGGACGCAGACCCGGTACATCGTTCCTGGATGGTACGGCACCGGCAGCGGGCTGATGGAGATCGTCGACGAATCGGAAGATCGCCTGGATCACTTGCGCGACCTGTACACGAATTGGACCTTCTTCAGGGCCGTCGTTGACAGCGCGCAGCGCGAAATGGCGCGTGCTCGCTTCGAGATTTCAGCCTACTACGCAGCCCTCGCCGACGATTCGAACGGGCCCCGCATACACCAAACGATCGAAGCAGACTTCGATCGGGCTCGTTCGGCGATTCTCAAGATTACGGGTCAGTCGGAGCTGCTCGGCAACAGCCCCGTCATTCAAAAATCCATCACCCTCCGAAATCCGTATACAGACGTGCTGAATCTACTTCAGGTGGAGCTGATTCGCCGATATCGCTCATCAGAAGGCGCCGATCACGACGCCATTCGCCAGGCCCTCTTCTTAAGCATTAACGGGATCGCTGCGGCTATGCAAAGCACGGGATAGCGCCTTCACCGGCTGTCCCGGACTCCCACGCACCGTCCCGCAACTTCACCTTCCAATGCACTGCCGTCGCTTCACAACGAATGCTTTCGCTCGAAAAGCAGCAGCGTATGCCGGTACAATCTCGTCGGTGCAAAGTAGTCATCCTCACGAACAAGGCTTAGTCTCCCGTTCCTCAGGAGCAAGTCCTTCTGTTCGGCCGGCTCGCGAATGAAGTCTCCTCGGTCGGCCGCGTACAAAAAGCGCGCCACGGGATTCCACACGATCGGATACAGATCAAGCACGAAGAGAAAGCGGATACGGTCGACTATCCGTTCCAGCAGCGCATCGACCTGATCGTCCGACAAATGATGGAGAACGCTCACGAGCTGCGCCAGATCGTACTCTCCGGGAAGGGCTTCGGAGGTGGGATCTAGTTGGATGAACGTCTTCGATGAATCATCCACATACCGATGGCGGGCGGCGTCGATGAACTCCCTCGCGACATCCACACCAAGGTAGGCTCCTCGGGCAGTCAACGCCCAGTTACCCGTCCCGCAACCCACGTCGAGCACCGTCTCATACTGTACGCCACTCAGAAACTGCAGTATGCGGCGTTCCTTGCCTCCATCCACAAGAGACTGATATGCATTGAAGACGGCTGGATTATCAAAGAGATTGTGGATGCGGCGATATACAGCGGATGATGTGAACCGATCGATTGCCGACACGCGTGCGTTTTTTGCTGATACTCAGGAGTCTTCCTCAGTGGTCACCGGCCGTCACACGGATGAGTTCCATAATCGACGTCTCCCCCTGCTTCACGATTTCGCGAGCAGATGCTCGAAGCGTCAACATCCCCTCGCGTTCCGCAAGCTCTCGTATGGCGTCCTCATCTATCATATCATCGACACGAATGATCTGCCGCCGAATTTCATGCGAAAAGGGCATCGTTTCGGTTATTGCACGGCGGCCCTTGTACCCGGTCCCGCCACATTCCTTGCAGTGTGGATTTTGTCCTTCCTTATAGAATTGAGCCTCCGTCTGTTCTTCCTGGGTGAAGCCGAGCCGGCTTAACAATTCATAATCGAGGACCTCGTGCGGCCGCTTGCATCTCGTGCAGAGCGTACGGATGAGGCGCTGCGCGACCACCAGGTTGATGGCATATGCGATCAGGAAGGGCTCGATGCCCATTTTGTAGAGCCGGCTGACTGCGCTCGGCGCATCATTCGTGTGGAGCGTGGAGAAGGTCAGGTGACCGGTGTTGGCGAGCTTTATGGCCAGTTCTGCCGTCTCCCGGTCTCGCATCTCGCCGACCATCACAACATCCGGGTCGTGTCGCAGTATCGACCGGAGGGCCTGCTCGAGTACGAGCTTATAACTGAGCTTGATCTGACGGACGCCGGGGATCACGTACTCGACCGGGTCTTCGACGGTGAGGACGTTGAGCTTCGGCGTCACAACCTGGCTGAGCGCCGCGAAAAGCGTCGTCGTTTTGCCTGAGCCGGTCGGGCCGGTCAGGATGACCATTCCGTGCGGCTGGCTGATCGCCCATTCGAAATTGGCGCGCGCGCGATCCAAAAGACCAAGCCGTCCCAGATCCGTGATCACCTTTCGATCATCGAGGACGCGAATCACAATGCTCTCAGATCGCAGCTCCTGGTTCGCATTGGCGACCGGCAGAACCGAGACGCGATATCTGATGAGCGTTTCGTCAACCTCCCGCTGTATAAATCCGTCCTGGGCGCTGTCACGTTCGAATCGGTCAACGTTCAACGTGTTGTCCTTGACGACCGAGATGAACGCTTCCGGATTAATACGGGCCTCACGATGCCAACACTCAAGTTCACCATCCACCCGAAAGTGAATCTCTATCTGTTTCTTGGGATTCGGAAAGATGTGGATGTCTGAAACGCCACGGCGCACGGCCTCTACCAGTGCGGCCTCAAACAGATTGATCAACGACGAGCTGCTGATTTCAGCCTCGAGCGCGTCCTCGTCAACCAGTGGAGCCGCATCGTCGTAACTCGTCCCGAGATCGAAAGCGAATTCGTCGCTGCTTACCTTATCCAGAAATTCGTTCCGCTTAGGGAACGACTCGGCGATGAGCGCCTCAATCTGGCTTTCGGGCGCATACTGCATCTCGTAGCTGTCGAGCTTCAGTTCGCGCATCAATCGGCTTACATCCGTGCGCGACGGGTCGTGCGAGATAAAGATGACACGCGTCTCTTTCGATTGCGCCTTCACCTCCTTTCGGATCGGCAGGACACGGAGCTTCCGCATTCGCTCCCAGATCTCCTCCTCGAATACCTCCTTGTGCTTCGCAATGAATTGAAGCGCATGCGCATTCACGACATGTGCTTCCTTGAAGGCGTAAACCTGCGCGGCTTCGGCAAAGATCTGTTCACGATCGAATGATGGATCCATCGCCAGGACGCGCCAAAGGGGTTCTCTGGAGTTGCCGGCGGACTGTTCCTGCCACCGCCGCCAGGCGTTCTCGACATCCTCGATCTGGACGACCTGCTTGAACAACAGCATGATCACCACGCGATCGCGCAGGTCGAGGGCAGTAAATTCAGCCTCGCCCGCCTCCTTAGAATGCTTGCGCTCCGGTGAAACCGGCTTCGATGGTGGTTCAACTTCCTCGGACCAATCCGCCGACCGGTCCAGCCTTTCAGGTACGGCATCATCGAGGTAGTCCGCCTCGTCGTAGCCGACTACGCGGCCTTCATCCTCGGCAGGATCTGCGATGCGCTCATCGGTTCGTTCCGAACTCGCAAAGCCGTCGCCCGAGACACGCTCCTTCGCTGGCGTAAATCCGTCGCCGGACAAGCGAATCGAAGAACTCTCTTCATATCGGCTGTCGACCGGCTGCACGACCTTGTCTGTGGTGACGTCTACGACCGCCTCCGGCTCGGCACCAGAGCGCTCGACGTATGGGCCGCTGGTTCCTATCTCGTCATCGCCGCCGCCGTCGCTGTGCCACAAATCCTTGATACGCCCCTCAGGGATCGGAGAGGTGTGCGCAAAGGGATCATCCGCGTAGAGGTCGTCTACGTCGGATTCCTCTAGATGCGAATCGTCCACGTAGAGGTGATCGGTAATGGAACTCCCTCCACTCGAATCATCCGCGAACGAATCATTCGGCTCCGAACCGCCCGAGGACAGACTATAGAAGCTCTGGTGATCAGCGGATAGTTCGTCCGCGGGCTGATGATCCACATAGAGATCAGGCTGATCGAGCTCCTCCACATCCAGATCGGCAAAGTCGAAATCTTCAATGTCCAGATCGTCGAGAAGGAAATCGTCGTGATCAAACTCATCATCGAAATCTACTTGCCCTGACACGTCATGATCAAACTCATCATCTTCGAACTCATCATCTTCGAACTTATACGGACCCGCATCCTCACGCTTGAGAACGTCTGCGACCTGATCATTTAACTCCAGATCATTTTGTTTCACAGCACTCTCGTCCACACGGACCATCTGCGGGTCGCCAGAACGCAAGTCGTCCGGAGTAATCCGGTATGAGCACTGAAGGTCGTGCCCCTGATCAGAGCGATAACCATCCACCTCCGCGACTTCGCCGGGCAAATCGACTGAGTCCAGTGCTCCGCCATTTGCGTCGTAGTCGTCTGCGGCGACGTGAAATACGGCACCGTCATCCTCACCGACGCTCTCGCTGCGATCTGAATCCGGATCGCTGCCTCGTCCTCGGTATAGTTCGATCTGAGATGGCGAATCCTTGGGTTCCGGAAGATATGGCTGTTCGAATAGCGTGACGTGTTTTACAGACGACGTGCTTTCCGCGAGGTCGCCCGGGACATCATCAGCCCGCTCCCGCCGCTCGCCTTCTATCGATTGGTTGAAGGAGGCGGCTGTATCCTCATCCTCCCCAGTGGCAGCAAGTGACGCCCAGCTGTTCCAGGATGGCAGTTCATTATCGGAATGCTGCCTCGAACGAGGGGACGAGCGGTCGTCTGAGGCCTCGCCTTCAGGCACATCGTCCTCCGGATGAGGTGTGATTTCGGAATGCATATTCTAGGAGAGCATACTTGAGTCCGCCAACACTGAGGCAAGCGGAAAACGCCTTTCCTGGTCATCGACACGTTGGCGTTTATCTTAAGCGTTCGCGAAAATTCCGAAATGTTCGCTGGCCTCTTTTGAATTGCAATAACCGTACCCCGCACCTATGAGCTGCTCTCGTTG
>CAZKNF010000001.1:41954-95494 GCA_964554105.1 uncultured Rhodothermales bacterium | reverse complement strand
TGGCCTCTTTTGAATTGCAATAACCGTACCCCGCACCTATGAGCTGCTCTCGTTGAGATTCCCCACCATATCGACGGAAGATTTTGCCGTAATGATGACGGCGCTCAAAAGCTTTCACGCCTGGCGTGAGGTCCCACGGCACCGTGTGTGGCATCGGAAGACGATCCGATCACCCGGGAAATGACGTTCCCTTTTCTGTACGTGTGGCGTCGGAGATCCGCTCAAGAATGACGCCGGGCTGCAATGGCGCATCATCGCGTCTCTTCTCCGAACCGTCACGTCCGATCAGCACGATCAGAAACTCGTCGTCATCCACATCGAATTGCGATCGAAGGCGTTCAGATGAGGACGGATCGAGTATGTCGTTTTGGAGATAGCTCTCCCCATCGGCGAAGATTCGAGCGATCAATACACTCGATTGCTCGAGCAATCCCTCTTCCTCTAGCAATGCCATCTGGTTCTCGCAGGCGGGACTCCGATCCGAGGGCGCAAACAGCAGGATGATTGGCTGACTGCCCTCGAGTTCCTCCAGGCGAAATGAGACGCGATTCTGACCCATGGCAATACCCGAAGGATAATGTGACGTCTTGATTCTTGTATGAAATACTTTTTCGGGTAGATCCAGCCGACAGTGAGTGTATCCTTTTCGTTGCACCACTCGTAGGCGACATATTGTACTCTACTCTCTTTCTCCTCAATCCACTGCCAATCCCTTCACGACTATGCCGTGTCTATTAGCGCTATTTGCTCTATTTATACCCCGCGTCGTCATTGTTCTCATCTGGCTGTTCTCAAATTGGCTCGAAGCGGCGTTTGATACACTTCTCTGGCCGATTCTCGGGTTTATCTTCGCACCTACGGTGCTCCTGTGGTACAGCGTAGTCGTGAACGTCTATGGAGGTGTCTGGAGTCCTGTCCCGATCGCGGGAATGGTGATCGCTGTACTGATAGACGTGTCACCCAGTTGGCGTCAACGTAGCTAAGGCCCGACGGGCACTGAATCCTCGCCTGATGCGTATAGGGCATGTTCTCAGAGAACAGCCTCTTCACCACCTCTGCTCTCGTCATGCACCGATCCGATCCCCGATCCCGGGCGAATGCCCTCGTGATCCTTCTTCTCGCCCTTGCGACCACGTGTATAACGCCTCCCCTGATTGCGCAAGAAGCCCCAGCTGCGCCGGCCAAGAGCGCATTCGAACTCGATGATGAGCTGCCTATCGATCCACAGGTGCGTGTAGGTGTACTCGACAACGGTCTTCGCTACTACCTGCGGCGAAACACGGAGCCTGAGAATCGTGCTGAGCTCTACCTGGCAATCGATGCCGGGGCAATCCTCGAGGACGAGAGCCAATTAGGCCTCGCTCATTTTGTAGAGCACATGCTGTTCAACGGTACACGCCGTTACCCTGACGAAGAGTTGATCGATTTCCTCGAGAGTACAGGAATGCGCTTTGGTCCCGACGTTAACGCATACACGTCATTCGACGAGACGGTATACACGCTGACAATTCCAACGGACAGCGCGCTGATCGTCGAGCAGGCTTTCGACGTACTCGAAGATTGGGCAGGATACGCCACACTCTCCGACGAAATGATAGATCGCGAGCGTGGGGTGGTAATGGAAGAGTGGAGAATGTCGGATCAGAACGCACAGGGGCGGATTAACGACAAGGTTATTCCGGTTCTGCTGCACGATTCGCGCTACAAGGATCGACTCCCGATCGGCAAGCCGGAGATCATCGAAGGCGCGTCATACGAGACGATTCGCAGCTTCTACACCAGCTGGTATCGGCCCGACCTCATGGCCGTGGTCGCGGTCGGTGACTTCGATCCTGACACATTCGAAACCAAAATCAAAGAACATTTCATCACGCTTGAAAAACCCGACGAGCCGGCTCGTCGGCCAACGTACGACGTTCCGGGGCACGAGGAAACGCTCTATGAAGTCGTGACCGATCCCGAGTACCCCGTTGCCACAGTTTCGGTGTATTATAAGCGGCCCAGCGAACCGCTTGAAACGCTGGCTGACTATCGTGAGCGGCTTATCGCATCTCTATTCAACGGCATGTTGAACGATCGCCTCGCAGAGATTTCGAGGCGCGGAGATGCGCCATTTATCGCCGCCAACGTATTCAAGGGAGCGTTCGTACGGCCTGCGGAATTCTATGGACTGGGAACGCGCATCGATGAGGACAGCGTTCTTGCAGGTCTCGAATCAGTTCTGACCGAAGCGGCACGCGTACGCCAGCACGGCTTCACGACCACCGAGCTCGCTCGCCAGAAACTCGAGACGCAACGGTCTTACGAGCGAGCCTATAATGAACGCGACAAAACAAACTCAGCAGCATTTGCCCAAGAGTATGTTTCTCACTTCCTCGCAGGCGAGCCGACGCCGGGTATTGCATATGAGTACGAAGCCGTCAGGCGGCTACTCCCCGACATATCGGTAGATGAAGTAAACGCACTTTCCGAAGAGCTCCTGGCGTCCGAGAATCGTGCCGTGATCGCGATCATGCCGGAGAAAGAGGGCGTGACGCCGGTCACTGAACTACAACTTGCGTCCGTTCTCGAGTCGGTCGACGAATCGTCGGTCGCTGCCTACGTGGATGACGTGCAGGATATATCCTTGATCGAGGAGCCCATCGAGGCCGGCACTGTGGTATCAGAGTCGTCAATCGATGAACTCGGTGTCACTGTCGTCGAGCTTGGAAATGGTGTCCAAGTCGTGATGAAGCCCACCGACTTTAAGGCGGATGAGGTCAAATTCACCGCGTTCAGTCCGGGTGGATCATCGCTCGTAGATGACGACGAGGCCTTCGAAGCCGAAACGTCCGCCCAGATTGTTTCACGCAGCGGTGTCGGGCCTTTCAACCGGACGCAACTCGAAAAACTGCTTGCTGGCAAGGTCGTCTCAGTTGCTCCCTATGTCTCGGAACTGGAAGAAGGATTTAGAGGAAGTGCGTCTCCGCAGGATCTTGAATCGCTCTTTCAACTCATACACCTCTACTTTACGCAACCGCGCGCGGATGACGATGCCGTCGAGTCATATCAAAATCAGATGCGATCGTCGCTTGAAAACCGTGCCTCCGATCCTGTGGCCGTATTCAATGACTCATTGAGTGCCGCGTTGTACAGTGGCCACATCCGTCGCATAGCGCCGACTATGAAGATGGTGGCTTCAGTAGATACTGAGGATGCGGCACAATACTATCGCGAGCGTTTTGCGAATGCAGGGGATTTTACATTCGTGTTCGCGGGCAATTTTGATGTTGAGATATTGAAGGAACTTGCGCAAACGTATCTCGGATCGCTTCCATCAGTTGGGCAAGAAGAAGAGCCTCTCGACGTCGCTCCCGATATGCCGGATGATGTGCTGGAAACGACTGTCCACAAAGGAGTTGGTCAACAGAGCTGGGTAGCGATGGCCTTTCATGGGCCGTTCGAGTATGATCGCGAGCATCGGCATAAAATTCGAGCACTTGCCGACGTGCTTCGCATCGTGCTTCGCCGCGACCTTCGTGAGGACCGTGGTGGTGTTTATGGAGTGAGCATCAATTCGAGTACCAGCGATTGGCCAGACGAGGAATACACGATGTTCATCTATTTCAGTTGCGCACCGGATCGCGTGGACGAGCTCAGTGAGGCCGTCCTGGCACAGATCGAGAACCTAAAATCTCAGGGACCGCCCGACGATGTCGTAACGACCGTAAAGGAGCAGCATCGCCGAGCACGCGAAACAGACCTGCGCACCAATGATTTCTGGATATCCGTTCTCGACTTCTATTTCTCGCATGATGAGGATATTCATGACATTCTTCGTTATGAGGAGTTGATCGAGCAACTCACCGAAGATGACGTGCAGGAAGCGGCCAAGGAATACCTGAACCTGAACCGAGTCGTTAAAGGCGTCCTGCATCCTGCAGTTGTCGAAAACGACAGCGAATAATACACCCGTCTCAAGATGCTGCCGAAGCTGCTGCCGAATGCGCCGCGGCATCGAAGCGGTCTACACTGAACAGATCAGCTTCATCAACGCCGCCGCGATCCGCTACGACGTCGGCCAGCAGCTTTCCAAATCGAAAGCCGTAGGCCATGCCGTGCCCGGTGAATCCGGCCGCCCAGATGCTCCCTTCAACGCCAGGCAACGTGCCGTAGACAGGAAGAGAATCCGGCGAAAACCCCATCGTACCGGCCCATCGAACATCAACCTGCATGTCTGTACAACTCGAAAAATGCTTTCGCAGGTATGCTTCTATATCAGCCTGCACGGACTCTGTCGGATCGTCGCTATAGCCTACTTCTTCATCTTCATGACGGTGCCGCGCGCCGCCCGCCAGCACTACCCCGTTGCGCGTCTGGCGCACGTAGTAGAAGCCGTCGTGTGAGTAGATCGGCACCTTGAGCCACCTACCCTTCATTGGCATCGTCGCCAACATTTGAGCTCGCACGGGACGTACGAACCTTCCCAACGTCGGGAAGAGGGTCGGCAGCCAGGCGTTTACCGCCACCAGCACACGCTCCGCTCGAATGATCCTCCTCGTCGTCTCGATGAACACGCCGTCTGCTTTTGACTCGACCGACTGCACTGGGTGATGCTCGAGTATGTCCGCCCGTGACTCCTTAGCGACGGCCGACACGAGGGAAACCGGATTCATCATCGCTCCTGAAGGAACGTAGAGACTCCCGAGAAAGCGCCTTCCAGAGATTCGGCGGCTCGTCTCGTCCTGAGCAAAATAGATGGCCGGCGTTCCATCAGCGCGCAAAAATGAAACCGCCTCCTGTAGCCGGCGATCTTCTTCTTGCGACCCTGCGACGACAAGACTGCCGCTCGACTCGAGCTGGGCGGCGGAACCGATCTTCTGGAAAAGGAGATCTCGATTTTCTCGGGTGAACCGCAGCAGACGTCGCGCATTCTGTGCACCGTGGTCCATACAATCTTTGACATAATCAGAACCTGCGCCTTGCAGCAGGAATCCGGCGTTTCGTCCACTTGCGCCGGACGCAAGTGTGCCGCGTTCCACGATGGCAACTCGACAGTCAGGAAGGGTCTTCGACAGCCAGTACGCGGCCGAACATCCTACGATACCTCCACCGACTACCGCTATATCGCACTGGTATTCGGGTCCCTTAGAATGTATTTGCCAGTATGACGAACTCATGCAACAGATTGTATCCTAAGGATTCAAATCGACCACCACGCGCCCGCGAATCTCCCCAGCGAGGATCCGTTCGCTGTAGTCCGGAAGCTCGGCCAGAGTGATTGTCGCTGACTTGATGCGGTGAAGCACGGACGACGGCAGTACATCTGCAATATGCTCCCAGGCTTCACGACGACGACCCATCGGACATGTGTTTGAATCGACCCCCAATAGATTCACTCCACGCAATATGAAAGGGAAGACGGTGGTCTGCAGCTCGTGCCCACCTGCGAGTCCACATGCCGCCACGCTGCCGTGCCGATCCAACTGGCTGATAATTGCGGCGAGCGTTAATCCTCCAACCGTGTCCACGCCGCCGGCCCATCGCGGCGAGTCGAGCGGACGGCGGGGACCATCTCCGAGGTCGCCACGATCGACAACACGTGACGCACCGAGCTCGCGAAGATATTCGTGTGCAGTGTCACTGCCGGTGGATGCGACAACTGTATACCCCGACAATGCGAGCTGGGCAACAGCCATGCTCCCAACACCTCCGGAAGCGCCCGTCACCACGATCTCCCCTAATGACGGATCCGCCCCGGCCTCTTCCAGTGCCATCATGCTCAACATTGCGGTGAATCCAGCCGTACCTACGATCATGGCTTCCACGGGAGATAGATTCTCAGGCAACGGGACCAGCCACTCGGCACGTACCCGTTGAAGTTGCGAGTAACCACCCCAATGGGTTTCGCCTAGCCCCCATCCGGTGCCGATAACTACATCTCCGGGCCGGAAGGTGCCCGACGTCGATTCCATGACTTCACCAACCAGATCTATGCCCGGAATGAAGGGGTAATCAGCACGAATGACCTTCCCGCGACCGGTAATCGCAAGGCCGTCCTTGTAGTTCAACCCCGAGTACATGACCGACACGAGAACGTCGCCCTCCGGCAGGCTGTCACGGTCGACCTCATCCACATATGGATCGACGCCGCCATCGGATTCACGTAAGAAAAGTGCTTTAGGCATGCGAATTCTTAGCTGTTGCCCTCCCGCATTCGGCGGGCTCCTGCAGACCACATTGCAATCTGCAAGCACTCGGGCGGCCGAACATTATGAACTTCACTCAGCGGTCAACTTTTTTATTCTCGAGAGGTTGGAATAACAGCGACGCACGGTGGAGTTTCATTCGTGTCGAATCGATTGCATGGCTCGTGGGCGCACATATCAAGCTTTTGAATCCCCTGCGAGCGACGAACGTCCTATTCTCTCGAGCCGCCGGTTACGCAAACAGCGACTCGACGCGCGCCGCGACCTCCGCGGCAGATATAATATTCGTTTTCTCAGCTGCCTGGCCCTTTCCCTGTGCGTTGTGATCGTAGCGGCAAATGCTCCCATCACCGCCGGTTGGGAATCGATAGGATGGTATGTGATTCGTCCATCGGAGCGTGTAAGCATCGAGGTCATGGAAATCACCGAATCGGCTCCTGTCGAGTCCGGTACGCCGATCACGGCGTTCGAGAGTGACGACGATGAACAAGCCACTGGCGACGAGCTTCTCCTTCAGGAACGTGAAGAACAGGCCTCTGCAACGGACGCGGGGACTGCCTCAGACACGGATTCGAGCCGCATGCTCGGACGAAAAGTCGTCGATGCGGCGCAGAGTATGCCCAAAATAATTGGGGGTCTCGGTTCTTATTACATCCATATTGAATATCCTGAGGAAGCGGTGAAGGCCGGCGTGGAAGGACGCCTTGTTCTCAGTTTCATCGTTGAAACCGATGGCCGAACGACGGGCGTGGAAGTAATTGAAAAGCTCCATCCAGCGTGCGACTCAGCCGCTGTCCGGGCCCTTCGACGGACGCGTTTTGCACCAGGCAGCCAGAACGGTGACCTGGTTCGTGTACGGATGCGGCTACCGGTCCGGTTCAAACTAGTAGGTCCGGATCCCCCGTCGCAGTCATCTTCATCATCACCGGCATCTGCAGCACCCGCATCTGCATCTGCATCTGCATCTGCATCGAATTCAACATAGCGCCGCATCGGTCACCTCGACGCTACAATTCCCGGAAGATGTACATCGAGCCCACCGAGTTGCAGAGTATAACTATCCATTCGCGATCGCCATTTGCGAGCTGCCCGCCGATTGCCCGACTCTATTTGGAAGATAGCGTCGCTGCCGTCTTCGCCGACCTCCACTGCACCCTCTATTCGGTGGTGCCCACGGTCGAAGCGACGCCCTTCCCACTCGATTTCGATCTCGATAACGTAGTGCCGATCCGCCGAATCGAATCGCCAATCCTCTACGTACGCTATGACCGCGCCTCGCTGATGATCCAAATCAAGCTCGTCGATGATCTTCTCGGTTGCTTGCTCGGCGAAAAACCGCACTTCGCGCTCACGATCATCCTCGGTTTTCCGCTTGACCTCCTTCGTGGTAGAGGCCAGATGAAATGGAACTCCGTCCAGCCCAGCATGAACTTCGAACGTTACCCTGGCCGATTCATTGTCAAGTAGCTCCGAATCGAGGTAATACTTGAAATTTTTGTAATTCGGATGACTACTGAGATTGAATCGGCCGTTTGGACGGCTGAATGGAATAGTCACGATACCGCGCGTTTTCGCTTCCGGATCGTCGACCCATGCCAAAAGACGTCCGCTCACGTCCCTCCCATCAATGGATTCCCATCCGTTCCCGTGGAAATCACGACGTTCGACCTGAAAAGCCAATTCATATGATCCCTCATCCGGATCGCCGGCACGCGGATAAAAAATCTCGTCTACCACCGAGACTCGTTTAGGAGATGTTCTCAGCGATTCCTGCACGCAAATTTGCCGGCGCTTGACCATCCCGCACGCCTCGACCATCAGGCGCTCCTCGTCTCCCAGCTCCGCGTCTTGTATAGGGACGATACCTGGTGCTCCACTGTACAGCGTGTCGTAGCGTGCATTGAACAGCGTAACGACCGTCGAATCAGCTTCCATGGAGGCGCCTCCTCCGATCACCATGCGCGAAGCATACGCCACATCCACCTGGACGGAATCCCATCCCTCTCGATCGATGTCCAGACTGGAAGCGAGGTACTCGGTCCGAGCGCCGCATCCCAGGAGCAGGAGCCAAACCGCCGTTAAAGCTGCCGCACTCAGCGTGCTTTGCCCTCTACCTACCATCGCCTCATTCATATCTACATGGATTCGCCCTTATTCTCTCTTCCCTGTGACGCGGGCAAACTATTGTCTATACGTCGCAGGCCTTGCCCTGTTGCTCGGCCGCAGAAATTCGAGGCGGGAACGCCCCATCCGGAATTCCGTCTATTTACGTAGTCCTTCAGCCTCCATCCGCTCGTGCATGCATCCACTTTCGGAAGCGCTTTCAACAAACGAGTAACCGAATGTCTGATCCGCAGACTCTGACGCGGCCCGAATTTCAGCAGGCGGATGATTTCCTGCCGATAAACGGTACCGACTACCTGGAATTCTACGTCGGAAATGCGAAACAGGCGGCACACTATTATCAGTCTGCGTTCGGATTTCGCATACGCGGGTACCGCGGTCCTGAGACGGGATATCGCGAGGCGGTGAGCTACTTCCTGCAGCAGGATAAAATCCGTTTTGTTCTAACGAGCGGGTTGGGGCCCGACTCATCCGTTGCGCAGCGCGTGCATATCCATGGTGACGGTGTGAAGGACATTGCGCTCTGGGTAGATGACGCTGCGCACTCCTTCGACGAAACGGTAAAGCGAGGTGCCACGGCGATCCGTGAACCCGACGTGCTCAAGGATGACGACGGTCGTGTCGTAATCGCCTCGATTGCCACGTACGGCGATACCATTCATACGTTCGTGGAGAGGCGCGACTACAGGGGCCTATTCATGCCCGGCTTTCGTGAATGGGACAATGAGCACTACCGACCGCCCTCGACCGGATTGAAGTACGTCGACCACTGCGTCGGCAACGTACATCTCGGCGAAATGAACGACTATGTTCAGTTCTACGCCGACGTCATGGGGTTCAAGAATATGATTTCGTTTGATGACAAAACGATATCGACAGAATACAGCGCCTTGATGTCAAAGGTGATGTCCAACGGAAACGAGCGGATCAAATTCCCGATCAATGAACCCGCGGCCGGTAAAAAGAAGAGCCAGATCGACGAGTATCTTGAATTCAACAAAGGAGCGGGAGTCCAGCACGTAGCCATGGCGACGTTCGACATCGTCGATACCGTGACGGCATTACGATCTCGCGGCGTAGAATTCCTGCACGTACCGAACACCTATTACGACGAACTCGAGGGGCGCATCGGGGAGATAGACGAGCCGATCGGGCGCCTTCAGGAGCTAGGCATCCTCGTAGACCGTGACCCTGAAGGATATCTGCTCCAGATTTTTACCCGGCCGGTACAGGATCGCCCGACCGTATTCTACGAGATCATTCAGCGAAAAGGGGCGCGCTCGTTTGGTGCCGGCAACTTCAAGGCATTGTTCGAGGCGATCGAGCGTGAGCAAGCGCTGCGTGGCAATTTGTGATACACTTCACAACCTGGAATACACCATCATGCCTTTCTACACGCAACTGGGGAACGTACCACACAAACGTCACACGCAGTTCGTCAAACCGGACGGTGGACTGTACAAAGAGGAAGTGATTGGCGCGGAAGGCTTCAGCGGCATCTCGTCGATCGCCTATCACATTCATGAACCGACATTAGTGGAGCGGATCGAGGACCCGATTCCCTATACGGTCGAGTATGCTGACGCCGATTTTCTGCGGCACCGCCACATCAAGGGGTTCGAATTCGACGGAGGCGGGGATTGGATCAGTGGGCGGACGTACATCATGGGCAACAGCGACGTGCGTCTCGCGATGTGCATTCCCGATAAACCAACGGAGGTATTCTATAAGAATGCCTCATGCGATGAACTCGTATTCGTGCACCAGGGTGAAGGTACACTGCGGACCCCACTTGGAGACGTTGAATTCCAGCAGGGTGACTACGTACACATTCCCAGAACACTCACACACCAGTGGGTATTTTCCGGATCGGTCCCGCCCAGGACCCTCGTCATAGAGGCAGAATCCGAGATCCGATTTCCGAAGCGATATCGAAACGAATTTGGACAGCTTCTGGAACACAGTCCTTATTCGGAGCGCGACATCCGACCGCCGACCGCACTTAATACGTTCGACGAAGAAGGAGAATTCGAGGTGCGAATCAAAAAGCACGGGCAGCTTCACAGGTACGTGTACCGATATCATCCGTTTGATGTGGTGGGATGGGATGGATTTATGTATCCGTATGCCATCTCGATACATGATTTCGAGCCGATTACAGGGCGGGTCCACCAGCCACCCCCGGTACACCAGATGTACGCGGGCCGCAATTTCGTCGTGTGCTCCTTCGTACCACGAAAATTCGACTATCATCCGAAGGCGATTCCGGCACCCTACAACCACTCGAACATCGACTCAGATGAAGTCCTCTACTACGTCGAGGGCGAGTTCATGAGTCGGAAAGGAATCGACCGCGGCTCGTTCACGCTGCATCCGGGCGGCATCCCGCATGGACCACATCCGGGAGCGGTTGAAGCATCGATCGGAAAAGAGGCGACCGAGGAGATGGCGGTGATGGTCGATACGTTCCGCCCTCTTCACCTTACCCGGACGGCGCTTGATCTTGAAGACGTTGACTACGCGTATTCGTGGAAACCTGAGCTTCACCACGAACCCACAACGAACGGCCAACCGGCTAAGGCGGCGGAACGCGACTAGCGATGAATAGCAGACCGCCAGGCTTTCGGCATGCCGCACTCACAAGTGCGCACTTGGCCGGTGCACATCCATCAGTCCTGCTCTTCCTCGCTCTCACCGTCAGCCTGCTCGAACTCTAGCGCAGCGGAATTTATGCAATACCGCTGGCCGGTCGGCTTCGGACCGTCGTTGAAGACGTGCCCGAGGTGCGATTCGCACGATGCGCACAGCGCCTCGGTCCGTACCATCCCAAGCGACTCGTCCCTCTCCGTCTCTACGTTCTCGGCGTCGACCGGAGCAAAAAAACTTGGCCAGCCGCTTCCCGATTCGAATTTCGTTTCTGACGAAAAGAGAGGCGTGCCGCACGCCGCACAACGATAGATCCCCTGGCCCTTGTGATTCCAATATTGTCCGGTGAACGCGGGCTCGGTCCCCTTCTTTCTCAGGATGTCGTACTTCTCGGCCGGCAGCTCCTCCTTCCACTCCTCTTCTGATTTCTTGATCTTCTCTGCCATCTCGTAATCCTCATAAACTAGTGCAACGTGAATTCGAGCCGCCGCCCGACCACCGGGGAGAGAACCGGAAAGGAGCCGACAGCGACCTGCCGCGTACAGTTTTCAACCCGCACACGTACTGTCCGGATTCGATCCTCGAGCAACGACTTATATGACCGAAATCAACGACGAGCATACGCGCGAAGATAGTTTTCCGTTCGGCCAGTCGATCGTTTGGCACCCGAATCCAGCCTGGATGGAAGCAAGCAATCTAATGCGCTTCATGCAGGAGCACGGCATCCATTCGTACGACGAACTCATGAATAGGTCGATCGACGACGTTTCATGGTTCTGGGACGCGGCGCTAAAGGACCTCGGTATCGAGTTTTACAAACCGTATGACCAGATCCTGGATCTTAGCGCCGGCATCCAGTTTCCCTCCTGGTGTGTGGGCGGGCAAATGAACATTGTTCACAACCTTCTCGATAAGTGGCAGCGCACCGAGACGCGCCGGTTGGATGCCCTTCGATGGGAGGGTGAACATGGGGACGTCGCCAATTTGACGTACGAGGAACTGTATCGCGAGGTCTGCCGATGTGCGAACGCACTCCGTGAACTGGGATTGGGCAAGGGAGACGCGATCGGTCTGTACATGCCGATGACGCCAGAGTTGTGTGTTGCCTTTCTGGCCATCGCAAAGATCGGGGGCGTCATACTCCCGCTTTTCAGCGGATATGGTCCGACGGCGATAGCCTCACGTCTTAACGATGCGGGCGCCAAAGCACTCTTTACGTCCAACGGCGCGGTTCGACGGGGCAGCGTCGTAAATATGAAAATTATGGCCGACGAGGCGCTCGTTGACGTGCCGTCAGTCGAGCACGTCGTCGTGCATCGGCATGTACAGCTAACTGAAGAAGCGCCCCTGGAAAACGGCCGTGACAAATGGTGGCATGACCTGGTCCCGCGTCAGCAGGATTATGCTTTTACGGAGCAAACATCTGCCGAAGATGTGCTCATGATTATTTATACGAGCGGCACGACGGGGCGGCCGAAGGGCGCCGTTCACACGCACTGCGGCTTCCCCGTGAAAGCCGCGCAGGATATGTACCACTGCATGGACCTGAAGGCAGGTGAATGCATGTACTGGATGTCGGACATGGGCTGGATGATGGGACCCTGGCTTGTGTTCGGTACGCTCTGTCTGGGCGCAACGATGGTATTTTACGACGGCGCGCCGGACTACCCGGAGGTCGACAGGGTCTGGAGGCTGGTGGCCGACCACGACGTCACGCACCTCGGCGTCTCTCCTACACTCATCCGATCCCTCAAGACCTATGGCGTCGAGCCGGTCCGAAAGCATGAGCTCTCCGGCTTGCGGGCCGTCGGTTCGACGGGCAGCCCCTGGGATCCAGAATCTTGGACGTGGCTGTTCGAGAATGTCCTGGAAAGCCGAAAGCCGATCCTCAACTACTCAGGCGGCACAGAGATCAGTGGTGGCATATTGTGCGGTAACTTCTTCACACCGCTGAAACCGTGTGCATTCTCCGGGCCTGTTCCGGGGATGGCTGCGGATGTTGTCGACGAAGCCGGCGAACCGGTGCGAGGCGCGGTTGGTGAACTGGTCGTCCGGCAACCGTGGATCGGCATGACTCGGGGATTCTGGAAAGACGACGAGCGGTATATTGAAACATATTGGAGTCGCTTCGACGATCTCTGGATCCACGGTGATTTCGCCGCTGTGGATGACGACGGACAATGGTATATCCTGGGACGAAGCGACGACACGATCAAGATCGCCGGCAAACGACTCGGGCCGGCAGAAGTCGAGGTACTGCTCAACTCGCATTCGGCCGTCGCGGAGAGCGCCGCGATCGGCATCCCGCATGACGTGAAGGGACAGGACCTCGTCGCATTCGTCGTGCTCAATCCCGGCGTCGATGCTTCCGAGGCGCTCCGTGAAGCGCTAATCAGCAGCATTACCAGCGAACTTGGAAAACCACTGCGCCCGCGAGACATCAAATTTGTCGACAGCCTTCCGAAAACCCGAAACGCGAAGGTGATGCGTCGGGTAATCCGCTCGACGTACCTCGGCCTGGAGACTGGCGACGTCACAAGCCTTGAGGATCCATCCACCCTCGAGGCAATCCGACAGGCACGCTAGCTTCTTAGTCCCCCTTCCGGCCCCACAAACCAAGCGCCCGGAAATTAATCGCGACACTAAATTCGGGGCTGCTTTGCCAGACGTCGAAACCTCCATAGAACATGAGCATGTTGTGGCGCACAACAGCTCCTATGGATGCGCTTGGCTCGTATCCTACATCGCCGCCGTCTGACGTAAACAGAGCACCTGCACCGACAGCTGGCTGGACGACGGAGCTGCCAAACAGGTCTCCAAAACCAAGAATCCGACCCATCAAGCGTTTAGGACCGGCATCATCCACCAGCAGCGCTTCATTCGCGGCTACCTGTAGGAGAACGCCGCCGTCACGACCAATATATCCCGACGTCAGTCCGATGGGAGCATACCGCGAGCTGCCGTAGTAACCAATCGTGCCGCCCACGACACCAAGAACGCCAGCTGCTGCGACGGCTGCCACGGCGTACGGTATCAGCTCGTCGTCTTCGTCATCGTCATCGTCATCGCTCTCATCTGATCGTGGAAGCCCCAGAATGGAGCGCCCAGCACTCCGCTCACGCTCGCCTTGCGCCTCACTGCCGTCGGCATTACCGTTCTCGGAATCGCCACGCCGCTGGTCGGCTGCGTCCGATCGGTCCGTACCGCGATCCGGTCTCTCAGAATCGGCGTCCTGTCCTGCTGAGGCATCGTCATCTCCGGTTGAATTCCGGTCGCGGCTTCTGTCAGCCATGCCGCTCAAATCACGATCGGCCCGGTTCCGGTCGGTCCCACCGACTGAACCGCGACCGAGGTTCTCGCGCGGCCGGTCGCCCGAGCCGCGGACTGAACGCTCGCGCGGCCCGATCAACCAGAACAGATCAAATCCGATATCGATAATACCTGGATGCCTGTAGATGGAAACGTTCCGCGGACGCCGCGTATCCGATGCGGGCCCACGGCGATTAGGATGATCCTGCTGCTCGACCCTGTCTCCCGCTATTGCTTCACTGCCGTCAAAGAGGGCGAAGCCGGCACGTACAATCGCAGGGTTTGCGAGCTCGAATCCGTTCTCGAAAATCTCCTGCGCCTGCGACGCCGGTGTATCCACAAATACATTGTCCCAGGACAAATCGGGGAGATCTATGCGGATCAAATCCGGACTGGGTTCTACGATCATTGAATCGACGACCAGCGAAAAAGCCGCGACCACCCGGCCACCGGATAGGACGTCCGCTGAGAGATCTAATCCCACAATTGCAGGCGTTCCATCCAATTCCGATATCTTCGTCCGCTCACCATTGTATATCGCCTCGGTGCCGGCGGACCACTCCATGACGATCGAAAGCTCCGGCTGACCTTCCGTCACCTGATAACGGTACGCGAGACTGAGGCTGTCGACAAACGGAAGAATATCGAACTTCGTCGTTTCACGAATCGGATCATCCGGCCAATTTGAGAGCACCACCATGCCGTGACCTGCAGGTAAATCCTGTGCAAATGCGGCTTCCTGCTGCGGGAATACGGCGACAGAGACGAAAAACGCAAGAACGATGACGTGGAAATATCTACCTTCTGGCATAAGAGCCGTATCGACCTATCAAGTGTGCACGGAATGACCTTTGAACTGGACAGCGTTCCGATCGCGTACAGCGAGTGGACGGAATCGAAACGATGAGCAGTCTGGCGTTTACGTTGAAAGAATCGTTCCTGTTACAGTCTCAATATGCCCAGAATGCACGTCGAAAGTGCTCGATCTCCGGCTCGCCGTTCGGAGGTAAGAGAATGCTGATCACATCGAAGCGACACGTCGCCTTCTCAAGGCGACGCTCGTGCAAATAAGCCTGTGCGGCGCGAATGATGTGCCGCCGCTTGGCCGCTGAGACGGCCTCCTCCGGGCGCCCGAATCCTGTACCGGATCTGGTCTTGATCTCCGCAAAGACGAGTTCACCGCTCCGTCCGTGTTCGACCGGTGGTGAATAGCAGATGACGTCGATTTCAGCACGCTCAAAGCGGTAGTTCCTATCGAGGATGGTGTAGCCCTTCCCCTCGAGGTACGTCACCGCAAGATCTTCACCGCGATCGCCGACGTTCTTGCTGTACATCTAATGCTATTCTTTCCTGATTCGACTAGCTCCAGTATACGATTCGAATGGACGATGCATCTGTTGTTGGGTTCAACCGATCGCGTACTACACCTCACACTCGTTGTTAACGTATCGCTTATTCATTTGAATGCGCCTGTAAACTGTGTCTCGAATTATCACGCTCACAACAGACTTCGGCATCAAGGACGCGTACGTCGGCGCGATGAAGGGTGTGATCCTGACGATCAACCCCGACGTTCGCATTGTCGACGTTTCTCACGAAATATCACCCCACGACGTGATGGAAGCGGCCTACGTGCTGCGTGACGCAGCCTTTTATTTTCCACCGGATACGATACATGTCGTGGTAGTAGATCCCGGGGTTGGAACGAGCCGTCTTCCAATTGCCATTCGCGCAGCCCGCCACACGTTTGTGGGACCGGATAACGGCATATTCCCTCTCGTCCTCAACGAAGAGCAGCCCGATGCATGCGTGGCGCTCGAACGTGAGGAGTTCTGGCGCTCGACGGAGATCAGCTCAAGTTTCCACGGACGCGACGTATTTGCACCCGCGGCAGCACATCTGTCCCGCGGGATTCCATTCGGTGATCTGGGGCGCACACTTGCCGGTTTAAAGCCTCTCCATTGGGCTCTTCCGATGGCCGACGACCGGGGTGTGCAGGGCTGGATCGTCCACATTGATCGATTCGGCAACTGCATCACGAATGTGTCAAGGAAGATTCTGGACGAGGTGAGCTCGGAACGAAGCGTCAAGTGTTTAATCGGGAATGCCATTCTTGAGAACATCTCTACAACCTACGGAGACGTTGAAGCCGGTGAGTCGCTCCTCCACTATAACAGCAGTGGCTTTCTCGAGATTGCAGTGAACTCAGGGAACGCTGCCGAGCTTCATGGCATTCGAAAGGGCGACCGTGTCAATCTCCTCTTCCGTGATCAGAAGTAGGGCGCGCGTGATCCCATGTCTCCATCTACTTTATCCGGCAAGAATCGCGATGCGCTCATGAAGCATCTAGAGGGCCTCTTCGCCCTCGCACAGGTCATCACACCCGATGCAGTCCAGGCAGTTCGTCTCGTCGAGTCGACGTATCAACGCGCATTCAGCACTAACGCTGATTTCGCGACAGCCGAGCACGCCCGAGTTTGGCTTTATCGGCTGATGATGCAGGTACACGCCGAGCGTGAAACCGCTTCGATTGCCGAGTTTGAACAGCGTGAGAGCGGCCAGCCGTTCCGTTCACAGGATCTCACAGATTTCCGGCGGCAATTGGCTGAGGATTATATCGATCAAGCGATGCCTCGAGCATTTGCGACGCTCACCGCATCTCAGCGCATGCTCCTCATGATGTGCGACGTCGAACGCATGAGCTGCGAAGACGCGGGCCGAGTACTCGGGGTAGATGCGATCTTGGCATGCTCACAGGTCGAAGATTCGCGAACCAACTTAGAGAATGCCATCTACTCGGACGCCTCCGACACCGAACGTCGTCTCCTGAAATCCGGCACCCCGGACAATTGGAGGCGAGCCGGCCTGCAGCGCATGGCAGACGCCCGACTCGTCACCACGCCTCCGACGCTCCGATCGTCCATCGTGTCCGTATTCAAAAACTTGTCGCAGCCCCAGTCGGCAGCCGCTCCTCCAGTTGAAGCATCCTCATCGAAAGAACTGGCCAATGACGATAGGCATTTCGGTGGATGGAAGAAAGCTGTTGCCGTACTGCTCATTGTTGCTGTCGCCGGATTCCTCGGATACGGCTTCACAAACTTCATGAACCGTGAACCGGACCTGAATCTGATCTCACTTTCAGCGCGGCAGGCTAAATCGGTTGTACCTAGTTTCCAGACCACCAGTGCGGAACAGGCGGAACGCTACGTCTTCGATCGGATTGGCGCAAGGGTGACGGTCCCGACAATCAATCAGACGGCGCTTCACGGAGTAGCCATTCACGAGATCGCCGAAAGTGCAGACGTTCCTGTGCTCTTGTTTCAGGATGCCGAGACCGGGCAACCTGTCGCCGTCTACATCTATTCGTATGCTTTTCTCGACCGGCATCGAGACCAGCTGATCGTAGGACGCGACATCCTCCGCCAAATTGAAGATCAGGGCAACTTCGACCTGCATGATCTCGGCGAAGAAAAGGCGCTGATCTGGCGCTATCGCGACGACATCTTCGTCGCAATTACTTTCGGCGATGCGGAAGAACTTCGTGGCCGCATTACGCTCCCATCGTAAGGCGGCGACGTTTGGATTCGGAGTTCGGTTCTTTCGCGATAGGAAGGATAATTCTGAAGGTGGTCCCCTGTCGGACCCGCGACTGCGCCAGCACCAGCGTGCCGCCATGATAGTCTTCGACGATACGTTTGGCCAGGCTCAGTCCGAGACCCCATCCTCGCTTCTTCGTACTGTAGCCCGGCCGAAAGACATTCCGCCAGTTTCGCCGGTCGATGCCCTTCCCTGAATCCTTTACCTCGATGAGGATGCGTTCATCCGACAACTCCGCCGTCACCTCAATTTTGCCTCGGTCTGTCTCAATCGCATCCAATGCGTTCTTCAGCAAATTCTCAATGACCCACTCGAAGAGCTCCACGTTGAGCGGAGCCCAGAGATCGTCCGGAACCGAAACGTCGAGGGAGACTCGCTTGTTGTGCTGCGGCATACGACGCCGCATGTAATCTGCGGTCGATTGAATAACGGGCGCAAGTTGCCGCACTTCGAGCTTAGGTAGTGATCCTATGTCCGAGAAGCGACTCGCTACGCGATTAAGTCGAGCAACATCCTTCTCAACCTCGTCAATTGCCGATCGCTGCTGATCTGCCGACATCTGGTCGATTTTCATCAACTCGATCCACCCCATAAGACTCGAGATCGGCGTGCCAAGTTGATGCGCAGCCTCCTTGGCCATACCGACCCATAGACTACTCTGCTCGCTGCGGCGGACATACGAAAACCCCAGGTATCCGACCAGGATGAACAGCGCTACGAACAACAGCTGGACGAACGGAAACACGCGCAGCTCCCGAAGCAGTCGCGATTCATCGTAGAAAATGTACTGCTTCAGCTTGTTCTCACCGGGCCCGAGCTCAATGACGATCGGATCGTACACCTGTGCCATTTCGGCCGCTCGGGCCCTGAGTCGTGCTCTGGCGGCTCGCTGCCTGTCCTCCGGAAGATCCTCCAGCGAGTCTGGCACAGAAACATTATGCCAGAAAATGATCTCACTCAGCGTCGAATCCATGATGATTGCTGGCATCCCGAATTCGCCCCGGAGTATAATTTCACCTGCGAGCGTGATTTCTCCAGGTGGCGGCATCGACCGAGCCCACGCGAGAGCTTCGCGATACCGCTCCCGATCCTCAGCCGACAGATTCGATTCGGCACCATCGATGACGACCTCTTCCATCTGCCGAAATTCGGATAGATAGGGATTGTCATATTGGGATGCGGATTCGATTTGTTCCTGGGCGCTCGCCCAGAGGCGCACCATAAACTGCTCTCGATCTCGCAGCCGTTCCACAAGCTCATTTGTATACGCCAGAGAGGCGACCGCAATCAATACGGCAAAGACAATAAGCCCCAACTTGAGCTTGACAGAATGACGGTACGCTCTCATGACGGTGGCTATAAGTGACAGCCCACACTCAAGCAGAAACCGACGCCGGACGGTTCATCACGATCTGTTCGCGTTTCGGCCCCGTAGACGTCATCGAGATGGGAACGCCGACGAAGTCGCTAACGAATGCTAGATATCTTCGGGCCTCGTCCGGTAAATCCTCGAAACGATCAGCCGCAGTAAGATCTTCCGACCATCCCTCGAAGCTCTCATAAATCGGCTCGACCTTTTCCAGTGTCTGAACTTCGCTGGGAAAGCGGACTGACTCCTTGCCGTCATAACGGTACGAGGTGCAGATCCGCAGTTCGTCAAAGCCTGTAAGCACGTCCAACTTTGTGATGGCAAGCTCTGTGAGGCCGTTAATCATAGCCGTATATCGAAGGGCTACTAAATCCAGCCATCCACAGCGACGCGGACGGCCGGTAGTCGCGCCGAACTCGTCGCCCGTCGAACGCAATCGACGCCCTGCTTCGTCTTGCAACTCGGTCGGAAAGGGGCCGTTTCCAACGCGTGTGCAATACGCTTTCACGATTCCGATTACGCGATGAATCTCTGTCGGCGGAACGCCGAGCCCGGTGCAGCATCCACCCACCGTCGGATGGCTGGAGGTCACGAACGGATACGTCCCAAAATCAACGTCCAGCAACGACCCTTGCGCTCCCTCCGCGAGAACATGCTTGCCTTCCTTTAGCGCATTGCAAAGATACTGAGATGTATCTGTAACGTACGGATCGATGAGTTTGTCGAACTCCACATATTCCTCGATAATCTGCTCGACGTTCAGTTCGTCCGCGTCGTAGATCCCTTTGAGAATTGCGTTCTTCTCCTCGATCGCTTCTTTCAATTTCACCCGCAGTACATCGCGATCGAGTAAATCGACTACACGAATCCCGGTGCGCGCGACTTTGTCGACGTACGCGGGACCGATGCCCCGGCCGGTCGTCCCAATTGCACCTGCGTCACGAGCCCGCTCTCGCGCTTCTTCGATTCTCTTGTGATAGGGCATGATTAGATGGGCATTATGCGAGATGATCAGACGTCCGTCGACGTCGTATCCCAAATCGCGAATCATGCGGATTTCTTCCATCACGGCAACCGGGTCGATGACGACTCCGTTGCCGATGACACACGTCACATTCTCGTGGAAAATGCCGCTCGGGACGAGATGCAGCACGAAAGTCTTATCGCCCCAGCAGATCGTATGCCCGGCGTTCGCCCCGCCTTGATAGCGTGCGACGATATCCATCTCGCTCGCGAGCAGGTCGACAATCTTACCCTTGCCCTCATCTCCCCACTGGGTGCCAATTACAACCGATACCGGCATATAAATTCCTCTATCTGGGCGTCGAAAACGAACGCCGAACCATCCTCTACGCGACTTGACCGCGATGCACCATTTTGGGCGCCGCGATCAGGCGTCCCACAATATTTAAACGTCCATGGGAAGCGCAACACGATTGAAGCCACCCCACCAAAGAGAAGGCGGCGAGTATGATCTCGCCGCCTTTACGTACGGACGCCTATTCTAACAATCATGCTCAGTCGTGCGTAGCCGAGAGATCCGATATACCCGGTTCGCAAAACAGTCGGCGCCGAAATCCTACGAAGACTCCGGCGGATCCGTCTCGAAACTCTCGATCGCCTCGTCGACTGAGTCAAAGTGCTTAAAGACGGTAATCAGTTTCGTGATCACGAGAAGGGACTGAATTCGGTCGGCGACCCTCGCCAGCCGCAGATCGCCCCCCGCATTCCGCATAGTCGTCATGCCGCTGATCAACATGCCCAGACCGCTGGAATTCATGAACTTGACCTTGGCAAGATCTACGACAACGTTCTTCTTGCCGGCCTCCTTCATTTCGTGAAGCTGATCGTGGAGCTTGGCACCGTCAGGACCGCCCATGACGTTGCCCTTAAGCTGTAGTACAACCGCGTTGTACCGCTCGTCAACATTGTAATTCATCGCGCCTCTAGAATATTGACAGTAGGTGTCGGATGCTTAAACACGCTGGCCTGCCGCTGCACGCGCCCGGAGCTCCACGACCACCGGCGACGCCACAAATACGGAAGAATACGTACCGATTCCGACTCCAAGGATGAGTGCAAAGGCGAATCCACGTAGAACCTCGCCACCGAATATAAACAGGACGGTTACCACGAGCAAGGTAGTACCCGAAGTAACGACCGTCCGACTCAACGTATTATTGATCGAGCGGTTTACGAGGCTGGGATACGTCTCCGTCTTGAACAGATTCGTATACTCTCTTATGCGGTCAAATACAACCACTGTATCGTTGAGCGAATACCCGACGATCGTCAAGAATGCCGCGATAATCGTCTGATCGATCTGAAGTGAAAAGGGCAAAATACCCTGAAGGATCGAAAAGATTCCCAGTGTAATCAGGACATCGTGGAAAATCGCTGTCACCGCGCCCACGCCAAATCGCCATTCAAAGCGAACGAGGATATAGAGGAAGATAATAAGAAGGGATCCGAAAACCGAATAGATCGCTCCCTCTTTCAGATCCTCCGCGAAGCGCGGCCCGACGATGTCCGTTTTCACAATCGTCGGATTTGAATCCGGGAATGATTCGGCGATACCGGCCACGATGCTCCGCTGGATATCCGAAGTTTCTCCCTCCACCGAGGTACGAACGAGAAGCTGATTCGGACCAAAGCTCTTTACCTCTGGCTCCTGGCCCAATGCTTCTGTAAGGGCACCTCGTACGGCAACAGCCTCAAGCTGGATCGGATTCTCCACTACGAACTCCATTCCACCCTGAAAGTCGATGCCCAGCTCGAGGCCGCGTGTTATTAGCGATCCCAGACTCACAATGAGCAGGATCGAAGAAATGATATACCCCGTCTTGCGGTTGCTGATAAACTGAAAATCAGCGTTTTCGAATAATCTCATGTCTGTGTCTCAATCTAGATGCTACCCGTAAAGGGCAAATGGCACTCTTTCTCGTGCGGCTATGGCACGAGGCGCGGCAGGTCGGCTATCCATACGAAACAGACATCCGCCGCTCGTTCACCATCCAGTCAAATACGATGCGTGAGACGACGATGGCTGTAAACAGCGACGACAAAATGCCCGCCATGAGCGTCACCGCGAATCCCTGAATAGGTCCTACGCCGAACGAATACAGGATCGCGCCCACAAAGAACGTCGTGATGTTCGCATCAAAAATGGCGCTAAATGCTTTTGCATATCCTGCGTCAATTGCCGCTTTCAGCGTCTTTCCCGTAGCCTGCTCCTCGCGTATTCGCTCAAAGATGAGGACATTCGCATCGACGGCCATGCCGATCGTGAGTACGATACCCGCGATTCCCGGCAGCGTAAGCGTCGCGTTGAAGGCTGCAAGAATTCCGAAGATGAAAATGATATTGAAAAGAAGCGCCATGTTGGCAACAAGTCCGGCGGTGCGATAAAACCAGATCATAAAGAGCGCGACGAGCAGCAGTCCGACGGACACGGATACGAATCCGGCCCGAATGGACGCTTCACCAAGGCTCGGTCCTACGGTGCGTTCTTCGACGATGTCGACGGGTGCAGGCAGGGCACCCGACATAAGCACCGTCACGATATCCTGCGCCTCCGTTCGAGAGTCCAGCCCCGTGATCGACGAGCGTCCTCCGACGATCCGATTAATCACGGTCGGATAGGAGTACACGTAATCGTCCAGGACGATTGCGATGTTTTTGTTTACGTTCGCTCCCGTCAGTCGAGCCCACGTCCGTGCGCCATCCGAATTCATCACCATGGTGACCTCGGCCTGGTTCAATTCGTCAAAATCGACCCGAGCGTCGGTGATCACCTCACCGGTCATCTCGACCTCTTCGCGCACGCCGAGAAGCGAATACATCTCAAGCCCCGTTTCCGTCTGGCCGATCGGAGTCGCCGAATAGAGCAGCTCTATATTGTTCGGCAGCATCTGCTGCACCTCTTCACGGCGCAGCAGTTCACTCACTCGAGCGGTGTCCTGTTCGGAGACGAGTCCGAATTCCACGCCCTGTCCAACCGGCTGCATATGCGCAAGCAGCGGATTGCTGGGTTGGTCGACTTCCGGCTGATCCAGGAGTGATGACGCGTCGAACCCTGTGTCCGCCGCTATTGAGGTATCCCCCTCCTCCCCCGGCATGACAGTCGCATCTTCTGCAGTATCTGTTGCACCGACTTCCTCCGTTCCATTCGTCTCGTCAGACATCAACTCACCGGACGGATCACCCTGCTCATAGTATTCGATGATCTGCTGAAGAGAGCGCTGAAGATCTTCGGGCTCCGCCATCAAATGAAATTCCAGTCGAGCCGTACCCCGGAGCAGATTACGAACCCGCTCTTCATCCTCAATTCCGGGCAATTCGACGACCACTCGGCGAGTTCCCTGTTTCTGAATCGACGGTTCGGTCACGCCGTACCTGTCGACGCGGTCACGAATAATGGAAATGGCACGGTCTATCGCATTATCGGCTTGATCCTGGAGGTATTGGGTAACTTCCGCATTGCTCGAGCGCCGCGTTATGCCGGCGTCCGCATTTCGAAAGTAGCGGGACAGGCGGGCGTCCGGATCACGCTGCTCGAATTCGGTATTGAACGCTTCGATTATTGAGACTCCCTCCTCTTCGACCCGCGCCTGCGCGACCTGCAGCACTTCGTCGAACGTGTCGTCGGTATCCACCGCCAGCTCTCGAATGAGCGCATCGGTTCGAACTTCGAGTGTGACGTGCATGCCGCCCTGGAGGTCCAGTCCGAGACTCAGAGCATTCTCCGCTACCTGACGGATCTTTTGAATATTCTCCTCACGATACTCCTGCAATTCCTCACCCTCGAGTCCGTCCAGCCGCTGCTGAATGATGTAGTTCTGGACTGATGGATAGAGGTAATAAAAAGAGAGACCGAGAAAGAAGACCGTCAGAAATATCTTTAGTCCGTTCCCCTGCATGGTAATCTTCTACTTTTGCTGAATTGTCGAACGACGACCAGATACGGGTCGTACGTCTTGAGAATGGTACATCACTGCGTACACCGGACGCGCCTTGAAGAAATTCCGACGCGGAGAGCGTACAGTACTCGGGATGTGTACGAGTCCAGCCTAAGGTCCTAGAGGGCGTGCTGAGGACCGCTTTCGAATGGGGATGATGATGTGCTCGTCGTGCTGCGAGAGAGCAGGTCCCGCAGAAAGTATTGGAGTCACGCCAACCTTCGTGAACGCACCAGTTGTACCCGCCGCCTGTGCGCCAGACGATGCGACATGCGCCGCCTTTGCAAGATAGACGCGGGACAATACAGCGTCATCCACGATGCCGGTATACCGTCGCTGAAGATATGAGATGAGCGCTTCATTGCTCAGCTCTCGGTCAGTAAACACATGCGCGATTGAACGCTCCGGTGCAGCAGCTTCATAGGATTCGAGAAACGCCGCGACGAAATCCTGAAGCGAATTCGTTCTCTCGGCAACTGCCTCGGCGATCGCCTTCTCGACTACGTCGCTCGATACGCGGATTTGCGCGCGAATCCAGCGCTCGTACGATCCGAATTGGGAGCCGCCCGCCGCCCGCGCCGGCGGAACAACGAGCGTTGGGAGCATGCTGGCAACGAGCATTGCCGCAAGCACCCGACCGATCCATCCGTTTCGTACCCAAGACATCGTAGAAATGCGTCTACCTGGTAACAGATAAGTTTTAAACAGAGATTACAACCTTATACCAAAGGTACCCTCATTTATTCCCTCGATCAATGCTCCAGGGATGAAGCTTCTACTAAAGGTTATGGGCCATGGATCAACAGGATCTACAAGACAAACCGCGGGGAGCCTCAATGAACGTACAGGCAGTTCTCGATGTTGCTACTCGGCAAGGGCAAACGTGACCTGCAGTGTGGCTCGTACCTCTAGCTCCCCTGCCGCATACGCCTCGGGCTCGGGGGCCGCGTCCCTGGACATGACCTGCGCGTCCATACGAAGGACGGGTCTGGGGAAATCAAAGCTTTGTTCGTTTATCTCCGTGAGTTCACCAAGTTCTAGTCCGAGGGCCTCGACAATCGCCATGGCCTTTTCTCTCGCGTTGAGAGCCGCCTCTCGGAGTGCGTCGTTTCTGGCCGTAGAACGGTCCTGCAGCTCGTATGAAACCTGGTTCAATCTATTCGCACCCTGCTGTACGATCTCCGCGATCAGCGTCGGAAGTGTCTCGAGATCGTGTACCTCAACGACGACCTGCCGTGACGCCTCGAATCCCTCCTCGAGATAGCGACGGGCCTCTTCGTCGTATTCTCTATGCGGCTGAAGCTGCAGCGTTTCCAGCCTGAGGTATCGTTCCTGGATTCCAAGCTCGCGAACGGCATTCATGGCCTGGCTCGATGCCTCGGCATTTCGGCTCCGCGCGGTTTCAGGATCATCCGCGATGGTCACGATGCCGAAGCTAACGCGTGCCATATCCGGCTCTACACGAGCGATTCCTTCGCCGGTCACGCGTATGATGCGCGCGTCCGACTCGACGTCCTGAGCACCAGCGTCATACACCGGCCAAAATACTATGGCAAGCAAAAGCAGCACGCCGATAGATGCAGTCTGCCTGCATTTGTACAGTTTGTTAGACATGCTTTGACACATTTCGTGTGGCAGTTCATTCTGCAATAGCTTTGAAAACAATGAGACCCCGGACATATACACTAGGGATCGATGCGCGCCATCATCCGCGGAAACGGAATGGTCTCGCGGACGTGGTCGATCCCGCAAATCCATGTCAAAGTTCGTTCCAAGCCCACACCGAATCCAGAGTGGGGGACCGAGCCGTACCGCCGCAAATCCAAATACCAATCGAAAACCTCCTTCGGTAGGCCATGTTCGGCGATCTGCTGCTCTAGAAACACCAGATCTGTCGCACGCTCCCCACCTCCGACGATTTCCCCATATCCTTCGGGTGCCAGAATATCCATTCCGAGAGCCAAGGTGTTATCCGCAGGATCCCGCTTCATATAGAACGCCTTCACGTCGGCGGGAAACCGGTGCACGATGATCGGCCGATCGTAGTGCCAGGTCAGCACAGTTTCGTCACTGCCGCCAAAATCACTCCCCCACTCGAACGTCCGGGCAGATAACTTCCATTGAGGGATATTTCGCAGGTCCTCCTCTATCGCATTCACGCGTTGATGGATTTCGATCTCCCGGGCATCAATCTGTCGTTTCCGCCACTTCTTTGCCTGGCCGTACTCTTGCTTATTCTGGTTAAGTTCGTCGGTTAACTGCAAAGTCTCCTCCCGCAGGGACTGCATGTGCTCGACCAGCATCTCAGCTGTCTCATCGCTCCTCAACAGATCTACGGCTTCGGTGTACGTCAGGCGGGGAAACGGCTTTCCGACGCGTTCCAGTGGTGCAATGTCCCGCTCGAGTACCTCCAATTCTTCGCGGCACTTCTCGAGGACGGACTGAGCGACAGCGACGACGAACTCCTCCGCGAGATCCATATTCAGCTCGAGATCGAAAAAGGCCATCTCGGGTTCTATCATCCAGAATTCGGTGAGATGTCTTCGCGTTTTCGATTTCTCTGCTCGGAAGGTCGGACCAAATGTATAGATCTTCCCGAAGGCCATCGCCATAGCCTCGCCGTAGAGCTGTCCGCTCTGCGTCAGGTATGCCTTCTCGTCGAAGTAGTCCATCTCGAAGAGGGTCGACGTCCCCTCCACCGCGTTGCTCGTGAGAATTGGGGCATCCATTTGCAGGAAGCCGCGAGACTGGAAAAACTCGTGGATTGCCATAATAACGCGGTTGCGAATCCGCATGATGGCCCACGGCCGGCGACTTCTCAGCCACAGATGGCGGTGCTGCATCAGAAACTCGATGCCGTGCTCCTTCGGCGTGATCGGATAGTCCACAGAAGGCCCGATCACTCGAAGAGTCGAGGCTTGAAGCTCGTAACCGCCGATCTGTCGATCATCCTTTACGACGCGGCCTGTGACGATCAATGAGCACTCCTGCGACGCTTCAGCCGCAGCCTCCCAGGAGTCGTCATCCACGTCCTCGGCGCTGACCACTATTTGAGCAAAACCGGTGCCGTCGCGGATGATCAGAAATTCTAGACCCTTGGAGCTGCGCTTATTGTATAGCCAGCCCCTGACGGTTACGTCGTCCCCTTCGTAGTTGGCCAGTTCTCCTATTGAGGCCAGCTCTCCTATTGAGGAAGGACGTACGTCTTCGGCAATCTCCGACATGTTGATCGACGTTGAATATTTTCTAGGGCCGGTTCAACTCCTGACGCCAATTCGGATGCGACGGCTCACCGGAGACGGATGAATGAACCATCTCGAACTCACCGAATCCGAGTAGATCAGCGAACACAAAGGCGGCCTGACCCTCACCAGGAATATTATTGTAGGTCCAGATCTCGTGAGGTCGGGTGTTCTGATCATATAGATGAGGCTCGATGGCCGCCGGCATCCCATATTTGATGATAATGCGGCCACGATCAGTTTCCCAGCCATCTTGGCGGTTAGACGAGTAGCGGTCGTTGGCGTACTGCAGTCGCCGATAGAAATCGTCCTTGTACTCATTCCCGGGCGTAGTCGGCTGCGGATCGCGCTTCTGCCAGAACTCCATCAACACACGCCGCTGTTCATCGACTTCGTCGATCCGTGTCATTCGGCGCCTTTCGTCTTCCGTTGCGAGGACCATCGCGTGTGCGATCCCCTGTTCGACTTCTTCGTCGGACATCACCGCATAGGGGCTCGTTTCGAACTCCATTTCCGTCCTCGCCTGCTGGACCTGCGGAATATCCGGATTGTACACGAAGAACTTACGAGCCTGCTCGACGACGGCTTCATTCTGATCGTTGAGGAGCACAACCCGCAAGAAGTACGAGCCGCTCGGCAACGAGCCTATGTCGAAATTTCCCACGATAACGTCCGGATCCCGGGCCTCGCGATCTAGCCGCTTCTGAAAATCCTGCATGGGCTGCGGCCGGTTCGCCTCAGAGACGTATGTGAACAGCGTGTAGTCACCATCCGAGCCGGCAACCTCATCCGTTTCGTACACCTCGGCATAGTAGTAGAGTGTATTCAGGCCCTCGCCGTAGAGCTGGTTGGCGTTCGGCTGAATGATAAGCCCGTTTTTGTACAATGGATGCTCCCGCTCGCCGCCTGGCGTGATACTGGATGCCAGAGTGATGTCCGACAGCGCGGATTCTCCGAGCTCCCAAAAATCAGGCACCGGAATGTCTCTCCTGAGCTCAAGTTCCTGACGATTCGTATGACTATTCGGCGGGATGGTCAAGCTGAGCTCATACTCACCTGGGGGAACCAGGGTGCGAACCTGATGCACAAAGTGCTGTCCTTCCGTGACGTCAGCAGTATCCCCAACCGAGAACTGCAATAGGAGCGAATCCGACCAGACGGCGTCTTCCGAAGCCTCCGGCACGTCGGTTGTCGCGCTTTGCACAATTGCGAGATCAAGCGGGACGTGTGCCGTGAACGCGCTGTCTTCGAATGAATAATCAAGCGACGCAGCCTCGATCGCCAGATACAGCTCCACCAGGGACTCGTCAGGACCGTAGGCGAAGGAAGAGTGATCGACGTTGATCTGAATAGGTAGGCGGTGTTGAGCCAGCGTGGATGTGCTGAGCGCCGTGCAACCAAGCGCTACGAGCAATCCGACGGCAGGGATCCGTCTGATACAGCCTGTCATAACGATGTGTAGCTGGATGGAAACTCTTCCGAAGTGCGATTAACACGAGAGTTACTGGTAATCGCGCCACAGGATCCAGCGCATCATCCGTATGCCCGCCTTTCGGCTTTCGGAAAAGGCCCAAAATAGCAAATGCCCTGACAGCCGATTCGGCTGCCAGGGCACTTACGTTTGGGACTTACTTGACGACGTTGGTTACTTGACCAGCGTCATCGTACCCGTTTTGATCATCGAATCCGCGTTAGACTCGGCGATCACGCGATAGACATACACGCCGGAGGTAAGTGCTGCGGCATCGATGTCAACCGACCGTTCGGCACCTGCCTGAATCGACGTTGAAGGAACAGTCATGACCTGACGGCCAAGCATGTCATACACCTCCACGCTCACGTTCGCCGCTGCCGGCAAGTCGAAGCGGATCGTCGTAGACGGATTGAACGGATTCGGATAGTTGCCTCTCAGCGCGAACTCTTCCGGAAGCTCCGAGGCAATCTCCGAGCTCGAGGCCGGGTTCACGATGATCGTCATCTGAAACGTGCTACTATCCGTACCGTCGTCGGCGATGATATCGAACGTATGATCACCGACATCTGCACTGAGCGGCTCAGCCGTCAGGACACCGGTCTCAGCGTCGATTGAGACGAAGTCCGGAGCACCATCGAGGCTGTACGCGATGGTCCGACCAACGGCCTGAGCGTCTGCTTCTATTGTCTCGGTAAGGATCTCTCCCTCTTCGACTTCCAGCGTGTCCGGCGTATTCTCTGCGAACACTGGTGCACGACTGGAGAGACCGAGCGTGAAGCGGGCGCCCTGCGTGACAATTCCACCGGTGCTGCTGGTGACTCGAACGACTGCCGTCGTGTCACCGGACTCCACCTGCATGAAGTTGTCATAGTTCGCCGCGGATCCCTGAATGGACCATTGGTTCGTCGTAGCATCACCGTCGATCCGGCGAATGATACGAAGATCATCATCATCCGTGAACGGAATTCCGATCTCCGTCGCCGTGAGTTCTACGTCAAAGCTCTGGGCCTGCCCCAGGCTTGTCGATGCATCTACGAGCCAGTAGTAGTCGGGATAGTCCCCGATTACCGTTCCTTCGTCATCCGCCACCGGAAGACCGAGAGTACCTCCCGGATTTACATCCTCGTGATTCACCGTGATGAAGGTGTTGGTAACGACGTCTTCACGGAAGGTGAGGACATATGGCCGGTAATCGCCATCAGGACTTCCCGTCGGAAATTCGAACCGCGCGGAACGACCGGCCTCGAAGGGATCGCCCTGCTCGAGGAACTTCGTCACGTTGCCTGCGACGTGGCTCACTTCGCCGGCATCCTCGTCGATGTCGCGCTCGAAGCCCTGCGTTGCGTTGTCCTGGTACAGGAAGATTTGGGCATCCCCCATGGTCTCCAGGATGCCGCCGCTGAGGAACAACGTGCGCGGATCGTTATCGTCGCGGAGATCGACATCGCCACCACTCAAGGTAACGAGCGTCGCATTCTCCTTGTCCAGCTCGATTCCGATCAGGGGGGCTGCGGCAAAATCGTCCTCCAGCGTCCAGTTCTGATCGGTATCACCGACGAAGGAAAGCATCGCGACCTCTGGCCCTGCGTTCACGATATCATCGCCGGCCATCGTAAGATTGCCAGCAACGTTGAAGTCGATCTCATCGAGTTCGAACTCGCCGCTCTCGATCGTGAAGTCATTGACCGTACGCTCCGCGCCGTCACCATCCACCGTGTTCGTGATGGTATTGCCTGCGCCAACATCGATAATTAGTGCCGTGACGGTGGCTCCATCAACGAACTCCACATCGCTGATCTCATCGTCACCGCCAGCATACTCGAGCGTGTAGTTGGTCGCATCGATATCAGCGGCAGCAAGTGCCGTTGTATTATCGATCTCGAGTGACAGCGTTGCGCCGTCACCGAGTACCAGCGCGACGTCCTCGGTCGTATTGTCGATAGCTGCCGCAAGAGCGAGCGTACCGTCAACCGTGAGGTCGCTCTGCAGTTCGACGTCAGCATCGACATCGACGTCATTCACAGTGCCTTCGCCTTCGGCCGGAATTTCATTACCGGAATCCGTGATGACACTGTAGACGAGGCTCACAGAGCCTTCGAAGTCAGGCGCTTCCGCAAGCGGAGCGGCGGCGTTGATCACGATCGTGGCGCCGTCTCCGATGACGAGCTCGTCGTCCTCACCATCTTCGGTAAGGGCGTCGTTCAGCGTGAGCAGGTCAGTTACTGTGAGGCTGCCGTCGGTGGCAACTCCGAGGTCGGTTGCAGCTTCCGCCGTCAAATTGGCAATAGCCAACTCACCATCTACTTCGATGTCGCCGCCATCCATGGTGACGATACCGCTGCTGGCGGTGATCTCGCCCTCAGCGTTCAGGAGATCGCCCCCATCTAGATACAGATGATTCTGGTCCAGAATCAGTGTACCCTCGAGGTTGAGATCGTCACCGGCGAGAGTAAGCGTCCACTCGTCCTCCGGATCCGCTGCCTCGACCGTGAGTGTTTCGCCGTCAGCGATAGTCGTCGCCGGATCGACGCTAGCGTCTCCATCCAATGTCAGCGTCGCGGTGACGAAGGTGAGCTCATCTCCTGCGGTTCCTATGATGTTTCCACCGTCAGACGTAATTGAGCCGCCAACGGTCAACGCATTGCCGTCGAGGTCGAGGGATGCCGTTCCGCTCTCCATAAGAGACTCAGAAACGACAGCATCGCTCGACAGTGCGATCGCGACGTCCTCCTCAAGCACAACGTGCGGCAGTGTTTCTCCGCCAAGCCCGAGGCTCGCGCCAGAGGTCGTAAAGACCACCGCGCCTCCAGAAGAGGTGTACTCCACGTCGGCTAGGCCGTCGAACGAACCATCGAGTATGACGTCGGATCCGTCAAATGCCAGCGTGCCTGCGTTAGCATTGACATCGCCGCCGACGTTGAGATCAGACGCGAGGGTAGCTGAGGCGCCATCGAGCACCACATTCCCTGTAATCGACATGTCGTCCGCGAGTCCAATCTGGAGGGTCGCGTCCTCATTCGTCGTGAGGTCACCGTCGATAACCTGAATCGCATCGATCGTCACGTCACCCGTGGCCTCCACGCTGCCGACTGACGATGCATAATCATCGTCGTCGGTGTCCGCGATGCCGGTAACCGTGACGCCGTCCGCCAGGGCCAGTGTCGTGGCAGCCGTGACGGTGCCTTCAACGGAATTGTTGGCGCCCTCAAGCGCGACATCGATCGCATCGAGCGTAGCGCCGTCTGCGACCGTCAGGCTTCCTTCGATGGTGACTTCACCATCGAGCTGAACCGTGTACGCATCGTCGGCAGCGTTCAGGGATACATCCCCCGCGACCGTGCCGTCGGGAGCACCCGTCGCATCGACGGTTCCGTCCTCAACGTTGAACGTCAGGTTGATGACGTTGTCGGTGGCGAGTTCGGTGCCAACCGTCCTCGTCGCGGCACCCATGTCACCCGTATACTCGAGGTCGTAGTCATTTTCGAGCGTATTAAACGGCCCGTCGATGTCTTGACCTGCCGATTCGAGGTTCACTGAAACGGCCGCATTATCACCGAAGGGTGATATATCAGAGCCATTTAAGGGATCCACGGTGATTCCGTTCGCGAACAAGGTAAGCGTTCCGGCGAAACGAATATCATGCTCGCCTGCTCCGCCCACTGTAGCATCCGCACCCGGGGTATTTATCAGAATGTTGCCGTAAACACCTGAGCCGCGGATTCCGGCCCCATCCACAAGGAATGCTACCGTTGAAGCGTTCGTGAGGATACCGTTGATTTCAGCCCCGGCCCCATTCACGTTGACCTGCTGTCCGCCCAGATCGACCGTCGACCCGTCAGCGACGACGAAGGCCGGCCCACCAGCTCCGATCACACTGATGTCATCAGTAATGGCAAGCTGCTGTCCATCCTTGTCGACCGTCACAAATCCGATCTCGAAGTTCGGTCCAGGCGAGAACGTAGCATCGGTCTCGTCACCGAGGAATGCGAGCTCGGAGGCCGCAGCAGCCGTGAAGGTGCCGCCGAGGCGCACGAAGTCGCCATGCACGCTCAGCGTGTTGGCACCGAGGTTGAACGTAATGTCGTTATCATTCGCGATGTTGACATCGGTAACCGCCGCATCAGAGGAAACCACCACGTCATCATTGACCTCGAGATTTCCAACATTGCCCGGACCGGCAACATCGATCGGTTCGTCGATGACTATCGTGCCATCAAGCTCCGAACCTGCCGCGACGTCGAGATCCGCGATTCCTGTTCCAGACGCGAACGACAAGACATTGTCATCCTCGATATCAACGTTGAGTGAACCGCCGCCGAAGTCGTCGGGGAATTCACCGCCTGCTGCAAAATCCGTATCACTCGCGTCGTCATCTGTGTATTCGAGATTCGCCGCACCGAGATAGGTGACCGCGCCGGTTACGTCGGTGTCATCGTCACGAGCAACCGTTCCATCGGCGGGAATCTGCACCCGACCGTCTTCATGCGCATCTTCGATCGTGAGTGATCCATCGGATACGACCAGGCTTGCACCCAGGGCCCCATCACCGATGCGAAAGATACCGTCGGTTGCGGTTTGCGAATCCTGGCGGAATATGACGTCCGCCTGAATCTCAACTCCGCCATCGATCAGGACGCGATTAAACTGTCCGAACTCACGTGCCTCAAAAATGAGGTCATCCGTGACCGTGACAGCTTCGTTGTACGTACCGGCCTCAATGCTGATGATGACGCCGTCTTCGACGTATGCTTCAGCCAAACAACCGGCGATGGTCTCGTTTGCAGTCCCCGCCGTTGTTCCGTCCTGGGCATCACTGCCCCCGGTGTCAACATAACAGACGTCCTGCGCTTGCGCCGTTGTCGCCGTGAAGGCAACAAGCAGTAGCGTAAGTGCGGCCGTCTTCCCAATGATCTGCAGTAGCACTCTACCTGCGCTCATCGAACGTACCTCCTTGTAATTGTTTTTCATGTATTGTTTTCATCTAAGAGCTATACGAATGTTGGATCGGATTCCCGGCAACAGACTTAATTGATCACAGAGAATAAACTGACCGATTAGAATCGTGCATCTACGGAAATTGGAAGTCGGCTCAGGTCCATTCCTTATGCGCCTTCCCTTCGTCGTGCTTGCTCCTTGGAGCAAGCGGTGGGTGAAACAATCGATCGTATCTGCGACGCTCACATTCAATGCCTACGTCATCAGCTGGAAGGTCATTCTCCTCCAGTAGCTCGCGCTCTCAAGGCGAATGAGAACCAACTGATCGTAAGAGAAATCTCCGTTACACCCGTCGATAGGAATCCGAAAGTATCGGTGGGATACTCCAAAAATCCCCTAGTAGTCGGGTAACAGACCAACCTCTTATTCGCCATAGTGTACACGTTGTTGACAAGCATTGACCAACGCCCGATCAAAAAAACCATTGAGGGCAAGAGACCCTTGGGCACGTGGGTACGCACGCCGTGTATTAATGAGGCAGATCGTTTCGACTCCAATACCGCTGCAGATACTGCCCGCTTTTATACAGTCGCCACCTCGTGCCGAAACAGCATAGCCGAATACAAGGTGTGGTATGCCTCGTGATTGTGCTCGTGGTGCTCCCCTTCACGTGGAGGCCGGGCGCTGTGGCCGCGCAGAATTGCACGCACTATCTCAATGCCACGGATGGCAGCGACCAGAGCTCAGGTGCTAGCGCCTCTCAGGCAGTTCAAACCTTCGAGCACGCATTCAAAACTTTTTCGACCGGTGCAGTCGTTTGCACGACAGCAGGCGAATACTTTCAGGGAGCGGATGCAGACGGCATCCAGTTGACGGGTCCGAGCGCGGACGGCAAATCGATGACTTTCGTGCTCCAGAGTTTCGCGGGAAATAACGTTGTTGGCCTGACCGAAGATGAGTTCGTCGTCGACATTGGATCGGGTACCATCACCTTCCAGGCCGGATCAGCATCGGACCTGTTTCTCGGTCCTGGCTCAGTAAACAACGCTGCGGATTTTCCGGGCAATACCCACTTCCTGCATACGATCAATCTGCTGTCGGGGACGGTCGACGCTGCCGATGTCCATCTAATTGTCGGACCGTCAGCCGGCAATCCATCGTTCGAGCAGGGGGCGACGTCGGCTCCGGAGAACGCTGCCATTATCCGTGATCACGGCGTGTTGCAAGGATCGCCCCAGTATGCCGATGCGTTCAGGAGAGTCAGGTACGTGGGACAAGGAGACCGCGAGGCGGGACCGGAGATCTCGGGTATGGACCGCCTCGAACTCAGCTTCGAGCACACGGCGGGCACGATCGCTTTCCCCCAACAGCTCTCTTTCGTTGAAGGCGGAATCTATTCCACAGGCGGCGGGGCCGTTCGGTTCGAAGAGAACGTCACGTTTAATGATCCGGCCGGTACGACCATAACGTCAAGCGGTAACGGGTCCCTCTATTTTAGGAGTGTCACCGAAATCGTAGGGGCAAACCTGCAGCTGGTGGATGTACAGCAGGGGTCAGTTGAAATAGACCACCTTCTTATCGGAGTTTCCGATGATGCGTCCGACGTCGATGTATCCGCTTCGAACAGGGAACGCTTCGTACTCCATTCTATCCTGACGCCCGTCAACACTGGTGGTGAATCAGCCCGACTAAACCTGATCAACCACGGTGATGCTGTACTTTCGCTGGCTGCTACCGGCGGGTTAAGCGAGTTCGCTGCAGGAGTTGAGAATATGAGGGATGGGACAGTGCGCCTATCTGGCGGATCGACGCACGTGTCAGGAGACGTTTTCAATGAGGGTCGGCTCGAAATTGAGAGCGGTGCCGTCTTGAATGGAAGTCTTCTGAATAGTGGTGGGATACAGATTCTTTCTTCAGCTGAAGGTGCGAATGCCGTCTCCATTGACGGTGCGCTTGTGAACGACGGTTCTGTGAGTCTGAATTCGCACGAGTTACACGTCACTTCGGCGGGGCCTCATTCACATACCGGCGAGATCAACGGCGGTACACTCGTCCTCGCCGGCGATGCCAACATAAGTGGAAACGGCATCCTTCCGTTTGTGGAGGCGCGGACCGGCAGTTCCGTTCTAGGCGCCCAGCACATCGACGGCGGGATTGGCTGCCTTCCAGGCGCCGGTTTACATCTCGACCAGATCAGCGCCATCCACGGCACGGTCACCGTAAACTGCAGCCTCTCGCACGCGGGGCCGCTTGAAATTGGCGGTGACCTCATCCTTGAGAGCGGATTGTTTGCGCTCAGTGATAACATTCACGTCCTCGGGAATTTTCATCAGATTCCGAACGCCACGCTGCTTATCGGATCGTCGACGCTGAGTGTGGGTGGGCAGTTCAGTAGAGTTGGCGGCACGGTTCAAATTGACGGAGGCACACTGGCATTCGTCGGCGACGGGATGCAATCCGTAGAAGCAGGATCGAATCTCACGCTGCACGACCTGTCTATAAGCGGACCTAATACGAGAATAGCGGTCGGTTCAGAAGTCGACCTAACCGGTGATCTGACGATAAATAGCAACGCGCAGCTCGACATTGATGGTGAGCTGCGCCTTGTAGGTGCGAATTCGGCGGCTCGGATCGCCGGTCGCGCCGTGACGGGAACGGCTTCGTCGCTGGCGTTCGCCGGCGAATCGGGGTCGCAGCAAGTAATCGAAGGAGGAGGTCTCATCGGAGATTTACTCGTTGCGCTGGACGATGAAAACGACACCCTGACGATACAGGGCGACGGAATCCGTCAGTCTGGCACCCTTACTATCGAGCGTGGCAGCATGGTCGCTGCATCAGCGGTCTCGCTGATTCTATCCTCGGAACTTGGAACACCCCGGATCAGACGGAATCTTGGCGACGATGATTCTTCGGGAACTGTAGACGGAAGAGCAATCATAGCGAATGTGCCGGGGGCCGGCACGATGGAGGCGCCGGATGGCATCGATGTAGACTATTTCGGTGCCATAAGCGGCACGGTGGAAGCAGGAGGCGAACTCTCTACATGGGACGTCCGGGACCTGGCGATCGATCTCGAGCCTCTAGTGGGGAGCCACGCCACCTTCCATATACCCTACAATGTGATAATAGAAGGCAGTCTGGGAATTGGTGTGACGACGAACGTCGAGATATCGGACTACTCCATCACCACACGTGGTGACGAATCTATTCACGTCATAGATGGCACGATGGCTTCCGGTGCGCTAGTCATCGAGGGCACCGGGACTCTGAAAGGGACGCCGCAGAGCCGCCAATGGCTCGACGAGCTCACGATTCGTTCGCCAGGGGTTGTCAATATCGAGGCAGGCGGATCGATCCGACTGCTCTCATTAGAGCAAGGCGACTTGTCAATACAGATCCCGGAAGGAGAAAGCGTCGGCACATTTCACCAGACCGGATTGGATTCACAAATTCAACTTCGCAAACAGCTGCACGTATCGGAAGAGCTCCGGATCGACGTCGGATCCATTGCCGCCGGGCCGTTTGACGTCGTGATGGAGAGCGGTTCGGCGCTTTCAGTTTCGCCGGACGTCCACTGGAGCACCGATGCGACGGGATTCGTGATATTTGCCGGCACGAGTGAGGTCGGCAGCGGTGAATCGTTGCTGCCGCGCTTGAGGCTTGCCGGAGAAGCTTCGGATACCCTACGCCTCGCAGGTGATTTGCGGATCGCGTCAACTTTCGAGCATGAGAGCGGAACGCTCGATCTCGGCGTGCACATACTTACGCTCGCCGGAAGAGAGTGGAAAGTGAACAATGGCTCGTATGCGGGGACAGGAGCGATCAGACTACCTACCAGCATGAATGCAGAGTTACGGAAAGACATTCGTGTACCTTCCCTCTCCGTCGGCGATCCAAACGATCCAACGGAGTTTACCGTTCGATCCAGCGGCGAGACTTCCGTTGCTCTAGCCGCCGATACGGTCCGTTTGTTAGGGGGTATGGTGGATCTAGGCGGGAACGACCTGTTAATGACGGGAAGTGCGCCACTACTCATCTCTTCTGAAGCCAGCATCCAGGGCGTTTCCGAATCGTCCACCGACACAGTCGATCGCGGCGAAATCGTGTTCGAGGAAGGCGGAACGATACACCTTAACGGCAATCTTTCCGCGTCAGCGCTGCGGTTGCACGCTAACGTCGCAATGACCGGAGCGCCCAACACACTAACCATTGTCAACCGGATAACATTCGAGGCGGGAAACCTTGCAGGTCTGGACGGGCAGTTTATCATGGATGATGACGCGACCCTGGTTAGAAACGGTCAAGGGCGTCCATTAATCACACCCGTAGTCGATGGACTGATCAACGTACAATATGTGACTGACGGTAGAGCGATTTCGGGACTGCTCGAAACGGGTCCGGAGCTTCCGAACGAGATTGGCGAACTCATAATTGACGGTGGAATTGGTCCGTCGGGGGAGGTTAATACGATAAGACTGACCGACGATGTACGTGTGTCGCGACGTCTCTCCCATGTCTCGGGTATGCTCGACGATGCGGAGCACACCATTCTAATCGCCCAAGGAGGCGAGATCCGATTAGATTACCGGGGCGAAATGCCGCCGACTTTTGCCGACAGCACGTCCTACGTCACGGAGGGGCCGATCACGCTCTCCTATTTCGGAGGCTCCGGGGACGTTTCGTCAAACAATCTGATGTTCCCACGAGAGGCAAGTGTAGGCGAACTCATCGTCCGAATGGGGGACAAAGCGTCCGAATCGCCGGGACGATTCCAACTTCATGCGTTTCGTCGAATTGGCCGGCTCACTGTCGATCACTTCACAGAAGACTCATCGCTCGACATCCACGGAACGACGCTCATCGTCGACTCGACGGCGCACGTCGCTGCCGGCCGGCTCACCGCGGGAGTCGAAGGAATTCTCGAGGTCGGCGGTGATTTTCTGCTCGACGACTCTGCATCCGTCGACGGAGTCGTCTCCGTCACCGTCGACGGTACGGCAATGATCGACGGCACGTTTCAGGGACATATTTTGAGAGCAGTAGGGGACGTTCGCGTCACGGGAGTCCTGGGTGGACCCGATCGAATGCTCGATGCTGATGCCGCGCACTATGTGCCCGGCACACCAAATCTAATTCTTGCCGGGACTTTCCAGACGCTTGACATTTCTCCGGCTGATGCAGGTTCATCGCGGCTCGACGATTCAATAAATCTACTCAGGTTGGCGCTTAAGCCGGCTGCCGAAGGTGCGGATGAACCGTCCGTGTCGATTGTCTCAGACCACTCCGAAGGCATCGTCCTTGGGGTGAACAATATCGAATTCGAGAATGGGCTCATTGCGAGCAGTAATAACGTGATCGTGTTGCCTTCCAACGGTCGGGGTTTCAGTAGAACGGCGGCGGACATTGTCAGTCACGTAGTCGGGCCGGTAAGGAGGCTAATCGACGCCGGTCAGCCCGGTCCGACGAATCCTCAAGGCCGCTTCGAATTTCCGATCGGATCCAACTATCCTTTTGCGGTCTACCGGCCAGCCGCTCTACTCTTCAAGGACAATGCGCCCGCGATGGCTCCGCTCGACGTTACTATCTCGCATGTAGATGAGCCTCCAGGTGGAATGCGCGGATTTCCCGTATACGGAGGCAACGACATATTAATCGACGACACCGCTCCGTTCCACTGGGTCGTCCGGTCAGCTTCCGACTTTCCGCCAGGACAGGTTTTCAGCCTGGAATTTCTCGCACCGAACTTCTCGCAGTATTCGTCGCCCGAGAGAGTTCGGCTCATTCGGCACAACGTTTCGCGGAGTAACGAGAGGTGGAGGCTGCATGCAGGTCCTTCAGTCTATCAGAACACCCTGATTCTTGAGGGTGATTCATCCTCGATGCTGATTAAGACCGAACCGATAGCAGATGGGCTTTCGGCTGATTCAACAATTTTCAGCGTCGGATTGGAGCCGCAGGATTTCGATTTTGCGCGAGTCCAGTTCATCCATGATGCACCTGCTGGCGTAGTGACTGTGCACATCAATGATCAGGCTATCTTCAACGATCTCCATCCGCAAACGGGGACGCCGTTTTTGCGGCTCCCACCCGGCGAACATGAGCTTCGGTTCGAAAGCAACGGCATCGACGCGTTGGCTGAACGATTTGAGGTGAGTGCAGGAAATGATTTCATCGTCATTGCGTCGGGTCGAGGTGGTGTCCTTCCGGAGGGCACCTTTGTCAACGAGAATGCGAGGGCGACGGTCGAGCGCGGAATTGATGATGACGCTCAGGTCACTCTATACAACGGGTACGATTCGTCGCTCGACATTACGTTCTTGCAAGGCTCCTCCTCCGAGACGTCCTATTCGGGCATACCGTCCGGAGGTTTCCTTCCGAGCTACGTCACCGTACCTCCCGGTATCCTCGATTTCGATATCCAGACCACGGGTCACGCTGTCTCGTACCAAGCCGATCTGCAAACGATCGAGGGTCTTACGGCCGTCGCACTCGTTGCGGCTGCCACAGAGGAAGCGATCGTGATCTCGAGCGAGGGTAAATTACTCGGTTCAGACAAGAACGTGTCGCGTGAACGAGTGCCCACATCTCCAGATCGGTTCTCGCTCCACGGCAATTTTCCCAATCCGTTTAATCCGACGACATACATCACCTTCGATCTGCCTGACGCGTCGACTGTTCACATAGAAGTGTTCGACATCGTCGGCCGACGGGTGCTCTCATCGGATAAGAGATCCTTCGGTGCGGGTAAAAACCTGAGCATGGAGGTGGATGCGGGCCGCCTACCGTCCGGCGTGTATCTGTATCGGGTCGTCGCAGCAACAAAGACGTCGTCCTATTCCGGCAGTGGTAGGTTCACGTTGGTGAAGTAGCACGCTCGGCATTTTGCAGAGGCCGACGTCAATGAGGATCCGAAAAGAATCTTCTTAGCCCGTCTCTATCTTGCTCGCCCAGGCGTGGTTTTCCCGGTACCAGTCGACCGTAAATTGAATCCCGCTCTGCATGTCTACGCTCGGACGCCATCCGAGTAGTCGCTCCGCTTTAGAAATGTCAGCCCAGGTCGTGCTAACGTCCGCTTTGTGACGTGGGACGAATTCAAGCTTCGCCTTCCTGCCGACGGCGTCCTCTACCATTCGGATCGCATCCAGCAGGACGATCGGTGAATCGGAGCCGAGATTAATCACTTCGAATCCAATGGGCTTGAGGCCTGCAATCGTTCCGCGCGCGATGTCCTCTACATACGTAAAGTCACGTGACTGCGTGCCGTCTCCATAAACAGTGACGGGTCGTCCCTCCGAGATCCATTGCACAAACCGAAATGGTGCCATATCAGGCCGACCTGCCGGACCATACACGGTGAAATACCGGAAAATGGTGACATCGATATTGTACAGATAATGGTAGGTGTGGCACATCACTTCCGCGGCTTTCTTTGAGGCGGCGTACGGCGAAAGCGGCCTGTCTGTGCTCTGATCTTCACGGTACGGCATCTCTGTTTCCGCACCATACAGACTAGAGGTCGACGCGAGCACGAATTTGCGGATGTCCTGGTCTCGGCATATTTCGAGTAAAGTCATCGTACCTATCAGGTTTGTATCGACATAGCCATAGGGATCGTCCACTGAATATCGCACCCCCGCTCGTGCAGCAAGGTTGAAGAGAGCGTCAACTGAGGCGCCGTTGAAAACCTCGCTTCGGAGCGCCTGACGGTCACATACATCGACATTCTTGAACGTGAAGCCGCTGCGTTCCTTCATGCGAGCAAGGCGCCATTCCTTGAGGCGTACATCGTAGGCATCGTTCAAAATGTCGACACCGACAACTGTGTGACCTTCATCCAGCAGGAGAGTGGCCACTTCCGATCCGATGAATCCGGCCGCACCGGTTACGACGAAGTTGGACATGCACAAAGAACGAATTTCATAAAAAAGAGCGAGCGTGAGAGACTTTGTTGTAGTTGGGACGTCGAGCAGACTGAATGTAAGATAAGACGGTTGCGAGGTGCATTACGGTCGTGGCCCCACGCGGATGTGCCTCAAACCCTTTCGAATCGCGTCGCACCGTCTGAGACAAACCTGTCCTCATCCGGTTCATAGCGTCGTTCTTCGACGCTGAAACCATCCTGCTCGACGGAGACGATGTTATAAAAATTCGTCATTCTGTGTTTACGCCGCCCGCGAGAGCTAGTCGCTGTACCGGCGCTCGCTATTACGACGCGGTGATTCGCCGGTACGATTTCGATAGGCTCGATATGGGAGATGTGAAGATGCCCGCAAAGAATCAGATCAACGCCGACACTCCCAGCCAGGTCCAGCGTTTTCCGGGCATGTCGCGCAATGTCGTGGGGCCCCAGTGCCTGAATCTGCGTGAGGTGGTGATGCACGACGAGGATCTTGAACACACCTGAATCCAGGCTTTCGAAATAATCGCGGATCCTGTTTTGCCCGCGGATACCAATCCTACCGCCTTTCACTGTGCGTCCGTGCGCCGAATTCACGCCGAGAACGGCCAGACCGGGGAGTTGAAATGAAGGGTAGACGTTGTCTGAGATATGTCGGCGATACCGCCCGAGCGGCTTGAAAATTCGATGGAGCGGACGCCACCACGGATAGACGTCATGATTGCCCGGCACGACGATCGATGGAGGCTCGATGGCCTCCAGCATAGCCGATGCAGCCTGGTACTCCATTTCACGGGCACGCTGGGTAAGGTCGCCGCTAATTGCAACGAGCGCCAGATCCCGCGTATTCACCTCCTGCACCATCGCGTTGACGATGCCCGGATGCGCGATTTTGCCGAAATGGAGATCGGATAGGTGTGCGATGCGCGTTGTGTCCACGCTCTGCAGCGACGATCGTGGGTACGGAGTTGACGGCTCGACGAGCATTGCGTGACCGAGACGCCAATCACTTGCTTCAACACCTCATCAAAGAAGCATCGTTACCGGCTCTTCGAGATGTTGCTGTACCGTCAACAGGAATTCGGCACCTCGCGCCCCGTCGACCAGACGATGATCACAGGACAGCGTGATTTTCATGCGCTTACCCGGTACGATCTCTCCGTCTTTCACGACTGGCACGTCGCGAATTGCTCCAATTGCCAGAATGCAAGAATTCGGCGGATTGATGATGGCGGTAAACTCCTCGATTCCGTACATCCCAAGATTGCTCGTCGTAAATGTCGAGCCTTCCCAATCCTGAGGCTGGAGTTTGCGTTCGCGTGCCTTCGTCGCAAGCTCAGTCGTTTCCGCCGCGATCTGTATCAGCCCTTTGCGATCTGCATGACGAATCACCGGAGTGAGGAGCCCTTCATCCACCGCAACTGCTACGGCGACGTGCACCTGACTGTACCGGTGAATTTCACCTTCTTTCTCGAGGTACGAAGCATTGACATCAGGATGACGTCGCAACGCGAGCGCACAGGACTTTGTAATCAAGTCATTATAGGATACTCTCGGGCTCCCCTGTGCTTCGGCCGCGCGATTAAGATCCTGCCGAGCCGCTGCTGCTTTTTCCATGTCCACGTCGACCGTCAGGTAGAAATGCGGCGACGTGAACTTGCTTTCCGCGAGGCGCCGCGCAATCGTTTTGCGCATTTGCGAAATGCTCTGGGTCTCGTAGAGCTCGCCCGGGTCTACGTCTAGTGACTCGATGGGAAGCTGATAGGATGTCTCCTGTGGCTCTGCGGCTGCCGGAACGCCTTCCTTGATGGCGCTCTCGACGTCACGCTTGATGATCCGCCCCTCCGGGCCGCTCCCGCGAAGATGCCCGAGTTCGATATTGTGTTCCTGAGCCATGCGCCTTGCGAGTGGGGAGGATTTCATCCGGCCGTCACCCTCCGACGGCGTTTGGCGCCTGGGCACTTCGAGATCCCGCTGCGCACCGTTCCCTTCAGCAGCCGGAGCCCCTTTTGCCGGCACGTCATTTGGTCTCGCCTCGCGTTTATCCACGCGCTGCCCTTCCGCCTCAGGTTCGGCTTCGCCTTCCTTGACGTCGACCTCCTCCACCGACTTACCTTCTTTATCTTCCGTGTCGGTCTTCTCTTCGCCGCCGTACTGGTCGAGAATATCCGACACGTCCTCGCCCTCGTCGCCGAGCACGGCAATCAACCCGCCGATCGGTACGGCATCGCCTTCTGCGATCACCTTCTTCAACAGTACGCCGTCGTCATAGACTTCGAGATCCATCGTCGCCTTATCAGTCTCGACCTGCGCTATGATGTCTCCCGCGGAAAGTTCGTCTCCCTCTTCGGCTTGCCACGACACGAGGACACCTTCCTCCATGGTGTCGCTCATCTTCGGCATTTCGACTGCAATGGCCATTTTTATCGTTCGGAGTTCGGAAGTTTAGAGGTGAGACCTGAGCTAAGCGGGCAGGGGTCCAGCTGACGATACCGAAACTAGACGTACATGACGCGCTTCGCGGCCGCGACAATTTCCTCTGTTCGGGGCATATAGTACTCGATTAGATTCTTTGCATAGGGCGGGGGCACGTCCTTCGCCGTAATTCGAAGGACGGGTGCATCGAGGTAATCGAATACACTCTCCTGGATCTGATATGCTACTTCAGACGAAAAACTGGCGAAAGGGCTGCTCTCATCAACGACGACCAGCCGATTTGTCTTCTTTACTGAATCGCGAATCGTTTCGACATCCAGGGGGCGGATCGTTCGCGGATCAATCACCTCGGCGTTATACCCTTCATCCGCCAGCGCCTCTGCGGCCTCCATCGCGAGCCAGTAACTCTTTTGGTGGGCGACGATTGTCACGTCGTCTCCCTCACGGGCGATTCGGGCCTTCCCGATCGGGATCGTATAGTCCTCTTCGTCAGAAACCTCTCCCTTCATCCCGTACATCAATTCGCTTTCGAGAAAGATGATGGGGTCGTCATCGCGTATGGAGGACTTGAGAAGTCCTTTAGCATCGTCCGGATTGGACGGGGCGATCACCTTCAGGCCGGGGAACGTCGAATACAGTGATTCGACCGACGTGTTATGCGTAGCCGCAAGCTGACCGGCGGCGCCGTTAGGTCCGCGAAACACGACCGGCACCTTGAACTGCCCGCCGGACATGTAGCGGATCTTTGCCGCATTGTTCACGAGCTGGTCGAAGGCAACAAACGAGAAGTTAAACGTCATGAACTCGACGATCGGGCGAAGCCCTGCGAGGGCTGCGCCGACTCCAAGACCCGAGAAGCCGCTTTCGCTGATCGGCGTATCGATGACGCGTTTCGCCCCGAACCTCTCGAGCATCCCTTCACTGACTTTGTAGGCGCCGTTATACTCGGCGACCTCTTCACCGATGAGGAAGATGTCTTCATCTCGTTCCATCTCCTCTACCATGGCGGCGCGAAGCGCCTCTCGAAACTGTAATTCAGCCATTGATTGTCCTAGTCAGCGTTAGCAGTACTCTCTTCGGCAAGCGCGTGGTCGGCGGATGCTGGGTGGAGGGCGAGGATCACTGTGAATTTTGGGCGTTGCCGTTCGTTAAAAACGGATAGTCATCCTGCACGTAAACGTCGTTGTAAATCGATGAGATCGGCGGTGAGTCGCTCTGCTCGCTGAACTCGACGGCGTCAAGCACCTCCTGCTTGACCTCCTCATCTAGGGCGTCGAGTTCCTCGTTGCTCGACATCTCATGCTCGAGGATGTAGCTCTTTAGGAGAATGATCGGGTCTTCCGCCTTCTTCTGATCGAGTTCGTCCTTGGTACGGTAGTTGGCGGGGTCGCTCATTGAGTGGCCCCGATACCTGTATGTTCGCACCTCCAGAAGCGATGGACGGCCCTCGCGAGCCATTTCGGCATGATCAGCGACTGCCTTCAACACGGCAAAGACGTCCATCCCGTTCGCGACGGATGATGGCAGATCGTAACTGACTCCATAGCGGTGGAAGTCCGGTTGGGCGAAGGCGCGATGCGTCGCCGTACCCATCGCGTATTGATTGTTTTCGATGATCAAGACGGCGGGCAGCTCGTAGAGCGCCGCCAGATTCGTGGCTTCGTGGAAGGAGCCCTGGCCGACCGCACCGTCACCGAAGAAGGTCAGGCAGCACCCGCCGTCTTCCCTGTATTTATGGGCGAACGCAATTCCGACACCAACGGCTATGTGACCTCCCACGATGCCATGGCCGCCGTAGAAATTGAGCTCCTTTTTGAAGAAATGCATGGAGCCGCCCTTGCCGTGAGACGAGCCGCCCATCTTGCCGAACAGTTCGGCCATGCACTCATTGGGAGTCATGCCGAGTGCAAGACCCAGGCCGTGGTCGCGATAGGCTGTGATAATCGAATCCTGACCCACGTTGATAGCATTTACAGAGCCGGTAGAGACAGCCTCCTGGCCTATATAAAGGTGCAGAAATCCGGCGATCTTCTGGCGTCCGTACATCTGGGCTGCTCGCTCCTCGAAACGTCGCTGTAGAAGCATATCTCGATACATGACAAGGACCTGATCCTCTGACAGGCCGACATCTTCATGTGTGTACTCGCCCGACTGGTATGTCGAAAAGGTACGATCGACATCGAGGCTCTCAGGAAGATCGACGTGGCGGCCATTCGCCTGGCTCTGTTTATTCACCTGATCCGATCCGATGCCTTGCGCCTTATCGCCCTTGGGCGACTTCTTCTCCTTCTTCGTTTCGGCCATTTTATACGAACTTGAGGTTATCCGAAAAACGACGTGCGTGTTCTCGCACGGTATTTGTATAAAGGTGCGCACGCCGGGTTTCACGCGGTTTCGAAATCCGGCTTGGAGGATCCGTTCTGCGCGCCCGGGGATTTCCGCGCCCGCCTATGACGCGGAGCGTGAAGCGAGCGAGAAGCTTTCGAATCAGCTACCCGACCGGGACACAACCCACCCCACGTTACGAACACCCCATGAACGGAAGCATTCGATATGCAACGGTAAACTTGATCGCAAGTCTCTAAGTTAAGAAGAATAATGCTAAATCGCGCTTTCGTGGAGCACCTCGCCCTGGATCCGCGGGAAGTTGATAATTATTTCGGCTAACTTGATGCACAATCAACACGCCGGCGAGCATTTGTACTGTGAACGATCCCTCTCAGCAATTAATGTACACGCATGCCGCCGAAAGAGAGGCCGTGGATCTCGCCGCGCTATTCGACTCTCGAGGAAGTTGACATCGAACAATTTCAGCCGGCATTCGACCGCGGCATGTACACGGACGGATTTGCGTCATGGAATCCGCAGAGGATAGCTGAAAAACAGGATCGCAAGCACATCGTACATAAGTCAATCGATCAGTTGCCGCCCGCCTACCGAGAAATCGTCATTCTCAGGGATCAGGAATAGCCGGCGACGAACGAACGGTAAGCCTGCTGCTTTAACCAGACAGCCGATTTCAGGTAACGTTGGAAACTTCCGAACATTTACAGTCGAGATCGTCCGAAGATCGGGCTCTCGTAATTATTCCGACGTACAATGAAGCCGAGAACGTAGGGGCGGTTTTAGATCAGGTCGTCCGCCTTTCCGATAAAATAACCGTTCTGGTTATCGACGACAGTTCTCCGGATGGAACGGCAGCACGCATCGAGGAAATGCGGACGGAGCATCCGGATCGCATCCAGCTTATCGAACGAGGAGGCAAGCTCGGGTTGGGAACGGCCTATATCGAGGGTTTTCAGTACGCGCTCGAACATGGATTTACGTACGTCTGCGAAATGGATGCCGATCTATCTCACAATCCGGACGATCTGACGGACTTGATCGATGCCGTGCGTGGTGGACATGGTGATGTGGCAATCGGCTCGCGCTACATCGACGGTGTTCGCGTGATGAATTGGCCGCTCGGACGACTCGTCCTATCCTATGGTGCCGGCCTGTACACGCGGGCCATCACCCGGCTCCCTGTCTTCGACGTAACCGCCGGTTTCATCTGCTATCATCGCCGCGTCCTCGAGGCCCTGGATCTAGATCGCATTAAATCGAACGGCTACTCGTTCCAGGTGGAAATGAAATACAGGGCTTGGAAGAGCGGGTTTCGACTTATCGAGGTTCCCATCGTTTTCACGGAGCGCACAGAGGGTCAGTCGAAAATGAGTAAGTCGATCGTTCGAGAGGCGGCTTTTAAAGTGTGGGAGTTAAGGATTCGCGATTTGCTCGGGACTCTATGAATCTTTCGACGCTCCTGACAAGGAGCGCGTCCCTTTTCTTCCATCATATCATCCGTAATTGCGCCACGATAAAACATCAATACACAAATGCCTGAATACACACATCTAAGAACGCCGTCTGAAGGCGGCGTCATCACGATGGAGACCGGTGAGCTGAATGTGCCGAATCGGCCCATCATCCCGTTTATCGAAGGAGACGGTACCGGGCCGGACATCTGGCGAGCGGCTCGCAACGCTTTCGAGGGTGCGGTTCGAAAGGCGTATGGCGACGAGCGGGAAATAGTCTGGTTCGAGGTTTTTGCCGGAGAAAAATCAAAGAACAAGTTTGATGACTGGTTGCCGGACGATACGCTTGAGGCGATAAGGCATCATCACGTCGCTATTAAGGGTCCACTGACTACGCCGGTTGGGGGAGGCATCAGGTCGCTGAACGTCGCGCTGCGGCAAATCCTCGATCTCTACGCCTGTGTGCGGCCGGTGCGGCACTTTACAGGGGTCCCCTCGCCTGTAAAACAGCCCGAGAAGATCGACATGGTAATTTTTCGCGAGAACTCGGAGGACATCTACGCAGGGATCGAATTCGAGCAGGGAACGCAGGAAAACGAGAAACTCATCCGGTTTCTCGTCGATGAAATGGGAGCTACGTCCATTCGCTTTCCGAAGACGAGCGGAATCGGCATCAAGCCGATTTCGCGGGAAGGCACGGAGCGGCTCGTACGTTCCGCGATCGAATTTGCCATCAATACGAAGCGAGACTCCGTCACGCTCGTTCACAAGGGCAACATCATGAAATTCACTGAGGGCAGCTTTCGGGATTGGGGTTACGAGCTTGCCAAGAAGGAATTCGATGCCACGGAGATCGGGGGAGGTCCCTGGTGCGAGTTGCCGAACGGCCTCGTCATCAAGGATGTTATCGCGGATGCGTTTCTACAGCAGATTCTCACTCGGCCGGCTGAGTACGACGTAATCGCAACGATGAACCTAAATGGCGATTACATTTCGGACGCGCTGGCAGCCCAGGTCGGCGGCATCGGCATAGCCCCTGGCGCCAACATCAATTACATCACCGGGCACGCAATTTTCGAGGCCACGCATGGCACAGCACCGAAATATGCCGGCCAGGACAAGGTTAACCCGGGGTCGCTCATCCTATCGGGAGAAATGATGCTCCGATATATGGGATGGGACGAGGCCGCCGACCTTATCGTCTCATCACTTGAAAAGACGATCGCCCAGCGTCGAGTCACCTACGATTTCGAGCGCCAGATGGAAGGAGCAACGCTCCTCAAAACCAGTGAGTTCGCACAGGCGATGGTAGACAACATGTAGACCATCTTATTCGCGATTTCCTCGAGTTGCAAACAGGGTCTCGGTACGACATTCCGGGTACATGTGTAACACTGATGGAAATGGAGTTTGATGGTGTCGTGGCTTTGGAACTGGGTCCAGTGGCTCGAATCTAAAAGCTTGTGTGATGAGGGATGGAGGCTTGCGCCCTGTATCCGGCTTTAGGTCGGGTCAGGGCGCAAGCTTTTTTAGTGAAGTGCAGACTTATAGCCGCGCGATCTCTAACCGGCTCCGATCAGCGAGGACGTCTTTTCGCTTACCACCTCCTCGAATAATTCATCATAGGCGCGGACATGTGTGCGCCAGTCAAGGTGCTCCGGAACCTGCCTCAACGACGTGATCGGCAAAGGCCGTTCCTCGCCATTCATCACTTCAGACAGGATTTCGAACAGATCGTCTTCCTTCTCGTAGAGGATCGGCGCATGCAGGAGGGGTCGGTGAAGTGAATCGGGTATCAGCTCCGGATAGCTCAGCCTGTTCGGTAGAAGCGGATGACAGCCGCAGTAAATCGCCTCCATGATCGCGATCCCAAAGAATTCGTGGATCGACGTTGAGACAACGATGTGCGATCTATGCAGGAGGCGGCTGTACTCGTCGAAGTCCTCCGAGTATCCGTAATGCAGAATGCGTTCTGCATAGCGCTCGAATGCCCTCTCAAACTCGTAAGGCTGCTCCTGAAAGTGTTCACCTGCGAGAATTAATCGGAATCGACATCCAGAATCGTCGAGCCGATTCATCACACGAAAGAATGCTTCGGGATTCTTGTCGTACTCCCATCGCTGGTTCCAGAGTACGATGGGCGACTTCGTAGAAGGTCCCCATTCGGGCACCGGATATACTTCGCGGGCAGCATCGTGCGCTTCGAGGTCCATTCCGGGATGCAGGACCATTGCTTTCTGGCGGATCTCCCGCACCGTATTCAGATGAGTGTAGTCGGGAAACGCCCGAAGGAGTGCCGGAAGGGCCTCCATTAACTCGTCGAAGTGAAACTGCGAGTTAAAGACGATGCGGTCGGCGGCCAGGCAGGAAAGATAGTTGATGTACCCGTACGTCTTATCGCGTTCAACATCCGGCTGCAGCGGGTACGTGAGCTGATTTTCGTGGAAATACAGGACGACAGGAATGTCACCAAACCGTGGTCTCGCCAGTGCGAGGAACGCAGGCAGATTGACCATGTCCGTCGCGAACACGACGTCGGGCTCAAATCCATCCTCGATTGCCTGGACGGCTTTGCGCGCCATCGTGACAGCACCGCCATGCATCCTCCACTTCCAGAAGCGCGCAGCCATTGTGACCGGCTGAATGGTGTGGCTGCTGTGGGAGATGAGGCCATCAAGGAAGTTGCGATGAGACCCTCCATACCACGGTTCGAGGGCTAATACATTCATCGATCGTTCACTGCTCTTCTCCTTCCTCAAGCGACTGCCGCAAGGCAAGCTCTTCCTGCTCTGTCGCTGGTCGTACAATAGAGATCTCGCGTATCTGGAGTTTCTGCCGCAACATTACATCCCGCACCTCCTCGGAGGTGATCATTTTCTCTTCTCCGGGATGTACCACGATGCGCCGCGTCGCCATCTGAATCTCTACAGGACGATCACCGGTGTTCTTGATGATCATTCCCCGCCGCATTTTCCCCATAAATGACCGTCGGAGGTTACTCGAATGGACTCTCGGTGTCTAGTATACGATAATCAGCGCATTTATGAATGTGTAGCGCGGCTTGTCGCGGGCTGCATACATTCTTAACAGAGGGCCAAGCAGGAAGGTAAAATGGCGGGATGGATCGACGGCTGGATTAGACCGCGACTCAAGCGATGTTTTCGCATTGCACGTTCGCCAACATCGAGATTCCGTCCATGGCGCTTCCCTGGAGCTGGTCGACGGAACGATAGTAGTTCTGATTCAGGCCCGGAGGGTATGATCGAGTCTACGGCGCCGGCCAGTCGGATCTTACGGATGGCCGCTTCCGTGATTCGGTCCGTTGCGGCTATTCTGGGCGGAGGCATTATAGGGCTGGCGTATCCTCCACGCTGCCTTGGTTGCGGTGAGCGCCTTTTCGACGTCCGTTCGCTTCTGTGCTTGACATGCTTTCACGGCATCGATCGAGCGTCAGCACAAGAGGTGGATGCGCGGCTCGAACGGCTCCCTCAGGCGCATTCCGTACTCGAGTGCGTAGTATGTCTCTGGATCTTTGACAAGGGCGGTGCGATTCAGGCCGTACACCAGGCATTGAAGTACGGCAATCGCCCTTCGTACGGCATCACGCTTGGCGAACCTCTGGGCGCGACATATGTTGAGGACTGCCCAGATGCCGGATCGGTCGACCTAATCATCCCCATCCCACTCCATCGTTCCCGCATGCACGAACGCGGATACAACCAGAGCCTAATGCTTGCGCACGGTGTCGGGACCATTGTCTGCGCTCCGGTCAAGTCGGACGTGCTCATCCGTCCGAGGCCGACTCAGACGCAGACGGCGCTGAGGCGTGCGAATCGGTGGGCCAATCTCGAGGGTGCATTCACGGTCGCGAAGCATGAACGCGTTACGGGTCTTCATGTGCTTCTAATCGACGACGTTTTGACGACGGGATCGACGGCCGGTGCGGCGGCAAAGGTGTTGCGCGAGGCAGGCGCGCGACGAGTTGACGCGGCCACGCTGGCGATGGCGAGGACGTAGCGGGAGACCGATATGACTGTGCGGATGGCTACCGAAAATTCTCGATTCGGATGATCTCGCTGTGGCGTTCCGCTTCGTGGGGATCGTTGGTAGCAACAACCACGATGCCGCCGTTCTCCTGCTGGGAGCGAACAAGTCGGGCGACCATGGCAAGGCCATCCTCATCCAGATTGACACGTGGCTCGTCCAGCAGTAGTACAGACGGCTTCGCAAGGAGTGCAGCCGCAAACTTGACGCGCTGCTTCATTCCGGATGAAAACGTCGAAACGTGGTCATCCATGCGGTCGGACAAGCCAACTATTTCGAGGATCCTATCGATGCGGGCTGAAACATCCGAGAGGCTACGAGCGCGACCGATAAACATGAGATTTTCGCGTGGTGTAAATCCGTCATACACGTTGAGATAGGGTGCGACAAGCCCTACGCGGAGGGGATGTCGTTCGGCTGTCACAGGGCTTTCATTTTCGTATAGTCGTACGTCTCCCGTGGACGGTGAGAGCAAGCGGGCAAGGATTCGCAGCAGCGTCGATTTCCCGGCACCGTTCGCGCCGGTCACGGCAAGGCTTTCTCCTCCGCTGAGCGAAAGGTCGAGGCGCTGGAAGAGAAGCCGTCGCCCAAAACGTTTGCCGAGATTTTCAGCCTGCAGACGGAGCGTTGAAGGCACGAGAATGCGACGCAGTGGTGGCAATGGAGAGCCTACCTGACGAATCAACGTAATCTTGAAGAGGGAAGCCAATCAAGATTTAACAATCTCTAAACGAATACTTTGGGCGGAAACATAAAGCTATATGCACGCACATAAGGGCATAAATATATTTTTTTCACAATGAGGCGAAAGCAGCTGCTATGAAATCACCCCTACAACATACCACGCTTGTGCTGCTTCTGGCAGGCTTCGTGGTTCTGACGGGCTGCGCCGAAGGCGAAGACGGCGTCGATTTTGAGACGGATACGACGGGAATGACCGGCATGGAGGAGATGGATAGCACAGCGGTGGTCCAGCTCGCGCCGACGGAAGGAAGCTCCGTGGTGGGCACTGCAACGTTTATGCCGATGAATGGAGGCGTTCATGTGGAAGCCACAGTCGCGGGTCTCGAGCCCGGCCTTCATGGTTTCCACGTCCACGAGAATGGAGACTGCAGTGCCCCCGACGCGAGCTCGGCCGGCGGCCATTTTTCGCCTGAAGATAATCCGCACGGCGGACCGGATGATCAGGAACGCCATGTAGGCGATCTTGGCAACCTGGAAGCCGGCGAGGATAGTACGGCAGAATATTCACGGGTCGACAGCATGCTCACGATGAGCGGAGCCAACTCAATCATCGGTCGCGCGCTTGTCGTTCACGCTGGAGAGGACGACCTCACGAGCCAGCCGAGTGGCGACTCCGGCGATCGGCTCGCCTGCGGAGTTATCGAGATGGAAGGCGGACAGATGGATGAAATGCGTGGAACCACGCCTGGTGCGGTACCTGGTGACGATGTCACGCCCGGCGACATGCCCGGTGGCGATGCGACGCCCGGTGAAATGTCGCCAGACGACGCCGCTCCAGGA
>CAZKNF010000001.1:39040-41854 GCA_964554105.1 uncultured Rhodothermales bacterium | reverse complement strand
GCCCGGTGGCGATGCGACGCCCGGTGAAATGTCGCCAGACGACGCCGCTCCAGGACAGACGCCTCAGGGTGGGAATTCTCCCGGAGATGAAGGTGCGGAAACCAATCCTGACCTGTAAATCGCATCGCGCAGCGATTTCCTGATGCGTGCTGTCGCTTCGGCGTGTATGGCGCTGACGCCCACGACAGCGCTGCCATCAATAGCACCGGCGCACCTGCTGGAAACGACCCGGACGGGACCATCGTGTCCTGTTCCGGGTCTTTTCATGTGAGACGTCTCGCTCCGGCTCGGGTTGATCGGCTTCCCATTCCACCGGTGAATACCTGACGCCTCGACAAGTTTGCATGACCTCGCCTAACGATTACAAAGATCGCCTGCTTTTCGGCCGAGATCCAACTCCGCGGATCGTCGCCGTGCATCCGCTATTCAGTCGAGGAACAGGAAGCTGCGCCCGCGTCCGGATCTATCGTCGGCGCGCAAAGGATGGGGCGCTAGTGGAAGAGGATGAACCGTTCTACCCGTTCTTCCTCCTACGGGATATTACGCTGCTCAGCGGATTTCCCCGCGGGAGGTTTCGGTTTCAACGTCTTAAGGGTGGCGGATATTACCGCTTCCTCGTCGTGTTCGAGCATTGGAATGCATACTGGGATGCCCTCCGACACGTCGAATTCACGGCCGATGAGCAGCAGGCAGTCGACGATTCCTCCTACCTGATACCGAGCGCCGCGCAGCAGTACCTGATGCAGTCAGGGCGAACGCTTTTCAAGGCGATGCCTTTCGACGATCTACATCGTATGCAGTTGGATATCGAGACCGACAGCGAGCAGGAGTTCTCGAATGCTCGGCGGCCCGGAGACTGCATTCTCCTTATCGCACTGCACGACAACAGAGGACTGCGCTGTGTCGTCGACGGTCGTGAGATGGATGAAGCCGCGATGATTCAGGCGATGGTCCGGATCATCCGCGAGCGCGATCCCGACGTCATCGAGGGACATAACATACTCGGATTCGATCTCCCGTATCTCGTTGAACGGGCCCGACGCTGGAATATTGAACTTGACATCGGACGGGACGGTAGCGTACCCAGGTCTTTTCGGACGAGCATCCGTTTCGCCGAGAGAGCTGTCGATTATACGGCTTTCGAAATAGCCGGGCGCCACGTAATCGACACCTACTTCCAGGTACAGGCCTATGACGTTGTCAAACGGAATATGCCCGGGCATGGATTGAAGGCGGCTGCCCGGTACTTCGGGTTCGCTGCTGAGAATAGGACGCATATCGCGGGCTCGGAAATTTCGAGCGTTTGGCGAACAGATCCGGAACGCCTGATCCGATATGCCCTCGACGATGTGATCGAGACGGAACAGCTTGCGAGGCAGCTATCTGGCTCGGCATTTTATCTATCTCAGATGGTTCCGATGCCGTACGGCGAGGCCGCGCGGACCGGTCCGGCAGCGAAAATAGAGGCGCTCTTCGTTCGTGAGTATCTCGCCCGGAAAGCGTCACTTCCACGGCCAGAGGCAGGTACTCAGACTACAGGCGGGTATACTGATATCTTTTTCACTGGCGTTGCGGGCCCCATCGTCTATGCGGACGTGGAAAGCCTATATCCATCTATCATGCTCAACTATGACGTGGGCCCTGAATCCGATCGGTTGGGACTCTTCCACGATCTCCTGCAAAGACTGACGCAACTCCGGATCGAAACGAAGACGGCGATGAACGCGGCAGGAAGCTCACAAGTCCGGGACGAGCTCGACGCTCGTCAATCGTCATACAAGATTTTAATCAACTCATTTTACGGCCTGCTTGGATTTCGACGGGCGCTGTTCAATGACTACTCGGAAGCCGACCGCGTCGCCAGCATAGGGCAGGATTTGCTCCGCTCGATTATCGGAGAGATTACGACGGCGGGCGGGAAGGTGATCGAGGTGGACACGGATGGCGTCTTTTTTGTGCCGCCCCCGGCCGTGGATAGCCGCGACGCTGAAGCAACGTTCATCGAACACCTGAACACTGCCATGCCGCCGGGGATTCAGATCGGGTTTGACGGCCGCTATCGCAAAATGCTGTCGTACAAGAAGAAGAACTATGCCTTGCTCGATTATGATGATAAGCTCAGCATAAAGGGGTCATCGCTGATGTCGCGGTCGACTGAGCGGTTTGGTCGTCATTTCGTGGAGGACGCAATCCGGATGCTCATCAATGGGGATCTAGACGAGCTTCACATGCTCTATCTGCGCACGCGTGATCAAATCATTCGACACGAATGGGATGATGGCGTACGCGATTTTTGTCGCGTCGAAACGCTGAAAGACGGCATAGACAAATACAGGTTGGATGTTGCACGGGGAAGCCGGCCGAGAACGGCATCATATGAACTCGCGAGCGAGCGAGAGGCAAAAACCGGACGCCCGGTTCGAAAGGGTGATCGCGTGACCTACTACATAACTGGTCAAGCGGCGGATGTCACGGCATTCGAGAACTGCAGATTGGCGGAGGAGTGGCGCTCGTCAGATCCCGACGAGAACACGGCCTACTATCTGCGGCGCCTGGACGATTTTGCACAGAAGTTCGAGCCTTTCTTCAGGCCACACGATTACCGCCTTGTTTTTTCACCGGAAGACCTTTTTGGCTTCTCATCTGAGGGCATCACCCTTCAGGGATATGAGCGCTCGAACCGTGCGGTCAGTGGTGAATCGTCCCTCACTCAGCAGGCGGCCGCGTCCGAAACTCCTTCGCGATGAGCCGCGTTGTCGGCTCAACTGTGCGGCCGTCGACCAGAGAACGTAAACGCCAGACCGCCGACACCAA
>CAZKNF010000001.1:0-38940 GCA_964554105.1 uncultured Rhodothermales bacterium | reverse complement strand
GCTCAACTGTGCGGCCGTCGACCAGAGAACGTAAACGCCAGACCGCCGACACCAAATCCACCGAACCGTACCAACTCTTGCACAACGTTTCAGGGATTGTCTCCGACTCCGATCACGAAACTAACTGGACAACGGCGCTCGCCGAGGAGCTATATTTTGTTCGCGAATGGGGAGACGAGTACTTCTCTGTCAATGATGCGGGCCACGTCGTGGTGCAGCCCGTTCGCGGTTCAGATCTTCGTATCGATCTCTACGAAGTGGTTTCGCAACTAAGAGAACGCGGGAGTTCGTTTCCCCTGCTCATTCGTTTCCAAGATCTTCTGAAATCGCGCGTTCGGCATCTGAATGAAGCCTTTCATGCGGCCATTAGTGAAACCCGGTATAAGGGCACATACCAGGGTGTTTTTCCGGTAAAGGTAAACCAGCTTCGCGAGGTCGTTGAAGAGATTCTCGTTTCAGGTGAACCGTACAGCTTCGGACTGGAATGTGGATCCAAGTCAGAGCTCGTGGCCACCCTTCCATATCTCGCCTCACATGACACGTTGTTGATATGCAACGGCTGCAAGGACCGAATTATGTATCGGTTGCTGCTGGCCGGACAGCGCCTTGGCCAGAATGTCATTCCCGTGGTAGAACGCAAAGATGAGGTAGATCTTCTTCTCAGCGAGGCTCAACGGGCTGATATGACGGCGGACTATGGCATTCGTGTGCGGCTATCGACGAGCGGTGCTGGACTTTGGTCCGAATCCGGAGGTGAAAATTCTAAATTCGGCCTCTCGCTCTCAGAATTGCTGGACCTGCTTAATCGGCAGGAGAACGAATCCCTTCCGATCCGACCACGCCTCTTGCACTTCCATCTCGGCAGCCAGATCGCAGATCTTGAAAATGTTGGCCGGGCCGCGGAGGAGGCGGCGCGAATCTATACGTGGATGCAAAAGCGCTATCACGATGTGAGATACATGGACGTCGGCGGTGGCCTGGGGGTCGCCTATGAGGCAGGAAATCCGGACGCACTCGGGACTATTAATTATACGCTCGATGAGTATGCAATGACGATCGTCGAGAGCATACGTCGCGTATGCGATGCTGACGGAGCACCACATCCAGTGATAGTTTCTGAAAGCGGCCGTGCGGTAGCGGCACATCATTCCGTACTAATTATTGAGGCCGTGAGCAGCCGCCACAAAGAATTGCCTCTATCTATCGAGGAGCCGGAGAGTTCGTCCGCTGTCCTCCAGGAGATCTATGAAATTTATCGCCGGGTAACAGAAGACGACGTTTCGGATGATTTATCCGTGCTTGAGGCTCTCTACGTCCGTTGCGAAGAACTGCGGCTGGAGATGGTCCGCTTATTCCGCGCCGGGAAAATCAGTGTCGAACAGAAGTCAGGCTTCGAACAGACGTTCTGGGCAGACTGCATTTTGATTGATCATCTGGTGCGCGACGTTGACGGAGCCGCTCGAACGCCACAGCTGGCCGATCTCGAACGGCGCCTCACCGACCACTACCTTTGCAATTTTTCGGTTTTTCGATCGATGGTTGATCACTGGGCGATTGGTCAACGGTTTCCGATTATGCCGATCCACCGTCTTAGCGAAGTTCCGCGCCGACGAGGAATATTGGTCGATCTCACGTGCGATTCCGATGGAAAGGTCGTCACCTTTGTATCGCCGAGCGGTGACAAGCGATTTCTCGAATTGCATGACATCAATCCTGACGCACCGTACTATCTCGGCATTTTCCTGATGGGTGCATACCAGGATATTATGGGCGACATGCATAATCTATTCGGCCGGGTCACGGAAGCCCACGTCTACGCAGACGCAGAAGAGCCGGGAAATTTCTACATCGAAGAGATGCTGACCGGGGCTTCGGTCGAGGAGCAGCTCGCACTCGTACAGTATCATCCAAACGATCTGGAAAGGCGTATGGGCGATCTTATTCACCAGGCGGTCAACCGAGGACGGCTGCGGCCGAAGGAGGGAGTGAAGCTCCTGAACCAGTATCGTCAAATTTTTCGGAGCATGACGTACCTGACGACAGACGAGGAAAGTTGAGGTCCAGGTTCATCTCGGGCGAGGGTAGTCCGGCTCAATTCAATCGTTATCAGAAAGCGACAATACGACAGAATCCTCCGCAAGGGCCAAGGAATACATCATTATACACACGGTTGCTTCACGCGGTGCGCATGCATACTCGCTTTGGAAGATGCATACGCACCGCACGAAGTTGAGCCACTGGTGAATGCCATACGTGTTCTTGCCCCTGGAAGAAGACGAAGGATCTCGCGATGTTCGAGACGATAGTCCTGCTTATGGGAGCCCTTCCCTTTATTGTAGGACTCTACGCGCTGAGGAGAATCAAGAACGGTAACGACGAAGGACCTGACGACCAACCTCCGCCTCCGGATCCAGAGCCGCCGAAGCCCGTGCTTCCACCCTCTCCCCGGCTCCGCGGCATCGACGAATCCCTTCGCGCCGGAGATCGCGGGCCACTGGCCGTGCGCCACGAGCGCGCAAGTCGCAGAACCATCGCGCCCAGACGCACGGCAAGAACTCCTGCTACATCGCGTTAGGCTTCGTGCTGTACTCATTTAGAACCGCGGCAACGACCGTGCGATAATCATCGCGGTCGATCCCTTGCATTTCTGCCAAGTGCTGCTTGGCTCTAATGGTGCCGACCGACTGGAGAGCGGCCATCGCAAGGCTTCGATTCTGATCGCTCACGTCTTCCTTTGCGACCTTCGCGATGAACTTGACTGCCGGTCTCAGGTCGATCGCTTCGCGATACAGCGTCGAGAAGACAATTACATTCTTCAATGTCTGAGCCCGAACGTGCGCGTATTCTGATTCAAGAGAGTGGACCACCTGCTTCGAGGCGAGTTGCCACACAAGTTCTTGCCCTTGCGGCTCATCAATGGATTGCGCCTGCACGACGGGGGTGACGGCGAGGGCGGCGACTGCAAAAAGTACCAGTGCTGACTTCATGACGATCCTCCTGTTGGAATGTTAAGTAGGAGTCGCCAGAACCTTCCGATGAGTTCTTGGCTGCTATGTACGGAAGGGCTTTTTAGTTGTTACGCTGATCCTTAATTATCCTCATTATTCTGGACACGTGGCAGACGATCGGGCATATCTGCGACAACAAAGGCCATGATTGCCATGGTCGCGACGCACAAGTTGAACTCGTGCGGGTCCAGCTTGTCCAGCATATCTGCAGGACTGTGATGAAGGTCGAAATACCGGCTGCGATCGACAATGAGTCCCATTCCCGGGACGCCTTCCCGCATCAGCGGAGAGATGTCGGCACCACCTCCGCCTCGGACAATGTTGCCGGACCCAATACGATCTAGCAGCTCTCCGATCTCGTCGATTACGTCGTAGGCCGTCTCTGTACCGCCGAAGCCGAATCCCGTCGGTTTGAAGACTCCGGCGTCAGATTCGATCGCAAGCACATGATCCTCCAGCTCATCGGCATGGTGATCGCGGTACCCTGTGGCGCCACGTAGGCCGTTCTCCTCATTTGTCCAGAGAACCACGCGAAGGGTGCGTCTCGGTCTGAGATCTAGTTCCTTGAGCAGTCGTACGGCAGCCCACGCCGCAATGCATCCACCGGCGTCGTCCATCGCACCCTGCCCGACGTCCCACGAATCTATGTGGCCCCCGAGCACCACTATCTGTTCAGGATTTTCGGAGCCGACGAGCTCGGCAACCACATTCCTCGACGGTACGTCCGGATGCGTTTCGGCGTCCATCATCAGTCGGACTCGCACTCTCTGGCCGCGATCCTGCATGCGCTGCATCATCGCCGCATCTTCGATCGTGACGGCGGCATGGGGAATTCGGTCGATACCTTGCTGATAGCTCATGTTGCCGGTGTGCGGCGTGTAGAGCGAAGATGGTCCTACGGAGCGAACGAGGCTGGCCACGGCTCCCGCCTCGGCGGCTCGTACAGCTCCGTCGACGCGGTACTTCACCGTCTCTCCGTACGACGTGAACGGTGTGTTGAACAGAACAATTCGTCCTTCCGCCTCAGCGGACCGGGCTGTCAGGTCTTCAAACGAGTCGACCACCAGCACATCGGCCTCAATGCCTTCGTCCGGAGTTCCGATACTGCCGCCGAGACCCAGCATCTTCAGATCCGCAACGCGCGGTTCTACGAGCCGCAGCGACTCTTGACCACGGATCCAGCGGGGCACCATTACTTCCTCCCCACGAATATTCTCGAGCCCGTCGGCACGCATTCCGTCGAGAATCCAGTCGATCGCGTCCTCGAGGCTCTGCGTACCGCTGAATCTCGGTCCGAACGTATCGACGAGATAGGCGAGCTGTTCCCACGCCTCCTCATCGAGAAGTGCCGCATCGATAATCTTGTCGGCCGTATGATCGTATTCTGAAACGAGATCAAAACCCTCGCGAATTTCGTCGGCCGACTGAAGTTCGTCCTGCGCCAGCACGGCATCCGTGGAGGCTGAGAGCAAAAGGAGGGCGGTGAGACAGAGCAGGCGTTTCATCTGCTAGTGATTTGGGAGAGAATAGGTCTACGTGCTTTCTACAGCGAGGGCCGTTCCACCGCCAGTTCCGTGACAGATTGCAGCCAATCCAAACTGGACTCCGCGTCTTCGCATGGCATGCAAGAGGGTAGTCGTGATTCGCGCGCCTGACGCGCCGATGGGATGCCCAAGTGCAATTGCCCCACCGTTCACATTCAGTTTTTCGTAAGGTACACCAAGCATCTGATGAAACAGGATATTGTTGAGGGCGAAAGCCTCGTTGTTTTCGAATAGGTCGAAATCCTCTATTGCCCGCCCCGTCTTCTCGAGAACGCGTTTCACTGCTGGAATGGGAGCCTCGGGAAAACGCCACGATTCTCCTGCAGACCACGCCGATGACATCAACCGGCCAACTGGTTTCAGGTCGTATTTGTCGACGGCGCCTTCACTTGCGATGAGCAGCGCGGACGCGCCGTCGCTTATCTGGCTGCTGTTCCCCGCCGTCAGAACACCGTCCTCTGCAAAGGCCGACCGGAGGCCGGCGAGCTTCTCGCTCGTTGTGTCGCTTCTGACTCCTTCGTCGGTATCGAAACGAACAGATTGGCCCCGAGACGGGATCTCCATCGCGGCCACTTCATCTGCGAAGTCCCCCCGCTCCGTAGCTTCCGCCGCCCGGCGATGCGACAGTGCGGCGATGTCATCGAGCTCTTTCCGTGAGACCCCGTGTTCGGCAACGAGGCGCTCGCTCTGCTTTCCCATGGCCTCCCCACTCACCGGATCAGACAGGCCGTCTTGAAGGAGAAGGTCCGTGACGGCCTCGGATGCACCCAAAAGTAGCTTGTATCCCCAGCGAGCTCGCGAAGACAGGTAAAAACCAGCACCCGACATAGATTCTGTCCCTCCCACTAGTATGAGATCAGCATCGCCGGATTTGATAAGTGAAGCTCCTGACATGATGCTCATCATTCCGGATGAGCAGACCATATCAACCGCAAAGCCGTCGATTGCGGCCGGAATGCCGGCCTTCATCGCGGCCTGACGTGGAATCAACTGTCCCTGTCCGGCACGAAGCACATTCCCGAAGACATACAGGTCGAGCTCTCCGCCACCTAGCCGCGAGCGTTCCAGCGCCGCTTTCATGACGTGGGCGGCCAGATCCACCGAGGACGTATCCCGGAGGGTGCCTCCGAAGCGACCGATGGGAGTGCGCACGGCCGATACAATGTATACTTCTTGCATGAGGTTGTCCGATCCTATGTCTGCAACAGCGCTGTCTTGAGTCCTGACGCAGTTGTCGTGGGTGCCTCGCAGCGGAAATTACGGCACACATAGGCCGTGGCGTGCCCGTCGATCGGTGTTTGTCCTTCGAGAAAGGGCGCGACCTCGAGAATGCCGGCATCCTCGTCGGGCGGACGAAAGAGCAGTACCTTGTTGGGAATAAACATGTCTTGAACGGTCCTCAACAGAGCGATCGTGTCGGAGGATCCACGGTCACCTGAGATTACGATCTCGTGGCTGGGCCCGAGGCCGAAATCAACGGCCGACAAAAGCGCGGTAAATCCTGAAGGCATGCTCTCTAGAGCGTCGCCGGCAGATGCGACAAGTTTAGATGCACGTTGGCCGAAAGCCGCATCGCCGGTAATTCGCTCGAGACGCAGCAGGTTGAGCATCGCCACCGCATTGCCGGAGGGAACAGCTCCGTCGTAGAATTCCTTTCGGCGGACGAGAAGAGATTCGGCATCGTCGGCCGTGAAAAAGAACCCACCGCTCGACTCATCCCAGAAGTGGCGAATAAGATCGTCGTGCAGATCGAGTGCAGTGGTGAGGACCTCCGAGTTGAAATCCGCCTCGTAGAGCTCCAGGAGGCCCCAGATCAGGTACGCGTAGTCATCGAGATTTCCAGTGACGGCTGCCTCGCCGTTCCGGTAGCGGTGCAGGAGACGTCCCGTACTATCGCGCATCTCCTCGAGGATAAAGGAGGCGGCCGCGGCGGCCGTGCGCCCAAACGACGGCTCGTCAAACGCAGCAGAAGCTTTCGCCATACCGGCTATCATTAGACCATTCCAGTCCACCAGAATCTTATCGTCGCGGCCCGGCCTGACGCGCTGCTCGCGCCTTGTGAAAAGTTTCCGAAGGGCCGCATCGACCATCTGGCGCATGGCGACCGGGTCCTCACCTCGATTACTCGCGTGCTCCTCGAGGGGCTCTGTTAGATGGAGGATATTTTCGCCCGTTCGCTCCCGTGTCGCCTCTTCCTCGAAGTTTCCCTGTTCCGTTAATCCAAACACGTCGATGATGAGCTCAGCTTCTTCGCCGTCGAGCACTTCGCGTACTTCTTCCGTTGTCCAGATGTAGAATCTCCCCTCCCGGCCCTCACTATCGGCATCCTCTGCAGAATAGAAGCCGCCTTCCGGTGCTTGCATGTCCCGAATCACATATTCAAAGATTTCTTCAGCCGTGCGCCGATAGTCTGCTTGCGACGTCGCCTGAAACGCTTCGGTGTATGCTGCGGCCAGAAGAGCTTGATCATACAGCATCTTCTCAAAATGCGGTAACAGCCAGCTGCGGTCGGTCGCGTAGCGGTGGAAACCGAATCCAACGTGGTCGAAGATGCCGCCCATCCGCATATGATCGAGTGTGCTCGTCACCATGTCGAGAGCGGTCGGGTTATCGGTACGACGCCAATATCGAAGCAGAAACAGTAAATTATGGGGACTCGGGAATTTCGGGGCGCTCCCAAATCCTCCAAAACGGTCGTCGAAACGTTCCTCCAATTGCCGAAAGGCTTCGTGCAGGCGCTCCTCTGATGGTTCGGATGTGACCGGCGAACTTTCGGCCGAGCGTTCGAGTGCTGCCGTCACCTGCCCTGCCGTCGAAAGCACGTCTTCCCGCCTATTTTCCCAAATGTCTTCGATTCGCGGGACGAGGTCGATCATTCCCAGGCGTCCGAAGCGACTGTCCTTCGGAATATAGGTCGCAGCGTGAAACGGCCGTTTGTCCGGGGTCATGAGAATGGTTAACGGCCACCCCCCCTGCCCCGTCATCATCTGGCATACCGTCATGTAGACGCCGTCGATGTCGGGACGCTCTTCTCGGTCCACCTTGACCGAGATGAATACATCATTCATGAGCGCAGCAACCTGTTCATCTTCGAACGACTCGTGCTCCATCACATGACACCAGTGACACGTCGAGTATCCTATCGAAAGAAAAATAGGCTTATCCTCTTTGTCGGCGTGCTGAAATGCTTCCTCCGACCAGGGATACCAGTTCACAGGGTTGTCTTTGTGCTGGAGCAGATAGGGACTCTGCTCGTGGGCGAGTCTATTCGGCATGTCTAGGATCTACGCGATTGACAATGGCAGCACTTCTTACGGCGCCGAAGCTATTAGAAGCCATTATTGGTATCGCCTCCGGTGCCTTTTGTGCCGCGCCGCTCATCGGGTCGACCGAATTCTTCCCGGACGAACATTGCCTGGCCGCTGACATCCTGTGCTCCAGGCGTTGCTTTAGGGTCCTCGAAACCTGCCGATACTTCTTCATAATGCGAGTGACAGGCGGCCGGTTAGCACAGTTCGCATCAAACGTCCATACTTCTTTACACGCGAGATCCTCGAGATATGAGAAACCGATTCGTGCCGAGGCCATCCATGGCCGAATGGTCATCCCGGCTCTGGACAGCCGCGATCTTCTGCACTGTGATGGCGGTATTTCAGCCTCTAAGCGCATTCGGCCAGAGCTATTCGCAATCATCTCGTGCATTCGTGCAATCGCCTCAGGTGATTGGCATGGGAGACGCAGGCGTGGCGTTACCCCGATTGGAGACGATTTTTTTCTACAATCCGGCCCACCTCTCCCAAGAAGCGAGCATACGTCCCAAAATCAATTTGCTGGGCATCCGCGGTTCGCTTTCGAATAACTTTTTTGATCAACTGAGCTATTTCGAGGACGAACTCCAGCCTGCTATCAGCGATGGCCTCGACACCAGAAACAACGACGAGCTCAGAGAGCTGTATGACGAGACGCTCTCGCTCGGGCGGCGCAGCACCATCGTAAATGGTGACGTGCTCTTTCCGTCCGTCGTGGCGAAGGTCCGTGAGGTGGGACTGGGAGCAGGCGCGTTCGGACACACCACGATTCAATATCGGTTTGACGACGCTGGCGCTGGGGTGCCTGTCGTCAACTTTTCGGCAATGGGTGATCTGATCTTCGTCGGTTCGGCATCGGTCGATTCCGAACTCATCGGCATCGACGGCCTTGCAGCAGGAGTATCCGGCAAAATCGTGCACCGTTGGCTAACGCTTAAGAACAAGGCCCTCGATGCCATCGGATCGCAGGAGGACATTCTTCTCTTCGAGTCATCTACCCTCGGCTTCGACATCGGTCTGCTTTATGAGGCGAACTTCGTGCCACTGCCGGGCGACTTGACGTTCGGGGTAGCGGCGTATGACATCGTGGGGGGCGGGTATGATTACGAATTCAGCTCCAGCATGTCAGATAACGACACTCCCGACCCGGGAATGATCGCCGAGGAGGAGGCGCTGGCCAACGCATTGTATTCCGTCAATCCGTCTTATCGGCTCGGCACAGCCTATATGCTGCCGGACGCCGTTGCGGGCCTGTTTAAGAATACCGGCATCACCATGGATTACCTCTGGTATTCCAATCCCCATCTGCCGCAGGAAGCACTTGCCGGTCTGCACCTCGGCGCGCAGGCACAGCTAGGCTATGCAATCGTACGCGGCGGTCTGAACTCTGGCTATACGACGTTCGGGGCTGGACTACATGTCGGTCCGATTGCACTCGACTACGCATTCTACGGGACAGAACAGGGTAGATTTCCCGGGCAGCTTGCCAGCTGGAATCACACCGTTCAGCTCGCGGTCGGTCTTTAGCACCGTCTACGTCTACCCCGCTTCCGCGACCATCTCTGCACAATCATTCGACATCTTGCAATGATTAGAAAACTTTCAATCATCAGCGCATTTGCTCTGGCCGTATCTATTTCGCTTTCGCTCGCTGCTTGCAATGTATTCGACGGGCTCTACGAGGAAGGAGGCAGTGGCGAGCCGAGAGAACTTTTGGAGGACGCCCGAATTGCGACGCAGGACGGACGAATCGATGACGCCGTAGAATACCTCAGAGAAGCGCACGAGAAACAGCCGGAAAGCATAGAAGTTCGGGTCTCCCTCGCATCTGCCTTGTTGACGCAGAACGAAATCGACGTCATGTTGATCGCAGAACTGGCCGAGGAGATCGGCTCGGCGGAGGACGACGATGCGAGTGATGTCGGCTGTCCGGACGATCTCGTCTGCAGTTTTGATTGCGCCACCGTCAGGAGTGCAAAACCGTTCAGCTACGGCGATTCCGACGCGTACAGGCGCCTGATGGCGGCCTCTAGTGCGCTCGAACAGGTGAGCGGGCTGATGAGCGTGCCACTCGAAGACCTCGGTGCCAAGCCGGGGAATAGGCTCTCGACGAGTGACGATCGAAAGCTGCTTTATGACTCCCTGGTCGAGACGCTCTCGGAGATGCATCGGCAAGAGCGGGCTCGGCAACTGGCCTCAACGTTGCTGTTGGATGCAGGCATCACCAGGCTTGCCAGCGCGCTGGCCACGATCGAAGAATCGTCGGCGGCAAATGGAATAAGCCTATTTCTGGTCGAGCGCACGAACGGTTCAAAAGTCGTCGATTACTGCGGTGCCGATGTCGAGCAGTTCCTCACCAGTACCATGTGCCCGGTCACTTCATCCGCGCTTTTCGCCGTCGACCTCCTTGAAACCCGCGCCGAAAATTTCACCTCGAACACAGACTCCAATCCGTCGTCGATTGCGGGCGACCTGGTCGAGATCGGACATGAGCTCTTCGATGGGCTGAGCACTGAGGAAGAATCGACCTGCAATCAACTCTAGGGAAAAAAGCCGTCGCCGGCATGCCGTTACGCGGCCACTAAAAGTTGGACACTGAAGAAGTGTTGTGGGTCAGTCCATACTTTTTCGACACTAAAACCTGCACCGCGGGCGAGTTCGGCAAACCCGTCAATCGAGTACTTTTGTGAGTACTCGGTGCATATCCGTTCGCCGCGCTCGAATCGAATCGGGCAGTCGGCGACCATCACATCTTGATCGGCAGTGCTGACCAGATACATCTCGATGCGGCCTTCTTGCTCATTGTAGACGGCTTCGTGCTCGAACGCATTCAGCGTGAAGTTCGCCCCAAGCTCTCGATTGATTCTCCGAAGCAAGTTCTTATTAAATGCTGCTGTGATGCCCTGGGCATCATTATAGGCGGCGCGCAATATCTCGGGATTCTTCTCAAGATCAACCCCGATCAGCAAAGCCCCGCCCGATCCACACACGCTAGCCATTCGAGATAAGAACCGACCCGCCTCCAATGTGCGGAAATTCCCAATCGTCGAACCCGGAAAGTACAGAGCGATTCGGCTTACGCCACGACTGGGCCCCGGCAGCTGAAACCTGTCGGTATAGTCCGCACATACGGGTGACACCTCGATGTCGGGGAATTCGTGCTGCAGCTCAGCGGCAGACTCGAGAAGTTGATTGCGGGAGATGTCGATCGGAACGTATCCGGACGGCCGCTGCAGGTGCGCGAGCAAAACCCGCGTTTTCAGGCTATTTCCGCTGCCGTACTCGACGATTAAACACTCCGGGCCGAGGCAATCTGCCATTTCCTCGGCATGCTCCTGCATTATGGTGAGCTCTGTTCGCGTGAGATAGTACTCTTCCAGATTCGAAATCGCGTCGAAAAGCTCCGATCCGCGCGTATCGTATAGAAATTTGGATGGCAGCGTTTTTGGCTCCGAACGAAGCCCTGTCATGACTTCTTCTTTGAAGGAGTCGGCCCGCGGCTCGAGATCAGTAAGGTGCAGACGTTTGGCTGGCGACTGTGAGCGCATGTGAATCGGGAATATCCGCTGCAAGCGAGAGTGACTGCGCCTGCGTCCATTCGGTAAGTTGAAACCTGGAAATGAAGGTGCGGTCGTCTAAACGATCGCGATCAATTAGGCGTCCCGTGCAAGGCGCAGGCCCGTGAACTGCCACGTGGATGCCGGGTGGAAGAAGTTTCGATACGTAGGCCGAATATGTGTTCTGGATGTCGCGCAGGATCCGCCGCGTAACACGAACTGGTTGCACATGAATTTGCCGTTGTACTCTCCTAGCGCCCCAGGGAGGGGCGTATACCGAGGATACGGAGCGTACTGGCTCCGAGTCCATTCCCACACATTTCCAAACATATGGTGCAGAGGGACGTCGCCATTTGAAGTCATAGCGGACGGCGAACTCGTCGGATGAAAGTGGCCGGTTTCGACAAAATTGCCTCTCACGGGCTGCTCTTGCGCTGCGATCTCCCACTCCTGCTCGAATGGCAGACGAGCACCTGCCCATCGGGCGAATGCATCCGCCTCAAAATAGCTCAAGTGGCAGGCCGGCTCTTGCATCGCAACCTCACGCATGCCGGCAAGCGTAAATGCCCACCATTGTCCATTTTGAGGCTCCCAGTAATAGGGCTCCGTCCATTGGTTCTCCTGCACCGTAGCCCAGCCTTCAGAGAGCCACAACTCGGGCCGTTCATATCCGCCGTCGTTCATGAAATCCAGGTACTCGCCATTCGTCACCGGCCGATCCGCCAAAAGGAACTCCTCGAGGAAATGACGATGGCGTGGTGTTTCGTTGTCATAACAAAAGCCTTCGCCGCCAGATCCGATCTCGTAAAGACCCTCATGAAAATACTTCCATTGTAGAGGCGGAATGTCGGCATTGTATGACGGAGGCGCCTCGCAGTAGACGGGTCTAAGTGGGTTCACCGAGAGAACGTGCTTAATGTCGGTCAGGATTAGCTCTTGATGCTGCTGTTCGTGGTGAATTCCGATCTCGATCACGTCCGCAATCTCTTCGGCCGTTGGGCCCGTGACCTGGTCCATAAACTCGCCCATCTGCTCGTCCACGTAGGCTCTATAATCATATACTTCGCGCACGGTCGGACGAGAAATGTATCCACGTCGATCCCGACAGTGGCGCTCACCGGCCTGGACATAGTAGGAGTTGAATAGGTATGGGTAGTCCGGGTTGTGAAGCCGGTATTGCTCATTGAACTTCTGAAGAACAAACACCTCGAAGAACCACGTCGTATGGGCGAGATGCCACTTGGTCGGACTTACGTCCTCCATCGACTGGACGACATAGTCTTCTGTCTCGAGGGGCTCCGCGAGCACTTCGGTAACGGAGCGGACGCGACAAAATTCGGCGGCCAGTTGCGACACACGAAAATCGACGGCTATGTCGCCGGCGGGCTCGACATCCTGCAGGGATATGTTGGATGAATTAGCGACGGAATTCGCGGTGTCCCCCACCAGTTCTCCGGTATCACGCGTTTTCATGGTCATGCAAAAAGTGGGTAAACCACTGGGTAAACCACAGAGTCATGCGATCTCGCTTCGTTTCGTTCCTAATTACAGATTCCTAGTTAAATAGTTGTGAGAGTGGAGGAAAATAGCTCCACCGAGCACGGATCGACGAGATTCCCGCTTGCGGGGTTGGGCGGCTGCATGACGAGAAGCTGATTCAAGGCCAGCTGAAATGCAGCATGCCCCAAGGTTCGAAAACCCCGGAGCATGCTGCCGGTGACGTGTCACTCAGATAGTGGGCGTGGCCAGCAACTTACGCTGCCTGGCGTGCCTTGAATTCCGACGGTGAGGAGCCGAATTGCTCTCGGAAACACTTGGCGAAATAGGAAAGACTTGTGAAGCCTACCGAGTAGGCAACCTCTGAGACGTTGCCGAAATTCCCTGCAAGAAGCTGGGCCGCGCGATGAAGCCGCAGTGTGCGAATGAACTCGACGGGTGATTGATCAACCGTCTCTCGAAGCCGTCGCTGCAACTGGCGCGAGCTCAAAGCGAACTCCGAGGCAAGATCTTGAACACTGAAGTTCCCGTCATCGATATGCTCTTCGACGATCTCGCGCGCTCTGATAAGGAAGGCCTCTTCGGCTGAAGTGACTTTGATGTCCGTCGGCTTGATCACGACTTCGCGGCTGAAGCGCCGGCGAAGCTCGCTGCGCATCTTGATCGCGTTATTGATGCGAATGACGGCTTCTTTCAGGTCAAACGGCTTCACGAGATAGTCGTCCGCGCCGGATTCAAGTCCTTCATGCTTCAATGTAGGTACCGCACTGGCAGTGACGAGAAATACGGGGACGTGATTAAGGCTCGCATTCGACTTGATAGAGCGACACAATTCGTTCCCGTCCATTACCGGCATCATGATGTCGCTTACTACGAGATCGGGATCAATGTCTTTGACAATCTCGAGTGCCTCTTCACCGTTCGTCGCCTCAATAACCCGATGATGTTTACGGAGCGCATAGGATAGATAAGCGCACGTCCCGGGATGATCATCCACGATCAGTACCGTCGTCTTCTTATCAGCTTGATTCTGTGATACCGTCATCACCTCCTGCGCCACGCCACCGTACCCATCTCCGCTCATACTATCGGTTGATTCAGAAATTTTCGGGTGCTCCGCTGGAGGCGCTACCAATTCCGGTACGATCAATTCGCTCGGCGCACGATCGATTCGGGAGCCTTCCACAGTAGCCGGCGCTTTTATTTCTCCCGTTCGGCTTTCTACTACCGCGCGCAACGGACGATGAACTCGCAACCGGCCTGCAAAGCTTCTTTCTAATTCGCGTTCAAGGGTGCGGATGCGCACTCGATGAAGGATGTATCCCAGAATTCCTGCTAGAGGGATAAAAATGAGTGCGAGGACCATATCGGCTGATTCAACTTAATTAGCGGAGGCTCGGGTAGCGACGAGCACTTCTTCTCTCTCGCGCAGGCCGAAAAAACCGGTTCAATCGGCAACCGTTGTTTCGGAAGGGACCATCACAAAAAGAGAGCCAAAAGAACTCCGAGTCTACTTGTGCATTCATCTCGGCGGCGTGTCGTGGTTTGGCCGATCGCGGCGTCTTGTGCTGTAAAGCGGCAGTTCAGGGACCTCACGCATGTATTTTTGATCTATAACATGGCTGAAATGGACTTCCGAAGCGACAAACACGACATCTCTTTGTTTTTGCTTAAGTAAGCAGATGCTACATTAACCTCGTGAGACTACCGAATTGAGACCGGCATTGAGTCAAATGGAGCAAGAAGAGGCCATCTTGAGACCTCTCGCCCCAGAGGTAAAGACGGTGTGGCGAATCAAGTTGGGCCTCTTCTGGCTCCTCGTATTCGGCGGTGCAGTCACATACGAGACGATCACGTACTTTGGCGCAGACGATCGTTGGCTGCCGTTCGGGTCAACCGCACTGATCGTGCTGCTAGTCGGATCGGCTTTGACCATCTTCCTGCCGAACCTGCGATACCGATTCTGGCGTTTCGATCTCAGGCAAGAAGAGCTGTATCTGGAACGAGGAATACTGAACCGAGTGCGAACCGTCGTCCCCCTCCGTCGAATTCAGCATCTGGACGTGTCTCAGGACATTGTTGAACGTGAGTTCGAGCTCGGGAAGCTCATCGTCCATACGGCAGGGTCGAGGAGCTCAGAAGTAGTGCTTCCAGGCCTTCGATATGATGATGCACAGGCGCTTCGTGACGAGCTGAAGCATTATGTTCTGGAAGATGCGGTATGAGCATGGACCCTGAACCCGGCGACACGATCGAGATGGACCGGCTCCATCCATTTACGCTGGCGCATCGATTGATCATTAGCCTGCCTGCCCTCCTCGTTATCCTCCTGCCGGTGCTCCGTGGAGCAGATACGAATACATGGATCATGATGACGATCGTCGTGATCTACGGAATTTCAGTCGTGCCGCTGGTGCTTCTCCAATACCTCCGTTTCCGATACGCAGTCACGCCCGAAGAGATCGTCATACATAGCGGGGTTTTTACGTACAAGCACCGAAATATCCCCGTCGAGCGGATCCAAAATATTGAGATTGAACAGAGTTTGCTTCCACGCTTTCTGGGGTTGGCGAAGGTCAAGATCGAGACGGCCGGTAGCAGGACAACTGAGGGTGTGATCGAGTTCGTCGACCTCGAGCGTGCTCGTGCGATTCGGGAGACCGTGCGGGCGCTGCAAAGAGCAAAAAGCGAGGATGCGTCAGTGGATCCGGAAGACGTGGGACTGCTCACATCGCCTGAACGGCCGAGTGAGTTTGTAAATGAGCAGCACCTCCCGGCCGAAGCGCCGCGCATTGGCGAAGAGCGTCGACGGATCGGAGCGGAAGAGAAGCTTTCGCCCGCCCACCGGCCTCGCACCACATCACCGCCTCCCCACGTCCTTCATACCATGCCACTCGGACGGGTTCTTCTGTCCGGAGTGTTTCGCTTCTCCCTTCTGTATATCGCTATGATATTTACGCTGACGGAGTATCTCGGTCTCGAGCCTGATGAAGTCGCCCGATGGCTGTCCGGAAACCGTCTTGAAGCGTTCAACGAGCTGCTAAGGACATCTCCGATCCTCATTGTATTCACCACAATTTTCGTGGTCGGTTCACTGGCGTGGATTACCGGAATCCTCACGAATCTAAACCGGTTCTACGGCTTCCGAATCGAATATGAAGACGACAAGCTTCACATCAAGCACGGTCTGCTCACGGTCTCGGAAGGAACCATTCCTCTAAAGAAGATACAGGCAGTGATCATCCGCACGAATCCCATGATGCGAGCCTTCGGCTGGTATCGGTTGGAGCTGCAAACGATGGGATTCGATCCGAATGACCGGGGATATCGCGTCGCCGCCCCATTCGCTCGGCTGGATGAAGTCCTCGCGATTGCGCGCGTCATTCGGCCGTTTACGCTGCCGGAGGCTTTCAAGCCCGTCTCGAAACTCATGATCCGCCGAGCATTCTTCCGCTATACATTTGGACTGATGGTCATTACAGCGGTATCGACGTACTTCTGGACTTGGGGGCCATGGCTTCTGCTCGCGACGCCGCTGCTCTATGCGTTCGCGGATCAGCAATACCGAAACCATGGGTTTGACGTGCGGGAATCACACCTGTTTGTGCGAAGGGGGGTTTTTCGGCGACATACGTGGGTTCTTCCGTTTGAGCGATTCCAGGTATTTTACCTTACACAGACTCTTTTTCAGCGTCGGCTCGGCCTCCAGTCTCTTTACGTCGACACACCTGGTTCCGCGGCGATGGCGCATCCCGTCATCGTAGATCTTCCCGAGGCTGAAGCGCAACTTCGCTTTGAAGCCCTTTACCAGGATTTCGAGGTTCTATTTTCGAATTCGGCGCACACGATCCAGTGATAGAATGAACGATTCGCCCCTTCGAATGCCTCGATCAAGCGGCATCTTGCTGCATCTTTCCTCCCTTCCGGGGAAGTATGGGATCGGCGATCTCGGCCCGTGTGCGTATCGATTCGCCGATTTTCTGGTATCGACGGGCCAACGTGTTTGGCAGGTGCTCCCCCTCGTTCCGGTCGGTCTCGGCAATTCGCCGTATTCAAGCCCGTCCACGTTTGCGGGCAACCCGCTTTTTATCAGCCCTGACGTGCTATTGCACGAGCAATTGCTGAATCATGATGATCTAAGAACGGCGCCGGCATTTTCGGAGGATCGCGTCGATTTCGGGTCCGTCATTCAGTACAAGACCTCACTCCTTTCACGCGCGTTCGGTCGATTCAAATCGGGTCTTTCGAGGATTGACGAAGGAGCATTCACGCGATTTCGCGAGACGAACGCCTATTGGTTGGCCGATTACACCCTCTTTATGGCGCTGAAAGACGCCTACGACGGTGCAGCGTGGACGGACTGGCCGCATGGGCTGGCATCCCGCGACGAGTCAATGCTCAAAGAGGCACGAGCACAATATCGCGCGGCCATCGACGAGCACGAGTTTAATCAGTTTCTCTTCTACCGGCAGTGGCATCGCTTGCGGACGTACTGCAATGAGCGCGGCGTACGGCTGTTCGGTGATCTGCCCATCTACGTCGCACATGACAGCGCAGACGTCTGGGCACACTCGAACCTCTTTTATTTGGATGATTCGGGACGCAGCACGGTCGTGGCCGGCGTGCCTCCGGATTATTTCAGTGAGACCGGCCAGCGATGGGGAAACCCGATTTACAGATGGGATCTCATGCGGGAGCGAGGATACAAATGGTGGACGCGCCGGTTTGAGAGCGTTTTAGGCCTCGTCGATTTCGTTCGCCTTGATCATTTTCGGGGGTTCGCTGGGTACTGGGAAATCCCGGCTTCCGAGGAGACCGCCATTCATGGCCGCTGGGTTGACGGCCCGGGCGAGGCGCTTTTTGCATCCATTGAAGAATCATTGGGAACACTCCCGCTCGTCGCCGAAGACCTCGGGTTGATTACGCCCGACGTCACGGAGCTCATGGATGCTTTTGAATTTCCGGGAATGGCCGTGCTCCAGTTTGCCTTCGGCGACGATGCCCATCACGCGTTCTTGCCGCATAATTACAAGCCGAACCTGGTGGCCTATACCGGCACCCACGACAATGATACTACCGTAGGATGGTGGCGAGCGATGGAGAAGGACGGGGCGGGGTCTGGAATGAAGGCAACGATGCTTGCGAGGGCGTACTTAGGGCTGGAGACACACCGTGAGGAAGTTCAGTGGGCATCCATCCGCGCCTTGATGGCATCCGTGGCTACAATCGTCGTATACCCCATGCAGGATGTGCTCGGGCTCGACAGCGGTGCACGGATGAACGTCCCCGGGCAGAGCGCCGGCAACTGGGCGTGGCGATATCGCGAGGATCAATTGACGGAGGCCATTCAGCACAAGCTGAAGCTCTTGACAGCAGTTTACGGACGGTCGGATCGAAAGGAGGTATACGAGTATGGGGCGGGTGAAGATTGATACGACAAACGTGCGACTTGGAGCGCTCGCGAGCAATGGTGATACGCTGTTTCGCGTATGGTCACCGCAGGCGGAAAGGCTCGATCTAGAGCTGCCGAATAGGTCCGTCGAAATGCAGCCGCGGGAGGGCGGTTATTTCGAAGCGTCGGCGGCTGCACCCGCCGGAACGACATATAAAGTTCGTCTAAATGGTGATTCGTCGTTTCCTGATCCAGCATCCAGATATCAACCTGAGGGCGTGCACGGGCCGTCGCAAGTTATCGATCCGTCGACGTATACCTGGGCGGATGGTTCGTGGGAAGGCGTTCCACGCGAAGACCTCGTTTTCTACGAACTTCACGTGGGGTCTTTTTCCCCCTCCGGTTCCTTCGATGGAGTGCGAGATCGACTGTCGTACCTGAAAGAACTCGGAATCACGGCGGTGGAGTTGATGCCGGTTGCAGATTTCCCGGGTAGATGGAACTGGGGATATGATCATGCAGCGCTGTACGCCCCCAGCCGAGCCTACGGAGAACCCGACGATCTGCGCCGTCTGGTCGATGAAGCACATCAACTCGGACTCGCTGTCTTTCTCGACGTCATCTATAATCATCTCGGTCCGGATGGCGCGTATGTCGCTGCGTTCTCTCCAATGTTTACAGAGAGACACCATACTCCCTGGGGTCCGGCCATCAATCTCGATGACAAGTACAGCGAAGGGGTGAGATCATTCTTTATCGACAACGCGCTGCACTGGCTGATAGAATATCACATTGACGGCCTCCGCCTTGACGCGACGCACGCGCTGGTCGATGATAGCGATACCCACTTCCTGGCGGAGCTTGCGGAGGCGGTCCACGCATTGGAGGAAGGACCGCGGCGGATACTGATCGCGGAAGACAGTCGGAATTTAAATACACTCGTCCGCCCACGCGAGAGCGGGGGCTTCGGCCTCGATGGCTTGTGGACGGATGACTTTCACCATCTGGTCCGTCACATCACGGCGGGCGACTCGGACGGGTATTACGCTGATTTTGCGGGGCTCGCCGAAGCCGAACTGGCCCAGGCGATCGAGAAAGGCTGGTACTATGAGGGTCAAGCATCGAAGTTGACCGGAAAGCCGCGTGGATCGGACGCATCATCGGTCGACCCTGATCAGTGCGTCATCTGCATTCAAAATCACGATCAGATCGGCAACCGTCCCGACGGACGCCGGCTCAACCACGACATCCCCCTTCCGCTCTACCACGCGGTGTCGGCCCTCCTTCTGTTCGCTCCAGAGCTACCACTCTTGTTCATGGGCCAGGAATGGGCGGCATCTACGCCATTTCGCTTCTTCACGGACCACACAGAAGAGCTTGGCCGTCTGGTGACGGAGGGACGCAGGTCCGAATTCGCAGAGTTTCCGGGATTCGAGGGAGAGGTGCCCGACCCTCAGGACCCGACCACATTCGAGAGCAGCCGGCTGCATTGGGAAGAAATCAACGAGGAGCCCCACCGCCGGACGCTCACCCTCTACCGCGATCTCTTGGCTTTGAGAAAAGAACTAGAGCACGACGTCGAAGCCGTCGTACCATCGCGAAACGGCCTTGCGGTGCGCCGCGGAAACGTTCAGCTTTTCGTTGCCTTCGACAGCGGAGTCATGATTCCACGGCCGCCAGACTCGCGGATCCTTCTACGCACCGACGACCGAAAGTATCGGCTCGATGGCCTCTCGTACGACATAAGCGACGACGCGATTCGATTCTCTGGGGCGGGCGCTGTCGTAATCGCTTCGTGACATCGTCTTCAGACAACCGCATGACAAAGCTATTTCCGAACGCGCCATGGTCGCCACGTACAGGTTGCAGCTCCACCCCGGTTTCCAATTCGCGGATGCCGAGCGCATTCTCCCGTACCTCCGCCGGCTTGGCGTCAGTCACCTCTATCTCTCGCCAATAACAGAAGCACGCCCGGGGAGCACCCACGGCTACGACGTCGTCGATCACAACGCGGTGCGGGAAGAGATTGGCGGACGCGAAGGATTCGACCGCCTCGTCGAAGCAGCCCGGAAAGCCGGCCTTCAGATCATCATCGATTTCGTTCCGAACCATGCGGGTGTCGGTCTTCGAAACAGTTACTGGCAGGATGTCCTCGCATACGGTCCGCACTCGATCTTCGCGCCCTATTTCGACATCGACTGGAATCCGATCAAGCCGGAGCTTCAGGGAAAAATCCTCCTGCCCACGCTCGGTGATCCGTACGGAAAGGTGCTCGACGCCGGCGAACTGAAGCTCACCTACGACGAGGGCTATTTTTTCGCCGCGTATTACGAGGATCGGTTCCGGCTGAATCCTGCGTCCTATACGGATATCCTTGAGCGTTCACTTCGAGCTACAGAGCGAACGGAGCCCTATTGGGATTTAAAGGATCTTGTAGAAGCATACCGGACGCTCCGGGCGCACGAACGCGACAAGGCCGAAGCGCTCCGCATGCGCCTAATGAATCTACTGAAGCGCGTGCCCTATGAAGACACCCTTGCATCCTTTTCGGCTCAAGATCTTCATGAACTCCTTGAGGAACAGTTCTGGCGTTTGTCTTACTGGCGAACGGCCGGCCATGAGATCAATTACAGACGATTCTTCGACATCAACGGGCTAGTCGCCCTGCGGATGGAAGACGACCACGTCTTCTGGGACGCTCACCAGCTGTTGGCTGAGCTTCTTGCTATCGAAGGGGTTGTTGGTGTGCGCATCGATCACATTGACGGCCTCTTCGACCCGGCGGGCTACCTGGAGCGGCTTCGGAAGCTGGTGCCCGAATATATCTGGGTCGAGAAGATCCTCGCACCCGGAGAGACACTGCCTGACACCTGGCCCGTGACGGGAACGACCGGTTATGAATTTCTAAACGATGCGATGGGCGTACTCGTGCACGGGGACGGCCGCATACCAATAGAGAAAACGTACCGCCGCACCGTCGGCTCCAGTCTCACCTTCGAAGACGAAGTGTACGAGAGTAAGAAGTTCGTCATAGGCACCTCGCTGTCCAGCGAACTCTTTCGCCTTTCATATGAACTCGACCGAATATCGGAAGCGGATTACCACACGCGCGATTTCACACTGGAAGCTATCCGGCAGGCTCTCGTCGAAATCGTGGCCGTATTCGATCGTTATCGAACATATCTCCCGTACGACTCCGAGACGGCACATGAGGCCATCAGACTCGCGGTATACCGGGCGCGGTTTCGTAATCCGGTCGCTGAGCCCACCGTCTACGACTTTATCGCTCGCGTTATTCTCGGCGACGTACGGACGGATTTAGATACCGTACAGCGCGCCTTCGTCGGGAGATTTCAGCAGTACACGGCTCCAGTGGCCGCAAAGGGTGTCGAAGACACGGCCTTCTACCGCTATCTCCCGCTTGCTGCGCTCAATGAAGTCGGCGGTGAACCTGGAGAGTTCGGTACGACGCTGCACGCGTTCCACTCTAGAGCCCGCTTCAGGGCACATCGGTACCAGCTCAACCTGCTAACGACCGCGACGCACGACCACAAGCGTGGTGAGGACACACGCATGCGAATGATCGTTCCGGCCGAAATTCCGGACCGGTGGGAGGAGACGGTGCGGGATCTGATTGATATCGGAGAGTCGCACATGAGCGACTCCGGGCCCTCACGCGCCGATCAATACCTCTTCTTCCAGACTCTGGCTGCACTGTGGCACGATTCGGAACGAGACTCCCTGCTGGAGCGACTCTGGCCCTACATGCGAAAGGCGACCCGCGAAAGCAAGCGGCAGACGAGCTGGACGAATCAGGATGTCGCCTATGAGGAGGCACTCGAATCGTTTGTGAACGGCGTATTGGAAGATGACAGGCTCGCTGAGACTCTGAACGGGTTCAGTTCCCAGCTGGCGGCGATCGGATTTCGGAACACGCTCAGTCAGGTCGTGCTAAAGTTGACCACGCCAGGAGTTCCTGACATCTACCAGGGGTGTGAGTTGTTGGATCTGACACTGGTCGATCCGGACAATCGTCGTCCCGTCGATTATGACCTGCGCACGCGTGCTCTTGACTCGCTAGACGACCTGATTACCGATCCTGATGTGGAGCGCGTGCGTGCGCTCGTTGAATCAGGAGATGAGCACGCCAAGATGTATGTGACGGCGGCTCTCCTCCGCCTACGCCGGAAGGAACCGGAGCTTTTCGCCGGCGATTATCTTCCACTCGAGGTCGAGCCCTCCGAACGTTGGATCGCCTTTTCCCGCACAGGCACCGAGAGGGCGCTGGTGGTGGGGGTCGGCCGATGGCACGCCGCGTGGCCTGAGGACGATCCGGACGCGGCGGAGGCAGCACTTCCCGAGGACCTGCAGAACCGCACCTGGATCGAGGTATTGTCCGGGTCGAAGATCGGTGCAGGAGAAACGCTATCGATGAACGACCTCCCCCTCCGAGTCGGCGTTTTGATTTCGTGAGTTCGTCTTACGACACTGCACGCAAGACGCGAAATCTCTTCGCGCCCACCGTTACGACCTCCTCCGGATCAAGCCAGCCCTCCTCATGATTGGCATGATCGACCTCGAAGCTCGAGACGAGCTCCCAACCCCGAGGCGATCCGGCCGGCGCATGCGGAAGGTCAATTTCGACATCGCCGTCGCCGGCGTTGACAAGTATCAGAAAGGTCTCGTCGAGCAATTCATTTCCTTTCCGATCACGGCTGTGGATGCAGTCACCGCGCAGAAGAACGCCGAATGAGTGCATCGACGTGTCGGTCCAATCTCCGTCTTCCATCTCTCTTCCTTCCGGATGCCACCAGAGCACATCCCGTACTCCGTTCTCGTCCTCCTCTCCTCTTAAGAAATGACGTCTGCGGAACGTCGCGTGCTTCTTCCTGAAGGCGATGATCTCCTTTACAAAATCGAGAAAGGCCTGCCGGCGATCGTCCAGATTCCAATCGTACCAGTTAATCTCATTATCCTGGCAGTATGCATTATTGTTTCCCTTCTGCGTGCGCGAGAGTTCGTCGCCGCCGAGGATCATTGGTACGCCCTGAGAGAGAATGAGCGTGGACATCAGGGATTGCTTCAACCGATCACGGCATGCGAGAACGTCGGGATCGTCCGATTCTCCCTCGACCCCGCAGTTCACGCTGTAGTTCGGCTCATGTCCATCTCTGTTGCCTTCCATATTGGCTTCGTTATGCTTCCGCTCGTAGCTCACGAGATCCTCCAGCGTGAAGCCATCATGCGCCGTCACGAAGTTGATCGAGGCGTAGGGCCGTCTCCCCGAGCGTTCGTAAAGGTCACTTGAACCAGAAAATCGCATCGCAAATTCGCCGTTGAAGCCTGAGTCCCCTTTCCAGAACTGACGCACCGTGTCCCGATAGCGACCGTTCCACTCCGTCCACTGCCATGGAAAACTGCCCACCTGGTATCCCCCCGGCCCCACATCCCAGGGTTCGGCGATTAGCTTTACCTGGCTCAGGACGGGATCCTGCTGGATAAGCGTGAAGAATGCTGAGAGCATGTCTATTTCGTAGAGCTCGCGAGCGAGTGCAGCGGCCAGATCGAAGCGGAAGCCGTCGACGCGCATCTCCAAGACCCAGTAGCGCAGACTATCCATAATCAGCTGGAGCACGTGCGGATTGCCGGCATCGAGTGTATTGCCCGTGCCGGTGTAATCCATCAGGAAACGCGGATCATCCGGATTTTCCTTGTAATACGCGAAATTGTCGATTCCCCGTAGGCTCAGCGTTGGTCCGAACCGATTTCCCTCACCCGTATGGTTGTAGACGACGTCGATGATCACTTCGAGCCCCGCCGCATGCAGTCCCCTGACCATCATCTTGAAATCACGCACGGATGTGATAGGGCCGTTGCTAGAATACGTAGGTTCAGGAGCGAAATACGCCAAGGTATTATACCCCCAGTAGTTGGCCATATTCTTCTCCACGAGGCGTCGATCCTGTACGATGGCATGCACCGGTTGAAACTGCACCGTAGTTACGCCGAGATCGACCAGGTGCTGCAATACAGGATCAGAGCACACACCGAGATACGTGCCGCGCAAATCTTCGGGCACGTCGGGATGAAGCTGTGAGATACCCTTGACGTGCGTTTCATAGATTATCGTTTCCTCCCACGGAATTCTCGGCGGTCGGTCGTCTCCCCATTCGAAATGCTCCTCAACAACGGCACCGAGCGGCGCAAAAGGCGCATTGTCGAGCGTGCTGAAGCTGAGATCCTCTTCCTCCGAATTGAGATCATAGCCGAAGAGGCTGTCATCCCATTTCAACGCCCGGCCTACGGCCTTCGCGTAGGGGTCGAGCAAGACTTTATTCGGGTTGAACCGATGCCCGTTTTCGGGTTCATATGGACCGTACACGCGATATCCGTACAGCTGTCCCGGCCTCAGATTCGCTACATAGCCGTGCCACACGGGACCCGTGCGCTCGGGCAGTGACAACACGGCAAATGGCGCCTCGTCTTCCGGACGATCGAACAGCAAGAGCTCGATCTTTTCCGCGTACTGGCTATAAAGAGCAAAATTGACTCCAAGGCCATCCCAATCCGCCCCTAGCGGATAAGGTCTGCCCGGCCAGACGCGTGCTCCTCGCCTGCCATGAACACCAACTACGTCCCGGTTCTCTTCTATCATGGGGTAAATAGCTGAATTTTGCGGCCTGGCCGAGAAGATCATTCGCCGTCCGTCCCTACCGCGGCGAAACTCCTCCTGCTCGTGGAAAGTCGTGTAACGAGCAAAGACGGCCTGACCTTTCGCTTTATATCTGCATATTATACTAACTGGTACTCGGGAAAGTCCGTCGTACATTCCCGCCGCCCAATGTTACTCATCAACCCATTCGTCCGCGAATCGAGTTACCCACAAATATCTGCACATGCCAGACACCAAGTTGCCTTCGAACTGGTCCAGAGTTGTCTTAGCCTGGGTGAAGCCCGTAGTTGACGGAGGACGATGGCCGGCCAAGCGCTCCATAGGCGAAGAGGTTACCGTCTGGGCCGGCGTAATCGTCGATGGACACGATAAGATTGCTACTGAGCTGTTTTATAGACATGAGGATGACGATGACAAGGTAAAGCGGATGCAGCTCCGCTATAACGACGAATATTTCGCCACCTTCCCGGTCGAAAAGCTCGGACGATACTTTTACAGTGTACGTGCATGGGTCGATCATTTCGCCACATGGCAGGACCAGTTCAAGCGGCGCGTCGATGGTGGTGACAGTGATTATGAGATTAAGAGTGAATTGAAAGCGGGTGCGGCCCTCTTGATTCGTGCGGCCGCCGAAGCAGACGACCAGGACGCCCGACTTCTCACGTCGTACGCCGACGCGTTCAAAGCCGGAGACATTGAGAAGGCACTGGAACAACAGGTTCTCGAGCTCGCGCAAGACAATGATCCGCGCGAAGGCGCTGTCGTGAGCGACACATTCGAAATCTGCGCGGATCCGGAGCTCGCACGGTTTGCAGCGTGGTACGAGTTCTTTCCGCGTTCGGCTGGTCCACGAGACAACAGCAAATCGCCGAAGCACGGAACGCTCGATGATGCGGCAGGCCTCCTTCCGCGCATCAAAGATCTCGGCTTCGATATCGTCTACCTCCCGCCCGTGCATCCGATCGGCCGAACCAATCGGAAGGGAAAGGATAACGCGCCGAAAGCGAAACCGGGCGATCCCGGCAGTCCGTGGGCGATCGGTTCGAAGCAGGGTGGTCACAAAGCCGTGCATCCCGATCTCGGCGGCATCAAAGCATTCGACCGCTTCGTCGGAAAAGCGGACGAGCTCGGCCTGAGCGTTGCACTCGATATCGCTTATCAGATGTCGCCCGATCACCCGTACGTCAAGGCACATCCGGAATGGTTCGCGCAGCGTCCCGATGGCACTATTCGCTACGCCGAGAATCCACCCAAGAAATATCAGGATGTCTATCCGCTGAACTTTGAGTCCGAAGAATGGCAGGCGCTCTGGCGTGAACTGAAGAGCGTTTTTGAGTTCTGGATCGACCACGGTGTGCGAATCTTCCGAGTCGACAATCCGCACACGAAGCCATTCCCCTTCTGGGAGTGGTGTATCGCCGCTCTTCGGCGCGACTATCCGGACACGATCTTCCTCGCTGAAGCATTCGCACGTCCGAAAACGATGTACCATCTCGCCAAGCTGGGATTTAACAACTCATACACATACTTCACCTGGCGCCACACGAAGGAGGAACTGATCGAATACTGTCGAGAACTCTACGACACCGAGGTTGCGGAGTACTTTCGACCCAATTTCTGGCCGAATACGCCTGACATTCTCCACGAGTATCTGGTTCACGGCGGACGACCGGCGCATGTCATTCGCCTCGTGCTGGCCTCGACGCTTTCGTCGGCATACGGACTCTACGGACCGCCCTACGAACACGTCGACAACCGGCCGCACCCCGATCGAGAGGAGTATGCGAACAACGAAAAATATGAGGTCCGTTCCTGGAATTGGAACGACACCAATTCCTTGCAGCCGCTGATCAAGAGACTCAACAAGATTCGTCGTGAGAATCCGGCGCTTCAATTTATGCGAAACATAAGATTCCACGATATTGATAGTCCGCACCTCATCGCCTACTCCAAGAAGAAGGGCGACAATCTTATTCTGGTCGTCGCCAATCTCGATCCGTACCACGAGCATGAAGGCAGACTTCGGATGCCATTGCAGGAGCTCGAAATCACTGAGGATCGACCCTACGAAGTGCACGACCTCATCGGGGACGAGCGGTATTACTGGAGCGGAGCGGAAAACTTCATCAAACTGAACCCACACGTTAGTCCCGCGCACATTTTCAACGTGCACGTGCGAACGACAAAGGAATGGGATTTCGACTCCTACACGTAACCTTCGGTATCAAGGGTAAAGAACCGACAGTCGAAAGGCTGAGTGCGGAGAGCTTGAGATATTGAGAGGCTGAGCGAGCTAAACAGAACATGACCGACTTTCTTACCGATCCACTCTGGTACAAAGATGCCGTCATCTATGAACTGCATGTTCGATCATTCTTCGATGCTACCAACGACGGCTATGGTGACTTTGAGGGCCTCCGGAAAAAACTGCCGTACCTCGAGACACTTGGCGTAAATACGCTCTGGTTGCTCCCCTTCCTCGAAAGTCCTCTCCGAGACGACGGATACGACACGGCGGACTACTATAAAGTCCTCCCCGTACATGGCACGCTGGAAGATTTCCAGGCCTTCCTCGATGATGCCCACGCTCTCGGGATGCGCGTCATCACAGAGCTGGTGATGAATCACACCTCCGACCAGCACCCGTGGTTTCAAGAAGCTCGCAATCCGGATTCTCCGAGGCACGACTGGTACGTCTGGAGCGATACCTCCGAGCTGTATGAGGAGGCGCGCGTCATTTTCACGGATACGGAGCCCTCCAACTGGACATGGGACCGCGTCGCACAAAAGTATTACTGGCACCGGTTCTTCAGTCATCAGCCCGATCTGAACTTCGACAATGCAGAGGTTCGGGAGGAAATGAAGAGGGTGCTGTTTTACTGGCTGGATATGGGAGTGGATGGTCTCCGTCTCGACGCCGTGCCGTACCTGTATGAATGCGCAGGTACGAGCTGCGAAAATCTGCCGGAAACGATCGACTTCATTGTGGGGATGCGGAAGGCCGTCGAAGAGCGATACGGCCCCGGCAAAGTGCTGCTCGCGGAGGCGAACCAGTGGCCGGAAGACACGCTGCCGTATTTCGCCGACGGTGCCGGCGTCCAGATGGCGTTTAATTTTCCCATCATGCCTCGTTTGTACATGGCCCTTCGACGTGAGAACCGTTTCCCGCTCGTCGAAATGCTAGACGTTACGCGTGATATACCCGAGGAATGTCAGTGGGCCATCTTTCTCCGCAATCATGACGAGCTCACGCTAGAGATGGTTACAGACGAGGAGCGTGACTACATGTACCACGAATACGCAGCCGACCCACGGTTTCGAATCAATGTGGGCATTCGCCGCCGCCTCGCGCCTCTGCTGGGCGGGGAGCGCAGGCGGATCGAGCTCATGAATGCGCTGCTCCTTTCGCTCAAAGGCAGCCCGATTCTGTACTACGGCGATGAGATCGGGATGGGCGACGATCCGTTTCTCGGCGATCGCGACGGCGTACGGACACCCATGCAATGGAGCCCGGACAAGAATGCCGGTTTCTCCCGCGCACCGCACCAGCGCCTATTTATGCCCACGATCAATCGGGGGCCCTACAGTTTCGAATTCGTCAACGTCGAGGATGCGGAGAACGATCAGTACTCGCTCCTCAACTTCATGAAGCGTTTGCTCGGACTTCGGCGCCAGCACAACCAGGTTTTCGGCCGAGGATCCTTCGAGCTCGTGCCCGTCGACAATCAACATATCCTCGCCTACGTTCGAGAATATCAGGGCAGCAAGATTCTCGTTGTTGCGAATCTTTCGCGGTTCGCACAGTCCGTCTTTCTTCCGGCATCCGAGTTGTACGAAGGTTCCGTGCCGATTGAATTGTTCAGCCATGCACCCTTTCCCGTCATCGGCGACAGTCCGTATCACATGTTGATCGGTCCACACGGTTTTTACTGGTTCGTTCTGGAGACCGAAGAGGCGACGCCGATATCGATGCGCACAGACGTGCAAATGCGTGCGGATCCCAGCGAAGAGGATTTGCCGGTGCTCACCGTGTCCGAGGGTATCCAGAATCTTCTAGTGCGCACGATGGTGCGTGACAGAAGTATGGAACGCCTCGAAAGGTTGCTTCCGGACTATGTCATGAGACAGCGATGGTTCGGATTCAAGGATAAAGCAATCGAACGCATTTCTGTAAATGATGCGGTGCGTCTCCAGGCGGTGCCCTTTCCCATTTATCTAACGGTGCTGGCCGTCAGAATTGAAAAGGAAGATCATCTTTACGTACTGCCTCTCTCGTTGAGCTATGAAGATGAATCGGAACGCGTCCTATCCGAGAATCCAAGGTCTGCCATCGCCTGGGTTGACACTCCGCAGGGCCGCGGCCTTCTTCACGATGCGACGGTGCGCTCAGATTTCTGGATCAGTCTTTTCCGATGGTGGAGATCTCGAGGAAAAGGTCGATCACTTCGGGGCGTCTATGTCTCGTCTATAGACGCAGGGATCCGCGACGAAGTCGTGAGCACCGCTCGGCTTTTGAGTGGCGAACAGAGCAACTCATCCGCCATCATCGACGATCGCTTCTTCGTAAAGTTATACCGGCGGCTGGAGAAAGGCACGAACCCCGAAACCGAGCTGCTAGAGTATCTCACCGACGCGGGCTTCAAGTTCATTCCACGTCTGTATGGACGAGTTACGTTTAAAACGGGACGGGACCAGTTCGCCCTAGGCATTCTGCAAGACGCACTTCCCGTGGAGGCGGATGGTTGGAACCACGCCTTGCTGGTGATGAACCAGTTCCTGGAGCGCGTGTCGGAAATGTCGCCTCCAACAGATGAAGCCCCGAAGTCATACACGGAAGACACGCCGGGCTGGCTCGAAGACGTCGCACCTGAGATGCTGTCTCTTTCCCGCCTTCTCGGCATTCGAACCGCCGAGTTGCATCTTACCCTGGCAAAGGCGGAGTCGTCGGATTTGCGGCCGCTCGAGGCGACCTCGGAGGACGTCGATCAACTGATCGACCGCATACGATCTGAGGCCGAGTATACGCGGACGATGATCACAGAACATGCGTCGCTTCTGGACAACCTGCCATCAGATGCCGAGTGGAATGCCGGATTCCAGCGACTCGATCAGCTCAGGACGCTCGAGATCAGACAGCAAAAGATCCGTATACACGGTGACTACCACCTCGGGCAAGTGATACTCTCGGACGGTGAATTCTACATCCTAGACTTTGAAGGCGAACCTGCGCGATCGTTGGACGAACGCCGGCAGCGCGATTTCGCACTGCGTGATGTGGCCGGCATGCTTCGTTCCTTGGAATATGCGACACTCGCGGCCTGGTCAGACCATGAAGATCCGCAGGGCAAGCTGGAGGCGTGGACACGAAACCTTCTCTTCTGGTGTGAGGCAGTGTTTCAAAGCGGGTACTTCGATACGGCAGAGGAGGGTGAATATATCATGCCCGAGCATGCGAGAGGCCTCTTCTTGTGGGCCTACCTATTCGACAAATCCCTCTACGAACTTCGGTACGAACTGAATAACCGTCCCGGATGGACGTGGCTGCCGCTGGAGGGACTTCGGCGTCTCCTGAGCGAGGCAAGCAACGACACGGAAGCGCCCTCAAAACCTTGAACTCTCAACCCCGAACTCTAACATGACCTGGATTGACAAAGACGACATACAGCGCTGGCAGGAAGGAAGCCATTTCGACAGTTTCGAAAAATTGGGCGCTCATGCAACGGAATCAGGCGCCTGGTTCGCGGTCTGGGCGCCCTGGGCGGATTCCGTGTCTGTCCTCGGTGAGTTCAACGATTGGAACGCCGACGTACACCGCCTTAGCCGCACCGATGCCGGAGTCTGGGAGCTCTTCGTCGACGGCGCTCGTACCGGCCATCACTACAAATTTCGGATTCGTCGCGGCATGTACACGGTCGACAAAACCGACCCGTATGCCTTCTCGATGGAGCGCCCTCAATCGGGAGGAAGCACGGCGTCCGGACTCGCATCGATAATCACTGATCTCGATTTTGCATGGGACGATGAGGAATGGATGCAAAACAGAGATGGACCGGACAGTCTCGGCAAGCCCGTCTCGGTCTACGAGGTGCATCTCGGATCATGGAGGAAGAACGGCGACTACTCACTGAGCTATCGCGACATCGCGAAACCGTTGGCGGATCACGTCGAGGCGCTCGGTTTTACGCACGTGGAGCTCATGCCCGTCATGGAGCACCCCTACTACGGATCATGGGGATACCAGGTCGTCGGATATTATGCCCCGACATTCCGTTTCGGAAGCCCGGCCGACTTCGCTTACCTGGTAAACTACCTTCATAAGCGCGGTCTTGGAGTCCTCCTGGACTGGGTGCCTGCACATTTCGCTACCGATCCGCAGGGCCTCGTCTTCTTCGACGGAAGTACGCTCTTTGAGTACGATGATCCCCACATGCGCTATCATCCGGATTGGGGCACCTACGTGTTCGACTACAATAAGCCGGGGGTGAAGAACTTCCTGGTATCCAATGCGCTCTTTTGGTTGAAGAAGTACCACATTGACGGACTTCGGTTCGATGCGGTGGCATCAATGCTGTACCGCGACTACTCCCGCGGCCAGGCGTGGTCGCCCAACATGTATGGCGGCCGGGAGAATCTCGAGGCGATCGACCTGCTCAAGAAGGTAAATGAGCAGGTATACGCGGAGGTGCCTGATGCCTACATGATCGCCGAAGAATCGACGTCGTGGCCGGGGGTCTCACAACCGACCTACAACGGCGGTCTGGGCTTTCTGTATAAGTGGAACATGGGCTGGATGCACGACACACTCGAGTACATGAAGGAAGATCCCGTGCATCGTCGGTACCATCACGACAATCTGACATTTCCTTTGGTTTACGCATACTCAGAACATTTCACGCTACCGCTCTCCCACGACGAGGTCGTACATGGAAAAGGATCACTCTGGGGGAAAATGCCCGGTGATCCATGGCAAAAGGCGGCGAATTTGCGACTTCTCTATGGTCACCAAATCGGTCACCCTGGAAAGAAGCTGCTCTTCATGGGCTGCGAATTTGGACAAGAATCGGAATGGAACCACGATACGTCGATCGATTGGCATTTACTGGACGATCCGCTCCACGCCGGCGTGATGAAGTGGGTGCAGGATTTGTATCACATGTACAAAGCGCATCCGGCTCTGTGGAACGACAATGCTGATGGATTCGAATGGATAGATTTCGGTGATCGAGAAAATTCGACGATCACATACATCCGCCGAAATCGTGAAAAAGAGCTCATCTTCACACTCAATTTTACGCCCGTTCCGAGATTCAACTATCGCATCGGCGTTCCTCAGGAGGGCACCTGGTTAGAACGGCTGAATAGTGACGCGAAAGAATACGGTGGCAGCGGGGTGGGCAATATGGGCGGTGTCGATACGAATCCGGTGAGATATCACGGATTCCCACTGTCTGTCGTGCTTACGCTTCCGCCACTTTCCGTGGTCGTTTTAGAGCGGGAAAGCTGACGGTGAACGTACTCCCCTCTCCTCTGGTGCTGCACACCGCAATGCTTCCACCCATGAGCTCGACAAGGCGCTTCGTGACGGTGAGTCCAAGTCCGACGCCGTCCACGGAAGCGTCAACACCTTGACTTTCGCGCTCGAAGGATGAGAATAACCTCGGCATGAACGGCTCCCCGATACCGACGCCTGTATCGGCGACGTAGATCCATACCCGACCTTCCCTCTCCTCAACGCTCACCTCAACCTTACCTTTCGGTGTGTACTTGATCGCATTGTCGATCAGATTGTAGAGTATGCGGTCCAGGAACGTCGCGTTTATGCGCGCGGCAACCGATGCCGTTTCCGCCCGAAAAGTCAAATCCAGCGATTTCTTTTCTGCAGTCGGACGGAAATGCGCCGTTTGTTCACGTGCTGTCCGTATGACGTCGACCTCCTCCGTCTCCAGATTCGCCTCCTGAGAATCGAATCGCGCGAGATCCAGCACGGCGCTCAACGTGTCGAGCAGATGACGTCCACTCCCCATGATGCTTTTTGCAAGCTCTTCGTTCTCTCCCGACGCATTTGTCTGAAGTATGTCGGCGAACCCGACCATACTTGCGAGTACTGAGCGAATTTCATGGCTGAGAACGGCGAGCATTTCAGTATTCGCAGTTGCACGAAGTTCGGCCGCTGTTCGCTCAGATTCGGCTGCTTGCACGCGCTTGACGTAAGCTGAAATATCAGTCAGGATGACCTGAAAGGACCGTTCATCACCCTTGTAAGGAGATGATAATGTTTGAAGCAAGATGTGCTGCGGACAGCCACTCGAATCTGACGTGGTGATCTCCAGCCGATGGATGCTTGCGGAATTCCTCGCCTTTTCGAGATGCGTGCTTATCGTCTTAGACGGCACTCTGTCGACTACAGACTTCAGCGGCCGTCCGGCGGCAGCCTCCTGATCGAAGTCAAGCAATTCGGCGGCTAATCGATTTATGAAGACGATGCAGCCATCGTCATCCAGCACGAGCAGCCCCGCCGGAGCAGTGTCGGCCGCAATGATTTCTGGTCTGATTGATTTTAGCTCAGGATCCATGGACGCTCATCCAAAATTACACATCACCTCGTACATATAGATACACTTCGACGCCGAAAATGGGCCCAGAAAGGCTGTTGATAATTTCCGCGTTTCTGCACTACGCTCCTCGTGGCTCGTAGCTGCACACGGAGATACGCCTAATTCATCACTTCTGACGTGCCTTGATTTACGACATCTCCCCGCCGCCATTAACGCGGACTTGCTCAACAGGCTTCTAATCTTCAAGCAGGTCTCTAATCGCCGGAAAATACGTCCCACGCTAAAGCTACGCGCAAACTGCCCGATACCCGTAGAACCATTTACAATGAAAATCACGTGCGGAGTTGCCGCCCGACGTCGCACGTGAACGGGCCCGGAGATCGCGTAAACTGCAGTCTTCGGGCCCACCTTTGTTATGGCTCTCGTGCCATCGTTTCGAGCGCTACGGGATCCTGAGCAACTTGTGTGTCTGGAGTGAAAGGCTCCACTGTGGCTGCGAGAGGCAGTACTCGAGGGCGAGACGCGTGTTCTCGTCCAGGTTCGGCCCATCCATCGGCTGAAGGAAGAACAGGTCGAATTCGAGGTGTTCGTACCTTCCAGGCATTGCACCGGGTTGGGGAAAAACGAGTTTCAATTCATCTCCGTTCCGCAACACGAGGTCGGCACCGGCCTTGGGGCTGACGCAAATCCAGTCGATGCCTCGCGGCGGTTGCTTCGTACCGTTGCTCTCGATTGCGATCTGGAAATTCTGTGCGTGGAGCGCATCGACGAGCGGTTCATCTAGCTGCAAGAGCGGCTCGCCGCCTGTGCATACGACGAATCGCCGGGACCGCGATGAGCCATTTGCCGGCCAACATGCCGCTACGGCGGACGCGAGTTCCTGAGGAGACGCAAACTTTCCTCCGCCAGGCCCATCGGTTCCCAGAAAATCAGTGTCACAGAACCCACATACGGCCTGATCGCGATCCTCGTCTCTTCCCGTCCAGAGGTTGCATCCGGCGAAGCGCAGGAATACAGCCGGGCGGCCCGCATGGGCACCCTCTCCCTGGAGTGTATAGTAGATTTCTTTGACGGTGTAGCTCATGATCCTGAATGCGGCCAGGGATCGGTCGTGTCATTAAGAACGTTACGTCTGCCTATTGCGGCTCAGCCGGTAGTCGGTTTACATAGAACCTGTGGCCGACGCATCGGCGCGGCGACCTGGCTACCGGCGCACGGTCCTGCCGTGCACTTAACTACGTCGGGGGGTAATTCGTTCGTGGATTTTCGGCTGATGTCCTGCGCGGAAACTGCACGGCGTCCGCTGCTTGCCGGATGCGCGCCACAGAAAATTTTTGATAGAGTGTACCTCCGCTTTCAGCACGTAACGTATGGCCTCAAGCTCTCTACAAGACGCAGTTTTCGTTGATGGATGTCGAACGCCTTTTCTTCGATCCGGTACCGCCTTCAGTGATTTGACCGCATACGATCTTGCGCGTACGGTTCTACGAGGCCTTTTGACACGCACCAAAATAAATCCCGCTGTCGTCGGCCAGATCATCATGGGGTGTGTACTCCAGGATGTTCGTACGAGCAACGTTGCACGTGAGGCGGCGCTTGCCGCGGGATTTCCAAACCACGTCCCGGCCCATACCGTCACGATGGCCTGCATCTCTAGCAACCTGGCGATATCATCTGCCGCCGATTTGATCCGCACCGGCCAAGCGGAGGTCGTCGTCGCCGGAGGTACCGAAACGTTGTCCGATATCCCGATCCAGCTAAAAAGGAATCTGCGAAAGCGTATCCTCGAATCAAGAAAGGCAAAGTCATTTCCCGACTATCTCGGCTTGATCGCAGGTTTGTCGCCGGGCGATCTTCTCCCCGAAATACCGTCCATCGCAGAATATTCGACTGGTGAGACGATGGGCGAGAGTGCCGACAAGCTCGCGGCGACGTTCGAAGTATCACGTGCGGAGCAGGATCAGTATGCGATGCGGTCGCATCATGCGGCAGCGCGCGCATGGGACGATGGATTGTTCACCCAGGAAGTCCTCCCCGTTTCCGTCCCAGAAGATTTTAATCCTGTCGAGCGAGACAACGGAATTAGACCCGACACGAATCTCGAGAAGCTTGCGAAACTCCCGCCGGTATTCGTCAAGCCGTTCGGCACCGTCACTGCCGGCAACGCTTCTCCTCTCACCGACGGTGCATCCGCAGCGCTCTTGATGTCGCGCGACGCAGCCAAAAAATTCGGGTTTCACCCGCGCGCGGTTTTGCGAGAGTACGTCTATGTCGCTCAGGATCCTGGCAAAGAGCTTTTGCTCGGTCCTGCATACGCGATCCCGAAAATTCTTAATCGTGCGAACTTAACACTCGACGACGTTGACGTCTTCGAGTTGCACGAGGCATTTGCTGGTCAGGTATTGGCAGTGCTGGCGGCGTTGAAGTCGAGCGATTTTGCGGTCGAGAAGCTCGGTCGGACCAAACAGGTCGGTCAGATACCGATGGAGAAGTTGAATGTTATGGGAGGATCGCTATCGCTTGGGCATCCGTTCGGGGCTACCGGTACCCGTCTCGTGACGACGGCAGTAAACCGCCTTCACCGCGAAAACGGGCGCTTCGCCGTCGTGGCCGCTTGCGCCGCCGGCGGTCTAGGTCATGCTCTACTTCTTGAGCGTGACGACGTACAGGATACGACGTGATCCGAAGAGGATCGAGCAGAACCTTGGGTACACGTCGGCGTGAGTGATCGCGCTAACGGTTATCTAAATTACGAGATCGAGTGCAAGAAAGAGATGGAAGATAGATTCGTTCGCATCGAGCAAGAAGAGGATGTCGTCATTTGGTGGCTTGATCAGCCCGGAGAGACTCACAACTCGCTCAGCATGGCTGCGCTCGATGACATCGACTGGGCGCTTTCGGAAACGAAAGCGCGAAATGCGGAGGCGGTAATCGTCATAAGTGCCAAGCCCAACAGTTTCGTTGTCGGCGCAGATATTCGGATGCTTCGGGATATTCGTTCTGCCGAGCAGGCCTCCGAAGTGAGCCGACGCGCACACGACCTTCTGGGGCAAATTAGAGTGACGAATACACCCTTCGTTTCAGCGATCCACGGTCCTGCACTGGGTGGAGGTCTCGAACTCGCTCTTGCGTGCACATACAGACTCGCAACAGATCACTCCAGCACGAAGTTCGGGCTTCCCGAGGTGATGCTTGGTTTGCTTCCCGGCGGCGGCGGAACGCAGCTCATGCCGCGGCTCGTCGGTGTGCAAACTGCACTCGAGCTCATGCTCACGGGCAAAAACACGTATCCCATACCAGCGCGTAAGATGGGGCTGATCGATGGACTAATTCATAAGCCGGGACTTCTCACGGCAGCGAAAGCTGCTGCACGTGAGTTGATCGAAGGAGGTGACCACACGCGGAAGAAGTCACTCCGCACCCGGATTCTAGACAGTACACGTCTAACTAGAGAACTGATCTTCAAAAAGGCCGCAGAAACTGCAGAAAGGAAGGCTCGCGGTAACTATCCGGCACCTGCGAGCATAATCGAATGCGTTCGGGTGGGCCTGCTAGACGGTATGGACGACGGCCTCCGACTTGAAGAGGCGCACTTTGGGAAACTTGCGGTTACCCCGCAGTCGCGAGAACTCGTCCGTCTTTTCTTCGCGAGGCAAGACTCCGAAAAGAATCCGCTCGTCGACAAGGCACGGCCCGTGAAAAAGATCGGTATGCTGGGAGCAGGACTCATGGGTAGCGGCATCGCGCAGGTAAGTGCCGAGAATGGTTTGCACGTCCTTGTGAAGGATCAGAATCTCGGCCTCGCGTCGAAGGCACGTAAACAATTGTACGAGGCGGCGACGAAGCGAGCACAGAAGGGAATCATCAGTAAGTTCGACCGTGACACGCTCGTAGAGCGCGTCACGCCTGTGGATTCATATGACTTATTCTCGGATGTAGATGTGATAATCGAAGCTGCGCCGGAAAGCGTAGACATTAAACATCAACTCATCCGTGATGCCGAAGCCGTTTCTGCCGAATCATGCATCTTCGCATCAAATACTTCCTCGATACCTATTTCGCGCCTGGCGGAGGCATCTCGACGACCGGAGCAGGTAATCGGAATGCATTATTTCTCCCCGGTACCGAAGATTCCGCTGCTGGAGATCATTCGTTCAGACCGTACGCCCGAATGGGTTGTTGCCACCGCCTTCGATCTCGGTTTGAAGCAGGGGAAGACGGTGATAGTCGTTAACGACGGTCCCGGATTCTACACAACGCGGATCCTTGCCGTTTATATGAATGAAGCGCTCGACCTCCTCACGGACGGTGGCAACATCGCGGATGTGGATTCGGCGATGAAGGACTTCGGGTTTCCCATGGGCCCCTTCGAGCTCTTCGATCTTGTAGGCGTCGATGTCGCCTCGAAGATTACCGAAGTGTTGGGGGAGTATTTTGCCGAACGCGGCATCGCACCAAATAAAGGCGCCGTATCTATGGTTGAGGCGGGCCTACTGGGAATGAAGTCCGGACGAGGCTTCTATAACTACGAATCGAACGGACGGCTGGAAAAGGAAAATTCGAACGATGCGGTATACACCTATTTCGGCGACGAACGGCGTTCGTACGCTGCGAATGATATTCAGGAGCGGCTTAGCCTGGTAATGGTGAACGAGGCAACATACTGCCTCGATGAGGGCGTGCTCCAGTCGCCGAGAGACGGCGATATCGGCGCCGTCTTCGGACTCGGCTTTCCGCCTTTTCGTGGGGGTCCATTTCGATACGTCGATGCAATCGGTGCATCCAAAATCGGAAAACGGCTCGACGCGCTGCGCGACGTCCACGGCGCGCAATTCGCGCCTTCCCCACTGCTGTCCGAAAAAGCCGCAGAAAATGGTGCCTTCTATGAGTAGGCAGCAGCCTTGGCCTTCTCTGCCGTTATGATGTTGGCGCCCGATTCACGGATACGCTTCATGGCGCGACTCATCGATCCGTTGGCATCGATCCCCCTAGACGCGTCCTCGACAACGTACACGCCAAATCCCTGCTCGCGCCCGTCGACGGCGGACCAGTGCACACAAAAGTCCGTCGCAAGGCCTGCGACAAACAACATATTTATGTTGCGCTCACGCAGATAACCGGTGAGCCCCGTAGGGGTCTCGTGGTCATTCTCAAAAAAGGCCGAGTAGGAATCGATTTCTTTCCGAAAACCCTTGCGGATAATCAGTTCGGCCCTATCCGTATCGAGATCAGGATGAAATCGGGCTCCGTTCGTTCTTTGTATGCAGTGATCCGGCCAAAGTATCTGTTCGCCGTAAGGCAGCTCGACGACATCAAACGGCTCCTTGCCCTCGTGAGACGACGCAAACGATTGGTGGCCCTCCGTATGCCAGTCCTGGGTGAGAATAACATGTTCGAAGTGCCCTG